>NZ_JBICTV010000008.1:0-59640 GCF_043197855.1 Dactylosporangium sp. NPDC048998
CCGGTCCCCGAGCCATCGGGAACGCCAGGTCGCTGCCAGAAGCGCGAGCCCGCCGGGGAGGGGGTACCACATCAGGGTCGACCAGGCGATCGCCAAGGTCCGGTCACCCGGCTGTCCGGGCAGTGTCCACCGGATCGTTCCGATCGCGGCGAGCAAGGCAAGCGCGATCGGCAGCGCCGCCGGGATGCGGGGTGCGAACAGGCACCACGCGGCCAGCGGCAGCCACGCGCAGACGATGACGAGCACCGTGATGGTGGACGACAGTCGCCACCCGACCGTCACGGCGATTGCCAGACCTATCGCAGGGACGCCGATACGCCACAACAATCGCTTCGCCACGACGACCATGAAGCAGTACTGACGCGCCTACGTTGCCCCCGGCGATGAAAGCCCACGTCGGACAGTTGACCGTTCGGCCTTCCCAACGCCGGCGCTTGCGCCGGCAGCAGGCCGAGCGCGAGCGGCGTAGTGAAGAGGTACACCCCCACTCCCCCAGTTCCGCTAACGGCGTCTCCCCGGTATGCCGGCGCCACCCCACGGGGAGTTGGGCGGCACCGGCTGGGCCAAGGTCGCCGAAGGCGACCGGTTTCACCCTTGTCGATCTTGCAGTTCTGGTGCCGAGACGCTCCCTGGATGACCGGTTTGTCAGGCACCACAAGTGCAAGATCGAAGCGCAATAGACCGGCGAACGGCGGCGGGCCGCATCCGTGTGCTCGTCCCGGCAGGCTGCTTCACGACAATGGTCTGGTCCGGCCCGGCCATTGAGCCCCGCGACGGCCGCTGCCCGGCGGACCTTGGCGGGTCCACCGGGCAGCGGCGGGAATCAGTTGACGACGAAGAGCAGCCGGTTCGGCGAGCCGGAGCCGGGGCTGCCCACCACGCCGCTGGTGGCGTTGCTGGTCAGGTAGCTGGACACCTGGGCCGGGGTGTACGACGGGTTGGCGCCGAGCACGAGTGCCGCCGCGCCGGTCACGTGCGGCGTGGCCATCGAGGTGCCGCTGATCGTGTTCGTCGCGGTGTCGCTGGTGTTCCAGTCCGAGGTGATCGACGAGCCCGGCGCGAAGATGTTCACGCAGGTGCCGTAGTTGGAGTAGGACGCGCGGGCGTCGGTGCTGGTCGTGGCGCCCACGGTGATCGCGGACGAGACGCGGGCCGGCGAGTAGTTGCAGGCGTTGAGGCCGTCGTTGCCGGCCGCGACCGCGTACGTGACGCCGGAGTTGACCGAGTTGGTCACCGCGTTGTCGATCGCGGTGCTGGCGCCGCCGCCGAGGCTCATGTTGGCCACCGCCGGCTTGACCGCGTTGGAGGTCACCCAGTTGATGCCGTTCACCACGCCGGTGGTGGTGCCGCTGCCGGCGCAGTTGAGGACCTTGACCGCGATGAGGCGGACGCCCTTGGCCACGCCGTACGTGTTACCGCCGACCGTGCCGGCGACGTGCGTGCCGTGGCCGTTGCAGTCGGTGTTGTTGCCGTCCACGGTGTTGGTGCCCCAGCTCGCCCGGCCACCGAAGTCGCTGTGCGTGGTCCGGATGCCGGTGTCGATGATGTACGCCCGCACTGTCGACGCCGTGTTCGGGTAGGTGTAGCTACCGTTCAGCGGCAGGTTGCGCTGGTCGATCCGGTCCAACCCCCAGGTCGCGCCGCTCTGGGTGCCCTGCATGGTCACCACCTGGTCCTGCTCGACGTAGGCGACTGCCGGGTCGGCGGCGAGCCGGGCGGCCTGGCCGGCGCTCATCTTCGCACTGAAGCCGGTCAGCGCCGCGGTCCAGACGTCGCCGACGCTGCCGCCGTACCGCTTGGTGAGCGTCGCGGCCCGGTCGGACATCACGGCACCGGCCGCGGCCGGCTTGAGAACGACCAGGTAGCTGCCGCTGATCGCGCCGGGGGCGGACGCACCGCGGATCTCCCCGGTGGGGGCGGCGAGCGCGGGGGTGGAAGCGGCGGCGGACAGGGCGGCCGCGGCGAGCGTGACGGTGAGGGCGCGGATCACCCGACGGCGGGGAACCTGCACAGCTGACATCGTCTGTCTCCCTACTGGTGGTCCGGACTGAGCTCGTGGCCTCCGGAGGCACCATCGAAAAGATGTTGCGGGAGATGGTAGTAGGACATCGACGGACATAGAAGAGATTAGGGTCGATTGAAAGGGGGTGGATGGCGGCCGCAGGCCCGTGCGGGCGTCACGACGCGCGCAACGCCCCCGCAGCCCGGCTCAGGTAGGTGTCGACCTGGCCGCGGTCGTACCCGCGGAACCCGACCGGCAGCTGCGCCTCGGTGATCGCCCGCAGTGCCTCGGCCCGGCGGACGGGGTCGCCGCCCTCGAGCGCGGCGTGGACGGTGGCGAGCAGCGCGTCGGTCTCCGTGGCGCGATAGCCGCGCAGCACGATCGACAACTCCAGCACCGGGGTGCCCGCTTCCGGGGCTGGACCGGCGCCCAGTCCCCCGGCCCGGCATTGCGCCAGCCAGGCATCGACCTGAGCCCGATCGTAGCCACGCAACACCACGGGCAGCGGAGAGATCTCCTTGAACGCCGCGTCGATCTGCTCCCGGTCACCCGCGGCCGCGTCGACCGCCTGCACAAGCATGTCGACGGCGAACCGGTCGTATCCCCGTAGCACAACTTCGAACTCAATCATGAGGCCCATTGTCGACGGCCGCACAAGGTCGACGTCGGCACGGTCGACGACCGCGGCGCCGTGTTCGAGCCGCCGGCGAAGGTCGAAGGTGCTCACTGGACATCCGTCAACGGGGTCGAACTGGGCCCGTCCGGCTTCGCCAAGAAGTGGCAGTCCGCGCGAGCACACGGCCTGCCCGTAGTCACGTGGTCACATACTCGCCGGTCGTGCGTTGACGCCGCTGCGTCCCGACCGGGTTCAGGGGTGAGGACCGGCGACGTAGCGCTTCCCGAGGCCGGCGACAGGTCTGCATCGACGTCCACCTCGCCCCCGCGCAACGGCCCCGGACGCGGACATGGTGCGGTCTGGACGAGCGTTTCCATGCCCGGCACGCGTTGGCCGCGGCCGCCCCGTAGCGGATACAGGGCGGCCGCCGCTGACGCTTAGACCTTGGCGCAGGCCGTCCCGTTGAGGGTGAACTGCGCCGGTACCGCGTTCGCGCCGCTGTACGCCGCTTGGAAGCCGAACTGTACGTTGTCCCGCGCCGCGATGGTGGCGTTGTAGGGCATGTTGACCGCGGTCACCGCTTGCCCCGACTGCGTGACGGTGGCGTTCCAGGTGTTGCCGATCGCCTGGTTGCCGCCGAACGTCCACTTGAGAGTCCAGCCGGTGATCGCGGTGGCACCGGTGTTGGTGACCGTCACGTTGACCGTGAAGCCGCCGCCCCAGTCGTTGACGCTGTATCCGACCGTGCAGCCGGCGCCGGTCGACGTGGAGGACGACGGCGAAGGCGAGGTCGAAGGCGATGCAGACGGCGAACGGGAGGGGGATGCCGAGGCGGACGGGGAGGGCGAGGCCGAGGCCGACCGGGACGCTGACGGGCTGGTCGAGGGGTTGCCCCCGCTCTTGGACACCATGTACGCGGAGTGCGCCTTGAACACCGACAGCTCGGGTGCGCCGCGCTTGACGCTGTAATTGTCGCCGCCTGCCTGCGCGTCCGGGTACCACCAGAACGCGCTGCCGTCCGCGTCCTGCGTCTGCAGGTCGTTGTAGATGGACGTCCACCAGGTGCTGCGGTCCACGCCCTGGGTGTTGAACTCGCCCAGGAAGAACGGCTTGCCGACCACCGCGTGCGAGTCGGACAGCCAGGCGTTGATGAGGGTGATCGTCTGCGCCAGCGAGAGGTTGGCCCAGCCCTCGTTCGGATACGGGTGCGCCGAGGTGAAGTCGATGTACGGCGACTGCTGGATGGCTACGAACGGGTTGCCCTCGTCGCCGCCGAAGCCGTACTTGGTGCCGTGCCCTTCCAGGCCTGCGCCGACCATGTGGTTGGTGTCGATGCTCTTGATGTAGCCGGCCATGGTGTCGACCCACTTGCGCAGCGTGGTCCCGTTGACGTTCTCCGCGCTGCCCTGGCCCTCGTACCGTGGCTCGTTCATCAGTTCCCACGCGAACACGGTCGGGTCGTCCTTGTATTTGACGCCCGTGTAGTGGTTGGTGCGGTTGAGCGCGTACTTCACGTAGTTCTGGTACTGCGTGAAGCAGCCCGGGCAGGCGGACTGGTTGAAGAAGCGCCACCGGTTGGCCTGTCCGGTGGGCAGGCCCTCCCAGGACAGCCGGGTGTCGATGCCGCCGTACGCCTCCCAGTAGTTCTCGAAGACCGGGATCACCCGGATGTTGTTCTGCGCGGCCGAGTAGAGGATGTAGTCGAACTCGGAGAACTGCTGCTCGCTGTAGACGCCCTTGCTGGGCTCGAAGCCGTGCCACGTCTCGTGGTCGAACATCCACGTGCGCAGCACGGTGACCCCGTCAGCGGCCATCTCGGCCATGTGCTTGTCGATGCGGGCCTTGTCCATCCACTGGGTCTCGGTGTCCCCGTAGCTGCCGCCGTAGGTGAAGGTGTCGTAGACGTTGGCTCCGGCGAAGTAGTACGAGCGGCCGCCCAGGCAGAAGTGGATGCCGCAGCGGGTGACGAAGCCGGTGGTGGCCGCGGACGCCTGTACAAGAGGCACCGCGACCACGGCGGCGAGCACTGCGGCGCAGGCCGCGACGACGAGCGCGAGCCGGCGCCGGGCGCCCCGCCAGCCGGCGGGTGCGGAATGGGATTGATGCATGGGAGAACGCCTCCTGGCGTGGAACCCCGAACGTGATCGGTGTGGACGGTGAACTCGCGGCAGTCCCCCGACCACCGCGCAACTGAACCGCTTCAGTAGGCCAACGCCCGGCGCCGAGTGTCAACGCGCATGGAACCGCACGGGTATCGGTCTCGGAGTGAACATCGTCGCGACGCGCACGAATGGAATGTGCCGCCGGTCCGACGGCGCTGAAAGTTTCCCGCTGACGGCCGCCGGGCCGGCCACACCGGGTATCGGCGTGCCAACCCTTCGGCTCACAACATCGTCGTGCGGCCCCAGCCGCGGGTGAGGCGGTGGGCGGCGAACGCGCCGGCGAGCGCGCCGAGCGCCAGCAGGACGGCAGCGGGCGCGACGGTGCGGGGCGCGTCGCCGCGCATGGCCGACTGGAGCATCGACAGTGCCCAGTAACCCGGCGAGGCGTGGGCGGCGCCCTGCAGCCAGGACGGGAACATGCTCGTGGGCACCAGCGCGCCGCCGAGCGTGGCCAGGGCGAGCGCGCCGATGTCGCTCGCGGCGCTGAGCTCGCCGAAGCTGCGCACCACCGCCGCGAGGGCGTTGCCGAGGGCGAGCAGCGCGGCGCTCCATACGGCGACGGCGAGGACGAGCAGACCGTACGCGCCCGCGCCGTGTGGGTGGGCGCCGATGATCGTGGTGCCGTACGCCAGCAGGATCGCCTGCTGCAGCAGCAACACCGCGTACGCCGGCAGGGTCTTGCCCAGCAGCAGCTCCCAGCTGCGGGCCCGGGTGGCGCGCAACCGGTCCCAGGTGTGCCAGGCGCGCTCGGTCAGCGTCGCGGTGCCCACGATGGACAGCGCAAGCGTCGAGTAGATCACCAGCATGCCGGTGACGACCTCGGTCGCGCCGCCCGCGGCGGCCCGCTGGAAGACGGGCTTGAGCACCGGCATGAGCACCATCGGCATGACAAGGTAGCTCAGGAACTGGCCGGGATCACGCAGCCGGAGCGTCACGTTGTGCCGGGCGAGGGCAGCGATGCGCCGCAGCGATTCGGTCACGGTTCAGCCCGCCAGCGATCGGTAGAGGTCGTCCAGGGACGGCTTGCGGATGTCGACCTCGCGCAGCGCCCCGCGGGCGCGGGCGAGCAGCGCGGTCAGCGTCTGGGCGGGGTCGGTGGTGTGCACCCGGACCTCCTCGGCGCCGTCGATGCGCAGACGCACCTCGCTGGGCAGCCTGCCCAGCAGTTGGGCGCTGGTGCCGCGGGCGATGATCCGCCCGCGCCGCGCGACCGTCACCGTGGAGCCCAGCTCGATGAGCTCGTGCAGGTAGTGCGTGGTGTAGAGGATCGCCGCGCCGTCGGCGGCCCGGCGGCGCAGGGCGGCGAGCAGCGACTCGCGGGTCTGCGGGTCGGCGCCGGCCGTCGGCTCGTCCATCAGCAGCAGCGCCGGGCGGTGCAGCAGCGCGGTCGCGGCCTGCACACGCCGCTGCTGGCCGCCGGAGAGCAGCCCAACCCGCCGGTCGATGAAGTCGGTGAGCATCAGCGCGTGGGTCACCTCGTCGATCGCGGCAGCGAGCGCGCCCCGCCGCAGGCCGGCCAGGCGACCGAAGAGGGTGAGGTGCTCGGCGGCGGTGGCGCTGGGGTACAGCGCGATGTGCTGCGGCGCCACCCCGACGTCGCCGCGCGCGGCGGCGGGCGAGCGGCCGCCGATGCGTACCGTCCCTGAGTCGGGGCGCGCCAGCCCGCACAGCACGTCGACGAAGGTCGACTTCCCGGCGCCGTTGTGGCCGACCAGCCCCGCGATCTCGCCGGCCGCCACGTCGAGGGTGAACCCGTCCAGCGCGCGCACCGCCCCGTAGCGCTTGGTCACACCGTCCGCATGCAGCACAGAGCCACCTCCGGTCTACGCCGTAGACTAGTGGTCTACAGCGTAGACTGACCCGGTGCGGAAGCTCAAGGAATCGCGCCGGCCCGAAATCCTCGACGCGGCGCTCACCGTCGCCGCCGAGCGCGGGCTCGACGCACTGTCGATGCGCGCGGTGGCCCAGCACCTAGGGCTGACCCCGATGGCGCTATACGGCTACTTCCGCAGCAAGGACGAACTCCTCGACGGGGTGGTCGGCCGCCTGCTGTCGGAGATCCCCGCGCCGCCGGCCGGGATCGGCTGGCGGGAGACGCTCGAGCGGATGGCGTACGGGCTACGGGAGGTGGCCGCCCGTCACCCCGCCGTGCTGCCGCTGCTGTTGACCCGGCCCGCGATCAGCCCCGCCGCGATGCGCATCGTCGACATCACCTACGAGGCGCTGCTGGCCGCCGGCATCCCGCCGCAGCAGGCGCCCCGGCTGGAGCGCATGCTCAGCACGTTCGTGATCGGGCACACCCTGTCCGAGGTGAGCGGCCGGTTCGGCGACGGCACGCTCGACCCGCAGGCCCGGCGGGCGCAGGTGCCGGCGGAGCAGATTCCCGGCCACCACGCCCTCGCCGAGCACCTCGACACCCCCATCGACTGGACCGAGGAGTTCCACGCCGACCTGCGGGAGCTGTTCGACCTCGTCGAGTCCCTCGCCAGGCCGGAGCCGTCCGGTCGAACCTGACCCGCGGCCCGGCGGTCGCCGCGGTCGCCGGGTCGATGCGGTTAGTGACCGCTCGGCATGGGCTGGGCGGCGTGGACCTGGGCGGGCAGCCCGGCGCTGTCGCCGGCGAGGTCTGTCGCGTGCCTGACGGCTTCGATGGCCGTCGCCTCCCGAGGTGTGCGGGGCCGGGCGCCGAGGCCGAAGAATCCACCCTCGTTGTTCGCGTCGGCGACGACCGTGGCGATGTCGATGAGCAGCGCGCGGAAGTCGGCCAACTCCGCCGGCGCCTTGCCGGCAATGATCGCGGTCGCCGAATGGATCGCCTCGAGCGCGGGGCCCTCGTAGTCGGCGTACGCGGTGCCGGGCCGTACCCCGGTGGTGAAGGTGGACGCGGCCGTCAGCTCGCGGATGAACCGGTTGGGATGCGTGATGCTGGCCTCCCGCAGGACCTTGATCAGGGCGAAGATCTCCTCGGGGTCCATGACGCCCTCGGCGAGTGAGACAAGCACGCCGGACGCCATCATCGACTGCTGCAGGACCGCCCACTCGTCGGCGGTGAAGTCCGCTTCCCCGGGCACGTCGCCCTTGCCGTCGCGCAGTACCTGGAACCCCACGGCGGCCAGCATGGCGGGGATGCGTCGTACCGCCTCCATGTGCTTGGCCCGCGCCGCGTCGGACAGTTGCTCCCAGGGCACCGGCGCTCCGGCCGTCCCGTATGGCGTCGGCTGGGTCGTCTCGTGTTCGTGCTCCAGCCGGGCCAGCAGTTGCACCTCGTAGTCGCTGAAGGCGAAGGTGCGAGTCGGATCAAACGTCGGGACCATCAGGCAGCCGACCGCGGCCAGCCGCTCGCCGACCCGCCGGGCCTGGACGCGGGTCGCCTCCTGCTCTTCCTCCGGCAACTGCTCCCACGGCCGCAGCGCGGGGCTGTCGCTCGGGGGCTGCCGGTCCTCGGTAGTGGCCTGGAGATGGATCTGGTGGATCGCCTTTGCCAGGTGCTCGGTGACCTGGGCGGCGGTGTAGCCGGCAAGGCTGTCGATGATGCGGTCCTGCGCGGTCAGCCGCGCCTTCATCCGCTGGCATTCGTGCAGGATGGCCTCGGCGTCCAGGAAGGTCTGCTCGGAGCGGCGGTCGGCGGCCCGGTCCAGGACGTCCTGACCGACCATGATCACAATCATGAAGATGAGCTGAGCCAACGCGGACAGGAACGTCATGAAGGCGAATGGGTACGGATCGACCTGTTGCACGCCAAACACGGCCAGACCGATCCACAGCACCTGGGTTCCGGCGGCTGCGTAGAAGGCCCACATGCTGCCCAGCCGTTGCGTGAGCCAGGCCGCGATCCGGCCGTTGACGCCCACGGCCTGGTCGATGGCCTGCGGCGGTGGTTGCACCCGGTGCCGTTCGATCCAAGGGTGTGGGCTGGAGTGCAGCAGGCTCACTCCGCGACTGAGTGCCCGGTCGTGCCGGTCGAGGTGGGCCTGCAGGTCCGCGACCCGCGCGAAGATCGCCTCGGCGTTCTCGTAGGTCTCTACCGCCCTGCGGTCGGCTGCCATGCCGAGAACCCGCTGGCCGACCAGGATCACCGAGCACAGGACGAGCTGCACCACGTTGTTCAGGAACAGCAGGAACGCGAACGGGTACGGATCGGCGCGGTGCAGCGGTCCCCAGGTCGCCAGGGCCATCCACCCGCCAACAAAGACCAGTGCGACGTAGAGGGCGGGCATGGAGCCGATCCACCGAGTCAGGGCGGCCGCGATGGCACCGTTGACGCCGATCTGCTCCCCGGCCGTCGAAACCGGCTGTTGCGGCAGATCGGCCGCCTGACGGACGGTGCTCACATATCCTCCTCGGGTGGGTCCGGACGCAGCTGCCGCAGCCACAACGGGCCGGCAACGGAGTCTCCGATCGGTACTGGCCACCTACCACCGAGTCGGCGCGCCGGAATACCGTCGGCGGCCAGCCTAAAGACCCGCCCGCGAGATGTTCCAGCGCAAAGGATCATGCCGACCCCGGCAACGACGAAAACGCCGAGGCAGCGCACGACTATGACACTTTCGTGACGCCACACCGCCGACGCTGGGCGAACACCGCCGGCGCCGCCGGACGCATCGACGGCTCAGGGCTTTCTCAGGGTTGCAAGGATCTCTTTGCAAAGATTACTTTGGAGCCATGCCGGAGCCGGAGGTCATGGGTCTCGAGGCGCTGCGCCTCATGGCCCACCCGCTGCGACAGAAGATCGAGCGGGAGATGCGTAAGGGCCCGGTCAGTGCCACCTCGCTGGCCCGGGCGCTCGGCGAGAGCACCGGCCTGACCAGCTACCACCTGCGGCAGCTGGCCAAGCACGGCTTCGTCGAGGAGGTGCCCGAGCTCGCCCGCGGCCGGGAGCGGTGGTGGCGGGTGGTGCCCAAGGACCGCCGTTTCCCGCTGCGCCGCGAGCAGGGCGAGGAACTGCGCGCCGTGCTCGACGAGATGGTGCGCCGTGACCTGGCGGCCGACCTCGCCGAGTTCAGCGAGGCACAGGGGCGGCAGGCCGACGCCGAGGACCCGTGGACCGACGCGTTCCCGTTCTCCCGCGGGTCCGTGACCCTGACGATCGAGGAGCTGCGGGACTTCTTCGAGGCGTACATCGCCTTGCTCTACAAGTACAGGCGCCCGCCGGAGGAGACCCCGCCGGGCGCGCGGACGCTGCAGGTCCGGATGTATGCGTTCCCCGACGAGCAGACGTAACAACGCATTGGGCCGGGCACCGAGCGGCAACTCGGTGCCCGGCAGCGGAAAGCGGCAGCACCACGCCCGCAAGGGCGTGTTCTCACGTGTACCCAACTCTCCTGAAGGAAGGAGAGCACTCCGTGTTGCTCTCACGCAAGTTCGCCGACCGGCTCGCGCGCCTCCCGTCCGGCCGGATGACCAAGTGGCTGACGATCGCCGCCTGGCTGGTGGTCACCGCGCTCGCGGTGCCCCTCGCCGGCCGGCTCTCCTCGGTGGCCGCCGACGACAGCAGCGTCGAGCTGCCCCGCGGCGCGGACGCCACCCGGGTCGCCGAGCTCGCCAAGGCCTTCCCGGACGGCACCGTCTCCCCCGGCATCCTGATCTACGCCCGCGCCGGCGGGCTGACCGGCGCCGACCGGACGAAGATCGCAGCGGACCGGGCGGCGATCGCCCCGCTGGCGGCGTCCACCGTGGACTCCCGCGAGGCCGGCGACGGCGCGGCCGCCACGCTGTTCGTCCCGATCCGCAACGACGGCAGCCGCAGCCACACCGCCGCCCGGGTGCGGGACATCGCCCGCACCGGCCTGCCCGCCGGGCTCGCCGTGCACCTCACCGGCCCGGCCGGCAACGCCCTGGACGCCGCCGACTCCCGGGACCGCCTCGGCCGCGCCGCGATGCTCGTCACCGGGCTCGTGGTCATGGCGCTGTTGCTCATCATGTACCGCAGCCCGGTACTATGGCTGCTCCCGCTGCTCAACGTCGGCGTGGCGACGGTGCTGACGGACGCGGTCACCTACCTGCTCGGCCGGTACGCCCATGTGACCGTCGACCCCGGCAACGCCGTCGTGGTCACCGTGGTCCTCTTCGGCATCGGGACCGACTACGCACTGCTCCTGCTCGCGCGGTACCGCGAGGAATTGCGACTGAACGCGGACCGGCACCGGGCGATGGCCCGGGCCCTGCGCGGCGCCGCCCCGGCGATCGCGGCGTCCGCGGCGACGGTGGCGCTGAGCCTGCTCTGCCTGCTCGGCGCGGACATGGGGTTCAACCACGACCTCGGCCCGGCCGGCGCCGTCGCCGTCCTCTGCGGGCTGCTGGTGATGCTCACGCTCCTGCCGGCGCAACTGGTCGCGCTCGGCCGCTGGGTCTTCTGGCCCGCGATCCCGCGTCCCCGCCCGGCGACGGCGGTCACGGAGTCCGCGACCGGCGACGGGCCGGCCGCGTTCCGCCCGTCCCGGGCCGCCCGGCTGGTCGGCGCCCGGCCCAGGGTCGCGTGGCTGGGCACGGCGATCGTCCTCGCCGCGCTGGCGCTTGCCGGCCTGGGCATGCGAACCGGCCTGGACGACGGGCACCAGGTCACCGGCACGCCCGACTCCGTCGCCGGGCAGCGCCTGCTCGCCGCGCACTTCCCGGCCGGGACGAGCCGCCCGGTCCAGGTCGTCGCGCCGGTCGCGGCCGCCCCGCAGATTCTCGCGGCGGTACGGTCGGATCCGGGCATCGCAACGGCGAACCCGCCGGTCACGTCGCTGGACGGCACGCTGGTCCGGGTCGACGCCACCCTGACGGACCCGCCCGACAGCCCCGCCGCGCGGTCCACCGTGACCCGGCTGCGCTCCGCGCTCGTGACCGTCCACGATGGACCGGTCCGGGTCGGCGGCGCCACCGCGCTGGACATGGCCAAGGCCGACGCCCAGGCGCACGACCGCCGGCTGGTGATCCCGCTGGCGCTGGCCGTCGTCCTGGCGATCCTGGTGGTACTGCTGCGCGCCCTGATCGCACCGCTGCTGCTCCTGGCCACGGTCGTCGCCTCGTACTTCGCGGCGCTCGGCGCCTCGTGGCTCATCGTCCGGTACGCGCTGGGCTTCCCGGCGATGGACGTCCAGGTGATGCTGGTGAGTTTCATCTTCCTCGTGGCGCTGGGCGTGGACTACAGCATCTTCCTGCTCGCACGCATCCGCGAGGAGACCGCGCGGCACGGCCACCGCGACGGCGTGCTGCGCGCGCTGACCAGGACCGGCCCGGTCATCACGAGCGCCGGCATCGTGCTGGCCGCGACGTTCGCGGTCCTGCTGGTGGCGCCGCTGGTGGCGTTCGTGGAGATCGGCGTGGTGGTGGCGCTGGGCGTGCTGCTGGACGCGCTGCTCGTCCGCTCGATCGTGGTGCCGGCACTCCTGCTCGAGGTTGGCGAGCGCGCCTGGTGGCCCCGGCGGACCCCGGCACCGGCCGAGGCCGTGCCGTCCGCCGGGATCGCCGGCCATCCAGTTCGACACGGGCCCTGATACTCGGCCGGCGCGACCGGCGTCTCAGCCGCTGACGCTCACCACCGCCACAGCGAAGAACGCGGCGGCGACCAGAAAGTACCGGTTGCCGGGCCACAGCAGCACCCGGGCCAGACCCGCCGGCCCGTCCGGTGCGGTGTTCCCACGGCCCACCGCCGCGCCGCGCTTGGCAGGCCGGCGACCTGACGACGCCGCTCGGCCGTGTCCGCTCGTGCGGCGGGTCGGCGTCGCCCGCTCGCCGCGTCGGGCCGCCCGGCCAACGAGCAAGGCCGCCACGTAGTGGAGGAGCGCGGTGACCAGCGCCGTGCCGAACAGCACCTGCAGGGCCGCCGACGGTTGGCCCGAGTGGCCGGTCACGAGCTGCTCGACCGTGGCCGACGCGATGCCGAGCACGAAGCACGCGCCGGCGGCGCCACCCCAGGCAAAGAGCCGCAGCCAATGGCTGAGGGCCATCTCGTCCCAGGTTGTCGGGGTCCGCCGCAGGTCGTCCTCGATCTCGGCGGGCGCCATTTTCAGCCACCGGGCCAGTGGCCGGCGCAGCAACCTGCCAAGGTGAAGGCCCAGGTCCAGCGACGCCGCCGGCCTGGGCCTCAGTCCTTTCGTCACGGATCGAGGATACCGTGGCGTATCATCAATAGTTCGCGTAGCCGGTGCCGACCCACTTCTGCCCGACCTTCTTGCGGCACCTGGTCCATAGGCCACATCCCGTCTTCGACCCGTCGAAGACGCCGATCCCGACCGACAGCTTGTCGCCCTGGAGTGCCTTTCGCGCCTCCCGCTTCGCGGTATCGGCCTTCTTGACCACCCGGTTCAGCAGCTCCTTTGCGGCGCGGCTGTTCCGACCGGCCTGATAGGCCTTCCGGGCCGTCTTCGCCCTGGTGAGCTGGACACCGGCATAGCCGAACTTGCCTAGCCGCGCGACGCCGCCGACGCCGGGAATGGAGGTCGCGACGGTGAGCGCTGCCGAGAACTTGTTGCCGGCCTTGTAGTCGTTGTAGGCGCCCCAGAGGCTGAAGCCGGTCGCGATTGTGCCGACGACCGCGGCGAACGGTTGCAGCCCGGGAATGAACGACATCACGAGGGCGGCTGTGCCCAGCACAGAGCCGATGTTGCCGGCATTGTTGCTGACCCAGTTGAAGGCCCGGCGCAGCGACGGCCATTTGCCGTCGAGGTCGAAGCAGTTGACCGGGTCGGCGTCGCAGTAGTCGTATGCAGTGGCGGACCCCCCGAGCTCCGGGTCGACCTGCAGGAAGCGCCCGAGGCTCGGCGCGTACAGCCGGACCCCCATCAGCACCGTGTCGCCCATCGTCTCCGCGGAACGTTGCTTGCCGCCCAGCCAGCCGTACCGCGACGCACCGGCGGTCACCGGCATGCCGAACTCGTCGTACTCCGAGAGCTGCACGCTGGTCAGCGCCGTGTCCGTCGTCACGACGACGTCGCCGTGCAGGTTGGTCAGCTGGAGCCGCACGGATCCGGTCGCGTCGGTCGTCGCGACGAGGCCCGTGTCGGGTCCGACGACGTTACGGGTCACGGCGCCGGTCGCGGTGTCCTCGACGATCCACCGCGGCGAATCACCGTCGTCGCTGTAGTGGTTGAGCTTCGACGCGGTGGTCGTCGATGGCCCGGTCGTGCCCCTGGTGAAGGCCTGCAGCCGGCGGGCGGGGTCGAGGGTCCAGTCCGCCCGCTGGGTGCCGGACTGCTGGGAAGCCACCATGTCGTTGGCGTAGTAGGTGTTGGTGAGGCCAGACGGCATGCCGGTCACTCGCCCGAACGCGTCGACCGAATAGCCGGGATCCGTGATCCGGTCGGCGGTGTCGTACGTGTGGTTCTCGGTGGCGTCGGCAGTCTCCGTGACCGGGCACGTCGGCCCGGTGCTCTGGTAGGTGCGTTTGACCGTCCGGTTCGTGCGGGAGTCGTACCCGTACTGGTGGTTGACACAGCTGGTCGTGGTCGTCTGTGTCGTAGAGGTCAGCCGGCCCAGGACGTCGTAGCCGTAGGTCTTGGTGCCGCCCGTGTAGACGTCACTGATCCACTGCCCCTGGGTGTTCTCGACGATGGCCTCGCTGAAGATCGTCGACCCGTCGGAGTCGCGCACGTACCGCCGGCCGACCGCGGCCAGCGACGCGTCGAGCGTGTCGGTCCGGGTGATGCCGCCCGGGTACTTCAGCTCGGTCAGCTGCCCGTTGGCCGCGTACTTCGTGCTGAACGTGCCGGCGACCGAGTCCGTGACCGAGGTCACCAGGCCCCGTGGCTCGCTCGTCAGGTCGTAGCCGAACGTCTGGTTACCGGTCGGGTCGGTGACCTTGCTCAGCCGGCCGAAGCGGTCGAACTCGCTGCGGGTGACGGCACTGTCCGCGTCCGTGTAGGCGATCAAGCGACCCAGCTGGTCGTAGTCGCGGCTGATCGTCAGTCCGGCGGACGTCGTGCGGATCGCCTTGCCGTTGGCCGGGTCGTACTCGACGGTCACATCCGGCACCGGCAGCCCGAGCGTCGAGGTGACACTCACCGACGTGAGCCGGTTGATCGCGTCGAACTGGGAGGTGGTGCGGCGCACGTCGGCACCGACCGTCTCGGACACCACGGTGCTGGCGCCCGCCCGGTTGTACTGCTCGACCCGCCGCACCGGCAGCTGCGCGACCATGTCGGCACGCTGGCCGGTGATCGCGCCACCCGGCTTGCTCACACACGCCTGCCCGGCCCACTCCGGCTTGTTGCCGCACGCGGCGTCGGCCGGGTTGGCCCCCGCCGTGTAGAAGATGCTCTTCTCCACCAGTGCGTCCGCGCCGTTGGAGCCGACGCCCCAGGCCTCGACGATGCGGCCGGCACTGTCGTACACCGTGTACGACGTGCCTGCGTCGCTGGTCGCGGACGTCGCCTTGCGCAGCGCCCAGCCGGACGCGCCGCCCTTCTCCGCGCCGTATCCACTGCGGACGATCCGGGTGTCGGCATCGGGGTAGCCGTCGACAGCCGCCCCGGTGATCATCGTGGTTCGCAGGTGGTAGGTGGCGCCATCCGGCTTGCCCTCGTCGTACCGGTGGATGGTCCGGTTACGCGCGACCACCTGTGTGCCGGCGACGAGCGTGGTCTTGCCGGCGGCGGCGAGGTCGCGCTCCAGCGCGATGCGGACCACCGGCCCGAGCTCCTCGAGGAGATCGGTCCCGTCGGGGCTGTAGGTGCTGACCGTGGACAGCAGGGCCGCCCGCAACGCCGGGTCGGCCGGCAGATCGAGGTCCGCCGCCATGCTCGCCGCGCCGGGCAGTGTGCCGAGCGCCAGCTCCCGGTTCTCCGCCTTCAGCGCCCGCACGACGTTGCCGTGCTCGTCGTACTCCTGGGCGTCGATGTGCCCGCCCGGAGTGGCGGTGTTGCTCTCGCGTCCGGAGGCGTCGAGGTAGTGGACGGTCGCGTAGGTGTAGCCGCCCGTGCCGGGGTTGGCGTTGTCGGCGAAGTTGGTCGTCGGCGGGAACTGCGGGGTGAAGACCGCGGTGGCGTCCGTAGGCAGGTTGGTCTGTGCCCACGTGGCGATCGCCGCGGCGTTCATGTCATGCGGGCCGCCGGCCGCCTTAGTCAGCGGCACGCCGTAGACGACGGTGGTCGCCACCTCGCCGTCGAGCTGGTTCTTCGTGCCGGCGACGAGTGCCGCCCGCCGGACCTTGAAGAGCCGGCCGGCATTCGTGTCACCGGCGACCGCGCCGTAGTCGAACATCCACGGCAACTGACCGGCGGTGCCGGCCTTGGTGACCCGCCCTGCACTGTCATAGTCGTACGTGGTCTTCAACGGCGGCGACAGCCGGGGATCCCAGACCTCGCGCAGCCGGCCCTGACTGTCATAGGCGTAGTTCGCGACCTCGACCGCGGTCTCGGTGCTGGTGACCGGGTCCCACGACCAGATCTTGACCGCCCGAACCTGGTCGATGATGTTCCCGAACGTTGACCCGGACGCCGTGGTAGCCGTCGCATAGTCGTATTCGAGAACCTCGCAGCCCCGCGCTGGCACCGCCGCAGTGCAGTCGCCCACACCGGGCTCGGCCGCGTTGATCACCCGCTTGACCAAGGTCCGGTTGTCGGAGGAGTCATAGAGGTATCGCGTGGTGGAGTTCTGGTCCGAGGTCCACGTCGTGGAGACCAGGAACGTTTCGCTCTGCTTCGTGAACTGGGTGGTCGTGCCGTCGAGTTCCCGCAGCTCGTAGACGGTGTCGGACACCTTCACCAGGTTGAGGTCCTCCGCACCCGGCTCGGGGAAGAACGCTCCCGCCGTGCTGCGGGCGAACGTGTAATAGCCGCCGCCGGCGCTGGTGATCTTCGCCAGGTCCGGCGAGGGGAAGGTCAGCGACTCATAGTCGACCTCCGCCACGCCGCCGTCGGTGCCGCCCCGCCATTGCGGGCCGAACGGGGCCACGATCTCCTTGAGTGACAGGTTGTCCCAGAAGACGGCCTTGTTCGAGCCGTAGCCGTTGCCGTTGTAGAGGCGGAAGAACGCCTCCGTCGCCCCGGCCGGGATGGCAAGATCGAGGGTGAGCTCCTGCCAGCCGTCGACCCACTGGGCCTGTGCGGAGCGGAACTCCTGGTAAGCGCCGCCGCTGTCCTTGTAGAACCCGACGATACGTCGCGCCCGAGGCTCGGTGGCGTCCAGTCCGGTCGCGGCCGGCACGTAGATCCAGCCGGTGACCCGGTAGCGTTTGCCGGGTTTCATGCCGTGCCGTAGCGCGTACTGGTCGTCGCCGAGCGCGACGAACGTGTCGGTCGCGCCGAAACCGGCGGGCTTCGTGGCGAGTGGCACGACCTTCAGCGAGTCGGTGGAGGAGCCCTGCCCGAAGTTCGTCACCCGGGTCGCGGTCGTGGTGCCGCCGGTGGCGAAACCGGTGACGGTGTCGGTGACCTGCTGCAGGCTCGCCGGCAGGCGTTCACCCTGCGGCATCCAGCCGGCGTTCGGCTCGCGTGAAGACGATGCGCGGCCAACGCTGAGGCCGAATTGGTCGACGTCGCCGGCTGAGAGCGAGTAGTCGCCGGTGAGGAGGTTCACCGAGCCGGGTCCGGCGCCGTCGCCGGCGGCGCCGTGGCCGTTCGGATCGACGGTCACGGTGACCCACTGGGTCGCGTATCCGGGTTGCCCGTCCGCGTCCGGGTAGAGCGTCGCCCGGACCTGCACGACGCCGCCGACGGTGCCGAGGGTGTCGACCGCGTCCCAGATCGCATTGCCGCCGAGACCGGCAAGGGGAACCGGGTTCACGGTCACCGCCGAACCGTCGGCCTTGTGCAGGTGCGCGAGCGGGATGTCGTACTCCGCCGCGCCGGGTCCACGCCGGTACTGGAACGTGGCACGTGTGTAGGTGCCGTCACCGTCGACGGCGAGCTTGGTGCGCTTGACGACGTTGGCGCCGGGCCGCGGCATCTTCAACCCGGCCCGGCCGACGTTGAACACGTACGTGTTCGGATCCGACAGCAGCCCGGAACGGCTCTTTGCCCGGACCGTCAGTGTGCGGCGGCCGTCCTCGCTGGGTGTGATCTGCACCGTCGTCGGACTGCCCGCGGTGACCGTGGTCGGCGCGGCGTCGGTGTCCAGCTGGTAGGTGTAGGCCACCACGGTGTCGCCCGGAGCGGGGGTGAACGTGAACGTACCGGCCTTGCCGTAGCCGCCGTGACCCCAGGTGTTATCAGTCGCGATCGACGGGTACAACGTCGATGACACAGTTGGAACGAGCGGTTTGACGCTGTCGACGGTGAACTCGCAGAAGGCCGTCCAGGCCGAGGTGAGGGTGTTGTCGGCGGTGTCCACGGCCCGGACCCGCCAGCTGTAACTGCCACCCTCGGCGAACGCGCCGGTCGGCACGGTGGTCGACGCCTGGGTCGAGGACGGTGCGGTCACGTTGGCGCTGCCGATCATCGCGCCGCCGGCCTGGTACCACTCGAACTGGTTGACGACGTTGCCGCCGTCGGGGTCGTTCATCACCGCCTGCAGCACCGGCGTGCGGGTGGAGATGTAGGGCCGGTTCGCGCCGGTGGCGCACGTCGTGGTCGGCACCGTTCCCGAGCTCGTCACGCGCGGCGGGCTGTTGTACGTGATCGTCGCGTACGGAATGTTGCTGGCGGCGTTGGCGGAGTTGAACCGCTTCCACGAGTCGTGGTTGTTCTCCAGGGTCGCCTTCAAGCCCATCGTGGTCGTGGTCCAGCCGGCTGTCGCCCCGGCCTGGAACACACCGGTCGCCGGCGCGGACACCCACCCGGCCGCGCAGGACGAGCTGTATCCCTTGGTCTGGTTCGACGTGTGATGGTTGGATATCCAGGTCGGCTGGTTCGTCCACCGCGTCGCGGTGCTCACCGCACCGGTGAGCCACACCTCCCAGTCAGCGGCGCGGCACGACCAGGAGTGGTACTCCCACAGGTACAGCGTCGCCGAGGTGACCTTCGCACCGGCGAGGAACCCGGTGTTCCACGCCAGGAACGACCGCGCCGTCCAGGACCCGCCGTCGTCGGAGTAGCCGAGCTTCAGGTCCGTGGACCCGGATTGGTCGGTGGTGTAGCCCGTCTGCACGAAGGTGTTGAACGTCGGATACACCGACGGGTCGATCGTGACCGGGAACTGCAACGTAGGGTCCGCCAGGAACGCGGCGTCCGGCGTCAACGTCAGGTCGACGTCATCGCCGTGACGGACCTGCGTCAAACCGACCGGCGCGACCCGCAGGTGATCACCGGAGTTGGCGCCGACCCGTGCGTCCCACATCGTCGGCTGCGGGATCCGGCCCGCGCTGCGCCCACCTTTGCCCTTGAACAACAACCCGCCGGAACCGTCCGGCGCCGTGGTCACTCCCGGCGTGCTCATCCGCAGGCCGAGCGTCGCCGACGCGGCCAACGCGGCCCGGTTCTTCACGACGAAGTTCTGCTCGAACCCGGTCCGCGTGGCGGTCACCACCAGGTCCACCCCGGGCCGCACCTCCGGATACGTCGCGACGTTGCCCGCCAGCACCGGAGCCGGCAATGCACCGGACCACGCCATGCTCAGCGCGCCGTCGTCGCCGTCGAGCTTGGCCAGCGAGTGCTCCCCCGCACCCGCCGCCTTGCCCGACAGCTTCAGACCACGCGGGTGACCGACCGGGGCCACCGAACCATCGGGCTGCACCTGCAGCGTCAGATCGACCGGCTTCCACACGTCGCCCTGCTTGAACCGCACCGGCCCGGCATGCACCTGACTGGTGAACCCACCCTCCGGCAGCGCCCACACCTGCGTGGTCTCTGTACGCGCGTCGGTCACCTCGATGCGCTTGCCGCACAACCGCGCCGCCGCCAACGCCGACGTCGCATCGGCACGCTCATCACCACACACCGGCGCAGGCGGCTTCACCGGAGCCGGCGCCGCCTCGGCACGTCCCGGCAACACCTCAGCCAACGACAACGTCATCACCGCAGCGGTCACCACCGCCACGGCCCGCCGCGGGCGGCCAGCGCCCAACCTGATGAACACGCGCGAACGCCACGCCGACGACATCGCCACTCCCCGTGATCCACACAACTTGATCTCAGCGGGCGGGGACTCTAGGTCCTGACATCGACACGCACAACCCAGCCGTTCGCCGCTTCGTCGACAGACGTCCTTCGTTCTGCGACAACGGGATTGGCAGTGATGAAAGTCACACCTGTGAACTTCCTGGAAAAGGAGAGCAGGGCAAACACATCACGGATGTATGTAACTGAGCGCTCAGGTACGCGACCCAAGAGGACCAGCCCTGCCCGGCGTACGTCGACGGCGTGGCGTGACCATCACTGCATCCGCGGGAGCGAGATGAGCGAGACGAACGCGCCCTCGATGCCGTCCACGACAGCCTGTAGATCGGCGGTCAGCCTCCTCGACTTCAGCAGGTTCGCCAGGAGTTCCCGAACCTCAGCACCACGCAGGTCGGCCGGCAGCTCCGCTTCGGCACCAAGGATCTTGACGATTGCGGCCAGCAGATACGTGCGCTCATCGATCTGCTGTGAGGAGTCGAGCATGAATCGCACCAGCCGGACGGCAGGCTGGTTGGCGTTTGCCTGGTCGTTCGGTTTGTAATGGACTGTCGCCCCGAGGATCCTTCGCCTGTGTACCGGCAGCACCGTGCCGGTGTCAGCGAGGCGCTGGGCGAACCGCAGGAACAGTTCCCGGCGGAGCTGCCGGCACCAGAGCGCGACGGACTGTCGGGGCTCCGTGGCTAGGCTCTGCAGGACGAGCGCTCCGATCTGGTCGGTGCATTCCCTGCCGCTCACGACGACGGGACAGTCGGCATCGACCGTCAGGAGTCCGCTGCGGACCAGCTCACAGAGGGTGGCCCCGCAGATCGCCAACTCCAGCGCCGCCTGGTGAAGTCGAGGGCGGCCGTCGTTGCCGTGCATCAGGAGGAACAGCTCTGTCGGCAGTGTCATCAGTTCGTCCGGAGCAATCGCTGGCTGGACGCTGGTATCGCGGGGAGGTGCGGATTCGGGGTCGGCTTCCGGCTCGGCCTTCCGTTGCTGCGGGGGCAGCTTGGGTTGGGCGCTTTCACCGGCGACGGAGGGCTGCGTCGCAGATGAGAGCACCGCGTCGGCTTGTTGCTGCGCAGCCGCTCGAATCGCCTCCGCCTCCAGGTTGGCCCGGTCGATGATCTGCTGCGCCTCGCGTTGCGCGAAGTCGAGTCCGAGGCGTGCCCGCTGCTGGTCGGCGAAGACCTTGCTCACCGCGCTGAGCAGCCGGACCGTTTGCTGGCGTTCCATCGCGGCGAGCAGGTTCTCCATGCGCTTGGCGCCCATCGAGGCCAGCAGCATGAGGGCTCGGTCAGGATCCATCTCTGCCAGCCTTGCGACGGCCCAGTCCGGCGAGGCCAGATCGAGGATCGCCGCCGCCTGTGTCGGCTCCACCGCGGCCAGCAGGCCGGCGGCCTGCTCCGAGGAGGTCATGTTCGCCAGCAGTTCGGCGGCAAAGCCTCGTCGACGTTTGAGAGCAGGTCCCGTGCCCGTGCGGGTCCGACGAACGCGAGCCGCCGAGCGGCAAGCGCCGGGTCCATGTTGGCGAGCGCCGCCCGGGCGTCGTCGAGACTCATCGCCTCGAGCCGCCGGGCGGCCTCCTGCCCGGTCATCGCGGTGAAGTTGATGACGTGCGGCGCGGAAACCACTACGTTCGCGTCGCCGCCCGCTTGTACCACGACGCTGTTGGACGCGTTCGCCTGCTGCGCGGTCAACACATCGGGCGGATCGATGCCCACCTCGATGTAGATCTTTTGAATCAAGGCGAAGAGTGGGTCGCGCAATGCGGTATCGTCGCCCAGTCTTGCCTCGATGTACCCGTGCAAACGATTGTGCACATCCCGTTCGGCGACAGTGGCGAGCTCAGCCCTGAACGTATCCAGACGTGCGATCTCTTCACGTTCCCGCGCTTTGTCGCTGCGCGCCAACAGCTTCGACAGTTCGGCACGGACCCAGGACCAGGCATCACCGGCCATCGCAGAAATGATCGCCGTTGCCGCGGATCCCGCCAACGCACCGATCTCGACCATACGGCTGACCTCTCTAAGATCAACTTTCGACGATTTTCAAGCCATTGGAGCCCGTTGATAGGGAAGCGCCCGGCACACTGTAGCGGTTCCGGGCGCGCCCATTCTCCCGACTTGTGTCAAGGCATTGAAGCCGATGTGCGTTGATTCAGCCCGGCACTCAGGGGCTGACGGCGGGCGCTGTTGCGTGAACTCAACGTCCGCCGGGAGACGCCCGGACCCGCGTGGTGACGAGTCAGCGGACGTGCGCGCCGGCGGCCGTGATGAACGCTGTCAGGGCGTTCTGGCATCGCGTTTCGTGCTCTCGCAGTGCGGCGAGATCGACGGCACGGACGATGGCGCCGATGGGCTCGACCGCCGCGTCCGCGAGCGTCATGAGCTGGGGGTCCTCGGCCAACAACTGCACTCGGAAGCGGGCGTGGTCGGCGGCCGCACCCAGGCGGTCGGACTCTCGTTGCGCGGCCGTGAGCTCAGTTCCTTCAGTGTGGTTGCGGCGGGTGAACCACAGGCTGATGACGCTTTGCCGGAGTTCCGTGATGGCTCCGGCGAAGGCACTGTAGCTGGCGAGGCGTTCTTGGCGAAGCCGCTCATCCCGGGCGAATCGCTCCGCACGCTGCGCGCTGACGCGCTGAAAGACGAACGTAACGATGGAACCCAGTAGGGTTCCCGCAACGGCGATGATGGCGGCGACGAAGCTTTCCACGACGTATGAGTTTGCCGCCCGCCTGGAGAGTCTCGCTACGGCCAAGTCACAGTGCGGGTCGGGCAGTGGCAGGTAGGACTGGGAGCAGCGCCGACAACAACGAGCACCGCATCGGACCAAACATCACTCCCCTGTTCGTGTATGGCATTCCGTCAACCTCTGGGTCATGCTGACCTTACTGGTCGTAGGGGGTTGCCGTGGATCGATGGCTTCGGCGGTATCGGTCCCGGCCCGAGGGCGTGCTGGTGACGCTGGCGCTCGCCGCTCCCGCCGTCATCGCGGGCATCGTGGCGGTGGCGGCGCCGGCCCGCGAGGCGCCACTGCTCGTCGCGGTGGCCGCCGGCTTCGTCGCTGGTCTGCTCGCGCGGCACCTGAGCAGGCGCTCGGCAAAGATGTCCGCCTTCGTGCCGCCGTCAAACCTGCCGCCGCCGCCGACGTACATTGCCGGCCGAGGATCGGAAGTGTCCTCGCTCGAGGCGTTCCTACGCGGCCCGTCGAGCGGCCCTCGCGTGGCCAACATCTGGGGTGTCGCCGGCATCGGCAAGACCGCGCTGGCCGTCTATACCGCCCACCGAGTCGCCGACCAGTTCAACGGCGGCGAGCTGTTCGCGCGGTTCGTCACTGACAGCACGCCGGAGCCGGCGGCGTCGCGTGCCGACTCGGTCGCCAAGATGCGCCGCCGGTTCATCGAGGCGCTGAGCCCGGCCGGTTCGGCGATGCCCGAGGGACCGAAGGCGCAGGCCGTGCTGTACCGGCGCCTGACCCGCCGCCTGAGCCGGCGTAACCAGCTGCTCATCGTGCTCGACGACGTCTCCGGCCTCGACCAGGTGGCGCAGCTGGTGCCGCAGAGCCCCTGGTGTGCGGCGATCGTCACCTCCCGGGGACCGGTCGAAGGGCTGGCCGCCGAGCCGTTCCCGCTGGCCGAGCTGCGGCCCGGCGACGCGCTGGTGATGCTCGGCGCGATCGCGGGCGTCGAGCGGGTCCAGGCCGAGGCCCAAGCGGCGGCTGAGCTGGTCCGGGCGGCGGAGTACCACCCGCTGGCGATTCAGCTGGTGGGGATGGCCCTGGCTCAGCGGCCGCACAGCCGCCTGGCCCTCGCCCAGCAGCTGATGGCCGAGCACGGCAACGGCCGCCAGCAGAAGTTCGACAAGGCCCTTGACCTCGCCTACGCGATGCTCACCCGTGGCGAGCAGTACGCGGTCGTCAGCCTCGGCCTGCTCGACGGGCGGATCTTCGCCCCGTGGGAGCTCGAAATGCTGCTGAACAGCAGTGAGTCGGACGCGTGGACGTACTGCCTGCGACTCACCGATGCCGGTCTGCTGGAGCGGCGCAGCGAGGATGCCGCCGGGATCCAGTCCTTCCGGCTGCTCGAGCATGTGGACCGGTACGCCCGCCGGATCGCCGCCGACCAGCTCGACGACGACGAGCAGCGCGCGGCGCGGGAGCGGCTCGCCGAGGGCCGCGCCAACCGCCGGGAACGGCGCGACGAGCTGGGCGAGGTGTTCGAACGGGTGCAGGCGACGATGGAGAACGGCGCGATCTCCCGGGCGTTCAAGAACGCCCGCGACGCCGTGGCGCTCGCCCGGGAGATCTCCCCGGCCGGCGAGGCCGAGGCGACCGTCGCGATGGCTGACCTGCTCGCCGAACTCGGCGGCCTCGAAGACGTCCGGGAGCTGCTGGCCCTGTCGCCATCGCAGGACGAGTCGCTGGCCCGGGTCCGCGCGCTGCGCATCGAGGCGAAGCTGCTGCGGCGGCTGCGCAAGCTCGACGCCGCCCGAGGCCAGCTGGCCGAGGCGCTGGACCGATGCTCGCGCCTGGGCGACCGGGTCGAGCACGTCCGGCTGCTCCGCGAGTTCGCCGTCGTCGAGTCGCTGGGGTCGGACCCGGAGCGGGGCCGGCAGTACATCGGGGAGGCCCGCCGGCGTAGCACCGGCCAGCCCCGGCAATGGGCACCGCTCGCCTACTCCGAGAGCCGGGTCTTGCTGGCCCTTGACCTCCCGGGCAAAGCCGAGGAGATCCTGCGGGTCGGTGCCGAGCACGCCGAGCGACTGGGTCAGCGCCTCTGGTACAGCTGGATCGGCTACGAGCGGGCCCAGGCCGCACGAAAGGACCGGCGGCCCACCGACATGATTGCCTTGGCCTCGGAGGCGCTGGACGGCTTCGAGGAGATGCGCCACCGGTATGGCAGCGGGCATTGCCGGGAGATCATCGGCTGGGCCTTGCAGGCGGAGGGGGACACCGAGGCCGCGGTGCGATTCCTGACCGAGGCGCTGGAGACGTTCAGCAACTGCGGCGACACCTGGGTAGAGGCCCGGGCGGCGGACCGGCTGGCGGCTGCGCAGGCCGGCCTGGGCCAGCACGAGGAGGCGCAGAACCTGTGGCGGATGGCTGAGTGGCTGTACCGCTCGGTCGGCAATCACCGGCGCGCCGAGCGGGTTCGTGCCGACCGGCGGGCCGCGCAGCGGGCGTCGCGGACGGCCGTCACGGCGAGCGGCGGTGCGAGGCGATGACCAGGGCGGTGTGGGCGGCCGGGGCCGCTGTCATGAGCGGGTCGGTCGGCGCCGCCTGGCTGTATCTCGGGACCGGCTCCTGGTGGTGGCGCGGCCTCGGCGTGGTCCTGCTCGCCGCCGCGGCCGCGGCCGCGGTCGAGCTGGCTACGCTCGCCCGCGTCCGGCCGCGGCGGCTGCGTGAGCGCCCGCCGCGCCTGGTCACATTCCGGGGCCGCGACTGGGAGCTACGCAGGCTACGGAGCCGATTCGACGAGCTCCGCCGGCCCGGGGAGTCCAACGGCGCGATCATCCTGCCGATTCACGGCATGCCCGGAGTCGGCAAGTCCGCGCTCGCCCGCGAACTCGCCCGCGAACTGGCCGACGCGTTCCCCGACGGTCAGCTGTACGCCAATCTCGGCAACGCCGGCAACATCCGCGCCGAGGCCGAGATCCTCAGCCGATTCCTGGCCGCTCTACGGCCCGGCGAGGCGGTGCCGGCCTCGACCGTCGACCGGTCGGCCCGGTTCCGGTCGTTCACCGCGTCCGCCCGAGTGCTGGTCATCCTCGACGCCGCCCGCGATCAGGACCAGGTGGCCCGGCTGATCCCGACCGGCAAGGAATGCGCGGTCATCGTCACCAGCCGGCGCGACCTCGGCCCGGCGCTGGGCGTCCGGTCGTTCCGGCTCGACGTGCCCGACATGGATGGCGCGCTGGAGATGCTGCGGGCGGTGACGAACATGGAGGCCAACGACGAGAAGTTCGCGATCGAGATCGTCGATCGGCTCGGTCGGCTGCCGCTGGCCATTCGTGCCGTCGGCGACGCGGTGGTGCGCGAGCGCATCGGGCTGCCGCAGGCCGCGCGGCGCCTGCGGGAGCTGGCGGCGCCGCCGCCCGGCCCGGACGAGAAGGAGAAGGAGGACGACGGTGAACTCGCCGACGTGCTGCAGATCGTTTACGAGCGGATCGAGAGCGAATACGCCCGGCTGACCGCCGATGAGCAGCGCGCGTTCGAGCTGCTGTCGCTGCTGGAGACGCCGAGCCTGGTGCCCTGGATGCTCATCCCGCTGCTCGGGCTCGACAGCGACCGCGGCGACCAGGCCGAGATCGCCTCGATCGTGAGCCGGCTCGCCGAACGGCAGCTGCTCGAGCTCGCGGGGCTCGACCAAGTCAGCGGCCTGGACCGCTATCGCTTCCACCCGCTGTTCCGGGCGTTCGCCCAGACCCGGCTCCGCGAGAGCGGCATCGACCTCGACTGGCCGATGAGCCGCTTCGACGAGGTCTACCAGGAGGTGTTCCGGCTCGCCAGCGAGACACCCCCGGAGCAGGGAAGCCTGTCGTACTCCCACGCGCTGGACGAGCAGCCGCTGCCCGACCGCTGGGTCCGCGCGGAGTACCGCAACCTGCTGCGCTGCGTCCGCGCCACCGACGGGGCCGGACGCGGCGGCGTAACCTGGCGCATCGCGGCGCAGCTCGGCGACTCGGTGCCGGACGAGGTGGACCGGCGCGATGTCACGGCGGCGTTCCAGACGGCCGAGTGGAACGCCGAGACCGACGACGACCCGCACGCGCGGATCCGGGTTCAGCTGGCCAGGGGCCGGTTCCTGGGCCGGCTGGGCGGCTACCGCCGGGGCGACGAAGAGTTACCCGGCTGTGCCGAAGCGTTCTCGGCGCTCGACGCCGCCGCCGCGGCGGCGAATGCCGACCCCGGCGCGCGGTCCACCCGCCTCGAGGCCGAAGCATACCGCCGGATCGGGGAAGCGCTGCTGCGCGCAGGGCACCTCCGCGACGCCGACCACGAGCTGCGTCGCGCCGCACTGCTGGCGGGCCGGACCGAGGACCGCGACACGGAGCGGCTGGTCAGCCTCATGCGGGTGGCTGCGGTGTACGACCGGACGTCGGTCGGCGAGCGCCCCGCCGGCGAGCATGATGCGGAGGCCGAGTTCTGGTACGAGTGGGCGGCGGCCGAGGTGCTGCGCCGCCGGCGCCGGTGGCGCGCCGCGTCGGGGGTACTGCGGGAGCTGCTGCCCCGCTACGAGGACGACGCGTCGCGGGCCGCGGTGATCCTGCTGCGGCTGGCCGAGCTGCGCCTCGACGAGTTCCGGGCCGACGCGCGCAACCGTCACCACACGGGCGCCCGCGCCGTGCACCGGGCGGCCGAGGCCCTCTACCGCTTCCAGCACATGCACGACCATGTCGGTGCCGTCCGTGCCCGCAGCGTCCTCGTCCGGGCGCTGCTCGCGTGCGACCGGCGCGGCGAAGCGATCGAGCAATACGGTTTCGCCACGACCGACGCCGAGCTCGTCGAGCCGCTGCTGTGGCACGACCGGGCGCCGCTGTGGGCCGGGCTGCGCTGGGCCGAGGGCGAACTGCTGCTCAGCACCGGCGACATCGCCGGAGCCACCAGCACGCTCGTCGGCGCGGCGCTTGTCTTCCACGCGCACGGCGACCCGGCCGGCGCGGCGGGCGCGCTCGGCGCGGCCGGCCTGCCAGGGCTGCCGTCCGATGCGTTCGCCAGCGAGCCCGGCGGGCGAGAGCCGGTCGCCTGGCTGGAGCGCGGCGAGCACGACGCCTTGCGCGTGGGCACGCCGTTCACCGTCGGCTACTCGATCACGGCGCCCGCACTGACAAAGCGGCTGCCGCCCGCCGGCGCCCGCCGGGTATCGGTCCTTCTCGACGCGCACGACGCCGACGTGACGCCGCGGGCCCGCGCGGCGCGGCTCGACGCCTGGGCTCCGCTCACCGCACAGCTCTTCGAGGTCGTGCCGCGCCGGCCCGGCCCGCTGCGCATGCAGATCTCGCTCTACGACGCCGACCGGGGCGCCCTGCTACAACGCACCGACCTCGCCGAGCAAAACGTGACCCCCTCGAACGACAGCGTGGCAGCATGACGCGGTACGACCTCGGACCGACCAACGCGATCGACAACGTCAACCAGTTCCGCCGTCCGCTGCCGGTGTGCGAAAGCCGGGGCCGCACCCTGAAGATCCGGATCAAGGAGGTTGCCCGCGGCAGGTACGAAGTGGTCGCGTTCGGACTCGATCTTCCGATGGGCGGCCGCTTCCCGTTCGCGTATCTCGACGCGGACCCGGAGATGGTCAAGGGCTGGATCGACGACCTGCACCAGACCTGGTCGACGCAGGTGATCGAGTGGCAGGACCCGGCCACAGAGGGCCCCGAGGCCAACTACCGACGGCCCTTCACCGACGCTGTCGACCTGAGCGACGTGGCCGGCACGGCCGTGGAACGGATGTGGCACGCCGTTGCTGCCGCCGGCTATCAGCTGTTCTGGCAGCTGTTCCACAACGGCGGGCCGGCCCTGCAGGCGCTCGGCGAGGAGGTGCGGACCGCGCTGTGGCGGCGGGAGCAGGTCGTCACGTTCACGTCCAACGATCTCGTCGCGCCGTGGTCCATGCTGTACGTGCCGCGCGACGGATGGCACGCGCCGGAGCTGGGCAACGTCGACCCGGAGGCGTTCCTCGGGTTCCGGCACCTCGTGGAGCACCGCTTCGAGCGCGAATACGACCTGGACGCCGACATCCGGTTCACCGGCAAGCGGATCAACGCCAGCGCCTACTACGACGAGCGGCTGGACGGGCCGGGCCGCGGCGACACGCCTACGGCCGTCGCGGCGCCCGTCGTCGCCACGCTGGCGCGGCTCAGCAGCACGCACAAGGCGACGACCCGCCAGACCGTCGGCGACCACCTGACCGGCGACGGCGCCGCCGCGCACCTCGTCTATTTCTGCTGCCACTGCGTGCCCTCGTTGAACGGTGAGGCGTACCTGCGGCTCCCCGGCGACGAGGACGAGGGGCTGATCTCCGCCGGCGACCTCGGGTTCTGGATCGGTAAGGCGGGGGGCTTGCGCAGCAGCCCGCTGGTACTGCTCAACGCCTGCCAGAGCGGGCGGCTGATCACGGCCTCCGCGAGCCAGCTCGGCGCGGTGCTGCTGCAGCGCGGCGCCGGCTGCCTGCTGGCCCCGTGCGTCAATATCCCGGCCCGGTTCGCGGCGGCCTTCGCCGAGGACCTGTTCGCACGGATCCTCCCGGCGGGCCGGCCGCTCGGGCCGGCGGTCCGGTCGGCCGTCCGCGCCTTCGCCGGGGAGAAGCGCAACCCGCTCGGTCTCACGTACTCGCTCTACCAGGGCATCGACAGCCATTTCTGCCAGATGGAGAACCCTGATGGACTCGCCGCTGCCGGACGCTGACGACTTCACCGCCTACGACACGGTGCGGCTCAACGCCGACGGAATGCTGCTCGACGGCGACCGGCCAGTCGCGCCCGCCCAGGTGGCTCGGCACCTCGGCGGCCTGATCCGCCTGCCCGACCGGGTCACCGACATATTCGTGTTCGCTCACGGCTGGCAGACCACCCCGGAGCGGGCGGCCACCTCCTCACGCCGGCTGTTCTCAGCCGTCTGGGAGCTCTACCGTGAGGCCCCCGACCGCTACCCGCCGCTCACCCCGTTCCGGCCGTTCTTCGTATCCGTGCAGTGGCCCTCGCAAAGCAACCCGCTGCCGGACGGCTACCGACGCATCCGCGACCGCGCCCACGCGATGACCACCACCGGGCACGCTGCCCATGTGATCGCCGCCCTGCTCGGGTACCTCGACCACGAGCGTCGACGCCCGGAGGGCGCCGACGTCCTGCGGACGGCAGGTGGCCAGTACCTCCACTGTGTCGGCCACTCCTTCGGATGCCGGATGCTCGGCGAGGCCATCAAGGAGGCCGCGGCGCCGCCCGAGCACGGCACGCTCGCCTGGCCCTGGCAGTCGAGGTTCCCCTTCGCCGTCGACACCTTCGTCGGCCTGCAGATGGCCGCGCCGCCCAGCATCTTCAAGGACCGATTCCGCCCGCTCGTGGACGGCTCCGCCCCGATCGCCGGCCCGGCGGTACTGACGTTCAGCCCGCATGACCGCGCGCTGGCGCTCTGGCACAAACTCCCCGAGGGTACGCCCGGCCTGGGCGCCATCGGCGCCGCCGGCGCGCGCGTGACCGACCTGCGCCCGCTCGGCGAGCCATACCGGCTCGCTGACTTCAGCAAGGTGACGAGCGTCGACGCCGCGTGGCGCTTCCAGGACGGCGGCCTGGTACAGGGCGCGCACTCCGACATCTGGTACCCGGAAACCGTGCATCTACTGCTGTCACTGGCCGCGCTCGGCCGCTGACGCTTCTTCGCCTCGACGTGCGGCCTACCGCAGCACCGTCTGATCGCCGCTTCCGAACAGTGCCCAGAGCCTGGGCAGCCGCCGGCGCATCTCGGCGTCGTCGTCGGGCCCGAACCGGTCCGCCAGGCTGTCGGGGTCGGCCAGCGCCTGCTCCACGGGGCGAACGTCACCTCGCGTCGACCGGCGCCTGTTCGCCGGCGCGGCTGGCGGCGAGGGCCGCGTCGACCGCGGCGGAGATGGCCGCCGCGACGCGCCGCTTCGAGCGCCGTCGCAGTGCGAGGACGCCGGCCACCGCGGCGGCGACGCCGGCCAGCACGAGCAGCTGGCCCCACGGTGCGGTCCACAGCGCCGTCGCGGCGCTCGCGCGCGGCACCGGGTCGGCGGTCGCGCCGGCCGGGACGACGTCGATCCGGGCGGTCAACCGGGTGGCGGGCCACACCCCACGCACGGTGACGGTGCGGGTGAGCGCGTTGCCGGGCAGGATCTCCGGCAGCTCGCCGGCGGCGTCGCGGGACAGCAGGCCGAACGGCCCGGCGACGGTCGCCTGTTCGCGGCCGGAGAGCCGGACGTTGCCGGTGTTGCGGACCGTGTACGTAATCCGGACCGGGCCGGTGCCGGTGGGGTCGACGGTGCCGGCGTACTCGGCTTGGACGTCGGTGATCGTGAGCGCCGGGCGCAGCGTGCCGCTCACCCGGGCGTACACCCGCGAGCCCAGCCGGTGCTCGACCCGCACACCGCCGGCGGCCGCCTCGTCCACGAGGGTCGTGACCAGGCCGCCGACGTGGTCGCCGGGGGTGGCGTCGGCCGGGACGGTCAGGGTGAACGCGACGGTGACCGCCGCGCCGGCCGCGACGGTGACGGTGTCCGCGGAGACCTTGATCCAGGCGCCGACGTCCTTCGGCGTCGTGCCGGTCGGCTGCAGGTCGATCCCGCCGGAACGGGTGGTGAAGGCATCGCCCGCATAGACGCGCAGGGTGATCGGCGCGGCGCCATGGTTGGCCACGACGATGCCGTCGGCGATCCTCGTGCCCGGGTCCAGGCCGTACTCGAAGCGCGCCCGGCCGGTGCCGAACGCGTTGGCGGCGGGCGCGACGCCCCAGGACACCCCGTCGGCGGGCTGCGCCGCGGCCGGTGCGGCGGGCACTACGAGCGGCAGCGCCGCGGCGGCGAGCGCGGCGACGGCGGACGCGAGGGTTCTTCTCATCGGTGCCTCCGATAGGGTCCCGCGGCGCCCCGCGAACGGGGGCGCCGCGGGTCGTGCGGTCAGCTGAGCGCGGTCAGGGTGAGCGTGGCGGTGTATGTGCCGGGTGCGGTGTCGACGGGCACCCGCAGGTCGAGGTCGGCGCCGAGGGTCGCGGTGCCCTTGGCGTGGCCGTCGACCGCGGAGCCGAGCAGCGACGCGTCGGCCAGGCCGTTGCCGGTGCCGAGGCCCGCGGCCACGGCACCGCCGGGCACCGCACCGGCGCCGCCGGTGACGAGGCGCGGCGTCCAGCCGAGGTAGCGGCCGGGCAGCCCGCCCGTGAAGTCGCCGACCTGCCCGGAGAGCGACCAGGCCGGTCCGCCGGCCCGGGTGTCGGTCACCTTCACGGGCTTGAGCTGGCCGCTCGACTGCAGGAAGGTGCCCATGTTCGCGGCGTTGGACAGCACGACGCCGTGGTCGACGGCATCGATCGTCCAGGAGAACTCGCCGGGCGCCTCGACGATGGTCGCGGTGATCGTCTGCTGGTCCGGGCCGCCGCCGGGGGCCGGCGGGTCGGGCGTACCGGCGGGCGGGTAGGACCGCAGGTACTTCGTCGCCGTCGCGTCGTTGCCCTTCAGCGCCGGGCCGCCCACGTTGTTGACCACGTTGTCGATTCCGCCGCTGCCGTTGAGGAACCGGGTGACGGCGTTGTTGAAGCGCACGGTGCTCCACTTCGGCGCCTCGATCGCGGTGTGCAGATGGATGTCGGCGCCCTGGTTGAAGAACGAGTAGACGCCGAGGCCGTACGCCTGGTGGCTGGTCACGGCGGCGCCGACCTTGTACGAGGCGAAGCCGAGTTGCGTGCCGTCGGTCCAGGCGTCCTGGCTCGGCGGGTCGTACGGCGTCTCGCTCTGGTAGAAGACGGTCGTACCCCCGTTGCCGTTCCACACGACCTGCTGCTGCTGGAAGTGCTCGACGAAGAGCCCCGTGGCGGTCACGTTGTCGCCGTTGACGACGAGTCCGTGCCCGGCGGTGTTCACCGTCCATGCCGCGCCGGCACCGTGGTCGGCCCGCCACGCCCAGATGTCGTCCAGGAGCACGTTTGCGGCGTTGACCTCGATCGCGGTACCAGCCCGGCCGACCTGCGGCCCGCCGACGCGGACGAACACGTCGGAGAGGGTCGTCGGGTCGGTGGCGCTGGACTGTTTGGCGCCGACAGGGCCGACACGCACCAGCACCGGCGAGGGCGTCGCGCCGGCGTCGACGGTGATCCCGGCGAGCTTCACGCCGGCCACGTCCCCGACGGTGATCGCGGCGTTGCCGGCGGTCGGCGCCAGGGTCGCCATGCCGAGGCCGAGGACCACGGTGCCGGGCCGGTTCACGGCGATGGCCTGGTCCAGGGCATACACGCCGGGCGTGAGGATGAGGTTCTTGCCCGCCTGCAGCTGCGCGTTGATGGTCGCCGCGCTGTCCGCCGGCTTGGCCAGGTAGAACGTGCCGATCGGCAGCGAGCTGCCGGTCTGGGTGCCGTTCTGCCAGCCTGCCCCGGCGGTGTTCCGCTTGGCGTCGGGGACGAAGACGGCGTACCCGTCGGTCTCGTTCCAGGTCAGGTACGGCGCCGGCCGGGAGAGCGGGGTGGCCGCCAGCGTGGTGAACTTGTTGTGCGCTAGGTCGCCGGACGGGCTGTCCGGGAAGTCCTGGGCGGGCGCGCCCTGGACACCGGAGAACACCATGTTCCACACGCCGCCGTTCCAGGTGCCGACCGAGCTGTCGCGGGTGTACCACTGCTGCTGGGAGCCGGACAGGATCGTGCCGGAGACCCGCGAGTCGGCGAGGTAGCCACCGCTGGCGTACTCGCCGTACCGTCCCATCAGCGTGAGGTTGCCGCGGACGTCGACCCGGCGCAGCGGCGCGGCCTGCGACACCGCCCAGCGCAGCTGGTGCGGGTCGGCGCGGGCCGGGTCGATGCTCGGCGCGTTCGGGTCGATCGGCCGCTGGATCGGGTTGATCGCGAGGTTGCTCATCGAACGCCAGAACCGGGTGAGCGACCCCGGTGACTGGTGGTTCCACGGGTCGGTCTCGGCGCCGTGTACCGCGTCGACGTGCAGCGCCCCGTTGATGAGCACGTCGCCCGGGTTGGCGCCGAGGCCGCCGACCGTCTCGTAGTAGCCGACGGTCCCCAGCACGATGCCGGTGGCGGTGAGCGGGTTCGCCGCGCCGGCGTCCGAGCCGTACGTGCCGGGCTTGAAGAAGATCGCGTGGCGGGCGGTGCTGAACTCGGACTCCCCCGAGGCGGCGGCCAGCGCGGCGTTGATGGCGTCGACGGACATGGACGGGTCGATGATGGTCACGTTCGGGCCGAAGTCCGGCTCGTCGGGCGCCGCGGCGGCGGGTAACGCCACGAGCGCCGACCCGGCCACCGCCACGGCGGCGACAAGCCCGGTTCGTGTGACGCGCCAGGTTCGGGGCCTGGCGCGAGAAAGCGGCGGGAACACTCGCGTGCCTCTCCCTTGTTGAGAGCGCTCTCGCGACCGCGCTCCGAACACCCGCGAGAGCTGGTGAATCACGGATTGCGCGGCACCGGCACTGCGGGGCGGCGGGGAGCCCGGGGTCGCGCCGTCGACGGTAGGCTCACCTTTCGTCCACCGACAGGACGAAATGAACAGCCGATTGCCGCGGCCCCGCAACGTGCCGAGACTCCATGCACGAAAGGAGCCGCGGATGCAGTCCACCACCCGGCGAACCGTGCTCGAGCTCGTCCATCGTGGCCAAGCCCGCACCCGCCACGACCTGTCCCGGCTGATCGGGCTGTCCCGCAGCGCCGTCGCCCAGACGGTCGCCGAGCTCGTCGCCGAGGGGCTGCTCGCCGAGCACGCGGCGGACCGCCCGGTGCGCCGCGGCCGCCCCTCGACGCAGCTGAAACTTGTACCGCACCGCGGCTGGGTGGGCGCCATCGACCTCGGGCACCGGCACGTCGGGGTGGCGGTCGGGGACATGCACCACGACGTCGTCGACGAGCGCCGGGTGAGCTGGCGGGTCGACGGTTCGGCCACGGACGCGCTCGCCCTCGCCCGGAGCATGCTCACCGAGGCCCTCGCCAGGCACGGCCGGAGCCGCCGCGACCTTTGGGCGGTCGGCGTGACCGTACCGTTCCCGGTCGTCGAGCGGACTGTACGGCCGATCGGCAGCGTCCCCGGCTGGGACGGCGTACGCCCGGCGGAGCTGCTGCGCCTGCCGGCGACGACGACGGTCATCGTGGACAACAGCTCGGACCTCGGCGCCTGGGGCGAGTACGTGCACGCCGCCGCCCCGCCGGTACGCAGCCTGATCTACGTCAGCGCCGGCGACGGGGTCGGCGGCGGCCTGGTCATCGACGGGCGGATCTTCGCCGGCACGCATGGCGTCAGCGGCGAGATCGGGCACGTGCCGGTGCCCGGGTGCCGGCTGCGCTGCCGGTGCGGGCGCACCGGATGCCTCGACGCGCTCGTCAGCGTGGCCGGCGACGGCACCCCCTCCAGCGTACGGGCCGCCGGCCGGGCGGTCGGGGCCGCGCTGGCGCAGGTCGCCACGTTCGTCGACCCGGACGTGGTCGTGCTCGGCGGCGTGCTCGGCAGCACCGACGCGGCGTTCGTGCGCAGCGCCGAGGACGCGTACGCGCGGCACGAGCCGTCGCGCCGGGTCACGTTCACCGCCGCCCGGCTGGGCCTGCGCTCGGCGCAGTGGGGCGCCTTCGACCGGGCGACCCACGAGGCGTGGGCGGGCGCGTCGCTCGGAACGGCCCGTCGCCGCCGCTGATCAGTTCGACCCGAAAGGCGGTGGTACGTCGGCGAACGTGGCACCCGGGGCGGGCACGTCGTCGGCCGGTCCAGCGGCGGCCACCCGCCGGGCGAGCACGAGCACACCGGCGGCCGCCGGGGCGGTCACTGCCAGCGCGATCAGGCAGGCGACGCTATAGGACGCGGGCCGGCCGGCGCTCCAGCCGTTGAACGTCAACGCCACCGCCGCCCCGGCGACGGCGGCCACGCCGAGGATCGCAACACCGCTGCGCCATCGACGCTGCCGGACGGCGGCGAGGAGGCCCACGACCAGAGCCGCCGTCACGATCGGGCCGAGGACCAGCGCACTCAATGCGACGTTGAGCAGCCCGTAGTCGTAGTCGCCGAACAGCAGCAGGGCCCATCCGGCCACCGGTACCAGCAGCAGCGCGCCCCACCCGATGCGCTGATCGCGGTCGCGCCGGCTGGCTGCGGCGCCGAGCAGGATCAGCGCGGCGGCGAGCAGTGCCGCCGCGCCGTACTCACGGAAGATGAAGCGACCGGAGAAGCTGAGCGGGCCGGGCGGGTGGGGCGGAAACCCGATCCGCTGCCAGTGTCCGGCACCATCGCGCAGCGCGAAGCCGTCGCGCCCGTTGGCGGCCGCCACGATGACGCCGCTGGGGCCGCGCAACGCGGCGACCGCGAGGGTGGAAAGGTCGGCGGCGACCGGGCCGAGTTCCGGGTACTGCCTCGCGAGGAACGCGCGCCGGCTGTCCGGCACGGCCCAGACCTGCCGCCAGTTCGTGCCGTCGGTCGTCTCCTCGACCGCCAGATGCCCGGCCACCGCCCGGAAGCAGTGCGCGGGCTCGTCGGCCAGACAGCTGGAGCGCGCCGGCCCGGCCCGATGATCGGCGTCGCGCCAGCCCGGGACGTCGAGCGTGTGCACGCCGTCGGTGGTCGTGGCGGCCTGGGAGACGTGGCCCGACAAGCCGTAGGGGTACGCGAGATCTTCGCCGAGCACCAGCTGGTCGCCGTCGACATAGACGTCGACGGCGGTCTCGTACGTCGGCGCCGAGCAGCCGCTGAGGCCGCCGGTCAGGACGAGGGCGAGGACCGGCAACAGGATCAAGCGACCAACTCGCATGGCCTCAGCGTCCCGGCCGGACATCACACCGTGGTCACGCGACGATCATAGGAGCGCGAAGAGTTTTTCGGCCAAAGCCTTCTCCTGATCGACGGTGGCCTTCGAGCTGATCTGCACCTCGATCGAGCCCTTACGGGCCACCACGGTGTTCGTGGTGATCCCGACGGCCGACAGGGTGGCGTAGTAAGCCTCGTCGGCGAATCCTGGAATGTCCGTCGTCTTCATGCCGTGCGGCGCGTAGGTCTGCTTCTCGGTCGCGAAGGCGGCCGCGTCCGTAGCGGTGTCGAACCGCACGATCGTCGTGCCGCTGTAGGTGCACACGGTCACCGACCCGTTGTCCTGCTCCTCGGGATCGCCCGCCGTGATGCCGAGCGTGGAGTTGATCAGCGACGCGGGTGCGATCGCGCAGGTCTTCTTTCCGCCGCCGGCAGCGCCGTCAGTGGCAGCGGCGGCGCCGTCCGTCGCCGAGGCGCGGGGAGCGTCCGAGGACGAGCCGCATCCGGTCAGCAGGAACGTGAGAACAGCGCTGCCGGTGAACAGCGTGCTCTTGAAGGTCGATGAGCGTGGCAACGTAGGCCTTTCTGGGCGGCACAACGCGGCGATCGTAACAACCCATCACTCGACGGCCAGGGTTTGTTGGCAACCCGACAAGTCGTCCAGGCCATCAGGCAGCCCGGCCGCCTCGGCCCGCATCGCCTCCGCCGTGTTTCACCGTTCCGTTGTATCGCGTCGCCACCCAGATTCGCCCTCGCCGGCCGCGGCGAGCAGGCGCTGGGCGAGCACGCGGGCCGTGTGGCGCACCTCCGGGCCGCCCTCGATGCGGAACGGCGCGGGCAGCCCGACCAGCTGTTCGGCGTACCACCATGGATTGCTCGTCGTGCCGACCAGCCGGCACGTCCCGGCGCCGGCCGGCTCGAGGCGGCCCAGGGTCCGCGGGACGTGCGGCGCCACCGCGTCGAGCGGTGCGTCGACGACCACCTCGGCCCGGTACTCCCAGCCGTCGGCGAGGTGCTCCTCGAGCGCGGCGACCGGATCGAGCCCGGCCGGCGGGTCGAACCGGTCGGCGAGCGCCTCCACGGCCCGGACACGGTCGATCCGGTACACCCGGCGGGCGTTCGGCGAATGCGACCAGCACAGCAGGTACCACCGGCCGTGGCGCACGACGACCGCCCACGGGTCGACCTCGGCGTCCCACTCCGAGCCGGCCTCCGAACGGTACTCCAGACGGACCCGCCGCCGTTGTGAGCAGGCCCGCACGAGCGCGGCCGTGACCTGGGCGTCGGGCCGGGCGGCGGCGCGGTCGGGCGCCGCGGCGGCGGACCGGCGGACCGCCTCGGCCTGGGCGGCGACCGGCTCCGGCAGCGCCCGCACGATCTTGCCCAGCGCGCTGCCGACCGGGCCGGTCGGGTCGCCCGCGTCGTGATGGCCGTCGAGCACCGCCATGACCAGGCCGAGCGCCTCCGTCGCGCTGAACATCAGCGGCGGCAGCCGCAGTCCGCGCCCGACGTGGTAACCGCCGTACGGCCCGCGGGCCGACTCGATCGGAATGCCCGCCGCGCGCAGGATGCCGACATACCGCCGGGCGGCCCGCTCCGACACGCCAAGCCGCTCACCGAGCCGGTCCGCGGTGATGCCCGGGCTGCCCTGGATCAGCTCGAGCGCCAGCAACGCGCGAGCGGTGGGGCCGACGGCGGATTCCACGGCGTCCTCCTCCGCGATCGCCGACGGTTCCGGACGCGAAACGTCCGGAACTGAGCCTAGCGTGGCGGGCATGACCGACGACACCACCATCCACGAGCCGGCGCCGACCGCCGGCGAGGCCGAGATCCTGCTGTTCGCGCTCGACCGCTCCCGCGCCCAGTTCGCATGGAAGTGCGGTGGCCTGGACGCAGCCGGCCTGAACCGGCGCCAGCCGCCGTCGATGATGACCCTCGGCGGCCTGCTCAAGCACATGGCGGCGGTCGAGGAGCGGTACACCGTCGACTTCACCGGCGAGCCACCCGGGCCGCCGCTGGACGCGCCCGAGGCCAGGGCCGACCCCGGCTGGGTATGGCGCTCCGCGGCCGGCGACACCCCCGAGGAGCTCTACGACCTCTGGCGGCGGGCGGTCGCGCGCTCGCGGGCCGCGATGACGAAGGCGCTCGCCGGCGGCGGCCTCGACCGGCCGGCGCTGTACACGACCTGGGACGGCGGCGGTTCGCCGAACCTGCGGCGCATCGTGGTGGACCTGCACGACGAGTACGTCCGGCACGTCGGCCACGCCGACCTGCTGCGCGAGGCCGTCGACGGGCTCGTCGGCGAGGACTCGCCGCAGGCGGCCGGCGCCTGACCGGCCGATCGCGGGTCAATGGGAGCGCGGGCGCGCCAGGCCTGACTCGTAGGCGAAGACCACTGCGCCGATCCGGTCGCGCAGCCGCAGCTTGGCGAGGATCCGGCCGACGTGCGTCTTCACGGTCGTCTCGCCGAGGAACAGCCGCCCGGCGATCTCGGCGTTGCTCAGGCCGAGCGCGATCAGCCCCAGCACCTCCCGCTCCCGCTCGGTCAGCAGCTCGGAGCGCGGGTCGGGCTCGGGCGCGGCCGACCCGGTCACGTACCGCTCCAGCAGCCGCCGCGTCACCGCCGGCGCCACCATCGCGTCGCCGCGCAGCACGCCGCGGATCGCGACCAGCAGCTCGGCCGCGGGCGCGTCCTTGAGCACGAAGCCGTGTGCGCCGGCCCGCAGCGCGGCGTAGGCGTACTCGTCGAGGTCGAAGGTGGTGATCATGAGCAGCCGCGCGCCGGGCACGGTCGCGGCGATCCGCGCGGCCGCGGTCACCCCGTCAAGACCAGGCATTCGTACGTCCAACAGCACGACGTCCGGGCGCAGCCGCTCGGCCAGGTCGACCGCGGCGGCCCCGTCGGCGGCCTCGCCGGCCACGGTCAGGTCGGGCTGGCTGTCCACCACCATCCGCAGCCCGACCCGCATGAGCTCCTGGTCGTCGCAGATCAGTACGCGCGCCCCCACCCTGCGATCGTGCCGCCGCCCGCCTGTGGGTGCGCTGTGCGCGGCTGAGAGCCGGCTGTGGAGCCGCAGCAGGGCAGCGTCGCGACCACCCGGAACCCGCCGCTCTCGACCGGGCCGGCCGCCAACGTGCCGCCGGCGAGCGCGACCCGCTCCCGCATGCCGGCCAGCCCGCGCCCGGAGGACGGCAGGCCGGCAGCTGAGCCGGTCGAGCCGGTCGGGGCGATCGGAGCGGTCCCGCCGGTGTCGAGCACCTCGACGCGCAGCGTGCGCAGGCGCCCCTGGCGGCCGAGGTCGAGGTACACGTCCGCGGAGGCGCCCTCGCCGGCGTGCTTGAGGACGTTGGTGAGGGCCTCCTGCACGATGCGGTACGCCTGGGCCAGCGCCTCCGGCGGCACCCCGTCCCCGGCGCCGGTGAGGTGCAGCCCGGCGCCGCGGCGACGGACGAGATCCTCGAGGTCGGCGAGCGTGCTCGCATGCTCGTCCAGCGCGGCCAGCAGACGGCGCAGCTCGTCCAGCGCGGCCCGCCCGGTGCTGCCGATCAGCTCGAGCGTGCGGTCGACGACGGCCGGGTCGGCGTGGCGCATGAGCCGGGCGCCCTCGGCGTTGACCACCATGACGCCCACGCTGTGCGCGAGCACGTCGTGCAGCTCGCGGGCGATCCGGGCGCGTTCACCGGCGGCGGCCGTGGCGGCGAGGGCCCGGCGATCCGCGGCCGCCCGCGCCTGCCGGGCGCGCACGTACTCGCCGAGCAGCCACGCCAGGGCGAGCGCCAGGCAGAACCCCGCGGCGCCCCACAGTGCGCCGATCCCCGGGTACCACCGCACGGCCCACGCCACGAAGAACCCGCCGCCGGCCGCGGCCGCGATCGCCGCCGCCCCGCGCCGGCCCGCCTGCGCCAGCGTGCCCACCACGACCAGCACCGCCAGGTGACCGAGGGGCAGGTGTGCGCGCCAGACCGTGGCGAGCAGCCCCAGCCACGCCGCGCCGAGCACGACCGCCGCCGCGGCGAGCGGCCGCCGGCGCCGCCACAGCAGCGCCGACACGAGCACCACGAGCAGCGCCACCTGTACCCCGCGCGGCCGCCCGTCGGGCAGGGCGGTCAGCGACACCGCCGCCAGTACCGCGGCGAGCGCCGCGTCGCGCGTCAACACCAGCCGAGCAACCCCGTACACCCGCCCCACGATACGGCCGGTTCCTCCCGCGGAAGGACGACCGCGGGCTCGCGGGAGGACGACCGGTTACGGCGGCCGTTCATAGCGTGCCGACATGTCGATCTTCCGGGAATTCCTGCTGCACCCACGCACGACGGGCGCGATCGCGGCGAGCTCGCCCGCGCTCGCCCGGGCGCTCACCGACGGCCTGGGCCTGGAGCGCGCCCGCGTCGTCGTCGAGCTCGGCCCGGGTACCGGGCCGGTCACCGCCGCCATCCTGGCTCGTATGGCGCCCGACGCGCGGCTCGTCGCGGTGGAGGCCAACGGGCGGCTGGCCGCGGCGCTGCGCCGGCGGTACCGCGGCCATCCGGTCGATGTCGTCCACGACTCGGCCGAACGGCTCCCGGACCTCGTCGACGCGCCGGTCGACGCCGTGGTGTCGGGGCTGCCGTGGACCGTCCTGCCCCGGCCGCTGCGGACCCGGATCCTCGACGCGGTCGGCGCGGTGCTCGCCCCGGACGGCGGATTCACCACATTCGCGTACGTCCACGCGGCGTGGACCCCGCCGGCCCGGGACTTCGCGGCCGAGCTCGGCGCCCGGTTCCGGACGCTGCAGCGCACGCCGCTGGTGTGGACCAACCTCCCGCCCGCCTGCGTGCACCGCGCGACCGGCCGCCGCGAACCGGCGGGCTCCTCCTCGACCCCGCCGGGCGAGCGAGCCGGCCTGCGCGGGCGTGTGCGCGGTTGATCAGACGCCGGTGGGCTGGGGCTCGCGGGCGGCCGAGCGGCTGGCCGTGACGGCGGAGGCGGCGATCAGCCACAGCGGCAGCAGCAGGTAGACGGCCATCGCGAGCGGGCCGAGCACACCGACGACGCCCAGGACAACGGTGCTGATGGCGAACCACTTCGGCAGGGTGGCGTTGCGCAGGCCGCCGAGGCCGAGGCCCCAGAACGCGGCCACGAGGCCGGCCAATGCGGGCAGCCAGCCGACCAGCGCAAGCTGGCCGATCGTCGCGGTAGCGGCGGCGTCGTGGGCTGTGGCCGAGTTGGTCAGCGCGATCCGCATGACCCCGAGCAGGCCGAAGCCGGCGCCGGCCACCAGCAAGCCGCCGTGGGCGACCGACGAGTACGTCGACTCGCCGGCCTCTCCCGAGCGCAGGGACCGGCGGGCCGCGGCCGCGAAGAAGATCAGCATCAGTGCGCCGGCGAGCAGCGCGAAGCCGGCGACATAGTTCTGCGCAACCGCATCACCGATGACCTGCACGGCCTTGCCATCGGCCGGATCGTCCGGCGACTTCTCGGTCAGCATCTGGACCGCCCAGAGGATGCCGGCCACGGCACCGGTCCAGGGCAGGAACTTCTCGAAGGTGGAGAGCGGCATCGCCGGCTCCTTCCTAATGCGGGCCGGTGACCCTCACCGGCGTGCCGAACCTCCCGCACCGATCGACCCGGCCGCACGATCTGGGTGTCCCAGACGGGCCAGGAACCGTTCCCGGGCATGCTGACACCTGGGCTGCCGCCCCATCAGAATGTCGGTGTGCAGCACGCTCTGGTCCTCCTCGGCGCCGCCGTCCCCGTCGTGGTCGGCGCGCTGGTGCTGCGGTCGCGCGCAGGGCACCCGATCGGCTGGCTGCTGGTGGCGCACGGGGCGCTCTTCTTCGTCACGCTGACGCTCGACGAACCGGCCACCTTCCATGCCGGCCTGATCGTCGACCAGCTGACCATGGGAGCCTGGGTCCTGCTGTTCCTGTGCCTGGTGCTCATCGCCTACCTGCTGCCCGACGGGCGCGCCGCGAACGGGTTCTGGCGCTGGTGGGTGCGGATCGGGCTGGTCGGTGTGCTGGCCTTCGTCATCGGCGCGGCCGGCGACCGGCAGGGGTTCGCGGAGACCCACAGCGGGGCCGGGCTCCCTGTCCCGTGGTTGCCCGAGCCCGTCTCGGGTTTCCTCGGCGTCGTCGGTCTGGTGCTGGTGGTGCTGCTGTCCTTCGGCAGCTTTTTCGCGGTCTGGTGGCGGCTGCGCGGGGCTCAGGGAGACGTGCGGCTGCAGCTGCTCTGGCTGGTATGGGGAGCGCTCAGTGTCCCCGTCACGCTGCTGGCCGGTTGGGTGAACTACTTCCTGCTCGATGACGGGCCGCTCTTCCCCGCCGCGCTGGGCCTGGTAGCGGCCGGTCTCCCGGTCACCGTCGGCATCGCGATCCTGCGGCACCGGCTGTTCGACATTCGGCTCGTGCTGTCGCGCACGCTGACCTACCTGCTCCTCGTGGCCGCCGTCGTCGCCGTCTACGCGCTGCTGCTGTTCGGCACCGACCGGCTCACCGGCAACGGCACCGTGGGTGGGCTGCTGGCGGTGGGGGTCGTCGCGGTGGCCGTGCATCCGGCGTACTCGTTCCTTCGCGGGCGGATCGAGCGGTGGGTCTACGGCCTTCGCTCCGATCCGCAAGCTGCGATCCGGCTGCTGGCCGACCGCGCCGAGGCGGCTGACCCGAACGGGCTGATCACGGCTGTGACCGATGCGGTCGCCGCCGCCCTCAGGGTGGATGGTGTCCGGGTGGAGCCGTCAGCGTCCGAGCACGACACCGCGCTGCGGGCGCACATGGTCCACCGAGGCGAGCACGTCGGGTACCTCGCGATCGAGGTCCCGGCGGGGCGCGAGTTCTCGCAGACCGAGCTGGACCTTGTTCAGGATCTGGCGCGGTATGCCGCGATTCTGGTGCGGGCTGAGCAGCTCAACGACGAACTCCGGGAGTCGCGGAGCAGGATCGTCGCCGGCCGCGAGGAGGAGCGTCGCCGGCTCCGCCGGGACCTGCACGACGGCGTCGGCCCGTCGCTGGCGGCCATCGTGCTCAAGCTCAATGCCACGCAGTCCCGGAAAGATCCGCAGGAGCGGAATGCCCTGATCGCCGAGACACGAGACGAGGTCAAGGCCGCCATCGCGGAAGTGCGTCGGCTCGTGGACGACCTTCGGCCACCGGCGATCGACGAGGTCGGCCTCCTCGACGCGATCCGGCAGCGCGCCTCTGTCCTGTCCGGCGAGGTCACGTTCGAGGTCACCGGACCTGACACGCTCCCACCGCTTCCCGCCGCGGTCGAGGTCGCCGCCTTCCGGATCGTCTCCGAGGCGATGACCAACGTCGCCCGGCACGCGGGTGCGACCCGGTGCCGCGTCGGTGTCGAGGTGGATGGCTCCTTCGAGCTGACCGTCTCCGACAACGGCCACGGCACCGACCGGACCACCACCCGGGGTGTGGGCTGGACCTCGATGCGCGAGCGGGCGGCCGAACTCGGCGGCAGCTGCACGATCACCAGCCGGCCGGAGGGCGGCCTGATCGTGCGCGCCGTGCTGCCGCTGAGCGAAGAGCGGGCGGAGGCTGAGGCATGATCCGGCTGTTCATCGCCGACGACCATCCGGCATACCGCCGCGGGCTGGAACTCATGCTGGCCGGCACCGGCGACATCGAGATCGTGGGCGAGGCTGACACCGGGGACGGTGCCGTCGAGTCGGCCGCGTCGCTGGCCCCGGACGTGATTCTGATGGACATCCGCATGCCCGGCCTCGACGGCATCGAGGCGACCCGCAGGCTCACGCGCTCCGGATCGGCGGCTGCCGTCGTCGTCCTCACGATGTTCGAGGACGACGACTCGGTGTTCGCCGCGATGCGGGCCGGAGCACACGGCTACCTGCTCAAGGGCGCGGAACAAGACGAGATCGAGCGGGCGATCCGGGCGGCCGCCGCCGGCGAGGCGATCTTCGGACCGCAGGTCGCGCGGCGGGTCATCGCCCACTTCGCCAGCGGCTCCGGGTCGGCCGCCGCCGCGTTCCCCTCGCTCACCGAGCGCGAGCGGGAAGTACTGGAGATGGTCGCGGCGGGAAAGGGCAACGCCACGATCGCCCATGAGCTGATGATCAGCCTCAAGACCGTCCGCAATCACGTGTCCAACATCTTCACCAAGCTGCAGGTTTCCGAACGCGCGGAGGCCATCGTCAAGGCCCGCGAGGCCGGCCTCGGTGGAGCCTGATCCAACACGCCGGCTCAGCGCACGCCGCGCATCAGGCGGCGGATCAGCGGGGTCAGCGCGGCGATGACGGCGCCGAGCACGATCGCGGCGAGGCCGAGCACCGCGAAGTACGGGACCTCGTGGGCTGGGTCGTAATGGGCGGCGAGCGCGCCGGCGGCGGCGGTGCCGAGGGCCACGGACAGGAAGAACAGCGCGACCATCTGGGTGTGGAACGCGGCCGGGGCGAGCTTGGTCGACAGCGACAGGCCGACCGGCGACAGCAGCAGCTCGGCGATCGTGAGCACGAAGATGACGCCGACGAGGCCGGGCAGCGGCGCGCCGTGGGGCCCGGTGCCGGCCATCGGCAGGAACAGCAGGAACGCCACGCCCATGATGACGGTACCGGCGGCGAACTTCACCGGGGTGGAGGGCTGCCGGTCGCCCAGCCGCGTCCACAGCGCCGCGAACACGCCCGACAGGACGATGATGAAGACCGGGTTGATCGACTGCACCCAGGACACCGGCATCTGCCAGCCGAACAGGTCGCGGTTGAGGCGCTTGTCGGCGTAGACGGTCAGGACCGTGAACTGCTGCTGGTACAGCGACCAGAAGCCGGCACTGGCGACGAACAGCGGGATGAACGCGAGCACCCGGTCGCGCTCGACCCGGTCGATGGCGCGGCTGGCGAGGATGACCGCGAAGTAGGCGACGGCCGCCGCGGCGCTGAGCAGGCCCACGACGCCCGCCAGCCGGCTCGGGGCCAGCACGCCCGAGACGGCGAGCGCGGCGACGAGGGCCACCGCGGCCGCGACAAACCCGGCCACCAGCGGCAGCCGCGTGCGCGGTAGCGGGTGCGGCACCTCGTTGGCCTCCGCGGGCAGTCGCTTGCGGCCGCGGGCGTACTGCGTGAGCCCGAACGCCATGCCCAGGGCGGCGAGCGCGAAGCCGTAGTGGAAGCCCAGTTGCTGCTGCAGCAGCCCGGTCAGCAAGGGCCCGGCGAACGCGCCGACGTTGACGCCGAGATAGAACAGCGAGAACCCGGCGTCACGGCGGGGATCCCGCTCGTCGTAGAGCGAGCCGACCAGCGAGGTGGCGTTGGCCTTGACGCCGCCGCTGCCCAGCGCGATGCTGACCAGCCCGAGCCCGACGCCGGTCAGGCCCGGGACCAGGGCCAGGCAGACGTGCCCGATCATGACGAGCACGGCGCTGCCGAACAGGACGCGCTCGCTGCCGACGATCCGGTCGGCGAGCCAGGCCCCGCCGATCGTGGACAGGTAGACGAGGCCGCCGTACGCGCCGACGATGCTCGTCGCGGTCGCCTCGTCGATGCCGAGCCCGCCGCGGGCGGCCCCGTAGTACAGATAGATCAGCAGGATGCCCTGCATGCCGTAGAACGAGAAGCGTTCCCACAGCTCGACCCCGAACAGGTTGGCCAGCACCCGCGGCTGACCGAAGAACGTGCGCTCGCGCGCCGGCGCGTCGGTTGCGGCCATGCCGGACAGCTACCCAGCTTTGCGCCGCCCACCCCTTTCCGGGCTCGCGGCCGCCCGGCGGTGCGGGGCCGGCCCGGGAGTGGCGGCTCCCGGGCCGGCCGGACTCAGGTGCCGTAGACCTGGAACGTGAACAGCGAGTAGCCCCACTGGGTGCCGCGGGCCGTGCCGTAGATGCGCACGTACCGCGCCGACGCGTTCAGGCCGGTGTTGTCGTCCTCGCCGCCGTCGCCGCCGGTGATGGACCGGACCGTGGTCCAGGTGGTGCCGTTGGCCGAGGTCTGGATCTGGTACGCCGAGCCGTACGCCGTCTCCCAGACCAGCCGGACCCGGTTGATGGTGTGGGTGGCGCCGAGGTCGACCTGGATCCACTGCGGGTCCGAGAACGCGCTGGACCACCGGGTGGTCGGGGACGCGTCCACGGCGTTGGAGGCGGGGAAGGAGGCGTTCTCCACGCTGGAGGCCGTCGCCGGGTGGTTGAGCGCCAGGTCGGTCTGCGGCGGGGGCTGGGTGCCGACCGAGCAGTCGCCGGTGCCCTGGGCGGCGTAGCGGATGCCGCCGAGCAGGTGGGTGCGGAAGTTCGCCTCGCCGTAGGTGGCCTGGGTGTGGCCCATGCCGGTGTAGAACGCCCGCCCGCCGTCGTAGGCGCGGCACCACGAGATGGGGTGGTCGGCGCCCATCGAGCCGCCGCTGTACGTCGACTCGTCGAGCGTGGCCAGGACGTGCACCTGCGGGCGCGGGTTGGTCCGGTAGTTGTACCACTCGTCGGTGCGGCCCCACGCCGCCGGCAGCCCGGCGGTGGACGGGTGGGTGGCGTCGGCGATGCGGACCGTCGCGGCCTGGATCGCCGGGTGGCTGGCGAAGTACGCCCCGACGAGGCCGCCGTACCAGGCCCAGTCGTACTCGGTGTCGGCCGCCGCGTGCACGCCGACGTAGCCGCCGCCGGCACGGATGTAGTTCTCGAACGCCGTCTGCTGGGTGGCGTCGAGCACGTCCCCGGTGGTGGACAGCCAGATGACCGCCTTGAACCGGGCCAGGTTGGCGGCGTTGAACTGGGTCGCGTCCTCCGTCGCCTCGACGGAGAAGTTGTTCGCCGCGCCCAGCTGCTGGATCGCGGCGATGCCGGTCGGGATCGAGTCGTGGCGGAACCCGGCGGTCTTGCTGAACACCAGCACCGAGAAGTCCGGCGCGGCGTGGGCGGGCACGGCGGTGAGGCCGAGCGTGGCGGTGACGAAGGCGAGACAGAAAGCCAGTCTGCGCAACATGTTCGGTGTCTCCTCTCAGGAGCCGTAGACCTCGAAACTGAACAGGGAGTAGCCCCACTGGGTCGCGCGGGTCGTGCCGTAGATGCGCACGTACCGGCCCGAGGCGCTGAGGCCGGTGTGGTCGTCCTCGCCGCCGTCGCCCCCGGTGACGGACCGGACGGTGGTCCAGGTGGTGCCGTTGCTCGAGGTCTGGATCTGGTACGCCGAGCCGTAGGCCGCCTCCCAGAGCAGCCGGACCCGGTTGATGCTGTAGGTGGCGCCGAGGTCGACCTGGATCCACTGCGGGTCGGAGAACGCGCTGGACCATCGGGTGGTCGGGGACGCGTCCACCGCGGCGGAGGCCGGGTAGGCGGCCGACTCGGTGCTCGACGCCGTCGCCGGCTTGTTCAGGGCCAGGTTGGTGGTGGGCGCCGAGGCGGTCACGAACGTGAAGCTGTCCAGGTCGAACAGCGCGGCCGTGCCGGTGCCGGCGAAGGTGACGTACAGCGAGGTGGTGCCCGCCGGCGCGCCGCTGATCGTGCCGGTCACGGTCGTGAACGTCTCCCACGAGCCGGTCACCGGGACCGTCGCCGAGCCGATGACCGTGCCCGTCGGCGAGCCGGTGCGGAACTGCAGCGTGCCGCCCGTACCGCCGGAGGAGACCCGGGCGGTGAACGAGGTGGCGTTGTTGAGCTTGTACGGGTCGAACTCGATCCAGTCGCCGTTGTTGATGTCGCCGACGGTCATGCCGCCCTCGGCTGCGGTCTTGGCGTACTTGTTGACCCCCGACGACGTCTTGTAGTGCTCGGCCTGCCGGTGCTTGGGCGCGAGGATGTTCTGCGCGTGCGTGGTCAGGCCGCCGTTGTCGGTGTACTGCGCGTCGAAGATCGGGAAGATGTTCGCCGCGTCGTCGTGCTCACCGTCGACGGGGATGGTGATCGTGCCGGAGCACCCGGTCTGCGAGGTGATCTGGTGCGCGTGCTGGTCGTGGCCGAGCACGTACGACATCGTCACGCGGGAGCAGTCGATCGTGCCGTCCTCCGGGTCGGTGACGGTGACGCTCCACGGGACGCTGTCGCCGAAGGCCGCCAGCTGCCCGGCCGCCGGGGTGTTGACGATGACCGTCGGGGCGGTGTTGCCGACGCTGATCGGCACGCTGGCCGTGCCGGTGGCGCCCTGCGGGTCGCGCACGGTCAGGGTGGCGACGTAGTTGCCGTTGGTGGAGTACGTCTTGACCGGGTTCGCCGCCGTCGACGTGGTGCCGTCGCCGAACGCCCACGAGTACGTCAGCGCCCCGCCCTCCGGGTCGGACGAGCCGGCCGAGGAGAAGTTCACCGTCAGCGGGGCCGCGCCCGACGTCCGGTCGGCGCTCGCCACGGCGGTCGGGGCGCGGTTGCCGCCGGCGCCGACGTAGTCGTAGCGGTACAGCGCCGAGTTGGCGTCGCCGTTGAAGTAGCCGGTGCCGTAGTCCAGGACGTACAGCGACCCGTCGGGGCCGAACTGCATGTCCATGACCTGCTTGCCGTTCCACGTGAAGTTGTCGATCGTGCCCGGCGACCCGTCCGCGTTGACGACGATGGGCTTGATCCAGCCGCGGCCGAACTCGCCGGCGAAGAACATGCCGTCCAGCGCCTGCGGGAACTTCGTCGTCGACGGGTTGCTTGCGCTGTACCGGTAGACCGGGCCGGCCATGGGCGATTCGGAGCCGCCGCCGAACGCGGGTGGGCTGCCGGCGTCGCCGCCGTAGCGGATCCAGGCGGGCTTCGCCGGGGGCAGCGTGGTCAGGCCGGTGTTGCGGAACGAGGTGTTCGTCGGGCCGCCGGCGCAGTTGTACTTCGGGCCGGTCGAGTTGGTCGCGAAGTTCCACTTGTTGTACGTCTCGGTGGTGGTGTTCGTGCCGGTGCAGTACGGCCAGCCGAAGTTGCCGGGGCCGGTGATCCGGTCGAACTCCACCTGGCCGGACGGGCCGCGGTTGGGGTCGGTGGTGCCCGCGTCCGGGCCGTAGTCGCCGACGTAGACGATGCCGGTGGCCTTGTCCACGGACATGCGGAACGGGTTGCGGAAGCCCATCGCGTAGATCTCGGGCCGGGTGTTGGCGGTGCCGGGTGCGAACATGTTCCCGGCCGGGATCGAGTACGACCCGTCGGCGTTGACCTTGATCCGCAGGATCTTGCCGCGCAGGTCGTTGGTGTTGCCGGCGGTGCGCTGTGCGTCGTAGGCGGGGTTGCGGTTGGTCCGCTCGTCCAGTGGGGAGTAGCCGGACGACTCGAACGGGTTGGAGTCGTCGCCGGTCGACAGGTACAGGTTGCCCTGGGCGTCGAAGTCGATGTCCCCGCCTACGTGGCAGCACATGCCGCGGCTGGTGGGGACGTCCAGGATGTTGACCTGGCTGGCCAGGTTGACCGTGTAGTCGGCGTTGAGCGTGAAGCGGGACAGCCGGTTCACGCCCGTCCAGGTCGCCCAGTCCGCGGCGGTACCACTGGCCGGCGCGTCGCCCGCGGGGGTGTTCAGCGGCGGCGCGTAGTACAGGTAGATGTACCGGTTGGTCGCGAAGTTCGGGTCCGCGGCGACGCCCTGCAGCCCCTCCTCGTCATGGGTGTACACGGAGATGTTGGCGATCACCGACGTCTTGCCGGTGGCGTCGGTGCGCCGCAGGGTGCCGTTGCGGGCGGTGTGCAGGACCGAGCGGTCCGGCAGCACCGTGATGGCCATCGGCTCGCCCATCACGGCCACGCCCTTGGCCAGGGTGACCTGCTGGAAGTCCGCCGGGTTGATGGCCGCCGCCGCCGGGGCCGCCGGCGCGGCGAGGACGCCGAGTCCGGCGGCCACCGGGAGCAGCGCGGCCGCCGTCGGCCGCCATCGTTTTCTTGCAGGGTGTCGGTTCACATCGTCCCTTCCTGACTGAACTCGCCAGGCAGGGCGCGCGCCGCCGCGCCGTAGCCGGGGGTGGTCGCGATTCGACCTCCGTCGTGAACGCCTCCGCCTCCGCGCCGAACGGATCGTGCAGAGAGCGCTCTCTCGGGCCCGTGCGAGTCACACTATGAGGTTGGGATAGATGTGTCCAGATGTTTCGATAGAACTGGCAGAACTTTTGCGGACTCGACCGAAAGCGCGGGCCTCAGCCGCACATTCGCGGGCGTGAACGTTACGCCGGCCGGCGCGCCGGTGCGGCCGCCGCCCACCAGCCGCGCTCGACCGCGATCGCGGTGTACAGCCGGTCGATGCCGGCGACCAGGCGCCCCGGCCCAAACTCGGCCGCGCCGCGCTGCGCCGCCCGCCGGCCCAGCCGCTCGCGCAGCCGCCCTTTGTCCGCTTTGACGCTATATTTTATGATATTTGAGCATCTTTGCGGGCGCCTTGCCGGGGAACGGCCGTTCTTCGTCCGACGCCGACCAAGGTTTGGCCGGTTGGCGACTTCGACGTACGACCGCTGGACGGTGGCCGTCGATGTGATGTCATGAGGCGATGGAGATCGAACGGGTCCGTACGGTGGACTACCACACGGGCGGCGAGCCGTTCCGGATCGTGCCCGAGCCGCCGGTCGAGATCCGCGGCCGAAGCGTGGCCGAGCGGCGGGTCTTCGCGATGCACGACCCGGCCGTCGACGGCCTGCGCCGGCTGCTGTGCTTCGAGCCGCGCGGGCACGCGGACATGTACGGCGGGTTCCTCGTCCCGCCGGACGACGACGGGGCCCGGCTCGGCGTCCTCTTCTGGCACAAGGACGGCTTCTCCACCGCGTGCGGCCACGGCACGATCGCGCTCGGCGCGTGGGCGGTACGGTCGGGCCTCGTCGCGGCGCCGCCGGACGGCCACGCCGACGTGGTGATCGACGTGCCCTCGGGGCGGGTGACCGCGCGGGTGCACGTGTCGGGCGGGCGGGTGTCCGCCGTTGACTTCGTCAGCGTGCCGTCCTACCTCATCGCCCCGTCGGTCGAGGTGCCGACGCGGCGCGGGGTCGTGCGCGCCGCGGTGAGCTACGGCGGGGCGATCTACGCGCAGGTCGACGCGGCGACGGTGGGGCTCGCCGTGACGCCGGAGCAGCACCAGGAGCTGATCGCGCTGGGCCGCGAGGTGAAGTGGGCGCTCGACGCGCACCCGGTGGCGCGGCATCCGACCGACGACCGGCTCAGCGGGGTGTACGGCACGATCCTCTACGAGTCCCTGGGCACCACCGACGACGGCGCGCTGCACCAGCGCAACGTCACGATCTTCGCCGACGGCGAGCTGGACCGCTCCCCCTGCGGGTCGGGCACCGCAGCGCGGGTGGCGACGCTGACCGCGAGCGGCGAACTCGCGCCCGGCCGGACCCTGCTGCACGACTCGATCGTCGGGTCGCGGTTCACGGCCCGAGCGACCCCGTCCGAGGAGGGACCGGACGGCGCGGTGGTGCCGGTGATCACGGGCATGGCGTACCCGACCGGCGAGCACGTCTTCGTGGTCGACCCGCACGACCCGCTGAACCCGGGGTTCGTGCTGCGATGATGCCGTTCTTCGACGCCGGGGCGATCGCCCGGCTGCTACCGCCGGCCGACGCGGTCGCCGCGATCGAGACGGCGCTGCGCGGCGGCCTGGACCCGGCCGCCGGAGCCGCCCGCACGTCGGTGCCGCTGCCCGCGGGCGAGCTGCTGCTGATGCCGGCGTGGTCGGCCTCGCACGCGGGCGTGAAGCTCGCCGCGGTCGCGCCCGGCAACGCCGCGCTCGGCCTGCCGCGGATCAGCGCGGTCTACGTGCTCTTCGACGGCGCGACGCTGCAGCCCGCGGCCCTGCTCGACGGCGCGGCCCTGACCGCGCTGCGCACACCCGCGGTGTCGATCGCCGCCGTACGGCCCGCGCTCGGCCCCGGCCCGCTGCGGATCGTGGTGTTCGGCGCCGGCCCGCAGGGCATCGGCCACATCGCGACGCTCGCCGCCGTCGCGCCGCCCGCCGCCGTCGACGTGGTCGTGCGCTCGCCGGCCGCGGTGGACCGGCCCGCGCTGGCCGCCGCCGCGGGCCCCGCCCCGGTCCGGGTGCTGGCCGCCGGATCCGCCGAGCTGCCGGACGCCCTGGCGGCGGCGGACGTGGTGGTGTGCGCGACCACGGCACGCACCCCGCTGTTCGACTCGACGTCGCTGCCCGACCACGCCATCGTGCTGGCCGTCGGTTCGCACGAGCCCGCCGCGCGGGAGGTCGACGCGGCACTGTGCCGGCGCGCCACCGTCGTGGTCGAGGACGTCACCACGGCCCTGCGCGAGTGCGGCGACGTGATACTCGCGATCGAGGAGGGCGCCCTGACCCCCGGCCGCCTCGTGCCGATGCGGGACGTCGCGCGCCGCACCGCGACGCTTGGCCGCGGCCCGGTCCTCTTTAAGGGCTCCGGCATGGCATGGCAGGACCTAGTGGTGGCCGAGGCCGTCCTGGCCCGCGGGACCGCCTGAGCTAAGCGGCCGTTTCCCGTCGTGGGGGTAGAAGTCGGCGGCGTCGAGTTCGACCGTCGACGCAGAACGCGACGGCCACGCCGAGCACCATCAGCAGTAAGGCCTCGATGAACGCCAGGTGGGCACGGGCGTCGGCGATCGGCCACGCCCACCAGCGCACTAGACCACCATTCCCGGTGCCGAACAGCGCGCTGATGATGACAGCGGCGACCGGGACAAGAACCGCGAACCGCGAACCGGTCAGCGGGGCGACGATCAGTGCCAGGCCAAGACAGCCGATAAGGTTGCGCAGGTAGCCAGGGCCCAGATCCCACCAGCCGGCGGCGGAGGTGACGCCCACGGTTGCCGCGGTTGCAAGCACCATGGTGGCGGCCACCGAAAGATCGCGGACCGCCATTGCCCGTACCGCCGTAGCGTCGAGATCTCCGCTGCTTCGGTCAATGCCGTACCAGAGGAAAATGATCGGCACGAGCGGCAGCAGCAAGGCGAAGGCGACCGGCACCAGCAGGGAACTAGCCAGACTTGGCAGCGGCAGGACCTCGCCGCCAACCACGATCGCGGCGACCAGACTGGTGAGGAAGGCGATGCTTACCGCGGTCAGTGCGCGGGTTCGCCACCACCAGATCACCCCACACCGCCCTGGAAAGCGGACGGGTCGAGCCGGGGCTGGGTGCTGCAATCCTTCAGCGGAGCCAGATTCGCGTGCTACCACGCGAGCTGTTGCTCGCCGGTCAGTTGCCGTACGCGCGAGGCCAGGTCGATGAACTCTGGCGGTGCGACGTCAGCCAGATCCGATACCGGCACGCCGGCGGCCAACGCCATCCAGACCATCAACGCGCCCCGGTTGTTCGCGCCCGGCCACTCGCCGCGCGTGGCACAGTCCGGCACAGTGTCGGGCACGGCGCTGGCGATCAGGCTGAGCACGACATCCCGGCGCTCTGGTCGCGCCGCCAGGACGACGAAGATGGCATCGTGCGTGTCGGCGTCCTTGGCGGTGACGACCGCGGGCAGCGGCATGCCGACGTCGACCAGCCGCGCGTACGCGGAGGCGAGCGCGGCGTGAATGAGGCTGCGGGAGCTCTCCTGCTCGGGCCACAGGCACAGTACCGGCTTGCTTCCGTCGCACCGGACTGCTCCGGTACGGGGTGCTCCGGCGGACGGTCCCAGCGGCAGAGCCACCGTGGCCGCCACGACAAGAAGGACCGCCAATGCCGCGGCCCCACCCGCGCGCATCCGGCGGGTGCCAGCCAAGGCGATCAACACGCCCGCGCCGAGCGCGACCGCGAACAGGGCGCTGGCCGACAGTGCCCTGGGCGATGGGCTCTGGTCGATTGCGCAGCAGCCCTCGAAGGAGAGCCCGTTGAGATGGCGGATCCAGAAGGGTTCGATCGCGGCCGGGTAGGCCAGCCAGACGTACGAGCCGGCCAGACTGATCGGCAGGGCGAGGGCCGGTGGCAGCCACCGGCCGAGGCCGTAGCCGACCAGCGTATGACCAGCCATCACCAGTAGATAGACGACGATCAGCCATGGGTCGGGGAGGCCCGGTGCGCCCGCCGCGGCCGGCGCTGTCGCCGCGAGGGCGGCGGCGATCCCCAGCAGGCCCATCACCAACGTCGGGGCGACGGCTACGAGTGCGACCTGCCAGGAACGGCGAACCATGGTCAACGTGTCGATGCGACCGATCCGGTGTCGGGCACCCTCCCAGGCCGCGCACGCCGCGCACAGCGGCACCACGATGAACAGCATCAGGTCTGCTTTCGCAGTGGCGGCGGTCCAGTACCGGGGCGTCGCGGTGCCGACCGCCGCCGCACCCTGCAGCAGCACCAGGGCCAGCAGCGGCACCGTCGCGTACGTCTCGGCGCGAGTACGCCAGGAATAGAGCGTGCGCATGGTCATTCCGATGCGCCGACAAGCCGGACGTACGCATCCTCCGCACGCCGCGACGAGTCCGTGCCCGGCTCGGCGAGCGCCAAGAACGACGGCACGGTGCCGTGGTAGCGCACGACACCGTCATGCAGTACGGCCACGTGCTGGTACACGTCGCTGATGTCCTCGGTCTGGTGTGTTGACACCAGCACGTCGACGTCACCGGCCACCGCGCTCAGCACATCGCGCAACCGCCGCCGCTGTTGCGGATCCAGGCCGGCGGAGGGTTCGTCCATGACGATCAGCTGCGCGTCGTGCACGAGAGTCTGAGCGATCCCGACGCGACGCAGCTGGCCGCCGGAAAGCGCCCTGCTGGGCCGGTCCGCCAAGTCAAGCATGGCTACCCGGCGCAGCGCCCCGGCGGCATTGTCCCAGGCGTCGCGACGGCTGAGCCCCTTCAACCAGCCGGCATAGGCAACCTGTTCACGCACCGTCGGGCCGGGCATCGCGGTCACGTTCTGCGGGAGCCATCCGACGCAGCGCCGGTACTGCTGCCGGGTACGCCGAACGTGGCTGGCGAGATCACCGACGCGAACAGTGCCGGAGTCGGGCTGCAGCAGTCCCACAATCAGCGAGAGCAATGTGGACTTACCTGCCCCGTTCGGGCCCAGGAGGACGGTCGCGCCTGGTTGGAATTCCAGGTTCAGGTCACGGAAGACGGCAACGCTCTTGCGGTACTGGAAGGAACATCCCGTGATCAGTACAGCCACCCGGACCACCTTAGCTGAGCGTCGCCGGCGTTCCGCTCCCGAGACCTCACCGGCGCCGACGGACCGCATCGGCCTTGAGCGGCGACCGCCCGGGATCATCCGGCCTCACCCGCAGCCGGCGAAGCCACCGTCCACCGGCGCGTGCCGCCACTCGACGCGGGCGAGGTCCTCGGGCGTCAGCTGCGTGCGAGCGTACGCCCGGAACTTGTCCAGCACCTCCGGCTCGGCCGCGACGAAGCGCAGCCTGGCGCCGGGGACGGTGCGGAGCTGATCGAGCCGTCCGCGCAGCTCGCGCATCAGCCCGTCGAGCCGCGCGCGGGCCCGCTCGCCCCACCGCATGGCGGCCTCGGACGCGCCCTCGTCGTCGACGTAGGTGAGCGTGCCCCCGTCGCCGACCCGCACGCCCCAGAGCAGCCAGGCGTTGCCGCCGCCCTCGGCCTCGACGAGCACATGGGTGTCGCCCTCGCTGCGGTACCCGTCGAAGTCTCGATCCCCGACGCGATACTCCCTGCCATGCCTCACGCCGGTGACCTGCTCCTGGTAGGTCACCCGGTCCCGGGCGGCGGCGCGGTCGAGGGGGCGCCACTGCCCAGGCCCGCCGTCGGCGCCGGTCGGTTCCAGGCACCGCGGCGCACCGGCCTCGCCGCTCCACGCCGGCGAGGCTCCCGCCCCGCTCGTCGCCGTCGGCCCGGCTCCCTGTCCGTTCGTCCTCGTCGGTGAGGCTCCCGGCCCGCTCGTCGTCGCTGGGCCGAGCCGGTCGATAATGCGCTGGACGTCGGCCTGGACGAGCGCCCGCGAGGAGGCGGTGGCCCGCGCCTCGATGTAGTAGTTGTGGCCGACCGTGGCGACCGGCAGCGTGTAGGTGGCCGAGCACCGCGCGGTGGCCTGCCCGCCGACTGGCATCGACACCAGCTCGGTGCAGGTCTTCAGCGGCCGGCCGTCGAGGGTCAGGTCGATGGTGACCGCGGCGTTGGCCTGCCGGACCGGGTGAACGTACGGCGAGCGCGCCGTCACCGTGTTGCTGACCGTGACCACGGCCAGGCACGACGTCTGCCCGCACGGCCCGACCTTGATCTGACCGTCGATGACGAAGCCGACCTGCGGGTCGAGCGCGTCGACGAGCCCGGCGACGCGCCGCTGGACGGCCTGGAGAAGCTCGCCGGTCTTGGCGCGGCTCAGCGGGGCGAAGTCGAGCGCGAGCGTGTCGGACGGCGCCCGCGCGAGCACGAACGCCGCTCCCCCGCCGTTGTCGTGCCGGCTGCTGCGCAGCGACGGGCCCACCGGCGGTGCCGCGGAATCGGACGCTGCCGGCGCGGATGGATCGGCGCCGGCCGACTCGACGCGGACGATGCGGGCCGGCGCGGCCGTGCTGATCCAGACCGTGGCGTCGCCGGTGTGCACCTGCCGGGCCTCGACCCCGCCGATCGTGCCCGCGTCGCCGAGCCGGGGCAGGTCCGTGGCGGCCGGCTCGGCCTCGTCGTCGCCGCCGCCCGGCAGCAGGTCGGCGGCGAGCACCTGCGGGATCAGGGCCCGCAGGTCGAAGCCGAGCGCGTCGAAGTCGATCCGCACCCACGAGTCGCCGTAGGCTTCCGCGGAGCCGGGCGTGCGCGCCGCGGACCAGAACGCGGCGTCGCCGCGGGCGAAGGTGCCGTCGTCGCCGAGGTCGAGCAGCTCGCCGCGGCCGCCGCCGATGTCGACGGTGGCCACGGTGATGCCGTCGACGGTGACCTGGCCGTCGACCCGCACCTGCTGCCCGCCGGGGGTGGTGACGGTGCCGCCGTAGTGCTGCGCCGGCGCGGCGCGCAGGTTGCCGGCGGCCTCCACGAGCAGCTCGTACGCCAGCTTGCGGGTCGGGTCGGCGCCGGACTCGCCCGTCTCCTTGCCCTGCGGGGCGCCGCCGGGCACCAGGTATGCGCCCACGCCGATGACTATCGCGGCGGCGACGGCGAGCGCGACGCCGGCCACGACGGGCCAGCGCCGGCCCGGAGGCGCCGACGGCGACGCGGTTGCGGGCCGCGACGGCGGCGCCCAGGCTAGCGGCTGCCACGGGTGCCACTGCGGCGGTGGTGTGGGCGGTTCCTCAGGCTCTGGCGACGACATGCCGACCTCCCCGTGTCTCGGCACGCGTCGATGCTATCCGAACCCGACAACTCGCCCGGGAATCGAGGGACGGATCGTGATGCAGCGATTACGGATTACTCGAGCGCAAGCGGCGCGGGAGCATGAGGGGTCAGTGGCCGGCCGGGGCGGCGGAGCTGTCCCGGACGACCAGCTCGGTGGCGAGCTCGAACCTGGGCGTCTCGATGTCCTCGCCCTGCGCCATCCGCAGGACGGTGCGCGCGGCGAGCAGGCCCATCTCCGCGAGCGGCTGCCGGACGGTCGTCAGCGGCGGCGAGGTCCAGCGGCTCTCCGGCAGATCGTCGAAGCCGACCACGGAGATGTCGTCGGGCACGCGCAGGCCGCGGCGGCGGACCGCCTCGTAGGCGCCGAACGCCATCTGGTCGCTGGAGGCGAAGATGGCCGTCGGCGGCCGGTCGAGGGCCAGCAGCGCGTCGGCCCCGGCGCAGCCGGACTCGTGGTAGAAGTCGCCCTGCTGGATCAGCTCGGGGTCGATCTCCAGGCCGGCGCCGGCCAGGCCCGCGCCGTAGCCGTCGAGCCGGGCCCGGCTGCACAGCAGCCGCTTGGGCCCGGCGATGAAGCCGATCCGGCGGTGGCCGAGCGACAGCAGGTGCTCGGTGGCGCTGAGGCCGCCGGCCCAGTTGGTCGCGCCGATCGTCGGAACGTCGATCCCCGGCACGCCGGCCGGGTCGACGACCGCGAGCGGGATGTTGAGCCGGCGTAACTCGGCGTACAGCGGCGGGGTCAGGTCGGAGGTCACGAAGATCACGCCGTCGGTGGCCCGGGCGCGCAGGTTCTGCAGCCACTGCCGGGCCGAGGCGGGCTGGCCGTGGATCGCCGAGACGACCGTGCCGATGCCGGTCGAGTGCGCCACCTCCTCGACGCCGCGGATGATCTCGACGGCCCATGGGCTGTCCAGGTCGTTGAAGACGAGGTCGATGAGGCCCGCCGCCACCCGGTTACGGCTCGTGCGCCGCCGGTATCCGTGCTCGCGCAGTATCGCCTCCACCCGCTCGCGGGTCTGCGGCGAGACGTCGGACCGCCCGTTGAGCACCCGTGACACGGTCGGTACCGAAACACCGGCCTCCCGCGCGATCGCGGTGATGGTGACCCTGCTTGCGTCATCGACTGTCACGAGCATCATCTTCTCTCAGCCGTACCACCGGCGGCAGAGCGGACCCGGAAGCGCCGTCCAAATCTTTCGGAAGGCTACCGAAAGACTACCGGCGCAAGCAGCCCCAACGCAGCCCGGCACGCACCACCATCGAGTCCAGGCACCCGCGATCAGCACCCGAAAGTGGCCGACGGTTCCCTTCCGTAATCTTTCCGGGAATCGTTGACAGCGCGACGGCGGCGGACCAATACTGTCGCCATCGACAGACTTCAACCACTGTCGATCCGGGCCAACCGCCAAACGACCCGGTTCTCCGCCCGTCGACCGCACGACGACCGGCCATCCCCGCGGCGCTACGACGCCGGTGCGCGGTGGCCGCCACTCCCGGCCGCCGACACTCGCCGAGTCGTATCGCGCCGCCCCGACACCCCCGCCTGCCTCACGAGGAGGAAGCACGCACATGAACGACGCCCCCGCACGCGCGAGTCGCAGACGCGGCCGCACCCGGCTGCTGCTCGGCAGCGCCTGTGCCATGGCGATGGTCGTGGCCGCGGTGATCCTGCCCGGCACCGCCAACGCCGCCATCACCACGAACCAGACCGGCACCAACAACGGCTACTTCTACTCGTTCTGGACCGACGGCGGCGGGTCGTCCTCCATGACCCTCGGCTCCGGCGGCAACTACAGCACCTCGTGGAGCAACGTCGGAAACTTCGTCGCCGGCAAGGGCTGGAGCACCGGCGGGCGCATGAGCGTGAACTACTCCGGCAGCTTCAACCCGTCCGGCAACGCCTACCTGTCGTTGTACGGCTGGACGACGAGCCCGCTCGTGGAGTACTACATCGTGGACAACTGGGGCACCTACCGGCCCACGGGGACGTACAAGGGCACGGTCACCAGCGACGGCGGCACCTACGACATCTACGAGACGACGCGGTACAACGCCCCCTCCATTCAGGGCACCGCGACGTTCAACCAGTACTGGAGCGTCCGGCAGTCGAAGCGGACGGGCGGGACCATCACCACCGGCAACCACTTCGACGCGTGGGGCCGCTACGGCATGAACATGGGCAACTTCAACTACATGATCCTGGCGACCGAGGGCTACCAGAGCAGCGGTAACTCCAACATCACGCTCGGCTCCACCGGCGGTGGAGGCGGCGGCGGGGGTGGCGGCGGTGGAGGCGGCGGCAGCTGCACCGCGACGCTGTCGGCCGGCCAGCAGTGGAGCGACCGCTACAACCTCAACGTCAGCGTCACCGGCTCCAACACCTGGACCGTGACG
>NZ_JBICTV010000008.1:59737-330096 GCF_043197855.1 Dactylosporangium sp. NPDC048998
CCAGGTGATGGTCGCCAAACCCAACGGCAGCGGCAACAACTTCGGCGTCACGATACAAACCAACGGCACCTGGACCTGGCCGACAGTCTCCTGCAGCCCCAGCTGACCCCCCCCAGCTGACCCGGAGCTGGACGAGAACCAGACGACAACCAGGACCAGGAGGAACACCGCATGCGAACCACATCTGTGTCGAAACGCTCCCTGATCACCGGGCTGGCGGTCGCCGCGCTGGCCGTGGCGAGCACGGTCGCCGCCGTCACGGTCGGCGTCACCCCGGCGCGCGCCGCCACCTGCAACGGCTACGTCGGGCTCACGTTCGACGACGGCCCGTCCAACGACCACACCCCGGCCATCCTCAACGCGCTCCAGCAGAACGGGCTGCGCGCCACCATGTTCAACGAGGGCCAATACGCCGCCGCGTACCCGGCCCAGGTCCGGGCCGAGGTCAACGCCGGCATGTGGGTGGGCAACCACAGCTACACCCACCCGCACCTGATCCAGCAGAGCCAGTCGCAGATCGACTCGGAGATCTCCCGCACCCAGCAGGCGATCGCCAACGCGGGCGGCGGCACCCCGAAGCTGTTCCGGCCGCCGTACGGCGAGACCAACGCGACGCTGCAGTCGGTCGAGGCCAAGTACGGCCTGACCCAGATCATCTGGGACGTCGACTCGCAGGACTGGAACGGCGCCAGCGTCGACGCGATCGTGCAGGCCAACGCCCGGCTCACCAACGGGCAGGTCATCCTCATGCACGAGTGGCCCGCCAACACGCTGGCCGCGATCCCGCGCATCGCGCAGGGTCTGGCCAGCCGGGGCTTGTGCGCCGGCATGATCTCCCCGCAGACCGGCCGCGCCGTTGCCCCCGACGGCAGCGGAGGCGGCGGCGGGGGTGGCGGCGGTGGAAGCGGTGGCAGCTGCACCGCGACGCTGTCGGCCGGCCAGCAGTGGAGCGACCGCTACAACCTCAACGTCAGCGTCACCGGCTCCAACACCTGGACCGTGACGATGAACGTCCCGTCACCCGAGAAGATCATCGCCACCTGGAACATCAACGCCACCTGGCCCAGCGCCCAGGTGATGGTCGCCAAACCCAACGGCAGCGGCAACAACTTCGGCGTCACGATACAAACCAACGGCACCTGGACCTGGCCGACAGTCTCCTGCAGCGTCGGCTGACCCCGCACAACCCGAACACCGCACCGGTGGCGCGGCGGCACACGGCCGCCGCGCCACATCGTGTCACGGCGGCGTCCGGGCCCGAAACGTGGCGCGGTACGCCTGCGGCGCCACCCCGCTGACCCGCTTGAACTGGGCGCGAAAGTGCGCCGGCGAGGCGAAGCCGACCAGGTGCGCGATGCGGTCGACGCCGTGGTCGGTGCTCTCCAGCAACTCCTGCGCCCGGCGGATGCGCACCCCGGTGAGCCACTGCATCGGGGTGCCGCCGGTCTCGGCGTGGAAGCGCCGGTTGAGGGTGCGGATGCTCAGCCCGGCCCGGGCAGCGACGTCGGCCAGGCTGAGGTCGCGGTGGGCGTGCTCCTCCAGCCACTGCAGGACCGGGCCGAGACCGGCGTCGGCGGCGCGCGGGCCGGGGCGCGGGATGAACTGGGCCTGGCCGCCGTCGCGGTGCAGCGGCGCCACCGCGAGCCGGGAGGCGTCGGCGGCGACCGCGGCGCCGTAGTCGCGGCGCACCAGGTGCAGGCACATGTCGACGCCCGCGGTGGCGCCGGCCGAGGTGACGAACTGTCCGGTGTCGACGTACAGCACGTCGGGGTCGAGGTCCACGGCCGGGAACGCGGCGCGGAACAGCCCGGCGGCGGCCCAGTGGGTGGTCGCGCGCCGCCCGTCCAGCAGCCCGGCCGCGGCGAGCGTGAACGCGCCGACGCAGATGGATGCGATGCGGACGCCGGCGGCCGCGGCGGCGCGCAGCGCGTCCAGCGCTTCGGTGGGTGCGGGCCGCGCCGGGTCGTAGCGGCCGGGCACGACGACGGTGCCGGCGCGGGCGAGCGCCTCGAGGCCGTGGTCGGCGGCCAGGCGCAGCGGCCCGGCGTCGACGACCGGCTCGGTGGCGCAGACCTGCACCTGGTACCCGGGCCGGCCGTCCGGCAGGCGCACCCGGCCCAGCACCTCGATCGGCGTGGCGAGGTCGAACGCGATGGTGTCGGGCAGCGCCAGGACGACCACGGTGTGCACGGTCCGGATCGTACGCCCGGCTGGCAAAAAACCGCCGCGCAATGGCAATCTTGCCACTGGTCGCGACCGCGCCGCGCGCCGAGCATTGGGCGCATGTTCGCGCAGATCGTGTTGTACGACGGATTTGACCCGCTCGACGTCATCGCGCCGTTCGAGGTGCTCGCGGCCGGCGGCGACGCGGCCGGCGGCGGCCTGGCCGTGGAGCTCGTCGCCGCCGACGGGCCGCGGCCCGTGGTGAGCGGCACCCGCGGCCTGGTGCTGACGGCGACCTCCCGCCTGGACCCCGACCGCCCCGGCTACGTCGTCGTCCCCGGCGCCAGCGGCCCCACGGCCGGCGACCCGGATCTGGGCGCCGAGACGATCCCCGTGCTGCTCTCCCGGTTCGCCGATTCGGCCGCGGTACCGCTGCTGCGAGCGGCGATGCGCAACCCTCGCGTGACGGTGGCGGCCGTCTGCGGCGGCTCCCTGGCCCTGGCGATGGCCGGGCTCATCGAGGGCCGCCACGCGGTCACGCACGTGCTGGGCATGGACGTGCTCGACGCGACCGGCGTGCGCGCCGTGCCGGCCCGGGTCGTCGACGACGGCGACCTGATCACCGCCGGCGGCGTGACCTCCGGGCTGGACCTGGGGCTGCACATCGTGGAGCGCGAGTTCGGCCCGCGGGTCGCGCACGCCGTGGAGACCCTGTTCGAGTACGAGCGGCGCGGCACCGTGTGGCGCGACACCGGCCGCGAGCCGGTCGCCGTCTGAGGGGGCCGCGCATGCATCCGATCCTCGGCACCTGGGACGTGGGCCTGAAGACGCCGATCGGCACGATCGCCGCCGTCTACGTCTTCACCGAGACGCCCGACGGCATCGCCGGCACCGCGACCGCCGGCGCTGAGACGGCACCGCTGACCGCCGTGGCCTGCGACGGCCCCCGCGTCACGTGGCGGCAGTCGGTGACCCGCCCGATGCGGCTCAACCTCGACTTCGACGTGGTGACCTCGGGCGACACGCTGACCGGCCACTCCCGCGCGGGGCGCCTGCCGCGCACCGCCGTGACCGGGACCCGCCGCCGCTAACCCGACGGCCGTTGCCAATCCCGCAAATGGGCCGGCGGCCCATGCCGCGCTTACCTGGCCGGGTCCTCGACCACGTCGGTCGCGAGCAGTGACCAGACCTCGGTGTCGTGGCGGACGCCGGCATACGGGTACGCCTCGCGCAGCACCCCGTCGCGGCGCATGCCCAGCCGGCGGGCCACGTTGGAGCTGGCGGCGTTGTCGGGCCGGCACCGCCACTCGACGCGGTGCAGGCCCCGGGTGCGCAGCGCCCAGTCGACGAGCACCCGGACCGCGCCGGTGACCAGGCCGCGGCCCTGCCCGGCCGGCTCCAGCCAGCAGCCGATCTCGCACACGCCCGCGGCGGCGTCGAACCCGACGAACATCGTGCCGCCGACGAGCGTGCCGTCGAGCCAGATCCCGAACAGACGGCCGGCGTCGCGGGCGGCGAGGTCGGCGTAGCGCTGCAGCGTGGCGCGGGCCGAGGCGAGGTCGGTGCTGACGGACGCCCACGGGATCCATGGGTCGACCGTGGCCCGGGCCCGGTCCATGTGCCGCAGGAACTCCTCGGCCTGCCACGGCTCGAGCGGGCGCAGCTCCGCTCCGCCGTTGAGTGGGACGCTGAACATGATCCTCACCGTACCGTGGGGTGTGGTGGATGTGGCAGGTGTGGTGGATGTGGCAGGGGCGGCGGTTCGGTGACCAGCGGCGCCGCCGGCCACACCAGCAGCACCTCGCAGGGCGCGTGGTCGACCACGAACCGGGTCTGCCGGCCGAGGCTGTGCGGGCCGACGCGGCTGCGGTCGCCGTCGCGGGCGACGACGAGCAGGTCCGCGGCGAGCTCGTTGCAGGCGGCCACGACCTCGCGCTCGGCCGGGCCCCGGCGCGCCACCGGGGTGGCCGGGCGGCCGAGCCGGTCGGCGGCCGCGGCGAGCAGGTCCCGCTCGGCGGCCGCGGCGACGGCCTCGACGGCGGGCCCGGGGTCGTGGTGGCCGCGGCCCAGCAGGCCCGTCCAGGCGCCGGCGACCTCGCCGGCGAGCGCCGGGTCGACGACGTGCAGCAGGGTGATCCGCGCGCCGGCCGGGGCGTGCCGGGCGGCGGCGTCGGTGGCGGCCGCCCAGGTGCCCTCGGCGAGCCAGACGAGCACGTTCATAGCCCCGAGACTCGCAGACCCGCCCACAGTGCCGCCACCGCGGCGACGAGCCCGGCGGGGACGGTCAGGACGCCGAGGCGCAGGAACTGCCCCGCCGACGGGGCCGCGTCGCGGGCGTGCAGGATCTGCCGCCACAGCAGCGTGGCCAGGGATCCGACGTACGTCAGGTTGGGCCCCACGTTGACCCCGATGAGCACGGCGAGCATCAGGCCGGGCGAGTGGTGGACGGCGGGCAGCAGTACGAGGGTGGCGGGCAGGTTGTTGAGCAGGTTGGCCAGCAGCGCGGCGAGCCCGGCCGCGGCCAGCAGCCCCAGGAACGTGGCGTGCGCCGGTGTGAGCGCGTCGACGAGCCGGCCGAGCCCGTGCTCGCGCACCGCCAGCACGACGACGCCGAGGCCGAACACGAACGCGCAGAACGCCGGGTTGGCCGCCCTCACCACGGCCGGCACGCGCAGCGCCCCGCGGCGCACGAGCGGCACGGCGAGCGCCACCGCGCCGGCCACGGCCGCGAACGCCGGGTGCACGCCCAGCGGCTGCCCGGCGGCGAACCCGGCCAGCGTCGCGCCGAGCACCGCCAGGGCGTAGCGGGGCGCCGGCGTCGCGCCTACCGGCGCCGGCTGCGCCGCGACGGCGAGGTCGGCGGCGAAGAACCGGCGCAGCATCACGTACTCGACCGCGATCACCGCCAGCCATGGCGCCGCCATCAGCCCGGCGAACGTGGCGAAGCCGAGCCCGCTGGCGGCGAACGCGAGCAGGTTCGTGAGGTTGGACACCGGCAGCAGCAGCGACGCGGAGTTGGCCAGGTGGGTGCACGCGTACACGTGCGGGTCCGGCCGGGCCCCGATGCGCAGCGCGGCGGCGAACACCACCGGCGTGAGCAGCACCACCGTCGCGTCCAGGCTCAGCACGGCGGTCACCAGCGCCGCCGCGGCGAACACCGCCGCCAGCAGCCGCTTCGGCCGGCCGTGGCTGCGCCGGGCGGCCAGGTCGCCGATGTACGCGAACACGCCGTGCACCTCGGCGAGGTACGACAGCAGCAGCACGGCGGCGAGGAACCCGACGGTGGGGCCCAGCGCGCGCAGCTGCGCCGCGGCGCCGGCCCACGGCACCAGCCCGAACGCGACGGCGAGGCCGGCCGCCGGCACCGCGGCCACCGCCTCGGGCAGGCCGAACGGGCGGGCCACGGCGAATCCGAGGACCGCGACCAGGAGCACCACCGCGACGACCAGCACCGCGGAAGCGTAAGGCCCGCTCAGCCCCGGCGCGCACGGCGGTGCGCGCAACCGGCGCGGCGGGTCTCAGGCCTCCAGCGCGGCGGCGGCCTGACGCAGGCGGTGGACGGTGCGCTGGGCGCCGAGGGCGATCATGGTGTCGTCCAGCGGCGGGGAGACCGGCTTGCCGACCAGCGCCAGGCGGGCCGTCATGAACGAGCGGCGGCGGTTGAGGCCGAGCTCGGCGACGACGCGGTCCAGGGTCGCGGTGATCTGGGCCCCCTCGAACGGGTCGAGCTCCTCGAGGCTCTTCGCGAACGCCTCCAGCGCGGTGCGGGCGTCGGGGGCGGGCAGGCCGTGCTTGGCCAGGTCGGCCGGCTTCACCTCGACGGCGTCCGCGGCCAGCCAGTCCAGCTGCTCGGCCAGCTCGGAGAGCTTCTTGGTGCGCTCGCGCAGCGGCACGACCAGCGTGCGGATGTCCTCGGCGGTGAGGGCGCCGGGCAGGAACGGCTCCGCGGCGCGCAGGAAGGCGTCGTCGTCCAGCGAGCGCAGGTAGTGGCCGTTGAGCCAGTTCAGCTTGTCGATGTCGAACACCGGGCCGACCGGGTTGATCCGGGCGAAGTCGAAGGTCTCGACGACCTCGTCGAAGGTGAAGATCTCCTTGCCGTCGGGCATGGAGTAGCCCATCAGGGCGAGGAAGTTGACCAGCGCCTCGGGCAGGTAGCCCTCCTCCTGGAACCACTTGAGGCGGGCGGCCGGGTTCTTGCGCTTGCTGATCTTCGAGCGGTCGACGTTGCGCAGCAGGGGCATGTGCGCGTACTGCGGCTCCGGCCAGCCGAGCCAGCGGTACAGCAGCAGGTGCTTCGCGGTGGAGCTGATCCACTCCTCGCCGCGGATGACGTGCGTGACGCCCATCGCGTTGTCGTCGACGACGACGGCCAGGTGGTAGGTCGGGAAGCCGTCGGCCTTCAGGATGACCTGGTCGTCGGGCTGCGGCGGGGTGATCTCGCCGCGGATGAGATCGGTGAAGGAGATCCGCGCCTCGGCGGGCACGAGCATCCGGACGACCGGAACCTCGGTGAACCCGGGCAGCTCGGCCCGCTCCTCGCGGGTCTTGCCGTAGCACATGCGGTCGTACCCGGTCGGCATCTTGAGCAGCTGCTGGCGCTCCCGCATCTGGGTGAGCCGCTCCGTGGAGCACCAGCAGTGGTAGGCGCGCCCCTCGGCGAGCAGGCGCTCGGCCACCACCCGGTAGGTGGGCAGCCGCTCCGACTGCCGGTACGGCGCGGCCGGGCCGCCGACGTCCGGCCCCTGGTCCCAGCTGAACCCGAGCCACCGCAGCGTGTCGAAGACCTGCTGCTCGCTGCCCTCGACGTAGCGCGTGCGGTCGGTGTCCTCCACCCGCAGGATGAACTGCCCGCCGTTCTTGCGCGCGAACGCCAGGTTGAACAGGGCGGCATACGCGGTCCCGACGTGCGGATCGCCGGTCGGCGACGGGGCGATGCGGGTGCGTACAGGTGCCTCGGTTCCAGGAGTGCTCACCATCGTGACGATACGACACGCGCGGTGACGATCCGGCGCCGGGCTACGGCCGTTACGGCCGGTGCAGGACACCCTCCTGGGCGAAAGGGGCCAGGGTCGGGGTCTTGACGGCGACGGTACCGAGGGCGGCGTCGATCCGCGCGAGAGCGTCGGCGGGCAGCGCGACGCCGGACGCATCGGCGTTGGCACGGACCTGTTCGGGCCGCGAGGCGCCGGTGATCGCGGAGGCGACCTCGCCGCGGCGCAGCACCCACGCCAGGGCCATGGCCGGCAGGCTCATCCCGAGGCCGTCGGCGATCGGGACCAGGCGCTGCACGGCCTCGAGGATCGCGTCGCTGAGCACCAGGTCCTTGGAGCCGCTCATCACGTCGCTGGCGAAGCGGGAGTCGGGCGGCAGCGGCTGGCCGGGCTTGTACTTGCCGGTGAGCACGCCCTGGGCGAGCGGCGACCAGACGACCTGGGAGATGCCGTTGGCCGCGGACAGGGCGAAGACCTCCGCCTCCGGGGCCTGCCACAGCATGGAGTACTGCGGCTGGGAGGAGACGAACAGGCCGGGGCCGGCGAGGTCGAGCGCGGCGCGGATCTGCTCCGCGGTCCACTCGCTGAAGCCGAGGTAGCGGGCCTTGCCCTGCCGGACCACGAGCTGCAGGGCCTCGACGGTCTCCTCGATCGGGACGGTGGTGTCGAAGCGGTGCGCCTGGTACAGGTCGACGTGGTCGGTGCGCAGCCGGCGCAGGGAGGCGTCGATCTGCTTCGCGATCTGGGCAGCGGACAGGCCCTGGTCGGTGTCCGACATCTGGCCCCAGACCTTGGTGGCCAGGAGGTAGGAGTCGCGCGGGTGCTTGGACAGGATCTCGCCCCACGCCTCCTCGGCGGCGCCGCGGCCGTAGACGTTGGCGGTGTCGAAGAAGTTGATGCCGGCGTCGAGGGCGGCCTCGGTGCAGGCGCGGGTCTGCTCCGCCTGGATGCCGCCGGAGAAGGTGAGCCACGAGCCGAGCGAGATCTCGGAGATCTCGAGGTCGGAGTCGCCGAGTCTGCGGTACCGCATGAGGGTTGCCCTGCCCCGTGACCGTCGCACGCAAACCCTGCCACGCATACCGGAGATCCCACCCCGGTATGCGTGGCGCGAAGAGGCGTTCTACACCGCGGTGAACGGCACCTTGGTCCAGCTGAGCACCTGCTGGCCGTGCTTGTTGACGGTCACGCGCAGGTAGTCGTTGGCGTTGTTGGAGCCGTCGACGGTGATCCGGGTCAGGTTGGGGGCCGGCTGGGTGACGCCGTAGAAGGTGAGCCAGGTCGAGCCGGCCGCGAGCGGCTGGTCGACGTGGAACACGTGGCTGTCGCCGTTGAACAGGTACACCTGGCCCTTGAAGGCGGCGGCCTCGCGCGCGATCGCGGCGACGATCGTCTGGAAGCCGTAGTAGTCGGCGTAGGACGGGTTGGCCACCGTCGGGTCGAACATGTCGGCCTGGGTCAGCAGCACGACGGCACGCTGGTGCTCGCGGCGGGCGTCGGCGAACGTCTCGTGGATGTGCGCGATGGCTCCGGCGGTGCGGTGCAGCACCTCGGCCGTCTGCTCCGGGGTCGGCGCCGTCTTGCCGGTCCACGGCGCGAGGCTGTTGTTGCTGCCGACGATGTGCACGGCGGCGAACCCGACGTCGGCGGCGCTCCAGCGCACGTTCTCCGGCAGCCCCCAGTCGCTCTGCGCCTCCACGCGCGCGCTGCGCTGGCCGAGGGTCCGGCCGGGCTTCGCGAAGAAGACCTGGCGGAGCTTGGCGAGCCGGTCCAGCGGGTCGTACGGCCCGTTGTTCGGACGGTGGCAGTCGGTCCACTCGTTGTCGCCGATGGTGTAGACGAGCGGGTCCTTGAACTGGTCGAAGTCGGTCTTGATCAGCTGGAAGTACTCGTCGCTGCAGACGCTCGAGCCGTTCTTGATGTCGCCGAGGTGGTCGACCCACTGCACCGCCGGATCGGCGTTGATCTGGGCGATGTTGGCCGGGAAGCGGGCGATCGCGGCGTCGCCGTAGGGAATGTCGCCGATGACGGCGAACGTGTAGTTGCCGTCCTGCGACGCGGCGGCGGGCGAGGTCAGCGTGGTCAGGGTGAGTACCCCGGCGGCGGCCAACGCGCCCGCACGGAGGAGGTTCAGCCTCTTCATACATGACTCCCGATAGCTCGGCTGTGCCGGCATCGACGCTCGGCGCCGGTGCGGCATGTGCCTGACCATCCAAGTCGCGCCCGTGAGTCGGGCCTCGTCGTCCGGCTTACGGGCGGTTGACGGCTGCGTGAACGGCGGCGACCGTCCACACCGGACACGGCATTTCGCCCGTTCCAACCGGTACTGCGCGAACTTCGACCCGGATGGCCGACCCGCAGGTGTCTGTCTGATGGATATTCGGCTACAGGGTGTTGTCGTCGGCCGATCTACCGGGGGTATGGTGTGGGCCGGCAGTACCGGTTCGGTTTCGCAGCGTGCGTACGGAGGTGGGAGCGTGCCGGTCACCGGGCAGCGTGTCGTACGCCGGACCTTGGGTCGCCGGCTGACGCGACTGCGGGTGGCGACCGGCAAGAGCCGGCGCGAGGTGGCGGAGGCGAAGCTCGGCATCTCCGAGCCGACCCTGCACCGGATCGAGACGGGCAAGGTGCCGGTCACGGTCGCGAACGTGCGGGCGCTGTGCTGGCTGTACGGCGTCGACGACAGCATCACCGATGCGCTCTCGGACCTGGCGCTCGGCACGTCCCAGGAGGAGTGGTGGGACGCCAACCCCGTCATCCCGGACTGGTTCAAGCTCTACGTCGGGCTGGAGGCCAGCGCCAAGCGGATCTGCACCTACGAGGGTGAGGTCGTCCCCGGCGAGCTGCAGACCGAGCAGTACGCGCGCGCCGTCTACGGCGCCGAGCAGGCGGTGGAGGCCGAGGCGGCCGACCGGCACGTGAAGCTGCGAATGCAGCGGCAGGCCGCGCTCGCCGCGCGGAACCCGAAGCCGCGGCTGACGACGGTCCTCGGCGAAGGGGTGCTCAGCCGGCAGGTCGGCGGCCCGGCGGTGCTGGCCGCCCAGATCGAGCATCTTCGCGAGGCCGCGCTGCAGGACCACATGGAGATCCTGGTGCTGCCCTGGTCGGCCGGTGCGCACGCGGCCATGGCCGGAGCGTTCCGGATCATGGACTTCGAGGACCCCGAGGACCCGGACGTGGTCTACCTCGAGTCGCACATCGGCGCCTTATACCTCGAGGAAGCCGCCGAGGTGGACGAGTACCGGCGCATCTTCGAGCTGATCTGCCAGGCCGCGGTACCGATCGCGGATTACCGATGACCCAGATGGACGGGCGGACTTGAACGGCATGCACGAGCAACCCTCATCGAGCGCCCGTAAAGCAGCCACCGCCGCACGGATGTACGACTACTATCTGGGCGGCATCCACAACTTCCCGGCCGACCGGGCGGCGGCCGACGCGGTCATCGCGCAGTTCCCCTTCATCCCGGACGCGGCCCGGTCCAACCGCGCCTTCGTCGTCAACGCCGTGCGGCACCTGGCGCAGTCGGGCGTCCGCCAGTACCTCGACGTGGGCTCCGGCATTCCCACCGTGGACAACGTGCACTCCGTCGTCCGCCAGGTCCATCCGGACGCCCGGGTCGTCTACGTCGACATCGATCCGGTGGCCGTGGCCGAGAGCATCGAGATCCTGGCCGGCGACGACCGGGCGGTGGCGGTGCGGGGCGATGTGCGGACGCCCCGGGCCATCCTGGAGCACCCCGATGTGCGCCGGACCCTCGACTTCGGCGCGCCGATCGGCCTACTGCTGGCGGCCGTACTGCACTTCATCCCCGACCACGGCGCCGCCGACGCGGTCACCGCCGAACTGGTCGCGGCGATCCCGTCGGGCAGCTACCTCGTGGTGTCGCACAGCGCCACTGAAAGTTTCTCGCTCATCGACCAGAGCACGATCACGGAGAACGTCTACCAGCGGCGCACCGCGACGCCCGGGACGGTGCGCACCCGGGAGGAGGTCGAGCGGCTGTTCGCCGGCCTCGACATCCTCGATCCCGGCGTGGTGTGGGCCCAGCAGTGGAGCCCGGGCGCCCCGGCCGGGCATCCGCAACCCGTCGGTCCGGGCGGCATCTGGGCAGGCATCGGCCGCAAGCCGTGACCGCTCCCGACCTGCTGCTGCCCGGCCCTGACAGGCACTGATCGGCTGCGGTTCAGTCGGTCAGCAGCCGGTCGAACTCACCCTTCTTCGCACCGTCGAGGAACGAGTCCCACTCCTCGACGGTGAAGCGCACGGTGCTCTCGTCGGGTCGCTTGCTGTTGCGTACCTCGATCTGCCCGTCGTGCCGGCGCGCCTCCACGCAGCTGCCGCCGTTGCCCGTGGACCGGCTCGACATCATCCATTCGCTATCGCCGTGCATCGTGCTGCTCTCCTTCAACGGGGGGTGTCCGACGCTGCCCCGTGCCGGGGATCCATAGCACGGATACACACACATCACGCTCAGTGACGCTCGCCACCATCTGCGGTGGACAATATCGGACAACTGGTGCATAGAATCGCGTGTGGCCAATGTTCTTCGTTCGTGGTGAAATTTTTGCGTACTGAGCGTGAGCGATCAAGATCTATCTCGAAAATGTCGCCTCGAACTCTTCCTCTGTGAAATCTTGCACGGTGGAAGCTGCCGCGCGATGATAGCCAGGTGATGCGGGACGGCAGTCGCCCCGCCGATCGCCGTTTCCCGTGGCCGTCCGCTGTGGTGAGAGAGGACATCGATGGATATCCTCAGCCAGGCCGACCGCGGCACCAGGACCCCGCCGGACGGCACCCAGGCTGAGAGCACAGCGGCCGACGCCGAGCTGGCCCGGCTGCGCGCGCAGGTGGCCCTGCTGGAGGCCGAGCGCGCCGCGCTGTGGTGGGACACCAACCACGACGAGCTGACCGGCCTGGCCAACCGCCGGCACCTCAACACGGTCGGGCCCGCGCTGCTCGGCCGGACCGGGCGATGCGCGGCGGTGGTCCTCGACCTCAACGGCTTCAAGCCGATCAACGACCGCTACGGCCACGCCGTCGGCGACGAGGTGCTGTGCACCGTGGCCGCGCGCCTGTCCCGCTGCGTCGGCGACGACCTCGCCGTCCGCCTCAGCGGCGACGAGTTCGCCGCGATCCTCACCGAGTCGCCGCTTTCCGGACCCGTCCCGCAGTGGTCGGCCGCGGTCGACGCCATCGCCGCCGCCATCACCGAGCCGATGGCGATCGACGGCAGCCGGCTCACGGTCACCGCGTCGATCGGCGTGGCCACCGCGGACAACATCCCCACGACGATCGCGGAGCTCATCCGCCGGGCCGACCTCGCGATGTACCGCGCCAAGGCCAACCGATACTGCTCACACGTCGTCTGGGCCTGACCCGCACGACGCCGCCACCGATCCGCGCGGCCGGCCGGCTACCCGAGGTCGTAGTCGAACCAGACGCGGTGGGTGCCGTCCGCGTCGACCGTCATGCCGCCGCCACCGGTGATGCCGGTCAGCTCGCCCGTGCCGCTGGCCGCGACGATCGCGAAGTACTCCCCCGTCCGGTCACTGCCCGACGTCGACGCCGAGTGCACGAAGTTGAACGTCCCCGCCCGCCCGCCGACGGTGCCCTCGAACGACTCCATCGCGATGTACGTGCCGGCGCCGGAGGCCTGGTCGAAGGCGGCCGTGAACAGGGTGGCCGACCGGCCGGTGATGTCCCCGTCATACGTCTTCTCCAGCTGCGAGATGCCGACCGGCAGGGCGGTCTCGATCGCGGGCTCGGGCACGACGGCCGTCGGAACGAAGCTCTGCACACTGAAGGTGCCGCTGGCTCGCATGCCTCGCAGCCTACCCAGAAACCGGCATGCGCGCGGGGACTCGTGGCCGTACCATCGGACCGGCCGGGGCGGCTCCCAGGTGCGCTTCCTTCTCTTTTCTTCTGAAAAAGACTTCAGCGTTCCGACTCTCCGCCCCGGCCTTCGTCTGCCCGCCATCCCACCGCCCGCCGAGGACGCCGTTCATGGACGCGCTCGCCACCGTTCTGCTGCGCCGGGCCGGCGCGGTGCCGCTGCCCGCGCCCGAGGGGCCGCCGCCGGCCGACGGGGAAGCCTGGGTCGGGGCCGTCGAAGCCGACCTGGCCGCCCGCGGCTGGCTGCTGGACCCGCCGCTGCGGCGGCGCTTCGCCGGCCTCGACGCGGCCGCGCGGCTGCGCTGGGCCGACTGGGTCTGTGCCGTCGCCGACGAGAGCACCGGCGCCGACCGCGACCACGTGCCGCTCTTCCGCGGCTTCCCGGACACGCCCGCCGACCCGGGCCGGCTCTACGTGGAGCGGCTCATCGTGCACCTGCTGCAGGCCGACGCCGCGCCGTGCGTCCTGTGCGGCACCGTCGGCAGCGTCCACCCGCTGGACCCGTGCGGCCACCCGGTGTGCGAGGTGTGCTTCGACCCGCGGGCCTACTCGGCCTGCCCGATCTGCGGGCGGCGCCTCACCGCCGGCAACGCCTACCTGCCCGTGGTCGCCGCGCCGGGCGCCGGGGCGGGCGCCACCCGGCCGGTGCGGCTGCGGCGGCTGCACCTGGAGCCGGACCCCGCCGCGGCCGCCGTGCGGCTGCGCGACGACCTCGTCGCCCGCCCGGCCGCGCTCAGCGAGGCCGACCTGGCCGACCTGCGCACGCTCGTCGCCGCCACCGCCCCCGACCGGCTCGACTGGCTGCCCGCGGTGGTGCCGGCCCGCGAGACCCTCGCCGCGGTCATCGCCTGGTCCCTGCACGCGACCGCGCTCCGGCCGTCGTTCGCCGCGGTCGTCGAGGCCGCGGCCGCCCGCTGGGGCACGGCCACCGACGTGGCGCGGACCCTGTGGGCATACTCGGACGGCGACCCGGGCCTCGTCCTGCCCCGCCGGCGGGCGGCGGACGGGCCCAACGAGGGGTGGCGGCCGACCGGCGAGCCGCGCGTCACGGTCGCGCCGCCCCGCGTGCGCGCGCTGCCCCGCCCGCTGCGCCGCGCCGCGCTCGGCTTCATCGACGCGCTCGACTGCGTCACCGCGGCCGAGGACGTCGCTCGCCACCCGACCGTGTGGAAGCGGCTGGCGGAGCGGCTGCACCCCTTCGAGCGGGTCGCCGCGCACCCGGACGCCGCGGTCGTCTTCGCCGCCCTGCGGGGTACCCGCACACCGGCCGGCAGCCCGCTCGGCCGGGCCATGACCGCCGCCAGCGGCCGCGACCGGGACCGCATCGTGCTCGGCGAACACGCCGGCGGCCTCGTCTCCGTCCGGGTCCGCACGTTCGCCGCCCTGGTCGAGGACGCCGTCGCCGGCGGCGACGCGGCGGGCGCCGCCGAGCTGCTCGGCCGGCGCCCGGGCGACCTGTGGCGGCGCGTCGACCACCTGCTGCGGCTCGCCGGCGACGACGACAAGGCCCGGGGCCGGGTGCTCGACGCCGCCGCGCGGGTCGCGCCCCGGGTCGCCCCCGGCGTGCTCGCGGCCGCCGCGGCCGAGCTCACCGGGCGGGACGCCACCGTCGCGGTGCCGGAGGAGGGCACCGCGGCGATCGCCGCGCCGGAGGAGGTCGCCATGTCCGCGGCGGCGCCCATCACCGAGTCCGCCGCCGTGCCGGTGACGCGGATCGGCGCCGTCGGCGACGCGGTGCGCCGCGCGCTCGGCCTGCGCCCGCCGCCGGTGGCCCGCCGGCAGCGCCGCAACCCGGTCTCCGGCCCGCCACCCGGCACGCCGCGCCGCACCTTCTTCCCGAAGGGCGACGTGGTGCGCACCTGGACCGAGCCGGAGCGCCGCGCCGCGCTGCCGGCCGCCGCGATCGCGGCGATCCGGTCCACTGTCGACGCCGAACTGGCCGGCCGCGCCGCACGGCTCGAGCGGTTCGACATCGCCGTGCTCGACGCGGCGCTCGCCGAGGTGCCGGCGCCCACCCGCGAGCGAGCCGGCTCCGAGCAGCTCGCCGGGTGGCCGCGCGGCAGCGTCCGGCGGCTGGACGCCGCACCGGTGCTGCGGCTGTTCCTGCACTGGGTCGACAGCGAGCACAGCCGGGTCGACCTCGACCTGTCCTGCGCGTTCTACGACGAGGCGTGGGCGCCGGTCGGCCACTGCGACTACACCCACCTGCGGTTCAAGGGCGACGCGGCGATCCACTCCGGCGACCTGACGTCCGCGCCGCCGCCGCTCGGCGCCACCGAGTTCCTCGACCTCGACCGCGACCGGCTGCGCGCCGCCGGCGTGACCTGGGCGGTGCCGGTCGTGCTGAGCTACAACGACGTCCCGTTCGAGGCGCTGACCGCGGCGTTCGCCGGGTTCTCGCTGCCGCAGGGGCGCGGCGCGGCGTTCGACGCGGCCCGCGTCATGCAGCGCTTCGGGCTGCGCGGCGACGCCAGGTCGCTGGCGCCGATGGTGCTGCACGTGCCCACCGGCGCCGTGATGTGGATCGACGCCAGCCTCACCACAAAGGGATACGGGCACAACGTGGGGCAGCACGGGGCGCGGCTGGGCCGGGTCGCCGCCGACCTGTGGGAGCACTTCGCCGCCGGCAACCGGGCCACCCTGCTGGACGTCGCCGCGTGGCACGCCGCCGCCCGCGCGGACCGGGTCGTCGTCGCCCACGCCGACGGCTCGGCGACCACGATCCCGGCCGCCGCGCCGGCCGAGGTCGCCGCGGCCGTGCGCGCCGCCGCGAGCTTGAGCGGCGCCAGCGGTACCGCCGGAATCCCCGCCTCGGCCCGCACCTTCGCGGCGGCCGCCGACCCGGACCGGCTCGCCGCCATCGCCGGCGGCGACGTCGCCGAAGGCTCCCTGGCCCTGCTCGTCGACGGCGCCGCCGGCGCGCCGTGGACCCCGGTGTCGGCGGCCGACCTGCTGGCCGGGCTGGTGCCGGCGCCGCTGGACACACCGCGGTAAGCGCCCGCGTTCAGACCGCGGTGACGCTACCGGTGCGGGTCGATTCCCGATGGCGGCTGCGCAACCTCTCCCGGCCCGCCCGGGGTTGCTCGTGCAGATCGAATCCACCGTCCACCGCTACACCATACGGCGGCCGGGCATGACGCGGCTCTCAGTGCGCGCACCGGCATCGAGGACGATGATCGAGGTATGACGGGGGTGTTGGAACGGCCCGCCGCGGTGCTCGTGGCGGTTTCGCGGCCCTGGTTCTGGCCGGTCTCCTGGGTGCCGGCCTACCTCGGCACCGTGCTGGCCGGGCACGCCTGGCTGCCCGACCGGGCCGACGCACCGCGCGCCGTGGTGGCGCTGCTCGTGCTCGGGCCGCTCATCTGGGGCGCGGTGCTCGCCCAGAACGACCTGCACGACCTGCCCAGCGACCGCGACAACCCACGCAAGGCACACGCGCCGCTCGTCACCGGGGCGGTCACCGCCAAGAGGCTTCGGCTGTGGTACCGCGGGATCGCCCTCAGTGCCGTCGCCGCCGCGGTGTTCGTCGGGCCGCTGTTCGTGCTCGGCGTCGCCGGGGTGCTGCTGCTCGGGTGGGCGTACAGCGTGCCGCCCCTGCGGCTGAAGACCCGGCCCGGCTGGGACGTCGCGGTCAACGCGCTCGTGGTCGGGGTGGTGTCGCCGGCCGCGGGCTGGTCGATCACGCGCCCGCCGTGGGAGTTTCCGTGGCAGTTCGGGCTGATCGGGCTGCTGTTCGCCGCCGCGCTGTACGTGCCGACCACGGTCACCGACCTGGCCGCCGACACCGGGGCCGGGGACACCACGTTCGCGGTGCGGTTCGGGCCGCGCCTCGCCCACCGGCTCGGGATCGCGCTGTGGGGCGCCGGCCTGGCCGTCTCGGTGCTCTGCGCGGCCCTCGACACGCTGGTGCCGCGCTCGACGCTGGTGCCGCAGCTGGTCATGGTCCCGGTCCTGCTGGCCGGTTACGCGATCCTCACCCGCCGCCCGACGATCACGAAGATGGCGGCGGTTTCGGTGCTGTTCGGCATCCCGACGATCGGGTTCGCGCTGGCGTACATCGGATAGCGGCACAGCGTCGCGCTCAATCCGAAGCGACCGGCCGCGGCCAGGTGCGGCCGTTCTGCCAGTACTCGTGGATCTCGTCCAGGGTGCGCCCGCGCGTCTCCGGGGCATGCCGGAACAGGTACAGCCACGACGCGACCGTGACGGCCAGCAGCGCGGCGAACGTGGTCGCGCCGCCGAGCGTGGTCATCGCGCCGAGGAAGAACTGGGCCAGCAGGAAGTTCGCCGCCAGGTTCGGCAGCAGCAGCGCGGTCGCGCCGGCGCTGCGAAGCCGGTCGGTGTACCCCTCCGACGCGTAAATCCACAACAGCGAACCGAGCCCGGCGTTGAAGCCGACGGTGAAGGTCAGCAGGCCGGCCAGGCCGAGCGCGGTCGCGCCCCGCGGCGCCGCGAACGCGGCCACCAGCAGCGCGTGGCCGGCGGCCATCACCGCTGTGCCGGTCAGCAGGGTGGCCCGCCGGCCGAACCGGTCGACGGTCGCCGAGGAGGCCAGCGCCGCCAGCAGGCCGCAGAGCTGCACGACGGCGGGGAGGATCAGCAGGGCGAACGGGCCGCGGTACCCCATGCCCTCGAAGATCCGCGGCGAGAAGTTGCTGACGGCGCTGATGCCGGTGAGCTGGACCAGCGCGCCGAGCACGACGACGAAGCCGGTCACGACGCGGTACCGCGGCCCGAACAGCTCCGCGACCGCCCCCGGACCGCGCTCGCGCCGCGGACCGAGCCCGGCCACGGTGTCGGGCGCGCGCAGCAGCAGCGCCACGCAGACGGCGCCGACGGGCGCGGTGACGCCGAGCATGACCCGCCACAGCCCGGCCGCCGACAGCGCGTACGCGACCAGGAACGCCGCGACGATCCCGCCGACGGTGGCGACCTGGTACAGCACGGCGATCCGCCCGCGCCCGGCCGGCGGCGCGGCCTCGGCGATGTAGATCGGCACGACGACCGTGGTCACGCCCATCGCGACGCCGATGAGCAGCCGCGTGCCGTCGATCCACACGAGGTCCGCGACCAGCGGCGACGCGGCGCCGAGCACGGCCGTGGCGAGCGCCATGGCCAGCAGGGTCGCGCGCCGCCCGGCCGTGGTGACGATCCGGTTCGCCGCCAGCACGCCCAGGAACATTCCCAGCACCGGTACCGCGAACAGCGTGCCCTGCTCGCCGACGCTCAGGCCGAGCCGCGGGCTGAGGTACAGCTGCGCCCCGGCCATCGCGGCGCCGAAGTACCCGTAGTTGACCCCGATGACGATGGCGATGGCGGCGGTACGCACCGCCGAGGGTGCGCTCGGCATGGCCCGTACCGTACAGCCCGCATTGTTTTTGGCTCGTGACTGACCTGATGACCCCGGCGTGCAACGCCTCTGGAGCAGATCTCGTTGTGGTAGGTGTGAACCCGTCAGAGGAGCAGGACTTCACGGAGTTCGTGCAGGTCCATGGTGACCGGTTGCTGCGATTCGCGCGGCTGCTCGCGCCGGACGCCGCCGAGGCCGAGGATCTCCTGCAGAGCGCCCTGCTGCGGTTGACCAAGCACTGGTCGAGGCAGCTGGAATCTCCGGAGGCGTATGTCCGGGCGACGCTTGTGAATCTCGCGAAGGACCGTGGTCGGCGCAGCCATCTCGTCCCTCTCCCCATACCGGCCGACCCGGACTTGTTGGCTGCTGGGCCGGATCACGCCGAGGCGGTCGCCGCCCGGGCGCACCTCGACCAGATCCTTGCCGCCCTCCCCCCGCGGCAGCGGGTGACGGTCGTGCTGCGCGTCATCGACGGACTCAGTGAAGCCGAGACGGCAGCCGTCATGAGGTGCTCGCCCGGAACGGTCAAGAGCAACCTCGCGCGCGGACTACTCAAGGTCCGCACCGCCCTGGAACCTTCCCTTGCCTCCGTAGAGAGGACGACACGATGAACACGATGCTGCCCCCGCCGCAGGATCCGGCTGAGGAACTGCGCAGGCTGGCGACGGCTGCCACGCCGACGGTGCACGCCCGGGCCGACCTCGCGCGAACGGTACTCAACCGCGCTCGCCGCCAGCGGCGCACACGGCGCCTGGGCAAGGTCGCGGCCGGCGTCGGCGGTGGTCTTGTGGTGTTGACCACGGTGGCGGCGGCTACCCAGCTCGGCCGCAGCGACTACTTCACCGTCACAGAACCGAGCGCCGTCATGGAGTCCACGATCTACGTGGGGGAACGCGTCGTACTCAACAAGAAGTTGTCACCCGCCCGCGGGGACGTCGTCATCGTGCACCTCACCCGTGACGGTCTGACGTACGACTCATTGCTGCGGGTCGTCGCCCTCTCCGGTGACACGATCGGGTGCCCGACCGGCCCGGCCGGGCGATGCGAGGCTGTCGTCGTCAACGGAACAACCGTGCCCGAGCCGTACCTCGGCGCGACAGTCACCGACCCGTTCCCCACCTCCACGGTGCCGGATCACATGATCTTCCTCCTCGGCGACAACCGCGCCACGGCGAACGACTCCCGTTTCATCGGACCGGTCCGGCTCACCGACGTCGGCGGCGTGGCAGTGCGGATCGAGAACCGCAATGGTCAGGTCCGAGCCGTTCCAGGTGCCCCGGCTCACCCCGGCCCCGGCGACACGGACAACGTCGATCCTGCCGGACAGGTCCCACCGGCGGTGGTAGGGCCACGGTAGGAAGCCGCTCCAACGTCACAAGAGCCGTTTTTGTCGTACCCCACGGGCAGAATCCACCCTGAGACCGCTGAAGGGGGCAATCACATGATCGGCAAGCTCGACATGGTCGTGCTCGACACGGCCGACATGGCTGGACTGTCCGCGTTCTACCGCGAGCTGGCCGGCTGGACGCAGGTCCACGCCGACGACGACTGGATCGCACTCGCCACGCCCGACGGCTGGAAGGTCGCGATCCAGCTCGCGCCCGACCATCGCCCGCCGCGGTGGCCCGGCCAGGAGCGGCCGCAGCAGGCCCACCTCGACCTGCGGGTGCCCGACCTGGAGGCCGCGCTCGAGCAGGCCGCGGCCCTGGGGGGCACCCTGCTGCAGCGCAACGAGACCTGGCACACGCTCGCCGATCCGTCGGGCCACCCGTTCGACGTGTGCCTGCAGCCGGACAACCCGGGTGTGACCCTGATGGGCGTGATGCTGGACTGTCCGGACGCGAAGCAGCTGAGCGCCTTCTACGCGGAGCTGCTCGGCAAGCCGGTGACGTACGAGGCCGACGGCGCCGCGATGATCGGTGAGGACGGCGCCCAGCCCGTCATGTTCCAGCAGGTCGCCGACTACAGCCCGCCCCGTTGGCCGGACCCGGCGCACCCGCAGCAGTTCCACCTCGACGTCCTGGTCGACGACCTGGACACGGCGGAGGCGGCAACCCTGACCCTGGGCGCGACGAAGCTGCCGAGCGACGGCACGACGTTCCGCGTCTTCGCCGACCCGGCGGGCAAGCCGTTCTGCCTGTGCAGCGAGCCCGGCTGACACCGGGTCGGCACCGCACCGGTGCCGGGCAGCCGCGCCCGGCACCGCCGGGGTTGTCTACGGGCGCCGGTTTGTCGCGCCGGCAGGACGACTCGCCTGTCTGGCGACCGGTCACCGTGACCCGTTCCGGCTGGGCCGAGACTGTGCAGACCACCTCACGTGCGGAACGCGGGCTAGCTGTACCTCGGTTCCAGGGGTCTCATCGAAATGTCGATCGGCCCGCACGAAGACTCCGCCTGGGCGCGATAGTCGGCGGCGGCCGAGTCGGCGGCGGTGCCGTTGTTGGTGTGGTAGAAGGTGTTTTCCCAGGTCGTGTAATAGTTCTCGACGGCACGTACGCACGCCTCCGCGTGCGCTTTGTCGTCGTCGATCTGCTGCCTTGCATCTGTGAGTTCCCTTTTGGCCTCTTCCAGGTCTCCTTTCGCCTTCTTGGCCGAGGCTTTGGCGTTCTTCAACTCGTCGGCCTTGGTGTCGGTCGCGGAGCGGGCCGACGCCAGCTGGCTGTTCAAGGTCTCCACCTGGTCGGCCAGGTCGTTCGCGCGGTCGCGGGCGTCGAAGAATTGCACCGTCATCACCACGCTCAGCACCAGTGGCGCCAGCGCGGCGACCGCCAGCAGCAGCGGAAGTCGCCGTCGCAGCAGCCCACCGCCGGGGCCGGCGACCGGTTGCGGCGCGGCACCGCCGAGCGCGCCCGGCTCGGCCGGCGCCTCTTCGTCGTCCTCGACCTCCTCGAGCTGCACCGCACTGAACGTCATCGTCGCCGGCGATGACGCCGCGGTGGCCGGGTCATCGGCGACCGGTTCCAGATCGGCGAGCGGGGCGTCGAGGGGCGCATCGGCAATCGCGGTGGACGGGGATTCCGGCTCGATCGTCTGGCTCACGTTGCTCTCCTGTCATGACGCGATCGCGCAACCATCATGCTCGGCGATTTGCTGCAGGATGATGGCATGCGCGGCGACCCCTGACTAGCCGCCGACGCAGAACGAGCTGATTTCGACAGCCGATACCCGGAATGGATCGGCCGCCCAGCCGAGCGGCCCGATGGTCGGCCACCGAAGATCACCATTTCGTGTGCGCCGCGCGCCCGATCGGACCGCGCGGCTGTGCCCCGTCGGGCGGTGGGACGAAATCGACGCACGCCTTAGGGTGCTGGGCTATGGGCTTGCGGTGGGGCCATCTCTGCTGGTTTTTCCTCTTATTCGTCGTGGCGATAGCCGAGGTACTGCTCTTGGCGCACAGCACGGTTCCCGCCGCGCTGGCCACGGTCGGCGTCGTCGCGAGCGTGGCGGCCCTGCATCTGGAACACCGGCGTGGATCCGGCGGCAGACCCGGACCCGGCGGCAACGGCCCAGCCGGCACGGCCCAGCGGGCGGAGCCTCCGGCGGCGTTTGACGCTCCGGCCCGACTCGGCAGCCCGGCGCCAGGGCCCGCGGTGGTGTTCCCCGCCTCCGTGCCAGGCCCCGCCCGGCCGGCGAGTTCCTCGGTTGTTCGCGCCAACGGCGCAGCGCAGTTCCCCGCCCCGCCGCTGTTCGGCGACCGGACGTCGGCGGCCCACACTCGGCCTTGGCGTCTACCGGTGCGGCTGGCGCATCCGGGGATCTGCGCCGACGAGGCGGCCCTCGGCCGGCTGACGGTGCGTGCGGCATCGGTCGTCGGGCCCGGCCACCGGTGCGAGGAGCCGGCCAATGCCCGGCAGGACGCCTACGCGCTCGGCCGCGACGCCGCCGGCCGTTGTCTGGTGGTCGCGGTCGCGGACGGTCTTTCCAGCGGACGCGACTCGGATGTGGGCGCGACCCTGGCCGCGACCACCGCGGTCCAGCTCGCCGTCCAGGCGCTTGACCGAGGCGGCGAACCGGATTTCGAGCGCATCTTCGCCGACGTGGCCGGCCACCTCGCGATGGCCGCAGAGCGGCGGCGCCAGGCCGCCTCGGAGCTGAGCACGGTGCTGATCGTCGCCGTCATCGACGCCGAACCGGATGCGCGGGGACAGCACGCCATGCGGTACGCCTGGATCGGCGACGTCGCCATCCTGGCCCCCGTCGACGGCCGCTGGGTGACCCTGGCCGGCGACGTGAAGGCGGCCCGGGACGGTCTGGAGTCCAATGTGGTCAACGCGGCGCTCCCGCAGGAACCCGGTTCCGTCCGGGTGGGCGACGCGGAGCTGCCGGCCGGGACCTTCGTCGGCCTGGTCACCGACGGCGTCAGCGACGTGATCCGGATGGAGCCGTCGGCCGCCGACTACTTCCTGCACAAGTGGCGCCGGCCGACGAGCGCTGCCGACTTTCTCACCGACATCTCGTATCAGGCCCGCGGGCACCAGGACGACCGCACCGCGGTCGGCGTCTGGGTCGACGGCAGATCCGGGCAGGGCTGAGCCGTGGCCCGGTGGTCGCTGCCGAACGTCGTCTCCATCCCGGACCTGGGGCCCCTGGCCGAATCGATCAGCCAGGAAACCGGCGAGAGCAAGGCCATCCATCCCCTCAGCCGGGACAAGCAGTGGCTGGCCAAGCTGTACCGCACACCGTTGCCGGCCGACGCCGCCCGGCACCTGACCGACCTCATCCACCTGCCGGGCGCGGCGGCCGAGTCGGACCGGACGCTCATCGCCGGCAGCACGTCGTGGCCGGTCGCCGCCATCACCGACGGGGCGCGGACCGTCGGGTGCGTCATCCCGGCGGCGTCGGACCGGTTCTTCGCCGAGTTCCGCCGGCCGCAGTCCGAGCCGAATACCCGCATCATGGAGATCGACTTTCTCGCGGCGAACTCGGCGGCGTTCGCCCGGCGGGGACTGGCCGCGGTGACGCTCGACGACCGAATCGCCGTCTGTCGCAACCTGGTCGCCGTGGCGACGATGCTCGCGCGGTACGAGCTGGTCTACTCCGACTGGTCCTACTCCAACGTGTTGTGGAGCCTGTCGGATCGCACCGTGTTCGTCATCGACATCGACGGCAGCGTTCGCGGGCGCAAGCCCAACGTGCACCAGCCTAACTGGGACGACCCGCTCACCGGGCGCGCCGACCCGGCGGACCTGCGCACCGACTGCTACCGGGTCGCGCTGCTGGTGGCCCGGTGCCTCACCGGCGAGCGCGACCGGGACCGGACCCTGCATGCGCTGGTCGACCTCCAGCGGCCCGGGCTCTCCGCGGTACTGCTCGACATCCTGCTCTGCACCGACCGGAACCGCCGCCCGAACCTCAGCACGCTCGTCGCCGCGCTCGACGGCAACCCGTACGTGCGCTTCCCGGTGCCGCGCGGACCGATGCCGCCGCGGCCCGCGCCGGTGACGCCGCCGACCCCGAAGCCGGCGGCGCGTCCGAAGGCGGCTCCGAAGCTGGCTCCGAAGCCGGCCTCCAAGCCGGTCGTGCGCACCGGACCGTCGAACGACAACACCATGAGCACTCCCGCCGCGGTCGTGGCGGTCGTGGTCGTGGTCCTCTCGATCGTGCTGCTCATCATCGCGATCGCGAACAGCTAGCCCATCCGTCAACGCCGCAGCCGAGGAGCTCCCGTTGAGCACCAGCTACCACACCGCCGACACCTCGGCGTACGCCACGAAACAGAAGTGTCTGCCGACATACCTCCTCATTGACGTCTCGTCGTCCATGAGGCCGCATCAGGGCGCGCTCAACGAGACGCTCAAGAAGCTGCACCGGGCGCTGGCCGACAGCCCCCGGGTCTCGGAGTTCGCGCACATGTCGATCGTCGCCTTCTCCACCCAGCCGTGGGTGGTCCTCGAGATGGTGGACATGGAGTACGTCCCGGCGATGCCGGAGGTCATGTGCGACGGGTGGACCAACTACGGCGCCGCCTTCGACCTCGTGCGGCAGCGCATCAACACCGACCTGCCGACGCTCAGGGCGCAGGGCAAGGCGGTGATGCGGCCGTGCGTGTTCCTGCTGACGGACGGGGAGCCGACCGACAAGGATTGGGAGACCGGGTTCGCCGCGCTGACCGACCGGGGCTGGGGGCGGCGGCCGCACATCATCACCTACGGCTTCGGTCAGGCGTCGGAGATGACCCTGGCTAAGGTCTCGACCAAGGCGGCCTTCATCGCGGACGGCACCTCGCTGCCGGACGAGGCGCTCGCCCGGGCGATCAACAGCCTCCTCAACTCGCTGGTCGCGTCGGCCGCCACCGAGGAACTGCAGATCCCGGTCGAGGCGCCGGGCTACCGCTCGATTCCCGTCGAGTACGTGGACTGACGGCCGTGGGGCATCCCTTCGCCGCTCGGCGGCCCTCCCCGGACGCGACCACGGTCGCGCTCGGCGTCGGCACCGCCGCCGTGCTGATCGCGGCGCTGATCGCGGCGGTGTCCGCGGCCCTGAACAACGACCCCGCCCCGCCGGTGCCGTTGCCACCGTCCACCCAGCCGTCCACCCAGGTGCCGGCCGAGTCGCCGAAGTGCTCCGCCCAGCTCGTCCTGCAGTCTGGCCAGGACGGCGTCTGGGACTTCCAGCTCACGGTGCAGGGTGAAGGCAAGACCAAGGTGGTGAAATGGCCGAGCGCCGGCCTGAAGAGTTGGGAGTCGAAGGACTCGCGGTACAAGATCAATAGCTCGAATGAAGAGGTCAAGGTCACGCTGACCTCCGTCGACGCGCTGAGGATCACCGCGAGGCCCGAGAAGACCGACACTTTCGTCCTGCCGCAGCCGACGTGCGAAGCGGAGTAGACATGCGCTGCTACCACTGTGGGTCCGACAATCCTGGCAACCGGGTCACCTGTGTCTCGTGCGGACGGCCGCTGGTCATCTCCGCCCCGTCCGGCGCGGCGGCGGCCGCACCGAAGCCGGCGGGTCCGGCCGGGCCGCGTCCGACCGTGGCGATGCCGGCGGTGATCGTCCCGCCCGGCGCCCCCACGGCCCCGCCGGCCACCGTCCCGCCGACCCGGCCGGCCACGGTCGCGGTCCCGAGCGTCATCGCGCCGCCCGGCATGGCCGGCCCGTCGTCGGCGTCCGCCGCCCCCGCGCGGACAGGTCAGGCGCGGTTCGCACGGGACAGCACCCGCTACCTCTGCGCGGCGGCTCAGACCGACAGCTCCTTCAGCCGGAAGCTCCTCGACGGCGTGATCGACGAGCCGTACCGCGCGGTCGCCTCGTCGCCCGGCGTGGATCTCGTGACCGTGCTGAAGTACGCCCTGGCCGCCCGGCGCCGGCACTTCGCCCGCGACCTGGCGATCGTGCTCGCGGTGCTCGTCAGTGCGCTGCTGTCCGCCGCCGCGCCGCCGATCATCCTGCTGAGCCTGCCGTTGGCGTGGGCCGCCGTCTTCATCGAGCAGCTCGCCGCTCACGGCGTGGTGGCGCGGAGGCTGCGCCGGGCCGCCTTTGACCCGGCCGCGGCGCCCGAGCCGACCGGTGGCGCGATGCGCCGGCGGCTGACTGACATCGGCCAGCGCGACCGCGGCAACGCGTCCGTGTTCTCGGACTACGCGCCGTTCGTCGGCTACGGCACGGTGACCGACTCGTGGTCGTTCGCCCTGAACGTGGCGCGGGCCGCACCGACCGCCAGCCTCACCCCCTTCACGACGTCGGAGGTCTACGCGGCCGTCGCCCGCGACCTGGCCGCGCTCGACCTGCCCGGTGTGGGCGTCGAGCAGCGCGTCTTCGTCAGTGGCGTCGAGCTCCTTGACGCCCCCGACCCGCGCATCACGCAGGAGCTGCTGCCGGTCGAACTGGCGGCGCCGCTGCCGGACGCGAGCGACGGGCTGATCCGGCACCTCATGGAGCACCCGGAGGGCCGCGCCCGCTGCTATCTGAGCGTCCGGGTCACCGGTTGGAGCGGCGAGCTGGTGCTGACCACGTTCGTGCGCTTCGCGCTCTACAAGAGCGCCCGGACGCTGTACGTCGAGGCGAGCCACTGCCTGCTGACGCCGGTCAAGCCCAGGTACCGGGCCGTGGATTCCATGAGGGAGTCGCCCACCATCGGCCAGATCGCCAGGACGGCGTCCCTCAGCGGGCTGTTGACGCTGCCGTACATCGCGAAGAGCTTCGCGGTCCTGGCCGCCGCCGCCACCGACCCGCTGCGGCGCTGGCAGAAGCGCCGTAATGATCGGCGGAACATCGCGCAGGAGCGCACGCACAACTACGGGCCGTTGGTCAGCCCGCGCGAGCTGGCCAGCGACCGCCGCTACTTCGCCTACTTCCAGCAACAGGACAAGGAGATGTACAGCAAGGTCGTCGAACGGCGGGTCATGGAGTCGCTGCGCGACTTCCTCGACGCCCACGGCATCGACACGTCCGAGCTGAGCGAGCGCCAGACCGCCATCCTCAACAACGGCGTCATCGTCACCGGCAACGCGAGCGTCAACTCCGGCAGCATCGCCGCCGGCGCCGGCGCCGTGGCCCGCACGGTCAACACGGCCAGGCGCCTCGTGCCCGGAGCGCCGCCCGCGGCGGCCACCCCCTAGAACCGTCGCGAAAGGACAGTCGCTCGTGGACATCAACAACGGCATCTCGATCAGCGGCAACGCGCAGGTCTCGGGATCATCGATGGCGGCCGGGCCGGGCGTGAGGGCGACCAGCGTCAACTACGGGGCGGCCGACCTGACCGAGCTGCGGACCATCGTCCAGACGCTGTCCGACCTGGTCCGGTCGCACGCACCGGAGCGCGCCGACGGCCCGGCCGCGGCGGCGGCCACCGCCGCGGTCCAGGAGGCCAACCGCCCCACCCCGGACAACAACCGCCTGCTGACGCTGCTGGGACACGTGCGCAGGGCGTTCGGCGACGACGGCGCGATCGCATCCGCCATCGCCTCGGCCTACGCGGCGGTGCATGCGTCTTCTGACCCGGACCACGGATAGCGACATGTCAAGCGCGGGTCCGGCTGCTGCGGCACCGCCGGGCCCGCTCGCGGCGGAGTTCATCTGGCCGAAACCATCGCGGGGCGCGCACCGGATAGAGTCCCGCCATCCTTGACGACGTTGATCCCTTCATCGGTACCGCGGCGACCGACCTGCCCCGGGCGCGCGGTCTGGCCGCCACCTGGTGGTGGCCGAAGCCGCAGGTCGGCAACACCCATCCCGGCGCCACGTCGCCCCTCGGCATGGTCTCGGCCTGCGCCTACTCCGGTGCGTATCCGACCGGATACGGTCGGTACGCCAAGAACACCGAGGGCGTGCCCGAGGAGATGTTCGACCGGCTGCAGGCGTCCGGGTTCACGCATTTCCAGCAGTCCGGCACCGGGGCCATCCGCAAGTACTACAACTACGTGCGGGTCACGCCGATGGTGCAGCAGCTGGACGAGCTCGGGCACTCCTGGCCGCTGCACGACGAGGTGGCGGAGGCCGGCTACTACGCGGCGACGCTGGACACCGGGGTGCGCTGCGAGATCACGGTGGGCACCAAGGTCGCCGTGCACCGGTACACGTTCCCGGAGCACAGCAACGCGCGGGTCGTGATCGACCTGTCCTGCGGCGGCCTGGCCATCGAGCTCGGCCGCACGGTGCCGCTGCGCGCCCACGCGGAGAGCCTGGGGCACGGCCGCGTCCAGGGCACAGTCGTGATGGAGGGCGTACCGCTGTCGGTCCACGCCGAGCTCGACAGCCCCGGCTGGCGGCAGATGCTGTGGTACGACCGGCGGCTCATCGACGGCGGGACCCGGCTGGACTTCGACAGCATCCGGCACACCACCCTGCGGCCGTTCGGCATGCTGTTCATGGGCCCCACCGTGGCCGGGCAGACCGTCGAGGTACGGCTCGGCTTCTCCCTGCGCGGGTGCGACCAGGCCCGGCACAACCTCGAGCAGGAGTGCGGCCAGGCGCGGCCGGCGTTCGACGCGGTGCGCTCCGCGACTCGCGAGCGCTGGCGCGAGCACCTCGGCCGGGTTCGGGTCGAGGGCGGCACGCCGGGCCGCCGCACGGTGTTCGCGACGGCGATGTACCACTCGCTGATCAAGCCCTGCTTCGCCGACAACGAGAGCCCGTTCTGGCCGAACTCGGGTCCGTTCGCGTTCGACGTGTGCACGATGTGGGACATCTACAAGACCCAGCTGCCGCTGCTCGCGGCCATCGCCCCGGACCGGGCCGGGGACCTGCTGGAGTCGCTGATCCGGGTGTGCGAGGAGGAGGGCAACTTCCCGATCGGGTACCGGATGGCCCGCGGCGCCGACCGGTTCTTCCGCCAGGCCAGCGCGCTCGCGCACACCGCGCTGGCCGACGCGCACGCCCTGGGCAAGGCCGGGCTGGACTGGAACTGGGCGCTCGTGCACATGGTCGACGACCTGCGCCGGCTGTACGGCGAGGACTTCTTCGAGCACGGCGTGGTCCACCCCATCAGCCACACCCTCGACCTCGCGTACGCCCACTACTGCACCGCGCAGGTCGCCCGGGCGCTCAACGACGTCCACCTGGCCGACGACCTCGAGCGGCGCAGCCGGCAGTGGGTCAACGCGTTCGACCCGGGCACCGGGCTGCTGCGCGACTCGGAGTTCTACGAGGGCGGCAAGTGGAACTACTCGTTCCGGCTGCTGCACGACATGGCGGGACGGATCGCCCTGGGCGGGGGCGACGCGGCGTTCGTCGACAACCTGGACCGCTTCTTCGGCTTCGGGGCCGCGCCGGTGACGCAGCCCGGCCGGCGGCCACAGCCGGCGGAGATGGCGGCCGGGTACGCCCTGAACCGGTTCGAGGGGCTCAACAACGAGCCCGACATGGAGGCCCCGTGGGCGTACCACTACGCGGGCCGGCCCGACCGTACGGCCGAGGTGGTGCACGCCGCGCGGACCTGGCAGTTCGGCACCGGCCCGGGCGGCCTGCCGGGCAACGACGACTCCGGCGGGCTCAGCGCGTGGTACATCTGGGCCTCGCTCGGGCTGTTCCCGGTGGCCGGGCAGAACCTGTTCCTGGTCAACGCGCCCGCGTTCGCCCAAGGCACGATCCAGGTCGGCGACCGGGAGTTCGTCGTCGAGACCAGCGGGCACCGTGAGACGCCGATCGGCGCCGACGGCCTCGACCACGACCCGCCGCCGCAGTACGTGCAGTCGGTGACCCTCAACGGCAGGTCGCTGGACGCCACCCACCTCAGCGCCACCGACGTGCACCGCGGCGGCCGGCTGCACGTGCGGCTCGGCCCCGAGCCGTCCGGCTGGGGGCACCGGGTCCGCCCGCCGTCGTCGTCCGATCCGCGCGCAACCCCGAAGGAGCCGAGGTGACGTACCCCAATCGCCGTCTCGTCATCGCGGTCAGGGCGGACCCCGTCATCTGCGGCCACGCCGGCGAGGCCCGCAACATCGCCGAGGTGGCGCTGACCCGCGGGTTCGACGACGTGCGCCTGCTGACCTGGCCGATACCGGCACTGCAGGCGGCCGGGCTGCCGCTGAAGCCGCTGGACCGCCTGCTGCCGTACAGCCCCGGCATCACCGTGGAGCGGCCGGAGCCGGTCGGCGACTACCGGGTGCCCGACGGGCGCCACCTGGCCGGGCTCACCGGCCGCCTGGTGGAGCTGCTCATGGAGCCGGTGCCCACCACGTGCCTGTCGATGTACCTCGTCCCGCACACCGCCGTCGTCGCCGACGCGATCACCGCCGTCCGGGCCGCCGGGTTCGCGCCGGACGTGCACACGGTGGCGAAGGCGGTCGGCTCCGACGTGACCAACGTGATCCGCTCCTGCCTGCGGGAGGGTCGCTTCGGCGCGGCGGTCGCGCTGTTCGCCACGTTCCTGTCCAACGACCGGGTCGTCGCGGTCTCCGAGTACACCCGGGACGAGATCGTGGCCGCGGCCGAGCAGGTGGACGCCCGCTGCGGCACCGGCTTCGCCGAGCAGTCGCGGCGGCGTGTGAGCATCGGCTACCCGCCGATCGACGTCTCCGCCTACCTCGACCTGGACCCGGCGCGGGTCGACGCGGCGCTCGCCCGGCGCGGCCTGGAGCGCGACGGGTACATCCTGTTCCTGTCCCGGGTGGCCCGCGCCAAGGGGATCTACGACCTGGTGATCGCCTACGGGCAGATGCGCTGCCGCTCCCGCGTGAAGCTGGTCGTCGCCGGCACCGGGCCGGCGCTGGAGCACGTCCGGGCGATGGCCAAGGAGGACGACCGGGTCGTCTTCCTGACCGACGTCGACGACGACGAGAAGCCGCTGCTCATGCGCGGCTGCGCGGCGTACGCCCTGCCCACCCGGCCGGAGCCCGACTTCGTCGAGACGTTCGGGATCGCCCTGGCCGAGAAGATGCTGGCCGGCGGCGGGCCGGTGATCACCACCCGGACCGGCGGCACCGGCGAGGCGGTCGGCGACGACGCGGTGATCGTCGAGCCCGGCGACGTCGGCGGCATCGCCGCGGCGGTGGACCGGGTGGTCCTGGAGATGTCCGCCGCGCAGCGCAAGGACCTGGAGGTTCGCGGGCGGGAGCACGCCATGGCGTTCGAGCGCACCGCGGTGTTCGACAGCCTGTTCCCGCAGGAGGCGAAGTCCGCCGGCGTCCGCTGAGACTGTCCGGCGGGCGCGGCGTACGATCGAAACGACGCGAGCTCCGTAGCTCACGCGACGCGCCGGCAGGTGCTTGTCGTACGGAGGCATCATGATCGTCACTCGAGACTCGATCAGGGTGGGCGTGCCACCCATGTCGGCCTACGAACATCTGGTGCGGTTCATCGAATTTCCGCGGTACCTCTCCGGGGTGTTGAGCCTGACCCCGCTGGACAGCAAGACCGCGCGTCTCGTGCTCGACATCGGCGGCATGCGCATCGAGTTCGACGCCATCGTCGTGGACGCCGAACCGGGCCGGTTCGTGCGGTGGCGGGCGCGCGACCATTCGGAGATCGTCGAGTCTTTCTGGCTGGAGGCCGTCGCGGACGAGCAGACCGACGTGGTCTGCATGACCGAGGTGGACGACAGCCAGGTGTCGCTGTTCGGCCAGGTACCGGAGGTCACGCTGCGGTCCCGGCTGCGCACGGACCTCAAGGGCTTCAAGCGCTTCTGCGAGGAGTCGGCGGCAAAGGCGGCGGAGGCCGCGGAGGACGAGGCAGCGAACGCGTAGCCGGGTCCACTGGATAATTCCTATCTTGCGAGTAGGCTTAATGGGTAACAGCGTCCCGTCTTTGGGAGGCCCCATGCCGAAACTGCCGCGCTCCAGCCGGCTGGCCAGCCCAGTCGACACCACGGCCTACGGGGAGTACCGCATCGTCCAGCGGCCGGACGATCCCCGCCCGCTGTACCGGTTCCGCGACCACGTCGTCGACGACCCGCAGCCCGGCCGCTACCACATCTACGCGGGGTGGTTCTGCCCGTGGGCGCAGCGCGTGACCATCGCCCACGCCCTCGCCGGCCTGCGGGGCATCGTCACCGTGTCGTACGTCGACAACGCCCGCGACGGGCGGGGCTGGGCGTTCCGCGAGCGCTACGGGCCGGACCCGGTCAACGGGTTCAGGCTGCTGCGCCAGGCGTACGAGGCGACCGAGGAGGGCTTCGACGGCCACGTCAGCGTGCCGGCGCTGTGGGACCGCGCGACCGCCCGCGTGGTCAGCAACGACTTCAAGGGCATCGGGATCGACCTCGCCACCCGATTCCGGCACCTCGCCACACCGGTCGTGGACACCTACCCCGAGGCCCACCGCGCGGAAATCGAGGAGCTCGACGCGTGGCTCAACCCGGCGGTCAACCACGGCGTGCGGGCGGCCGAACGACCCGGCCCCGACGGCGAGCGGGCCCGCGCCGCGCTCCACGAGGCGCTCGCCGCCCTCGACGAGCGCCTGGCCGCGCGCCGATACCTGCTCGGCCCGGACATCACCGAGGCCGACATCCGGCTGTTCGTCACGCTGGTGCGCTTCGGCGCCGGCATCACGCGGTACCCGCAACTGTGGGCATACGCCCGCGACCTGTACACGGTCCCGGCGTTCCGCGACACCACCGATTTCACCACGTTCACCCCGCCGGGCGCCGAACTGCCCGACTGGAGCGAGCCCGCGCACCGGCCCGCCTACACCTGACAGCACGCGCGCGGACTCCCGGGCCGCGGCGGTCCTCACGCCGTCCGGATCTCCTCCAGGTCGGTGCTGCGGCGCAGGAACAGCAGGCCGGCGCCGGTGGTGGCGAGCACCGCCAGGACGGCGACGCCCCCGTCGCGGGACAGCTCCGCCCAGGGCACCGGGACCGCCCGGACCACCTCGGGGATCTGGGTTGTCTGGCAGTGCTCGCCCGCCGCGTCGCACGTCGTCGACGTGCCGCCGCCGGCGCTGACCTCGCCGCCGATGCTGCGGACCAGCGCCACGCCGACGACGAGCGCGACGAGGATCGCCGGGACCGCCGGCAGCAGCGCCTGCCACAGCAGCGAGCGGCCCAGCGTCGCCCGGGGCACGCCGGCGGCGACCAGCGACGCGTACTCCCGGCGCCGGGTGACCACGCCCTCCGCGACGACGACGAGCATCGCGATCGCGGTCAGGGCCACCGCGGTCAGCAGCGCGGCGTCGATGAGGTCCATCGTGCGCAGGTAGAACGGGTCGACGGGGCCGCCGGTCGTGGGATACTCGGGGTTCTCGATCGCGTTGAGCGCGCGCTGGGCTTCCGCGCCGGCGGCGATCTGCGCGCGGAACGCCGCCGCGCCCCCGCCGAACAGCACGCAGATCAGCAGCACCGCGAAGGTCCGGCTGCCGCTCCACGGGTCGGCCACGAGCCGGGCCGCGGCCAGCACGGTCGACGGGCGGCTCGCGCGGCGGTGCAGCAGCCGCCCGGCCGTATAGGTGATCCAGCCGGCGCCGAGAACGACCCCGGACCCGGCGCACGCGACGCCGACGAGCAGCATCGTCGGCACGAACCAGACCGGAATGTCGTACCCCAGGTGTGTCCGCAGTGGCGAAGCCGACCCGACCGCGGCGAACGCGAGCAGGCCGAGCACGATGAACCCGCCCGTCCAGGGGCGCGGGCCGCGGGTGCGGCGCACCCGCCGTACGACTCCGAACGGCCCGACCGTCACGCGCCGCATGACCACCGCGGCCGCGAGCGCCGCGAGCGCCGGGATGGCGAGCACCGCGAGCGCCACGAACCAGACGGGCGGGAAGACGTCGGTCGGCAGCGGCAGGCGCCCCTCGGCATCGGGCCGGTCGAGCAGCTCGTGCCCGGCCAGGTACACCGCGAGCCCGCTCAGCGACCCGGCCAGCGACGCGACGCCGGTCTCGGCGGCGGCGACGGCCACGGTCTGCGCCGGGGTCGCCCCGGCCAGGCGGAACGCGGCGAGGCGCCGGTCGCGGGCCGGCGCGCCGAGCCGCGCGCACTGCCCGGCCAGGGCGAAGACCGGCACGGTGAGCAGCAGCAGCGTGATCACCACGCCGGGGCGCAGGCCGGGCTCGCGCAGCAGCGCGTTGCTGTACTGCTCCGCCCACTCGTCCGATCCGACGCCGCTGAGCGTGAGCCGGCCGATCGCGACGACGTTCGCCGCGGTGAGCACGGCGAGGGCGGCCAGGGCGGTGCTCAGCGCGGTCAGCACGACCCGCATGGTGTCGGTGCGGGACCCGGCCAGGCCGAGCCGCAGCAGCGTGCTTGGCCTCACTGGAGCCTCACCGGCCGTGCCGTCCGGTCGGCAGGGCGATGCCGAGCCCGCTGGCGTCGACGGCGCCGTCGCGCAGCACGATCTCGCGGTCGGCGTACCCGGCGACCCGCGCCTCGTGCGTCACCAGCACAACGGTGGTTTGCTGCTCGTGCGCGACCCGGACGAGCTGGGCGAGGACCTGCTCGCCGGTCAGGCTGTCCAGCGCGCCGGTCGGCTCGTCGGCGAAGACCAGGCGCGGCTCGGTGACCAGCGCCCGGGCCATCGCGCAGCGCTGCTGCTGCCCGCCGGACATCTCGCCGGGCCGGCTGTCGGCGACGTCCGCGACGCCGAAGCGCTCCAGCCAGGCCAGCGCCGCGGTGCGCGCCTCGCGGCGCCCGGTGCCGGCGAGCAGCAGCGGCAGCGCCACGTTTTGCGCCGCGGTCAGCTCGGCGACCAGCTGCCCGAACTGGAACAGCACGCCGAACTCGGTGCGCCGCAGCCGCGAGCGGGCCGCCTCGGACAGCGTGTCGATGCGCGCGCCGCGGTAGGCGACCTCGCCGGAGTCGGGCCGCATGATCCCGGCGAGGCAGTGCAGCAGCGTCGACTTGCCGCAGCCGCTGGACCCGGTGATCGCGAGGATCTCGCCTTCGGTGACGTCGAGCGTGACGCCGCGCAGCGCGGGCGTCGCGCCGTACGAGCGGACCACCGCTCTGGCCTGCAAAATATGTGTCATCCGTGCACTCCCGAGTGCAGGTCGGCGACGCGGGCCAGGGTGGTGCGCAGCCACACCAGGTCGGCGTCGAGGTGGGCGATCGCGTAGTCGGCGGCGATGACGTCGCTGATGGTCGCGGCCGGGTCGGTCTTCGCGGCGGTGAGCTCGCGCAGCCGGTCGGTGTGCGCCTTGCGCTGGGCTGCGAGGTATGCCACGGCCCGCTCGGCGTCCGGCCACATCAGCGCCACCATGACCTTGGTCAGCAGCGCCCCGGCGACGTGCGGCGCGGGCGGCTCGACGGCGGCCACCCAGCGCTCGAGCTCGCCGCGCCCGGCGTCGGTGATGGCGAACGTGGTGCGGTCCGGGCCGCCGACCCGGTCGTGGCCGGCCTGTGCCACCAGGCCGTCCCGCTCCAGGCGGCCGAGGGTGGCGTACACCTGGCCGAACCCGAGCGGTTTGGCGCGGGGCAGGGTGTGGTCGTAGGCGTGCTTGAGGTCGTAGCCGTGCTTCGGCCCACCCCCGAGCAGCCCGAGCAGCACATACGGCGCGGACACGGGAACCACTATTCACCGGATGAATAGTGGTCGTCAAGCACCCCCGCTCGCCGCGACGAACCGCACGCCCGGGGCACCCTGGCCCCCGCAGCTCAACCTCGGCGCGGGTCCAGGGTGCTCAGCGTGGCCCAGACGACCTTGCCGGCCGCGGTCGGCGCGGTCCCCCACGCCGCCGCCGTGCCGGCGACGATGCGCAGCCCGCTGCCCTGCGGCGCGGGCGACGGGCCCTCGCCGGCCCACGGCAGCGTGCGCGGCGGCGCCGGGTCGCCGTCCTCCACCGCCAGGTGCAGCAGGCGGCCCCGACGCGACGCCGTCACGGTGAACGGCGTGCCGGCGTGCTCGACGGCGTTCGTCGCCAGCTCGGACACGATCATGCGGGCCGGGTGGAGCAGGTGGACGAGGTCCCAGGCCAGGCAGGCGTCGGCGACGTGGTTGCGCGCCGCGCACGGCGAGAGCACGTCGGGCGGCAGCCGCAGCGCGGTCCGCCGCGGCGGCGGCAGGCCGGCGGCCAGGGCGGCGAGCGCCTCGGCGAGGCTCGCGTAGACCGCCACCCGCTCGGCGATACCCGCGGTCCGCAGCCGCCACCGGATGGTGCCGGACGCGACCGCGACGACCGGTACCGGCGGGTCGAGCCCGGTCCCCTGCCGCTCGGCCAGCAGCACCGCGGCGACCACCGCGCCGTCGGCCTCGACGAGGCGCTCGAGGTCGAGCAGTACCGCCCGCGGTCGCTCGGCCAGCGCCTTGCGCACAGCCGCGACGAGATCGACGCGCATCCGCCAGGTCCAGGCGCCGACCGCGGCGATTTGGACCAGCGCCAGATCGACGTCGACGCGCACCGCGATCGCCGACTCGGCCATGCAAGCATCCCCCAACGCAGCCGGTAAATATTCGCAATATGCCATAGGAGGGTGATCCGGCGGGGTGAATCCCGAAATCCGATCGGACATCTGGGTCGCGGGCCGGTCCTGTACCTTTCAGCGCCGGCCGTCCGGGCGCCGCGCCGCCGGGGAACGCATCGACGCAGGTCACAATCGCGGTCGCCGGGAAGCGGGGCGGGCAGCTCGAAGCGCTTCGATTGAGTTTCGAAAACCCGGCGCGTACTCAGGTACGTCATGAAGAGACGACTCGCCATCTTCGGCGTCGCCCTGGTCGCCGTCGCGGCCTCGTTCGTGGTGTACGCCCAGCAGGCATCCGCCGCGGTCGGGCTGCATATCAGCGGCCGCAACATCGTCGAGGCCAACGGCCAGCAGTTCATCATGCGGGGCGTCAACCACCCGCACGTCTGGTACACCAGCCAGACCAGCTCGTTCGCCAACGTCAAGGCGCTCGGCGCCAACACCGTGCGCGTCGTGCTCGGCAGCGGCAAGCGGTGGGGCCCGTCCACCGACGTCGCCAACGTGATCTCGCTGTGCAAGACCAACCGGCTCATCTGCGTCCTGGAGGTCCACGACACCACCGGCTACGGCGAGGACGGCGCGGCCGCCACCCTCGACGAGGCCGTCAACTACTGGATCAGCCAGAAGAGCGCCCTGGTCGGCCAGGAGAGCTACGTCGTCATCAACATCGGCAACGAGCCGATCGGCAACAACAACCCGGCCCAATGGACAGCCGCGACCACCGCCGCCATCCAGAAGATGCGCAGCAACGGCTTCCAGCACCTGCTCATGGTCGACGCGCCGAACTGGGGCCAGGACTGGCAGAACGTCATGCGCGACAACGCCCAGACCGTGCTGGACGCCGACACCCAGCGCAACACCGTGCTGTCGATCCACATGTACAGCGTGTACAACACCGCCGCGAAGATCACCGACTACCTCGACCGGTTCCAGGCCGCCGGCTGGCCGCTGGTCATCGGCGAGTTCGGCTGGCAGTTCAACTCCGGCGAGGTCGACCACGAGACGATCCTGGCCCAGGCGAACGCCCGCGGCCTCGGATACCTGGGCTGGTCCTGGAGCGGCAACACCGACCCGATCCTGGACATGGCCACCAACTTCAACCCCGCCCAGCTCACCACCTGGGGCCAGCGCATCTTCAACGGCGCCAACGGCATCAAGGCCACCGCCAAGGAGGCCACCATCTACAGCGGCGGCACCGGCAGCCCGTCGCCGTCGCGCAGCAGCGCCTCGCCGAGCACCAGCCCGTCGCCCAGCCGCAGCGCCTCGCCGAGCAGCAGCCCGTCGCCCAGCCGCAGCGCCTCCAGCTCGCCCACCGGCGGCAAGGCCTGCACCGCGACGTACAGCATCGTCGGGCAGTGGCCCGGCGGCTTCCAGGGCGACGTGAAGGTCACCGCCGGCGGCTCCGCCATCACGGCCTGGACCGTGGCCTGGACGTTTGCCAACGGCCAGGCCATCACCCAGTCCTGGAACGCGACCATCACCACCAGCGGCGCGGCCGTCACCGCCCGCAACGTGGACTACAACGGCGCCCTCGGAGCCGGCGCGAGCACCAACTTCGGCTTCCTCGGCTCGTCGAACGCCACCAACGGCATCCCGTCGCTCAGCTGCACCGCGAGCTGAACCACGGCGTGACCCGCCCGGGCTCGGGTATCGCGGCACCGCGGTACCCGGCCCACCGGCGCTGCCGTCAGCCGCCGTTCGCGCGGAGGCTGAACGTGTCGCCGTCGACCGACAGCCGCAGCGTCACCTGCTTGTGCAGCGTGCACGCGCCGCCGGCGGGCAGCACCCGCCGGCACCGCGGGGCGGGGTCGGCGTCCGACGGCGCGGCCGAGGGGCCGGCCGACCCGGCCGCCGGGCTCCCCGTGGCCGGGGGCTGATACGGCGCGTCGGCGCTGACCACGGTGTACCGCTGCGCCAGGAGCCGCTCGAGCACCGCCGACGGCGCCCACTCGGGATGCTCGCCACCACCCGCCGGCAGTTCCAGCGTCGCTGAAGGGCAAACGTCGAGGCACGGCACCGGCAGCGAGCCCGGGTCGGAGCGCACCCCGGCGCCCGCCAGGTCGGCGACCGGGATGCCGAGCGCGGCGGCCATCGCCTCGTCCACGTTGCGGGTGGCCTTCTTCGGATCGGTCGTGCAGCCCGCCGCCATGACCATCACCGCGGCCAGGACCGCCACCGAGCACCACCGTCGCATGCCACCGATTGTCGCGAGCCGCGCCGGGAGCGCCAGAGATCGCGCGGATAGTTGACGGATGCCGCCCGCCGCAGGGGGCCGGTGCCGGCAGTGTCGGTTAGGCTGGTCACGGCGCCGCGCACCGGTGCCGCCGGCGGTGGGGCCCGCCGACCCCCGGATGCGGGGGTGAACTGCGACGCCGCCAACGGTCCCTGCCAGTGAGCTGCCGCATGCCCTGGTAGGGAGGGACTCGATGGTCGAGCGCGACGGCGCGCCGGTGGACGCCGACGTTGATCTGCACGTGCCCGCGGAACGAGCGGAGCTGCGCCCGAGCCCCGTGCCGGTGCTGGCGGCGATCTCGGCCGGCGGCGTGTGCGGGACGCTGGCCCGATACGGGCTGTCCACGGCCTGGCCGCATCCGCGCGGCGAGTTCCCGTGGACGACGCTGCTGATCAACGTGTCCGGGTGCCTGCTCATCGGCGTGCTGATGGTGATCGTGACCCAGGTCGCCCCCGACCGGCGGCTGCTGCGCCCATTCGTCGGCGTCGGCGTGCTCGGCGGCTACACCACGTTCTCGACGTACGTCGTGGACATCCATCAGACCGCGTCGGCGGGCGCGCCGTGGGTGGCGCTGGCGTACCTGGCCGTGACCGTCGTCGGTGCGCTGCTGGCGGTGTGGGCCGGGGCGGCGGCGACCGGCGCGGTGGTGTCGCGGTGGGCCGGACAGGTGGGCGAGCGGGCGAGCCGGGAGGCGGGTGCCACACCGTGATGCTGCTGCTGGTCATGGCGGGCGCGGCGGTGGGTGCGCCGCTGCGATACCTGACGGACCGGGCGATCCAGGCCCGGCACGACTCGGTGTTCCCGTGGGGCACGATGACGGTCAACGTCGCCGGCTCGCTGCTGCTGGGCCTGGTCACCGGCCTGCCGGCCGACCCGGCGGTGACCGCTGTGCTGGGCACGGGCTTCTGCGGCGCGCTGACCACCTACTCGACGTTCAGCTATGAGACACTGCGGCTCGTGCAGATCGGCGCCCGCTTCTACGCCGTCATGAACGTGCTCGCCTCCGTGGTCGCCGGCCTCGGCGCCGGCGCGGTCGGGCTGCTGCTGGCCCAGGCGGTACGGTGACCGGCCAGCGCTTGCGGATCGAAGGCGTGCGGATCGAACCGGCCACGCCCGCCGACGCGCCGTCCATCGCCCGGATCTCCCGCGCCGCCGGCCAGCCGGACACGGACTCCGGCGCCGACCCGGCCTACCTGGCGTACCTGCTCGGCAACGGCACGGTCCGCGTCGCCCGCGACGACGACGGCGCGGTCGCCGGGTGGGGGGCGACCACGACCGGGGCGCTCGGAAACATGCTCAGCGATCTCTTCGTCGATCCCGCCCGGCACGGCCGGGGCGTCGGCGCCCGGCTGCTGCGCGCGCTGTGGCCGGACCCGGCCGCCGGACGCCGGTTCACGTTCAGCTCCCGGCACCCCGCCGCGCTGCCGCTGTACCTCCGCGCGGGGCTGCGGCCGGCCTGGCCGCTGCTGTACCTGCGCGGCCCCGCCCCCGCCGCGGCCGATTCGTCGCTCACGGTGACCCCGGTCGACGCCGCGACGGCGACGGCCGCGGACCGGCGGCTGACCGGCGCCGGTCCGGCCGGCATCTACGCGTACCGGCCCGGGGACGGCCTGCTGGTGCACCACGGCACCCGCCCGGTGGCCGCGGGCACGGCCGGCCGCAGCGGGCTGACCCACCTCACCTGCCCGGCCGGGGAGGACGCGACCGCGATCCTGCGCGCCGTCCTGCACGGGCTCGGCGCGGCCGAGGTCTCGCTCTGCCTGCCCGGGCCGCATCCCGCGGTGGCGTGGCTGCTCGGCGCTGGGTTCCGCATCGAGGATCACGACCTGGCGATGCACACCCCGGACGTCGAGCCGCCCACGACCTGGGTGTACTCACCCGGCCTCGGCTGAACGCGCTACAGGATCGCGATGTCGCGGACCCCGGTCACCCGGTCCATGTGCAGCCGGCACAGCAGGCTGCCGGGGCTGCTGTTGACCTCGCCGTAGCGCTTCGCCTCGCCCTGCGGCACGTACCGCTGCGCGATCCGGGTCGTCCAGTCGACCAGGTCCCGCGGGTCCTCGGCGACCTCGACCTCGCCGCGGACGGCGGCGAAGTGGTACGGGAACTGCTCCACGTCCACGGTGAGCGCCGCCCTGGGGTTTTCCCGCAGGTGGCGGCCCTTCACCGAGTCCCGGCCGGTGGTGAACACAAGGTCGCGCCCCTCGACGACGAACCAGATGGGCGCCGTGTGCGGGTCGCCGGACGGGCCGGCCGTGGCGAGCTTACCGGTGTGCGTCCCCTGTGACAGGAACGCGATCGCCTCTTTGTCGGTCATCGCTGGCACACCTGAAGTCTGCCGCGCCGCCGGGCCCGCACCGGAGGAGTCCCGGGATGACCCGCGCGAGCGTCCGGCGTGGTCCGGCGCGCAGCGGTAGGCCGGCCGGGCGCACGCCGGGCTATGTCCGCGGGCGCTCCGGCAGGGCGTCGGCCAGCAGCTGGACGAGGTGCTTGCCGGGCACGCCGGCGAGGTCGGCGGCCTGGGTGCGGCACGAGAACCCGTCGGCGAGGAACACCTCGCCCTCCCGCGCGTCCCGCAGGGCGGGCAGCAGCTGCTGCTCGGCGACCTGCACCGAGACCTCGTAGTGGCCCCGCTCGACGCCGAAGTTCCCGGCCAGGCCGCAGCAGCCGCCGAGGCGCCGCACGGTGGCCCCGGCCGCCTTGAGCAGCTTGGCGTCGGCGTCCCAGCCCATGACCGCGTGGTGGTGGCAGTGCGGCTGGGCGACGACCCGCACGTCCGCCAGCGACGGCGGCGACCAGTCCGGGGTGCGCGCCAGCAGCTCGGCCACGGTCACGGTCGCCGCGCTGACCTTGCGGGCGTCGTCGGTGTCGACCAGCTCGACCAGGTCGCCGCGCAGCACGCCGGTGCACGACGGCTCCAGGCCGACGATCGGCACGCCGCGCTCGGCCGCGTCGCGCAACTGGCCGACGGTCGCGCCGAGGATGCGGCGGGCCGCGTCCAGCTGGCCGGTGCTGATCCAGGTCAGGCCGCAGCATGCGGACTCGGTGGTGATCTCGGGCGCGTATCCGGCGGCGGTCAGCACCTCGACCGCGGCCTTGGCGATCTCGGGGGCGAAGTGGTCGGTGAAGCTGTCGACGAACAGCACGACCGGCCGGCCAGTGTCGGGGCGCCGCGGCGCGTTGGTGCGGAACCAGCGCCGGAAGGTCTGGCCGGCGAACTCCGGGATCGACCGGCGCTTGTCGACCCCGGCCAGGTAGAGCGCGACGGTGCGCACGCCCGGCAGCGAGGTGAGCCGGTTGGCCAGCCGCGGCATCCGGGCGGCCAGGCGCGACCAGCGCGGCAGCCGGCCCAGGGAGTAGTGCGACCGCGGCCGCAGCCGCCCCTTGTAGCTCTGGTGCAGCACCTCGGCCTTGTACGCGGCCATGTCGATGCCGGTCGGGCAGTCCGACGCGCAGCCCTTGCAGGACAGGCACAGGTCCAGGGCGTCGTGGACGGCGGTGGCGCGCCAGTCCGGGGCGAGGTCGCCGTCGAGCATCTCCTGCAGCACCCGGGCGCGGCCGCGGGTCGAGTCCTTCTCGGCGCGGGTGGCCAGGAACGACGGGCACATGACGCCGCCGAGGACGGTCGTGTCGGCGCGGCACTTGCCCACACCCGTGCAGCGGTGCACGGCCTGGTTGAAGTCCCCGCCGTCGCTGTGGTAGGCCAGCGCCAGCTTCGCCCGGACCGGGCGGGCCGCCGCGACGCGGATGTCCGCGTCGACCGGGTCCGGGTCGACGAGCACGCCGGGGTTGAGCAGATTTTCCGGGTCGAAGGCCTGCTTGACCGAGCGGAACAGGTCCATCGCCGCCGGGGAGTACATCCGCGGCAGCAGTTCGCTGCGCGCGCGGCCGTCGCCGTGCTCGCCCGACAGCGACCCGCCGTAGCGCACGACGAGGTCAGCGGCGTCCTCCAGAAACGCGCGGAACTTCCCGGGTCCGCCCGGCTTGTCGAGCGGGAAGTCGAGCCGGACGTGGACGCAGCCGTCGCCGAGGTGCCCGTAGGGCATGGCGCTCAGCCCGTGCTGCTCGGTCAGGGCGTCGAAGTCGCGCAGGTAGTCGCCGATGCGCTGGGGCGGTACGGCGGCGTCCTCCCACCCGGCGTGCGCGGGCACGCCGGAGGGGGCGCGTCCGGCCAGCCCGGCGCCGTCCTCGCGGATGCGCCACAGCGGCGCGGCCTCGGCGGTGTCCTCGACCACCCTCGTGTCGACCGCGCCGGCCGCCGCCACCAGCCGCCGCGCGCGCTCCCGCGCCTCGCCGAGGTCGTCGCCCGCGATCTCGACGAACAGCCACGACCGGCCATCCGGCAGCGGCGGTACCGCATCCGGACCCCGCCGGCCGCGGACCACCTCGACGATGCGGGAGTCGATGCCCTCGCAGGCCGTCGGGGTGAACTCCAGGACGGCGGGCACGGCGTCGCCGGCCGAGCCGAAGTCCGGGTAGCCCAGGACGACCAGCAGGCGGTGCGCGGGGTCGGCGACCAGCCGGACCGTCGCCTCGGTGACCACCGCCAGGGTGCCCTCGCTGCCGACCAGCAGGCCGGTCAGGTCGAAGCCCCGCTCGGGCAGCAGGTGCTCGACGGCGTAGCCGGAGACCTGCCGGCCGAAGGTGGCGAACTCGGTGCGGGCGACCGCCAGGTTGGCCTGGGCGATCGCCTGCAGCGACTCGGCGACCGCCTTTGCGCCCTCCAGGGTGGGGCGCCCCTTGTCGTCCCGCCCGGTGGACAGCCGCTCGCCGTCGATGGTGAGCGCGTCGAGGCCGAGCACGTTGTCCGAGGTCCGGCCATACCCGAGGGTCCGCGACCCGCACGAGTTGTTGCCGATCATCCCGCCGATGGTGCAGCGGGTGTGCGTCGACGGATCGGGGCCGAAGCGCAGGCCCAGCGGCCGCGCGGCGGCCTGCAGGGTGGCGTGCACGGTGCCGGCCTGTACCCGCGCGGTGCGGGCGTCGGCGTCGACGTCCAGCACGCGGTTCAGGTACCGGCTGAAGTCGAGCACGACGCCGCGGCCGATGGCGTTGCCGGCCACCGACGTCCCGGCCCCGCGGGCCGTGATCGGCACGCCGAGGGCCCGGCAGACCTCGAAGGTGGCGGCGACGTCGTCGTCGGAGCGGGGCCGCACCACGGCCCGGGGCACGACCCGGTACAGGGAGGCGTCGCTGGCATACGCCGACCGGTGCGCCGCGTCGGCCAGTACATCACCCACGCCCGCCCGGCTGAGGCGACCGACGAGATCATCTCCAGTGCCGCCGGTCATGTCCCTCTTTCCGCCCACGCCGTCTCGAGGGCGATCTTATACCGCTTCGAGAGTCGCTCAGGCGCGGCGTACCGGCCGGGTCAGCACCAGCACGACCAGGCCCGCCGCGCACAGGGCGGTGCCGATGCCGTACGCCCACCGGAACCCGAGCTGCTGCGAAATGCCAAACAGGGGGCCGGCCAGCATCGCGCCGACCGGGAACGTGTTGGTGAACAGGGTGGTGGCCCGGCCGGGCTGCCCGGGCAGCATGTCCTGCAGGTAGGCGATGCCCAGGCCGGTGACGGCGGCGATGAAGCACGCGTTGACGACCTGGGCGCCGGCCAGCAGCCACACGCTGTGCGCCGCGACGGCCAGCGCCTCGTAGAGCACCCCGCACACGGCCCCGGCGAGCACCAGGGTGCGCAGCCGCACGCGGGTGCTCAGCGCGCCGAGCCCGAGCATGAGCGGGATCTCCAGCGCGGCACACAGGCCGAGGATGAGCCCGGCGTCGGCGACGTCTCCGCCGAGATCCCCGGCGATGAAGAGCGGCAGCGCTTGCGGGCCGAGCGTGAGCGGGCACTGCAGCAGCGTGAAGGCGACCGCGCTGAGCCAGAGCCGGCCGCGGCCGGGGCCGCCACCGGTCCCGGTGTCGCGGACCGCCGGCGGCTCGGGCGGCTCGTCGCGTCGCAGCAGGAGGAGGGCCACCAGCCCGGCCAGCGCGTACATGACCGCGGCCGTGGCGTAGACGGCCGTGAAGCCGCCGGCGGTCAGCAGCAGCGCGGCCAGCGGCGGCCCGCCGACCCACGCGAGGGAGAACACCGTGCGCAGCGCGGTGATGCCCAGCGCCGAGCGGGCCGGGTCGTCGCGCACGAGCACCTGCCGGGCGTAGGCGAACGTCTGCGGGAACAGCGCGCCGGCCAGTGCGGTGCCGGTGACCGCGAGCGCGAGCAGCGCCCAGTAGTCGCGGACGACGGCGGTGAGCGCGCTGCTGAGCAGCCCGGCCCCGGCCGCCGCGATGAGCAGCGCGCGGCGGATCGGGCGGCGGTCCGACAGGCGGCCGAGCAGCGACGTGACCACCACGCCGGCCAGCGGGGCGGCGACGAGGAACGCGGTGACGTGCGCCGGGCCCGCGCGGACCTCGGTGCTGAGGAACAGCGACAGGAACGGATAGACGACGGCGGTCGCGACGCCGACGGCCAGGAACACCAGCCCGAGCGGAAGCAGCGCGAGCGCCACGCGGCGGGCGCGCCGCGGCTCTTCGACGATCATGAATCGCACTGTATGACCCCAGGCGTCCCGGTGTCAGCGCCGAGAACCAGCGCCGAGAAAAGGCCCGAACCTGGATAAAATGGCACCGTGGGTCCGGGTCCACTGTTGCTGTTGGTGCGCCCGACGCCGCCGCGTCGCGTGTGGGGGATCGCGGTCGCCCTCTTCATGATCGTGGCCGAGACCCTGCTCGCGTACCCCCTCAGCACGACCACGTCACCCGCCGCCGCGGGTTTGATCTATCTGCTCGGCGTGCTACTGGTCTCGACGCTCTGGGGACTCTGGCTGGGCGTGGCGACGGCGGCGGCCAGCGCCCTCGCGTACGTGTACTTCCACATCCCCCCGGTCGGGCATCTCGCGGTCAACGACACCCAGGACTGGGTCCAGCTCGGGGTCTTCCTTGTCGTCGCGATGATGACCAGCACCTTGGCGGATCTGTCCCGATTGCGGGCGGTCGAGGCACAGGAGTCCGATCTCACGGCCGAGCTGGCCCGCCTGCTGCTGAACGTCGACGATGTCACCGCGGCGTTGCCCGCGGTCGCAGAGCGCATCGCACACGCCCTCGATCTGCCGGCCACCGCGGTTGAGATCGAAACCTCCTTCGACGAAACCGATCGGACCGATCCGAAGGAACCGCCCCCCGACGGCGCTTCCGGCGACGTGCGGCACACGTTCGCGCTGTGCGACGGTGACGCCGCACTCGGCACCCTGCGGTTGCGTGCCGGGGTGCCCGACCGGCAGGTGCAGCGTTTGCGGCAGCGCATCGCGCCGTCGCTGGCGTCGCTGCTGCGCGCCGCGCGGGAACGCGGGGCCATGCTCAACGCGCTGGAGGTCAGAGGCGAGGCGTTCCAGCGGTTGGCACGGCAGCAGGCCGCGTTGCGACGGGTGGCGACGCTCGTCGCGCGCGGCGTCAGCTCTACGGAGATCTTCGACGCCGTCATGGCAGAGGTCAGCCGCCTGCTGGACAACCGGCACACGACACTGCTGCGCTTCGAGCCCGATGACACGTTCACGATCGTCTCGACCAACCAGCCCGGCGTGTCGACGCTGGTCGGCGGCGGCCGGCCGATCGCAGACAGCGCCATCGCCGCACTGGTGTGGCGTAGCGGCGCCGCCGCCCGGATCGACGATTACGCCGATGTCCCCCCTCCCGGCGCCGCCGTCGGGCGCGAGCTGGGCGCCCACGCCTCGGTCGGTGTACCGATCGTGGTCGAGGACCGGGTGTGGGGCGCGGCGGTCGTCACGTCCATGCGGCCCGAGCCCCTGCCTTCGGATACGGAGGCGCGCATCAAGGACTTCACCGACCTGGCCGCGACCGCCATCGCCAACGCCGACAACCGGGCCCAGCTCATCGCATCCCGCGCCCGCATCGCCACCGCCGGCGACGAGGAACGCCAGCGCATCGAACAGGAACTGCACGCCGGCACACAACAACAACTCGTCGGCATCTACCTCGAGTTGGGCGCGTTGAGCACGGCCGAGGACGCGGACGCGATACCCCAGCCGGTGCGGGCACAGCTGGCACGGACAACCGCGGAGCTCAAGGAGGTCGTGCAGCACCTGCGGGAGTTCGCGCAAGGCATTCATCCCGCGGTCCTCACGACGGGTGGCCTGAAGCCGGCGCTCAAGACCCTGGCCCGCCGCTCCGCTGTCCCGGTCGACCTGCAGATCCACACCGACCGTCCGCTACCCCCGGGAGTCGAGACGGTCGCGTACCACGTCGTGTCGGAATCGCTGAAGAACGCCGCCAAGCACGCGCACGGGTCGGTCGTACACGTCGAGGTGAAGACCCAACGCGGGGCGCTCCAGCTCACCATCCGCGACGACGGAGTCGGAGGCGCCGAACCCGAGCACGGAGCCGGACTCACCGGCCTCAAGGACCGCGTCGAGACACTCGGCGGACACATGACGATCACGAGCCCTCCCGGCGCCGGGACATCGCTGGTGGCCACCATCCCGCTCGGTCACGAGTGAGCAATTCATCGATATTCTTCGATGTATCCGCTATCATGATGCGGGTGTTGCGGTTGCCGCCCCTCGCCAGCCTGATGGCCGATCCCGACGTCGACACCACCGACGACGCGCGGATGCTCGACCGGTATCTGCGGGCCCGGCACGCCCTGCCGCCACTGCCGATGTCGATCGGCGACCCCTACCTGCTGGGCGGGGCACTGCCGACCGGGCTGGCGGCGTACGAACAGCAGGCGCCGCAGCACCTCGCAGGCTACAGCCGGACGCCGGCCGGCCTGCCCGAGGCGCGCCGGTCGATCGCGGCGGACACCGTGCGGTCCGAGCGACTGGAGCGGCATGCGAGCCCCGGCGCGGACTTCGACCTGCACCTCACCTCCGGCACCGGCACCCGGGGCATCATGGGCGACTTCGCCAGGCACCTGCTCGACGCCGACGGCGACGGCCGGACCCCGGCGGTGTTGTGCGCCCACCCGACGTGGGACTACGCCGGCGTGTTCGAGCCGCTGGGCTACGAGATGGCGTACTGGCCGCTGCGCGCCGAACACGCCTGGATCCCCGACCCGGCCGACATCGGGCACGCGCTGGCCGGGCTCGACGCCGACCCGGGCCGGCGGCTCGCGCTGGTCGTGGTGAACACGCAGCACAACCCGACCGGCGCGACCTGGCCGGAGAGCGTGCTGGCGACGCTGTTCGAGGCCGCCACCGCGCGGGGCGCCGGAATCCTGCTCGACGACGCCTACCGCCGGGTGGTGACCGACGACGCCGACGAGGTCTCCGCGCCGGCGGCCCTGCTCGGGTACTTCACGCGCGCCTGCGCGCCGCAGCGGGCACGGCGCCGGTGGTGCCGCGTGGAGTCGTTCGGCAAGGTGTTCGCCTGCAACGACTGGGGCATCGGCAGCGTCATGGCCCACCCCGAGACGTTGCGCGCCATCGCACGGCACACCATCCAGTGGGCCTTCCCGCGCGGGGCGCGCCGGCAATGGGCGATGGCGCGCTGGCTGGCCGACCCCGAGTGCGGCCGCTACCTCGCCGGGCTGCGCGCCGCCCTCGGCCACCACCGATCCCTGTGGGCCAAGTCGCTGGCCGGGCTGGGCTGGCCGCGGGAGCTCACCGCCACCGGGACCACGACGCCGTACTTCCTGGTCGCGGTGCCGCCCGCGTTTCGCACCCGGACGGACGGCGTCGACGCGTGGCGCCGCGACCTGCTGGACCGCACCGGGCTGCTGTTCTCGCACGCGTCGATCACGATCGACGGCACCGACGCCGGCGTGCCGTTCCTCCGGGCATACCTGGGCGGAGGCGAGGACGTCGTCGTCGAGGCGATCCGGCGGCTCGAGGATGCCGGGATCCGCTACCAATGAGCATTCATGCCGGAACGCACTCGACGACGTCGACCTGCGGCAGCCGGGTCGCGGGCTCGCGGATCGCCAGGCCCGCGCCGTGGACGAGCGCCGCCAACTCGCTCATGGTCCGGTTGCCGCCGCCGGTGAACGAGAACACCAACAGGTCGTCGAGGACCGCCGACTGCGCGCGCGGCGTCATCGTGGGCCGGTCGGGGACGATCTGCTCGAGAATCAGCAGGCGGCTCCCGGCCCCCATCGCCGCCCGGCACGACCGCAACAGCGCGGTCGCCTCCTCCTCGCCCCAGTCCTGCAGGACGTACTTCAGCAGGTAGACGTCGTGGCCGGCCGGGACGCCCGCGAAGAAGTCGCCGGTGACGACCGCGCAGCGGTCCGCCATGCCTTCCGCGTCCAGGAGTCGCTCCGCCGCCGGCCGCACCTCGGCCCGCTCGAAGACGGTGCCGCGCAGGTGCGGCCAGGCGTGCAGCAGCCGGGTCAGCATCCGGCCGTTGCCGCCGCCGACGTCGACGACGGTGGACACGTCCGAGAAGCCGTACGCGCGGGCGAGCTCGTCGCCGATGCCGACGGAGTTGGCGGACAGGTCCCGCACGAACAGCTCCCCGAGCGGCGGACGGTCGCCGAAGAACTCGTACATCGTGCGCTTGTGCGCCGCCTCGAACGCGCAGCCGCCGTCGAGCAGCGCGGTGCCGAGCCCTTCGAACACCCGGAACAGGTCGGGGTGGCCGAGCTGCAGCGACCGGTGGTGGAGTGAGCCGGGCGTGTCCCGGCGCAGCAGCGGCGTCAACGGCGTCTGCCGCAGCTCGCCGGCGTCGTCGATGGCGAGCAGGCCGAACGCCGCCCAGGCGCGCACGATACGCAGCAGGTTGGGCGGGTCGACGCCGGTGTCCCGCGCGAAGTCCTCGGTGCTGCGGGGGCGGTCACTCAGGAGGTCGGGCAGCCCGAGGCTCACGCCGGCCGAGACGACCTGCGTCGTGATGGCGCCGGACAGCAGGGACAGGACGGCGGTCGTACCGGCGAAGTCGGTGCGGCTAGGCAACGGGTACCCCGTGGGTCTCGGCGTGGCTGCTGCGGGTCTGGGTGTGGCCGGCGTGCGCCTCGGCGCGGGCCGCCCACAGCTGCGGGAACGGCGTGCGCAGCCGGCTCGTCAGGTGTTCCAGGCCGGTGGTGCCGCCGGTGCCCGGGCGGTCACCGATCATCCGGGTGACGACGTGGAGGTGGGTCGTCTGCCAGCTCCAGACCCCCTGCGCCAACTCGGCGAGGGCCTGGGACATCCGGAACATCGGGTCGCCGCGCAGCCCGCCGGCGACCAGCTCGGCCAGGTCTCGACCGGAGTGGTCGAGCAGCCGCAGGTAGCCCTCGAAGAGTGGGCCGGGCCCGTCGCCATTCATGCCGAGGACCGTCCGCAGCCGGTGGAAGTGCGCGGACTGGGCGCCGCTCGCTGTGCCGAGCCGCTGCCGGAACGCGGCGAAGCACTCGACCGGCAGCCGCCCGAGCAGCTCGGCCTGCTGACGCAGCGTCACCATGCAGTCGGTCGCCCGGCCCACGCTCTCCAGCCAGTCCTCGGCGTCGCCGTCCGGCGTGGCCAGGCACTCGACCGCGGCGTCGAGCTCCAGCATCGCCTGTCGTAACAGTAACTCACTGCATTGATGTACGGCGATGAAAAAGTGCTCCGCGCGGAACGTCCTGAGGTCGTCCGGCGGCGTCAGGGGATGTTGCAGGGACATGAGTTCCGGAATCCGGAGATAGCCGGCGTAGCTTGGGCGTTCCGTGGCCGGATGCAGGTGCGAATACACGATTCAGCAGGCCCTTTCCGTCTCCGCTGATCGCCAACGATATCCGAGCCGCCAGTCCGGGACAAGACACCAGCCATTTTTTCAATTGCCATATATCAATGAAGAACCGCGGATTTAAATAGTCGTTCATCACTGTGACATGAGCCCGATCGCCCGCCGCGCCACCAAAGGCGGCGCCGGCGGGCGGGTCAGGAGGGTCGTCAGCGGTTGAGGACGACCTTGAGCGCGCCGGTTTCGCCGGCCCGGGCGAAGGTGTCGTAGGCCTGCATGAACTCGCCGAGGGCGAAGTGGTGCGTGATGAGCCGGGCCGAGTCGATCTGGTGCGCGGCGACCAGTCCGAGCAGGGTGGGGGTCGAGTACGTGTCGACCAGGCCGGTCGTGATCGTGACGTTCTTGATCCAGAGATCTTCCAGGTGCAGCGTCGCCGGCTTGCCGTGCACGCCGATGTTGGCCACGCGCCCGCCGGGACGGATCAGGCGGGTGCACAGCTCGAACGTCTCGGGAATGCCGACCGCCTCGACGGCGACGTCCGCACCGAGCCCGTCGGTGAGCCGCATCAGCTCGGCGACCGGGTCCTCGGTGCCGCTGTTGACCACCACGTCCGCGCCGAACTGCTTGGCCGCCTCGAGCCGTGCGGGGGCGAGATCGATCGCGACCACATGGCTCGGCGTGAACAGCTTGGCGCCGAGCATCGCGGCCAGCCCGATCGGGCCGGCGCCGACGACGGCGACGGTGTCGGCCGGACGGACGGCACCGTTGAGCACGCCGACCTCGTACCCGGTGGGAAGGATGTCGGCGAGCATGAGGACCTGATCGTCGCTGACCCCGGCCGGCACCGGATAGGTCGAGTTGTCGGCGAAGGGCACCCGCACGTACCCGCCCGTCCGTGACCGTCGGTACGTCTCCCTTGAGGATGTGCAGGTCGGTGCCGCAGATGGTGACCGCGTCCACCTGGACGATCGCATCGGTGTCCTGCTGGACCGCGGGGTCCGCGACCTCTTCCCAGCTCTTGCTGCCCGGACCGTGATAAACCAGCGCTCGCATCTCCAGTCGCCTCCTAGCGGTTCTCTTCCTCGTACCGTCGCTCCGCACCCCGGCCGGTCACAGGGCCATTGGTCCCGCCCTGGCCGGGCCGCGCCGAACCCAGCCGCACCGGCGTCGCCGACCGCACGTCGTCGGCGGTGACGCCCGGCGCCGTCTCCACCAGCACCAGACCGTCGGCGGTCACGTCGATGACGCCGAGGTCGGTGATGATGCGATGCACAACGCCCGCGCCGGTGAGCGGGAGCGTGTTCTCGGGCAGGATCTTCGGCGAGCCGTCCTTGGCGCGGTGCTCCATCAGCACGATCACCCGGCGGGCGCCGTGGACCAGGTCCATCGCTCCACCCATGCCCTTGACCAGCCGGCCGGGCACCACCCAGTTCGAGAGGTCGCCGCGCTCGCTGACCTGCATACCGCCGAGGATCGCCGCGTCGACCTTGCCCCCGCGGATCATCGCGAAACTGGTGGCGGAGTCGAAGAAGCTGGCTCCCCGCGCGGCCGTCACCGTTTCCTTGCCGGCGTTGATGAGGTCCGGATCCTCCTCGCCGGCGACCGGGTAGGGGCCCAGGCCGAGGATGCCGTTCTCGCTCTGCAAAATGATCTCCACGCCGGCGCGCACGTGGTTGGGGACCAGCGTCGGCAGGCCGATGCCGAGGTTGACGTAGTCGCCGTCGTTGAGTTCGGCCGCGGCCCGAGCGGCCATCTCGTCCCGGGTCCACGGCATGTCAGGCACCTCCCGCGCCGGTCGTGGCGGCGCGCAGGGTGAGTCGCTCGATCCCCTTGTCGGCGGCCTGGTCGGCGGTCAGCGGCACCACCCGCTGGACGAAAGCGCCGGGCAGGTGGATCTCGTCGGGATCCAGGTCGCCCGGCTCGACGAGCTCCTCCACCTCGGCGATCGTCACCCGCCCGGCCATGGCGCAGAGCGGGTTGAAGTTGCGGGCGGCCTTGCGGAAGACCAGGTTGCCGTGCCGGTCGCCGCGCCGGGCCCGCACGAGGGCGAAGTCCGGCCGCAGCGCCGTCTCACGCACGAAGGTCCGCGGCACGCCGTCGACCTCGAAGACCTCTTTCGGCTTGGATTCCGAGGCCAGCGCGACCTCCCCCGACGCGGCGTACCTGATCGGCAGCCCGCCGTCGGCGACCTGCGTGCCGACGCCGGTGCGGGTGTAGAACGCCGCGATCCCGGCCCCGCCGGCGCGCAGCCGCTCCGCCAGCGTCCCCTGCGGGTTGAGGTCGATCTCCACCTCGCCGCAGAGGTACTGCCGCTCCAGTTCCTTGTTCTCCCCCACGTACGACGCCACCAGGCGGCGGATCCGCCGCCGCTGCAGCAGCAGCGAGTTGCCGACCCCCGGGATCCCGCAGTTGTTGGAGATGACCGTCAGCTCCGACGCACCCTGTTCGGCGAGTGCGGCCAGGAGCACCGACGGGATACCGCAGATTCCGAAGCCACCGCTGGCGACGCTGGCCCCGGTCGGGATGTCGGCGACCGCCGCACGGGCCGATGCCACGATCTTGTCCACCTCACGCCTCCTTCAGCAGTGCCCTGCGCATCAGCACCATTTCGGGCTGCGCGTCGGCCGGGATCGTGGTCAGTACCAACCGGGCCCCGTCGCGGGGTGTCTCGTGCTCGCCGTGCCAGAACGCCTCGGGAAGTACGGCGGCCCGCGCGACGTCGCCGGCCACCTCGACCGATGCGTCGCATCGCACCGCCGGCGTCCAGCCGAAGTGCCCGGCCACGTTGGTCAGCGAGGAGTAGTCGGCGAGCCGCTCCGGGGACTCCGGCGTGGCCGAGTCCCCGCGGCGGGCCCGGGCGTCGAGGAGCACCAGTCCCAGCGGAAGCGACCCGAGACGCCCGAGCCATTCGGCGAGGTACATCGAGGCGCTGTCGGCGTGGTCCGCGCCGACCTCGGCCAGGCGCTCGCCGGCCCGGTCGTGTGCCCGCATCAACCAGCGCGCCGGTGACGGCACCGACAGCACGACCCGTCGCCGGGTCGAGTCCGCCAGCGTGCGCACGGTCGAGACCAGCCGCCCGGCCGCGGCCTCGTCACCGAGCAGGGTGCGCAGCGCATAGCCCGGGCGGCTGCGCCTCCCCATCGCCCGCACCAGGTCTGGGGTCGCCCCGAGGTGGGCGTCGTAGAACGTCTCGGCGTCGACGAACACCGCGTCCGGGTCCAGCAGGGCGTGGACCCGGGCGACGTGCCCGGTCAGGGCGGCGAGGTCACCCCACGGGATCTCGCCGCCCTGCCGCAGCACCGCCTTCGCGTAGGCGTCGTGGTCGATCACCACCGCCCGGCCGCCCGGTGCGGCGTCGAGCAGGGCAGTGAGGGAAGACATGTGCTGCTCCTTGGCCATCAGGCGAGTCGCTTGACCTTCTCGCCGTGCTTGTCCTCCAGTTGCCGCACGCGTGCCTCCAGCGCCGCGATCTTCAGCTCCCGGCGGTCCGGGATCATGATGATCGGCAGTTGCCGCAGGGGCGCCTTGACCCGGTGGGGGCCGTCGATGGTGAACACGGTGGCGGTGAGGTCCTCGGTCTGGTCGCCCCAGGAGCCGTAGTAGAGGAGGTCCGCAGGCGGCTGCTCGGTGACGAACTCCTTGACGAACTCCGCATAGGGCTTGCCGCGCCGCAGGCGCGCCTCGCGGGCCCGCGCGCGGGCCTGCGCCGTGGCCTCGGCATCGAGCCGGAAGCTGATCGGGTCGTAGCGGACACCGAAGATGTCCTCGGCGACCTTCTGGCTGATCCGGCCGAGTTCGGCGTCGCGCACGACCGACTCGGGCAGGCGTTCGAGGGGGTCGCCGTATCCGCCACCGGCGCCCTGGGAGATCATGTACAGCTCGCCGTCCTTGGCGATGTCGTACTGCAGGCCCATGTGGTAGGTGGAATACCTGCCGTCCGGGAACGGGCGCTCGTTCATGACCTTCTCGATCGACAGGTCGAACTTCGTGTTGTCCTGCCGGATGTGCTCGTAGACGTTGGTTCCCTTGACCATGCACAGCGGGTAGGTGCCGCAGCCGTAGCCGCCGAACATGCCGTAGATGGACGAGAACTTCGCCCCGGAGGTCACCGTCATGAAGCCCCATTGCGGCGTGCCCTCGGCGGCCACGATCATCTCGTAGCCCATGCCGCCGGTGAACTTGCCGAAGCCCATGTTGTCGCGGACCAGGCGCTTGGCCACCAGCTGCATGAACGGCACCTCCTCCTCCATCACCTCCTGCTCGGCCGTGTCGGCCATGGCGCAGAAGAGCGGCGAGACGGCGTCCTCGCCGTCGCGGAAGGGCTTGGCTCCCCCGGGCATCCCGTTGAGATCGGCGCAGAGGTTGCCGACCATGTCGCCGTGCTGGGTGACGCCACCCCACAGGAACGTGTTGATCTGGTTGAACCAGTTGGCCACGATGTTCGAGTACTTGCGGGGCGTGGAGAACGACATCTTTCCGTAGAGCGCCTGCATCGCGGAGAAGCCCCGGAACGAGGCCTGCAGCGACTGGCCCATCGGGGCGTCGTAGGAGGCGTCGGCCCAGGTGCCCTCGTCGGAGATGATCTCGATGCAGCTCATCGCGGACGTGCAGCGCGGCAGGTCGGGCCACCAGAAGGCCAGGATCGCCTGCATGAACATGGACTTCACGGAGCAAAGCGGCGAGTTGATCGCCCGGTTGAGGATCTCCGGTCCGGTGCCGCGCAGGTCGACGGTCATCTTGTCGCCCTTGACGTGGATCGCGCAGGCGAACTTGATGAGGATGTTCTCCTTCAGCGTCGAGTCCATGAACTGGTTGAAGCGGTACGTGCCGTCGGGGAGCTCGCTGATGCGGCGGCGCACCTCGGCGTCGACGTCCTCGACGGTGATCCGCAGGGCCGCCACGAACGTGTCGGCCCCGACCTCGTCGATGACCTTGTCGATGCGCTCCATGATCTTGCGAACCGCGGTGATCTTCACCTTCAGGTCGGCCAGCTGGAGCTTGGGGTCGCGCACGGAGTGCTGGAGGAAGGTCAGCAGGTCGCGGCGCAGGTGACCGCGCTCGACGATCTTGAACGGGCTCATCCGGATGCCGTCGTCGAACGGCGTCTCCGAGCCCGACGGCATGCCGCCCGGTTCGCAGGCGCCGTTCTCGCCCTCGTGGATGGTCGCCGCGACCCAGGCGATGACCTCGCCCTCGCGCATGATCGGCATGATCATCGACTGGTCGGTGTTGTGGATGTTGCCGAACCGGGCGTCGTTGTGGATGAACCCGTCGCCCTCGTGGATGCCGACGGTCGGCTCGTCCTTCCAGTACTTCATGATGTACCGGATCGGGTGGTGCAGGACCGCGGAGAACGCGATCACCCCGTGGCACGAGAGGTAGGACACGTCGCCGGCCGCGGTGTAGATCGCGGTCGTCAGGTCACCCCACTTCGCACCGGGCGCCGCACCCTGCGCCTCGCACATCTCGTAGCCCTCGTCGAGCGCGCCGGCGATCCGCTTGCGGATCCGCTCGACCACCAGCCGGTCGACACCGGCGGCGATCGCCCTCGTCTCCCGCGACGACCGCGCCTGGATCGAGTGGTCGCGCATGATCAGCGGGTCGGGACCGAGGAAGAGCGTGGTCTCGTCCATGAACCGGTCGACCCACTCGCGCTCCTGCGGCGTAAGGGTGTTCTGCTCGTCCGTGACAGTCATGGTCTTCTCCTGGTGTGCTCGATCAGTCCTGCCGGAACCAGACGGCGCCTTGCACCGTCGGCTCCAGCCGCCAGCCCGGCTCGACGAGGTACGTGGTGTTCTCGGTCGTGACGATCGCGGGACCGGGGATCACGTACTCGTGCGACAGCGAGGTCTGGTCGAAGATTGGGGTGTCGATCGGCTCGCGATGGCCGATGAAGTGGACCTTGCGGCGGGACATCGCGGCCGGCACGGTGCGCGGACCGGGGGCCTCCAGCGAGTCGAAGCTGACGACGTCGCCGTCGACGTAGGAGGCCACGCGCACGGTGCCCACGCGGATGCCGGCCTCGGGTGCCGCGCTGGCGGCGCCGAACCGGTGGCTGTAGACGTCGCCGAAGGCGCGGATCATGTGCAGGACGTCGCCGACGCCGTTCATCCGGTTGACGTCCAGGGCGACCGCCTGGGTCAGCAGCTGGTTGCCGTAGCGCATGTCCAGCTCCAGGCGATACCGCACGTCACCGGCCGGAAAGCCCTGGCGCACCAGGTCCTCGCGTCCCCGGGCCTCGAGCTCCTCGACGATCGCGTTGAACTCCGCGTACCGGTCGTACAGCGACCGGGTGGTGGCGTTGTACATCGTGATGTGCACGCCGCGCTCGTGGAAGTGCAGCTGCTTCATGTTGCCGGCGCCGCAGGCGGAGAACACCGACGAGAACGGCGGGGCCAGGACCCGTTTGATGCCGGCATGGCGGGCGATGCCGCAGGCGTGCAGCGGGCCGTTGCCGCCGTACGCGAGCATCGTGAAGTCTTCCGGCAGGTAGCCACGGACCCGCAGCTCCTTGCCGATGCCGATGGCCATCTGCTCGTCGACGCCGTCCTTGATCGCGCGGGCGATATCGAGCACGTCCATCTCGAGCTCGTCGCACAGGTTCTCCTCGATGGCGAACCGGGAGCGCTTCGGGTTGAGCTTGATGTAGCCCTTGGCGTAGTTGTCCGGGTCCAGGTAGCCGAGCAACAGGTCGGCGTCGGTCACCGTCGGACGCAGCCCGCCGCGGTCGTAGCAGGCCGGGCCGGGGTTGGAGCCGGCCGACTCCGGGCCGATCTTGATGGAGTGGTGGATCCGGTCGTACGTCACGATGGAGCCGCCGCCCGCGCCGAGCGTGTCGAGATGGACCATCGGCACCGAGACCAGCCAGCGGTCGATGGTCGGCAGGAAGTCGTAGTGCTTCACCCCGCCCTCGGGCACGAGGCCGATGTCGAAGGACGTCCCGCCCATGTCGGTGGAGATCACGTGGCCGAGGCCGGTCTCGTTCGACAGGTGCTCCGCGGCGCCGACGCCGGCGATCGGACCGGAGTGGATGGTCTGCAGGGCGTCGGTGGAGTTCATCTGCGCCATGCCGCCGGAGTTGTGGATGACCAGCATCGGCTTGTCGTATCCGGAGTCGCGCAGGTTGTTCGAGAGCTGGCTGAGCGCGTGGAACATGATCTCGTGCAGGAAGGCGTCCACGATGGTGGAGGTCGCCCGCACGTATTCGCCCTTGCGGCCGGAGACCTGGTGGCCCAGCAGCACCGGGATGGCGCCCAGTTCGTGGGCCGGGAACTCGTCGAGGACGATCTCCTGGATCGCCAGCTCGTGCTCGGGATTCTCGGTGGCGTTGACCAGCGAGACCACGAGGGCCTCGACGCCGGCGTCCACCAGCTCCCTGACCACCGTGCGGACGTCCTCGGGATCGAGCTCGGCCACGACCTTGCCGGCCGAGTTGACGCGCTCCTTGACCGAGCGGATCAGGTGCCGCGGCACCAGCGGCTCGGGCCGTTCGGCGGCCGGGAGGTTCTGCTGCATCGAGTAGTCCAGGCCCTCGCCGTACCCCCGGCCGCGGGAGAGCGGGATGGTGTCCTCGAAGCCGTGGGTGACGATCGCCCCCACTTTGGGCCCCTTGCGCTCGATGAGGGCGTTGGTGCCCAGGGTGGTGGCGTAGCGGACCGAGTCGACCTCCTTGAGCACGACGCCGCGGTCCAGCCCGGCGCGGCCGCACGCCAGGTCGAGCGCCTCGTTGAAGCCCAGCGCCAGGTTGTGATGGGTGGTCAGCGCCTTCGCCTCGACGTAGGTGTCGTCCCAGACGAAGAAGCAGTCGGTGAAGGTGCCCCCGATGTCGACGGAGATGCGTTTCATCGTCGTGTTTTCTCCTCGCGCGATCAGCGGATGTGGCCGGTCGCCTTGTGCAAGGCGGTGTATCGCTGGGCGTCCTCGCCGGGCCCGTAGTTGTGGACCGCTTCGGGGTCGACGCCGCGCTCCTGCCACTGCGCGCGCAGCGCGGCGACGTCGATGACGATGTCGACCGTCGGCGGGTGTCCGGGCGGGACGTACTCGGTCTCGATCTGGGTGCCGCAGCCGGGGCAGTAGAACTCCAGGATCCGGCAGTACGCCGGGTCCGGGGAGAAGGTGAACTCGTAGCGGTCGGGATCGATGATCGGCTGGTGGATCTCGCGCGGGTCACGGTCGTAGACCAGGCAGCCGGGCTTGTAGTTCTCGTGGGCGGACCAGATGTCGCGGTCGCACACGCGGCAGACCCAGCGCTCGGTCTCGAGGTCGATGACGAGGTATTCGGTCATGGCGACGCGCATGATGACCTTCCTCTCGCGGCGGTCGGGGGATGTCAGTGGGTGTCGGTGAGCAGCAGGTCGCCCGAGGCGGTGACCCGGAACAGCCAGCCCGGCAGCACGCGGGCGGTGAAAAACGGGCCCTCGACGATCGCCGGGCCCTCGCCGCACGCACCGGGCGGCATCTCGGTGAGCACGAACACCGGCACCTTGTCGACCTGGTCGGGCGCCGACCGCACGGGCCGGGCCTCGGGGCTTGCCACCCGGATCCCGGGCACGTGGGTGTCGGGGGCGATCTCGGGGTGCGGCAGCGCGGCGGTCACCGACAGCCGCAGGGAGACCTGCTTGCCGGGGAAGTCCACGATGTCTCCGGCCCGGTACGGCGCGGTCGCCACCGCCGACCCGTCGGTGTGCTCGACGGTGAGCAGCACGTCGGTGCGGCAGTCGTCGAGGGCGTAGCCCTCCTGGAAGAGGTCGCGCCGGGCGCGGGCGATCATCTCGTCGTAGGTCGCCGCGGCGCCGGCCGTGGTCGGCTCCGCCACGCCGACCTCGTAGGTCTTGCCGATGTCGGAGAAGGCGATGCCGAACGCGGAGAAGACGGCCGCCATCCGCGGGATCAGCACCCGCTTCACCCCCGCCGGGCGAGCGGCGCCCGCGGCGCTCATCGGGCCGGCGCCGCCGAAGGCGAGGAGGGTCGAATCCTCCTCGACCAGGTGCGCGAAGGCCCGGGCCAGCGCGTCGAAGTAGGCCCGCTCCATCCGGATCAGCGCCTCCTCCAGGCCGATGCCCAGCGGAGTGGCGATGGACTCGGTGATGACCGCGGCCGAACGCTCGGCGTCGAGCCGGAAGGTGCCGCCGAGGTAGGTGTCGGCGTCGAGGACCCCGAGCAGCAGGTTGACGTCGGTGATCGTGGCCTCCTGGCCGCCGAAGCCGAAGCAGGCGGGGCCCGGGGCCGCTCCCACGCTGTGCGGCCCGACGGTGATCTGCCTGTCCACCACCGAGATCACCGAGGACCCGCCGACGCCCGTCGAGTGCACGTTGCTCATCGGGTACGAGATCCCGACGCCCTCGATCGTGCCGCGCTCGCCGGCCGCCACCGCGCCACCGCGGACGACGCCCACGTCGGTGGTGGTGCCGCCGATGTCCATCATCAACGTGTGGTCCAGGCCGTACATGCGGGCCAGCGCCGCCGTACCCTCGAGGCCGCCACGCGGCCCGGAGGAGTACGTCTTGAGCGCCACCGCCTTGGCCACGCGCGAGGAGGCCCCGTCGTTGCGGTAGACCAGCAGCGGGTTGATCACCTTGTACGACTTCAGCCGCCGCTCGGCCGCGTACAGGAACCGCTCCATCGTCGGGTGCAGGAACGAGTTGAGCACGCACGACCACACGCGGCGCGGGTGGTCGCGGTCGCCGGCGAGGTCCCACGAGTACAGCAGCGGGACCGAGCCGAGCAGGTGCCGCGGGAACCTGCGCAGCAGCACGCTGCGCAGCCGGCGCTCCAGCTCCGGCGACGCGCCGGCCACCACCACCCGGGCGGCGCCCAGGGTGGTGAGCCGGTTGATCCGCTGGACGACCTCGAAGTCGATCTCCTCGTCGGTCGCGTCCATGTCGATGGTGAGCGCCCCGTCGGCGACCAGCGCGTCGAAGAGGTCCCGCTCGGCCGCACCGCCGCGCATCCGCTCGAACAGGTCCGGCATCGTGCTGAGGATGCCGATCATCGGACCTCGCCGCTCGACCAGGGCGTTGGTGCCCTGGGTGGTCGAGTAGCGGATGTGCTGGGTGGCGTGCAGCAACCGTTCCGTGTCGGCGTCGCCGTAGAGGGCGGCCGAGGCCTTCTCGATCCCGGCGAAGAGGCACTCCGACAGGTCGTGCGGCGTGGTGAGGGTCTTGGTGTAGGTGAACCGGTCGCCGTCCCAGACGCAGATGTCGGTGAGCGTGCCTCCGTTGTCAATGTTGATCAAGGTGTCCATGCCGCTCCTTGGTCGGTGAGTCCACGGGTGGCTGCGCAAGGCGACCGCGTTTCCGGCGGGTTTCCTGCGCAACTCCGGCGTGCCGACAACCTTGCTCGTGTCTCACCGGGCGGCGGTGTCCCAACATCGGACACCGGCGAGGCTTGGATGTGGCGTGGGTCTCAGCCAGGATGTATTTCCACCAGGTCAACGGACCATTTCGTCGCGGTCAACGAGGCGCCCCGGGAGGTGTGCGTGCCAGACACCGACAACCGGCTCCTCCGGGTGGCCGCGGCCAGGGCGGACTTCCTCGAGTCCGGCCGCGCGGGCGCCACCGGCGTGCCCGACGTGCTCGCGGCCTCATGGGAACGCAGCCAGGCGGCCGGCGTCGACAGCGGACGGCCGCACAGCGACTACACCAGCGACATCGACCTCGGATCCCGCCTGGTGCGCTGCGCGCGTCCGGTGCTCACGCAACTCGGCAACGACACCGCGGACCTTCCGCTGGTCATCGCCCTGACCGACCACAAGGCCAGACTGGTTCAGCGCATCGACCTGTCCTCGGCGGTCGGACGGCTGCTCGACCGGGTCGAGTTCGCGCCGGGCTTCAACTACTCCGAGTCGACCATGGGCACCAACGGCGTTGGCACGGTGCTCGAGGCCGGCCAGCCGATCAGCATCGTCGGGCCGGAGCACTTCACCGAGCACCTGCAGTCCTTCGCCTGCACCGGCGCCCCGGTCATCGATCCCCTGACCGGCCGGGTGGAGGGCGTGCTGGACATCTCCACGCTCACCCAGACGTGGAGCCCGCTGATGCACACGCTGGCGAAGAGCGCCGCCAAGGACATCAGCCGCAACCTGCTCCTGGATCGCAGCCAGTCCCAGCACGCCGTCTTCGAGACCTACCTGCGCGTCGAGGCCCGGGCGTCCCGCCAGGCCGTCTTCGCCTTCGGCGACTCGGTCTTCATCGCCAACGCCGCGGCACAGGGGCTGTTCAACGCCGGCGAACAGCTGACCCTGCGCGAGCACGCGACCTTCCTCATGAGCCGCCGCGACCGGGTCAGCGACACCCTGGTCCTGCCGGGGGGACGCATGGTGCACATCCGGGGCACCCGGATCCTGGCCGGCGCCGAGGTGGCCGGCATGGTGGTGATCGCCGACCTCGTCACCAAAGAACGGGCCGGATCGCTGGGCGACTTCACCGAGCAGGCGCTGCCGCAGGTCGCCGTCGCGAGCCCACAGACCTCCCGCATCGCCGGCGACCTGTACCGGCCGCACGAGGCCATCACCGGTGGCCGGTCGCCGGCGTGGGTGCGCGCCTGCGACGAGCTGCGCGAGGCCCTCGCGGCGCAGGTGCCGGCGATCGTGCTCGGCGAGACCGGCAGCGGCAAGTTCACCCTGGTCGCCGAGATCTTCCACGCCTCGCACCCGGTGGGCCGCAGTGTGTCGATGGACGCCGCCCAGCTGACCATCGGCAGCGCCCAGACCGACATCAACTCGCTGCTGGCCGGCAAGCGGGAGCCGACGCTCTACATCGTCCGCAACGTCGACCAGGCCACCACCGACGGGGTCGAGCAGCTCGACGCGTTCTTCACCGCCATCGGCCGGCTCGGCGGCCCCACCTCGTTCGTCGCGACGCTGTCCGACTCCTCACTGGACTCCGACCTGCCGTTCCACGCGCTCCTCGGCCACTTCGAGGTGGCGATCAACGTGCCACCGCTGCGGTGCCGTACCGACGACCTCGCCGCGATCACATCATCGGTCCTGCGCGAGATCGCCCCCAACCGCAAGGTGCGGCTCAGTCCGGACGCCGAACGGGTCATCGCGCGCTACTCCTGGCCGCGCAACGTCTCCCAGCTGCGCGAGGCCCTCGAGCACGCGCTGCGGCGCCGGCCGGTCGGGGAGATCCAGGCCCAGGACCTGCCGGCGTACTGCCAGACGACCTCGCGGCACGTGCTCACCCCGCTGGAGACGGCCGAGCGGGACGCGATCGTCGCCGCGCTGCAGGAGACCGACGGCAACCGGGTGCTGGCGGCCGCCCGGCTCGGAATGTCGCGCTCCAGCCTCTACCGCAAGCTGAAGGTGTACGGCATCACGGCGTAAGCCGCCGCGCCGCGATCCGGGCCGGGTCGGGCCAGCGCACGTCCCATGCCCATCCGATCGCCTCCCAGATCCGGATCAGCCGGGCGCTGGGATCGAGCTGGCCGCGCAGCACCCCGTGCCGGGCGCTGGTCGGCTCGGCGTGGTGCAGGTTGTGCCACGACTCCCCCAGCGACGGCAGGGCGAGCCACCACACGTTGGTGGAGCGGTCCCGGGACGCGAACTGCCGCTTGCCGAAGACGTGGCAGACCGAGTTGACCGACCAGGTCACGTGGTGCAGGAGGCCGATGCGGACCAGGCCGCCCCAGAAGAAGCCGGTCAGTGCCCCCTGCCACGACAGCGCCAGCAACCCACCGCAGGCGGCGGGCAGCAGGAGCGAGACCGCCACCCAAAGCGGGAACGACCGGGACACGCGCACGACGTCGCGGTCGGCGAGCAGGTCCGGCGCGTACCGGTGCTGCGGCGCCTGCGCGGGCTCGAACATCCAGCCGACGTGCGCCCAGACGAGCCCCTTCGCCACCGCCCACGCCGACGTACCGTACCGCCAGGGCGAGTGCGGGTCGCCGTCGCGGTCGGAGAACTGGTGGTGCTTGCGATGGTCGGCCACCCACCGGATCACCGGGCCCTCGATCGCCAGGCTGCCGGCGATCGCCAGCGCGATCCGCAGCCCGCGGCGGGCCCGGAACGAGCCGTGGGTGAAGTGGCGGTGGAAGCCGGCGGTGATCCCGCTGCCGGTCACCACGTAGAGCACGGCGGCGATCGCCACGTCCCGCCAGCTCACGCCCCACCCCCAGGCGATCCACACGGCGGCGGGCACGGCCAGCGACGGTACCGCGATGAACACCGCCAGGACGAGGCGCTGCCACGGCCCCTGGCGGTCGCCGGTCAGCATGCCCGGCGGCGCGGCCCCGTCACCGAGGCCGACCGACGCGGGCCCCGCAACATCCACCATCTCCGCAAACCCTCCCAGGCCCGCCGCGCCGACGGCGGCGACAGGCCACAGCGGATCACTCGGCGACCGGGCCGCAGCAGGGCCACAAGGCCCGGTGCGGGAGGGTCCACGGTCCCCGTCCGGACGGGACCGGTTCGCCGGGATCTCGCCGGGTCAGCGGCGGCCGGCCAGGTGCCGGGCGAGGTGATCGACCACCTCGCGGGCGTCGTCCTCGATGCCGTGGACGAACGTGGACTTGCGCCGCCGCAGCACGGGCAGTCCCAGCGCGTAGAGTCCCGGGCTGTCGAGGACCACACCACCCTCGTGGTGCAGCCGGCCCTTCGCATCGACGACGGGTACGTCGAGCCACCCGTAGTCCGGCCGGAAGCCGGTCGCCCACACGATCGCCCGGATCTCGCCGCTTCGCAGGTCGAGCTGCAGCCGGTTCGATTCGGGTACCCGCGTCGGGGCGAAGCGCTCGGGACCGTCGACCTCGGCGTCGCGGCCGTCGCCGCGCGCCCACGCGTCGAACGTGTCCAGCAGGCGCTCCATCTTGAGGTCCGCGAGCGAGAACACGTTGCGCAGGCCGCCGGAGAACAGTGCGCGGCCGTCACGCACGGCCGCCCAGCGGCCCACCAGCCCGACGCCCATCGCGGCGAGGGCGTTGAGGTCGAGCGTCCTGCGCTCCGAGGCCTCCGAGGCCCCGACGAGCTGGGGCGAGGGCAGGCGCCGGGCCCGGGTGAGATCGTCGATCTGGTCGTAGCGCTGGTCCCACACGCCGGACGTGTGCATCCACCACAGCACGTCCCGTCCGCGGTACGTGCGCGGCAACCGCACGTGCTCCCCGACGCAGAGGGTCACCGGCCGGCCCGACCGCTGCAGCTCGGCCGCCAACTGCACGCCGGTGGCCGATGCCCCCACGACGAGTACGCCGCCGTCCGGAAGTCCGGCGGGTCCGTGGTAGTCGAACGGCGTGAACTGCTCGACCGACCCGGGTATCGCGTCGCGGAACGGTGGCGCCGCCGGCCGGTTGCAGGCGCCGGTGGCGATGACCACCGCCCGGCAGCGGATCTCGCCGCGGTTCGTCGTCACGTGGTACTCGTCGCCGGCACGTCGTACCGATGTGACGTTCGTGCCGGTCCGGACGGGGGCGCGCGAGGCGAGGGCGAAGCGCTCGATGAACTCGACCACTTCGCCCATCGTCATGTAACCGTCGGGATCCGGGCCCTCGTAGCGATGGCCCGGCAGGCGGCTCAGCCAGTTGGGCGTGAGCAGCCGCAGGGAGTCCCAGCGTTCGCGCCGCCAGGAGTTCGCCACCTCGCCGCGCTCCAGCACGACGTGGTCGATCGACCGGTCGCCGAGGAAGCGGCTCGCGGCGAGGCCCGCATGCCCCGCGCCGATGACGACCGTGGTAGCGCGCTCGATGGCTCGGCCCTCCAGCCGTCAAACCGCTCAGGCGACTTCGACGGTCACGTTCGTGGGATTGGTGAGCGCGTCGAACACGGCCGAGCGCTTCTGGGACTGGGCCACCAGCGCGTCGATGTCCTGCTTCGAGGCGTCCGCGTCGATGGTGAACGTCACCTTGATGTCGTTGAAGCCGTTGCGGACGTCGCTGTCGACGCCGAGGATTCCGCGGATGTCGTGGTTGCCCTCGACGATCGACTCGACCGAGCGCAGCTGGATGCCGCGGTTCTGCGCGACGGAGGCCACGCCGGCCGTGAGGCAGCTCGCCAGGCCGACGAGGAGGTACTCGATCGGCGTGATGCCGTTGTCCTCCGCCGCGAAGACCTCGGGGTGGTCGGCGTCGAACACGGCCTCCGTCTTGTGGCTCTGCTCCTGCCCGAGACCGAAGAAGTGCTGGATCGTCGTGGTGCTGTGGACGCCCCGCTGCCACTTCGCCGATGCCCGCCAGGTGAACTGGGCGGCCTCGGGCGCGTCCTTCAGCGCCGCGCGCGCGTCGAGCAGTGCCTGAACGTTGACCCCGTTTTCGACCGTCGTCATGTCGCGTGATACCCCTTTCGCCCAGTCCCCATACCTATCCGGTAGGGATGGTTGACAGTACACCGGGCGGGCGGATCAGGCTATGATCGCGCCCATGGGATCGGCCTCGACACGCGTAGCCGGCTCCGTCGGTCGTGTCGAGACGCAGTACGCCGACCTGCCGGAGCCGGTCCGGCTCGACTGCGGGCGGGAGCTACGCCAGGTTCGAGTGGCCTACGAGACGTACGGCACCCTCTCCCCCGATCGGGACAACGTCATCCTGGTGTGCCACGCGCTCAGCGGCGACGCCCACGCGGCCGGCATGTCGGTGACGTCCGCGGAGAGCACCCGTGACGGGTTCGCGGCGGAGGACCGCGACGGCGCGACCGGCAAGGGTCTCGGATGGTGGGACGGCATGATCGGCCCGGGCAAGGCGTTCGACACCGACCGGTTCTTCGTGGTCTCCACGAACCTGCTCGGCGGCTGCAAGGGTACGACCGGGCCGTCCTCCATCAACCCGGCGACCGGAATGCCGTACGGGTCGGACTTTCCGGTCATCACGGTCGCCGACATGGTGCGCACCGAGCGGGCGTTCCTGGACGTCCTCGGCATCGAGCGGCTGGCGGCGGTGGCCGGGGGCTCGCTCGGCGGGATGCAGGCGCTGGAATGGGCGATTCTCTTTCCCGATCGGGTCGATGCGGTCGTGGTGATCGCCAGCACGCACGCCCTCCACGCGCAGGGCGTGGCCTGGAACGCGATCGCGCGTGACGCGATCATGCGTGACCCGGCCTGGCAGGGCGGCCATTACCACGGCACGGGCCGCTCGCCCGAAGCCGGCATGGGCGTGGCGCGGATGGTCGGCCACGTCACCTACCTGTCCGCACCCGCGATGGCCGACAGGTTCGGCCGGCGGCTGCAGTCCGCCGACGACATCCGCCACACGATCACGGAACCGGAGTTCCAGGTCGAGAGCTACCTGCGTCATCAGGCCGACTCGTTCGTCAGGCGATTCGACGCCAACACCTATCTCTACACCTCGCGGGCGCTGACGTACTTCGATCTGGCGCGGCAGCACGGCGGCGGATCGCTCGCCCGGGCGCTCGAGGGCGTTTCGGCGCGGACGCTGCTGATCGCGTTCAGCTCCGACTGGCTGTACCCGCCGTCCGCGTCGAAGGAGATCGAGGACGCCCTGCACGCTCTCGGCAAACCGGTCGAGTGCCATGTGATCGACGCGCCGTACGGCCACGACTGCTTCCTGCTCGAGGAGGCGCGGCAGACGCCGATCATCCGCCGCTTCCTGGCCGAAGGCGAGGCCGGCGCGTGACGTCGAGAAATGAGGGTTTCGTGACCGAACAGCCGCCGCGTGCCGAGCAGGCCCGTGACTTCGGGTTCGAGACACGGCAGTTGCATGCCGGGCAGCGGCCCGATCCGAACACGGGCGCGCGCGCCGTGCCGATCTTCCAGACCACCAGCTACGTGTTCGAAGACCCGGAGTCGGCGGCGGCGTACTTCAACCTGCAGGAGTACGGGAACACGTACTCGCGCATCATGAACCCGACCGTCGCGGTGTTCGAGGAGCGGGTGGCCAACCTCGAGGGCGGCTGCGGCGGGGTGGCGTTCGCCAGCGGGATCGCCGCGCAGGCGGCCGCGCTGTTCACGCTGCTGCAGCCGGGCGATCACGTCGTGTCGTCCTCGGCGCTGTACGGCGGGACGGTCAACCAGCTCAAGCACCTGCTGCGCAAGATGAGCGTCGAGCTGACCTGGGTCGACCCCGACGATCCGGACGCATGGCGGCGGGCGGTCCGCGCGAACACGAAGGCGTTCTTCGGCGAGACAATCGGCAACCCCGCCGGCAACGTGCTGGACATCGAGACCGTCGCGGCCGTCGCGCACGAGCACGACCTGCCGCTCATCGTGGACAACACGTTCGCGACACCGTACCTGTGCCGCCCGATCGAATGGGGCGCCGACATCGTGATCCACTCGGCGACCAAGTTCATCGGCGGCCACGGCACGAGCATCGGCGGCATCGTCGTCGAGGCGGGCACGTTCAACTGGTCCAACGGGCGGTTTCCCGTGATCGCCGATCCGTCGCCGGCCTATCACGGCCTGCAGTTCCACGAAACGTTCGGTGCCTACGGCTACCTGATGAAGCTGCGGGCCGAGACCCTGCGCGACCTCGGCGGGGCGCTCTCGCCGTTCAACGCGTTCCTGTTCCTGCAGGGGCTCGAGACGTTGTCGCTGCGGATGGAGCGCCACGTCGCCAACGCGCGGGCGGTCGCGGCGTTCCTCGAGTCGCACGAGCTCGCGGCCGACGTGACCTACCCGGGCCTGCCGACGAGCAGGTACCGGCCGCTGGTGGAGAAGTACCTGCCCCGCGGCGCGGGCGCGGTGTTCTCCTTCGAGTGTGCCGGCGGCCGAACCGGCGGCCAGGACCTCATCCGCGGCGTGACGCTCTGGTCCCACCTGGCCAACGTCGGCGACGCGAAGAGCCTGATCATCCACCCGGCCAGCACGACGCACCGCCAGCTCAGTGACGACGAGCTCCGCGCGGCCGGCGTCGCCCCGGGGACGGTACGGCTGTCGGTCGGCACCGAGTCCGTCGAGGATCTGATCTGGGACCTCGAGCAGGGCTTCGCCCACGTCGCCGCGTCGGCGGGAAGAAGGTAGCGAGGGGCATGACCGATCTCGATCTCGGGCTATACCAGGACCCACTGACGATCCAGCGGGTGCTTCACGGCGCGCGGACCATCGCGATCGTGGGCCTGTCGAACAACGAGCTGCGGGCCAGCTACTTCGTCGGCTATTACCTCAAACGGCACGGCTACCGCGTGATCCCCGTGAATCCCCGTGAGGCGGAGATCCTCGGCGAGACGTGCTACGCGAGCCTGCCGGACGTACCCGTGCCGGTCGACGTCGTGAACGTCTTCCGGGCGCCGGACGCGCTGCCGGGCATCGCGCGCGACGCCGCGGCGATCCGCGCCGGCGCGATCTGGTGCCAGTTCGGCGTGATCAACGCGGAGGGCGCACGGATCGCCGAGGACGCCGGCCTGACAGTGATCATGGACCGCTGCCTCAAGATCGAGCATGCCCGCTACGTGGGCCGGATGCACTGGCTCGGCTTCAACACACAGCGCATCACGTCCGTCCGCGGCGGCCTGCAGTAGCAGCCCCGCACGGTGTTGCCGCCGGCTTCGAGGCAGGGCCCCCGCTATGGCGACGGGCCATAGCGGGGCCCCGCTTGCGAATCAGGCGAACTGGGACAGCAGCGCCGCGGGTGCCGGCTGCACGTCCGCGGCGGCCGGCTTGCTGATCGAGACCGGCTTGCCGAAGTCACTGAACGTCGTCGTGGCCGTCGTCGCCGGAACCTGACCGGCGCCGGGCATCTTCACAGTCAGCGAGGCGACATACCCCTCGGCGCCGACCGTCGCCTCGAACGGCACCGACTTCGCCGCGTCGCCCATCTCCTGGATCAGGGCGGCGCTGGACGCCGGAAGGTTGCGCTTGGTCATGTCGATCGTGCCCTTGAACGCGCCTGCGCCGGTCCGCTCGACTGTCGCGATCGCGTCGGTGAGCCCTTTGACGTTGGTCGGGTCGTCCGGGTTGCCGAGGCCCAGCTTGCTCAGCGACGTCTTGGAGCCGTCGACGTACATCCACTTCTTCGGGTCGAGGCCCGGAATCGGCAGGCCCAGCTTCAGGTACAGGTCGGTGCCGACGGTGATGATCTCAGCGGTGATCTCCTGCCCCTGTGCGGTGATGGTCATCGAGCCGCTGTTGGCCCTCGTGGCAGGGTCGCTGGAGCCCGTCAACTTGGTAATGCCCGCGGTACCCGATTCGGTGGTCATCGAATACGCCATGGTGACGCCGTTGAGCTTGTTGAACGCGTTGGCCAGTTCCGTGCGCGCATCGGCCTCCGGCGACGCCGCCGCGCTGGTCGATCCGCTTGCCGCCGGCGCGGCGTCGCTGTTGTCGCTCTTGCCGCCGCAGGCCGCGGTGACGGTGAGCACGCCGGACAGCACCAAGGCGAGCAGGCGACTCCTGCTGGACTTCATCAGTTTCCTCCCCCTGAGCGGCCCCGTGCCGCCTCGGCGAGGATAGCCATGCCGTGCCACACCGTGAGGGCGAGCGATGCCCAGCCACACAGCCGCACCGCCGTCCCGCTGCCTGCCCGTCCTGCCCCGGCTCGACGAACGTCGCAGCCATGCCGCTATGTTCATCTACGCCGATTTATATGAGGCCTTGTGGCCGGCACACAACGGGCCGGCCGGTCAGGAGGCCCATGCCGGCCGCCTCGTAGCGTCGCCCGCAACCCTATGTCAGTCCTTCTCGAAGAGCGGGAAGCAGTTGGCGAACGGATCCGGCAGGTCGCGCCAGGCGTCGAAGCCGCCGGCAACTTCGTCGTCGGTGAGCAGGCACGCGCGCAGCAGGTCGGTGATCGCGGCTGGGTCGAGGTGCAGGCCGATGAAGACGAGGCTGGTGCCGCGGTCGCCGTAGTAGGGGTCCCAGTTGAGGTTGGCGGCGAGGCGGCGCAGGGTCGTGGCCTCGTCCCAGCGGTGGGTGGGCAGGGCGGCGAGCCAGAAGCCCAGGGTGCCGAGCGCGACGCCGCCGCCGGCCGACTCCCAGCCGACCGCGCCGTCGGGCTGGCTGGCGATCCAGCACTGCCCGCGGCTGCGCAGCGCCTCCCCGGTCAGATCCTCCAGCGCGTCGTGGAGGCGCTGTGGGTGGAACGGCCGACGGGCATGGAACAGCACGGAGACCACGCCGCAGTCGGCGGCCGGCTCGTGCACGCCGATGCTGAACCCTTCCATGACCCGGCCCAGCATGCCGGGGACGTTCGGGTCGTGACGGCGGGTGTCACGCAGCCGGCGGGTCATCCGGGCGCAGTCGACGACCGGCGTGACGCCGTCGGTGAAGTGGGTGGCCCACGGTGCGAGCCGGTGCAGCAGGGTGCCCATCCGGGCGAGCTCGAACCCGTCGGCGTCCGGGTCGGCCCAGAGCACGACGGTGTCGGCGTACTCGACCTGGCGGACGAGCAGTTCGGCGACACCTCGGTGGTCGTCGTGGGCGGCGTGCATGCCGCGGTGGCGCAGGTCGTCGGTGGACGTGAGGTCATCGAGCACGGTCGCGGCATCGACCACGGTGACGTACGAGTCGAACCGGACGGATTCGGTGACCGGGTGGCCGGCGCAGGCGGCGGCGAGCGACTCGGGGTCGACCGCGGGTGGCAGCACCAGCACGAGGTCGCGGCCCGGGTGTTCGCGACTGAGCCGGGCGAGCGTGGGCAGCACGTCCTCGCGCAGCGTGCACTGGACGCAGCCGTGCACCAGCTCGACCGTGACGTCTTCCAGCAGGCCGCCGCTGGTGCGTACCACCCGCTGGACCTGTCCGCGGAGCACGCCGTCGAGGTCGTGGCGGACCAGGAGAAGGTCCGGGTCGGCGTGCAGCAGGGCGCGGGCCACGGCATGCGTGGCGGACGGGGCGAATCCGGCGAGCACGGTGACGGCCGGCCGGAGGTCCTCGACGGCTGCGGTACGGGTCGCGCTGAGGTCGGAGCGGAAAGCCATGCCCCCATCTTGTTGGAAATGGTTTTCATTGTAAAGTAGCGGCATGCCCAAACGATGTGACGTCACCGGCGCGCAGCCGGGCTTCGGCAACGCCGTCTCCCACTCCCACCGCCGCACCCGCCGCCGCTGGGACCCCAACACGCACCGCCGCCGGTTCTGGCTGCCCAGCGAGGGCCGCTGGATCCGGCTCACCGTCAACACCAAGGGACTGCGCACCATCGACCGGGACGGCATCGAGGCCGTCGTGGCCCGGCTGCGCCGCAACGGGGTAAAGCTCTGATGGCCCGCGGCGGCACCGAGGTGCGCCCGATCATCAAGCTGCGCAGCACCGCCGGCACCGGCTACACGTATGTGACCCGCAAGAACCGGCGCAACGACCCGGACCGGCTTGTGCTGCGCAAGTTCGACCCGCTCGCGCGCCGCCACGTCGACTTCCGCGAGGAGCGCTGATGGCACGACACGGCGGCGTGCCCGCTACTCGACGCAGAACTCGTTGCCTTCCGGGTCGCACATCACCGTGAGGTCGGGCAGCACGCGCAGTATCTGGGCACCCAAGCCACGCAGTCGAGCGACTTCCTGCTCGACCGGGCCCGGCGAGCGCAGGTCGAAGTGCATCCGATTCTTGGCCGTTTTCGGCTCGGGCACTCGAACGAACCACATGTTCGGGCCGCCCCACCCGGGCGCCTCAACGTATGCGCGGTCGGCAGTGGCGTCCTCATCGACGTTGCTGCCGAGCGCGGCGGCCCAGAACGCCGCCAGCGCCAACGGCTCTCGACAGTCGAACGTCACAGCCTTGATGTAGGTGGACACCCGTCTCAATCCTCAGTCTCGACGACCTCGGTGAAATGGGTGCTGCGCCACAACTCGTGGTCATACAGCAGCACCGCTACCGCGTGTACCGCGAAGTTGATCACCCCGATCGCAATCATCACGAAGCCCAGCACACGCATGGCGTTCAGGACGGGACCATCCACCGCCGCGGCAACGAGAACCAGGCCGATGAGGCTGGACACAACCGCGATGAAGAAGAACTTCAGGGTCACTGCCGGGTGCTTCACGTCGTCTCCTCTGCCGGGAATGGTCCGCAGCGTACGACAGCGTGACAAGCCGCGGGGGGGCACGTGCCGCACAGGAGCCGTCCATGCAGCGGCTACGCGGTCAGCGGTCAGGCGGGGTGACCAGTGGATGGCGGCGCGCGTCCCGCGCGGCGAGGGTGGCCATGTCCCGCCGGTACTGTTCGGCCGACAGGTAACCGGCGAGCAGCCACTCGGCCAGGACGGCCTCGTCGCGTTCGCTGCGCGGCCTGACCCGGCCGATCGCGGCTTCCGGGCTTCGGCGCCTGGCGATCCACGCGCCGGCGGACGACAGCACCGCCACTGCCACCAGCGCGATCAAGAAGACGGTGAACTCCACTGCGAATCACCCCGCCGACATCCGGGCTCACGTCCAACTCTTCCTCGGCCAGTTTGCGGCGGCAAGCGTGGCAGGCCGCCCGACCGGCATTGACCGGCACTGACGGGCACGGCATCCACGGCGAATTCCAGTAAAATCGAACGGATGGTATGAGGTAGCGTCGCGACGGGACGACAACGGCCACTCGGCCGTGCGCGACCTTCACGCCGGTGACGCGACGCGGGAGGGGGCGGCCGCCCATGCGGGCACGCCTGCTGTCGCTGCTGTTGCGCGCGAAGACGCCGCCGATCGCGCTCGGGATCGTGGCCGCGGTGGCGCTCATCGGCGTGGAGACCCTGGCGCTGTTTCCGTTCCATGGTGCTGCGCATCAGGACGCCAGAGGGGCGGTCTACCTCATCGGCGTCCTGGTGGTCTCGATCGTGTGGGGCGCCGCGCTCGGCGTGGCGACATCGCTGGCCAGCGCCCTCGCCTTCAACTACTTCCACGTCCTGCCGTACGGGGTGCTGAACCTCTCCACCAACCAGGACCTGCAGGACCTGGCGATCTTCATCGTCGCCGCGCTGCTGGTCAGCGGCCTTGCCGACCTGGCCCGCGCGTATGCGCTGGAGACGACCGAACGCCGCCGGGAGGCCGACCTCGCCGCCGAACTGGCCCGCCTCATGCTGGGAGCCGGCGATCTGCGCTCGGCGCTGGACCTGGCGGCCCGGCGGATCGCGCAAGCCCTCGACCTGCCGGCCGCATCGATCGAGCTCCAAGCGGTGGCCGGGGACGAACGCCGCGCGGCGCTACCGCTGCGCGACGGGTTGACGACCCTGGGCACCCTGCTCGTCCCGGCGGACCTGCCCGAACACACGCTGGAACGCCTCCGGCGGCGGATGGTTCCGTCCCTGGAGCCGCTGCTGCGGGCGGCATACGACCGTGAGACGATCACCAACTCGCTGAAAGCAAGCCGCCAGGAGGCCGGCTCGCTCGCCGTGCAACAGGCCGCGTTGCGGCGAGTGGCGACGCTGGTCGCGCACGGCGCGGCACCGGCCAAGGTGTTCGACGCGGTGACCGAGGAACTGGGCCGGGTCCTGGGCCACAACACCACGGCGCTGCTGCGCTACGAGCCGGACGGTACGGTCACCAGACTCGCCGGCCGCAACGTGCTCACCGGCAAGCGATCATTCCCGCTCGAGGGCGACAGCCTGCTCGTCATGGTGCTCCGCACCCACCGCGCCGCCCGGATCCACACCTACGACAACGCCGTTGGCCCCAACGCCGAGCATGCACGGGAGCTGGGCCTCCGCTCGGGAGTCGCCGTGCCGATCATCGTCGACGGCCGCATCTGGGGCGTGGCCGTCGTCATGTCCACGGAACCCGAGCCCCTGCCGGCCGAGGCCGAGACACGCATGGCCGACTTCACGGACCTCGTCGCGACCGCGATCGCCAACGCCGACAGCCATGCGCAGCTCACCGCCTCCCGCGCCCGCATCGTCGCCGCCGGCGACAACGCCCGCCGCCGCATCGAGCAGGACCTGCACGACGGCGCACAGCAGCGGCTCATCGCACTCGGCCTCCAGCTCCGCATGATGGAGACCTCGGTGCCGGCCGGACTCGACACGATCAGGCAACAGCTGTCGCAGGTGGCGAACGGCCTGAACTCCGCCTTCCAGGACCTGCAGGAGATCTCACGGGGCATCCACCCGGCGATCCTGTCCAAGGGCGGACTCGGCCCGGCGATCAAGTCCCTCGCCCGGCGCAGTCCCACCCCGGTCGACCTCACGCTGAGCATCGATCGGCGCCTGCCCGAACGGGTCGCGGTCGGCGCGTACTACATCGTGTCGGAAGCACTCACGAACGCCGCCAAGCACGCCCAGGCGACGCTGGTTCGCATGAACGTCGAGGCCGACGACGCCACCCTCCGGCTCTTCATCCGGGACGACGGCATCGGAGGAGCCGACGCCGGCAAGGGCTCCGGCCTGATCGGCCTGCAGGACCGCATCGAGGCACTCGGCGGCCACATGGACATCAGCAGCCCCGCCGGCCAGGGAACGGCGCTCCTCGTCAGCATCCCGATCCGCGGCACTCCGGCGACGGCCACTGGGCCGAAGGCTGAGGGGCTGAAGGGCTGAAGGGCTGAAGGGCTGAGCACCACGCGGTCGCCGCTCGGCCGCCCGGGTCACTCGGCCGCGTGGCCGGCACCCGCGGTCAGCAGGCGCAGCAGCGTGCGGGTCCCGAAACCCGTCGCGCCGTCGCCGGAAGCATCGCCCGACCAGGCCGGACCGGTCATGTCGCAGTGCACCCACGGCACGTCCTCGGCAACGAACTCGCCGAGGAACAGTGCGGCGGTGATCGCCCGGCCCGAGTCGTGCAGCGGATGGTTGCGCACCCCCGACGGGGTGCGTACCTGATCGAGGTAGCGCTCGGCCCACGGCAGCCGCCACAGCGGCTCGCCGGCGGCGGCTCCGGCTCGAAGCACGCGGGCGACCGCCGCGTCGTCGCGGCCGAGCACCGCGGCGATCTGCGGTCCGAGTGCGATCTCGGCCTGGTACGTCAGCGTCGCAAGGTCGACGAGCAGTCCCGGGCGGGCGGACGCGGCCAGCGCGAGCGCGTCGGCGAGCACGACCCGTCCCTCGAAGTCGGTGTCGAGGATCTGGATCTGGGTGCCGTTCCACGCCGTCACCGCGTCGCCGGGGCGGACCGCGCCCGGGCCGGGCAGGTTTTCGGCGAACGGCAACACGGCCCGGACCGTCATCGCGCAACGCCCGCGCCGCAGTCCGGCCATCACCGCAAGCACGGCGGCCGCGCCGGCGGTGTCCATGCGCATCGCCTGCATCGCCGCCGGCGACTTCAGCGACAGGCCTCCGCTGTCGAAGGTGATGCCCTTGCCCACCAGCGCCACGTCCGGCGCCGCCGCCGGCCCGCTGCCGGGATCGGTGCCGGAATATTCGAGTTGTACGAGGTGGGGCCCGTTCGCCGAGCCGGCGCCGACGGCCGCGAGCCCGCCGAAGCCCGACTCGACGACCTGTTGCGGGCCGAGCACGGTGCAGCCGAGGCCGGCGCGCCGAGCGATCCGCTGCGCCCAGTCGGCCGCGGTCCGCGGGGTGAGGACGTTCGCCGGGGCGTTCACCAGCAGCCGGGCCAGGCGCGCCACGTCGGCGTCCAGCCGGCCCCGCTCCGCGTCGGCGAGCCGGGCCTGGGCAACGTGCAGCGTCACCGGGCCGATGCCGCGACAGCCGGTGACCAGGCCGTCGATCAGTGCCGGCACCAGGTCGGACCGGCCGTCCGGGAGCTGTACCGCGACGGGCCCGGTGCTCAGTCGCGCACCGGCGACGGCCGCGGCGCGGCGCGCCCGCTCGGCGGTGAGCGAGGTGGCCGGACCCAGGCCGACCCGCAGCACGTCGCCGTCCGCGGACAGCTCCCCCACCTCGGCGCCGAACGGCAACCACGCCCCCGCGTCGGCCGGCCGGTCGTCGCGGGTCACGAAGGCTATCCGCCGCGCGATCGGCGCGTCGGCGGCGACGGCGACCGGCCCTGCGCCGTCGACCACGGCGTCGATCGCCTGGTCGATCTCGGCGGCCCAGGCGCGGGCCGGCCGCCGCGGTGTGGGCGGCGGTACACCAGGTGTCGGCATGCCGTTCATCCAACCCGGGGCGGCAACAGCCGGATCGTGCGCGCCGCACGCGCGGGGCCGCCGCCGATATGCCGCGCGCACAGTCCGGCGGGCGTCGCGCGACCTAACTTGCGAGGACGCATAGCGCTGAGGAGAAGACCTGATGCCCCGGTATCGAGTGTCGATGGACATCGGTGGCACGTTCACCGACGTGGTCACCTATGACGAGCGCGAGGGGGTGTTCGCGGCGACGAAGGCGTCGACGACGCCCGGCAACCTCAGCGAGGGGGTGCTCCTGGGTCTCGACGCGGTCGTCGACCGGCCGTCCGACATCGGCTTCCTCGTCCACGGTACGACCCAGGGGCTCAACGCCTTCCTGGAGCGGCGCGGGGTGCCCGTCCTGTTGCTGGCGACCGCCGGTGTCGAGGACAGCTACCACATCGCCCGAGGCCCGCGGACCCGCCTGTACGACCTGCACTACCGGAAACCGACCCCGCTCGTCCCGCGCCGTGACGTGGTCGGCATCGGCGGGCGCATCGCCGCCGACGGCACCGAACTGGCCCCGCTGGACGAGCAGGCGGTGCGCGACGCCGCACGGCAGGCCCGCGAGCGCGGTCACGGCGCCGTCGCCGTGGCGTTCCTGTTCAGCTACCGCAACCCGGTGCACGAGTTGCGCGCGCGGGAGATCCTGCTCGAGGAGTTGGGCGAGGACTTCACGGTGTCCGTCTCGCACGAGGCGGCCAAGGAGTGGCGCGAGTACGAGCGCACCTCGTCGGCGGTGATCGAGGGCTACACCGGCCCGATCGTCCGGCGCTACCTCATCGACCTCGAGCGGCGCCTGGCCGGCAAGGGACTTGGCGTACCGCTGCACGTCATGCAGTCCTCGGGCGGCATCCTCACGGCCGAGTCCGCTCGCCGCCGGCCGTTGCAGACGCTGCTGTCCGGGCCGGTCGGCGGGGCCATCGCCTGTGCCGAGCTGTCCCGCCAGACCGGGCGCCGAAACCTGATCGGCATCGACATGGGCGGCACGTCCTTCGACGTTTCGCTGATCGTCGACGGCGAGCCGGACGTCTCGGCCGAGGCGCGGCTCGAAGGGCTGCCGATGCTCATGAGCGTGGTCAACATCCACACGGTGGGGGCGGGCGGCGGCTCGGTCGCCTGGGTGGAGGCCGGCGGGCTGCGGGTGGGGCCGCGCTCGGCGGGAGCACGCCCCGGACCGGCCTGTTACGGGCGCGGGGGTACCGAGCCCACCGTGACGGACGCCAACCTGGTGCTCGGACGCATCGACTCGGACGGCTTCGCCGCCGGCCAGATGACCCTCGACGCCGGCCTGGCCACCGCGGCCGTCACCGGCATCGCCGAGCAGTTCGGGCTGAGCGCGACGGCGATGGCCGAAGGGATCTGTGACGTCGCCAACTCGAAGATGGCGCAGGCCATCCGCACGATCACCGTCTCGCGCGGCATCGAGCCGCGCGACTCGGCGCTGGTCGCCTTCGGCGGCGCCGGTCCGATGCACGCGGTCTTCCTCGCCCGCGAGCTGGGCATCGCCGAGACGGTGGTGCCGCGCTTCCCCGGAGCGTTCTCGGCCTGGGGCATGCTGCAGACCCAGATCCGCCAGGACTACACCGAGCCGTACTTCTTCCTCGACGTGGACCTGGACGGCGCGGGCATGGCCGCCGCACTGACCCGTATGGAGCAGGTGGGTCTGGACGCCCTGACACACGAGGGTGTCGCCGGCGACCGGCGCAGCGCGAGCCATGCCGTCGACGTCCGGTACGCCGCGCAGGAGTACACGATCACCGTGCCGCTCACGGACGCGACGGAGCCGACGCGGGCGGACTTCCTGGACACCCTGGCGCAGCGCTTCGCCACGCTGCACGAGTCGCGCTACGGCCACGCCAACCTCGGCGCCCCGATCGAGCTCGTCACGCTGCGCACCGCCGCGTTCGGCCACCTCGGCCGGCCCGAGCCGCAGCAATGGCCCGCGGCGACGACCGCCGAGTTTCCGCACCGGATCCGCACGGTCGTCTTCGACGGCGAGCCGCGCCCGTCGATCGTGGCGCGCCGTGACGACCTGTTCGTCGGCCACACCTTCGACGGGCCCGCGGTCATCGTCGAGGACACCGCCACCACGGTCGTGCCGCCCGGCTACACCGTCAGCCTCGATGACATCGGCTCCCTGCTCATCCGCCGAAAGGAAAGCAAATGACAGCCACCCTGGACGCGGTCGACGTCGACCCGGTAACGGTCGAGATCATCCGCAACGCGCTCAACTCCGCGGCCGACGACATGAACGCGACGCTGATCCGCTCGGCGTACACACCGATCATCTACGAGTGCGGCGACTGCGTGGTCGCGCTGCTCGACGCGAACCACCAGGTGCTCGGGCAGTCCGCCGGCCTGCCGATCTTCCTGGGCAACCTGGAGACCTGCACGCTGGCCACCGAGCAGCGGTTCGGACGCGAGGTGTGGCAGCCCGGCGACGTGTGGATCCTCAACGACAGCTACCTGGGCGGCACCCACCTCAACGACGTCACGATCTTCGGGCCGGTGTTCGTCGCCGACACGCTCGTCGGCTTCACCGCTTCGCGCGCGCACTGGATCGACGTGGGCTCCAAGGACCCGGGCGGTTCGATGGACTCGGTGACCATCTTCCAGGAGGGGCTGCGCCTCGGCCCGCAAAAGCTCGTCGAGGGCGGCAAGCACGTCCGCAACGTCATCGACACGATCGGCACCAACGTCCGCTTCCCGTATCCCACCACCGGCGACATGCACGCGATGATCGCCTGCATCACGATGGGCGAGAAGCGGCTGCAGGAGATCGTGCGCCGCTTCGGCCTGCGCACGCTGGAGGCGGCCCGGGACGAGATCTTCCGCCAGACCGAGCTGCTGGAGCGCGCGGTGATCGCCCGGATCCCCGACGGGGTGTACGCCGCCGAGGGCGTGCTGGACAACGACGGCATCGACCTGGAAACGCCGGTCCCGATCAGGCTCAAGATCACGGTGTCCGGCGAGACCATCGACTTCGACGTCACCGAGTCGGCCGACCAGACCGTCGGGCCGGTGAACTGCGGGGTCTCGCAGGCGGTGTCGGCACTGCGGGTCGGCTACAAGCTGCTGGTCAGCCCCGACCTGCCGGGCAACGGGGGATCGTTCCGGTCGATGACGACCCAGGTGCGCGAAGGGTCGGTGCTGGGCGCCCGCTCCCCCGCGGCGTGCCAGTGGTACTTCTCCCATCTCGGGCTGTTGATCGACATGGTGGCTCGCGCGCTGGCGCCGGCGCTGCCCGACCGGGTGGCCGGGGCGAGCCACGGCGACTCGATGATCATTCTCACGGCGGGCACCGATCCGCGCGTGGGGCGGGAGTTCGTGAGCCTGGAGGCGACCGTCGGCGGGTGGGGCGCCTGGAACGGTTCCGACGGCGAGAGCGCCCTGATCAACAACGTCAACGGGTCGCTCAAGGACATCCCGATCGAGGTCCACGAGACGCGGTACCCGTGGCGGATCACCGAGTACCGCATCCGCGAGGACTCGGGCGGCGCGGGGCGGTGGCGGGGCGGCAACGGCGTGATCCGGCAGTACGAGGCACAGACCGACCTGTCGGTGTCGCTGTGGTTCGAGCGCTCCCGCCAGCCCGCGTGGGGCCTGTTCGGCGGCGAGGACGCGGTCGGCCCCGAGGTCGTCATCAACCCGGGGCGCCCGGACGAGCGGCGCATCCTCAAGGTGAACGGCCTGAAGTTGAAGGCGGGCGACGTGGTGCGCTGCGCGACCGGCGGCGGGGGCGGCTACGGCGACCCGGTGGAGCGTTCCGCCGACGACGTGCGCGCCGACGTGCTGGACGGCAACATCAGCGGCGAAGCGGCGCTGACCCGCTACGGCATCGGCCGATGAGGCGCGCGGGCACCACGGTGCCCGCGCCGCCGCGGCGCCCGGCCTACGGTTCGCCGCCGGGCTGCGCCCACAGCGAGACCAGCGCGTAGCACAACACGTGCAGCGCGAGCCGCTGCGCCGGCTCGTCGTAGGTCAGCCCCAGCTGCCGCGCCCGGGCGAGCCGGGCCAGCACCGTGTTGCGGTGCACGCCGAGGCGTCGCGAGGCCTGGCTGAGCGAGCCGCCGCAGTCCAGGACGGCCAGCACCGTCTGTACCAGCGCCGTGCGGTCGCGGGCGCCCATCAGGTCGGTGAGGCAGAGGTCGGCGACCTGGGCGATCTCGGTGGCCGGCAGCCAGGCCAGCGCGGCCGGGGGACCGACCTGGTCGAACCACTGCACGCCGGCCGGTCCGCGTTCGCGGGCCACGTGCGCGGCCAGCCGGGCCTCGGCGACCGACCGCATCAGCCCAGCGACGCCCGGGTGCGCCCGTCCGACGCCGATCACCAGCCCGTGCGCGGCCGCCGAGTCGCGGAAGGCGGCCACCGCCCTGCGCAAGGGGGCCACGTCGTCCGGATCGGCGCTGCTGTGCCAGGAGATCCAGCTGTCGCCCTCCACGATCAGGGGCCAGTTCGTGCGGCCCCGCTGCCACGAGGCGCGCACGAGGTGGGTGACCTCCTCGGACGGCTCGCCCGACGGATGGACCGGCGCCAGCCACACCGCACGGTTGGCCCCGTCGACCTGCCAGCCCAGCTCGCTGCTCCAGGAGGGCACCTCGACCTCGACCGCCTCGGTGCGGGCACCGTCCGCCGGCTCGGTGGCCAGCCGCCGCAGCAGGCCGAACGCGGCCTGTTCGTGCGCGGAGTGGATCGAGGAGTCCAGCCGGGTCTGCGCCCAGGCGGCCTGCAGCGACGGGCGGGCCAGCCGCAGCAACGACTCGACCTGTTCCACGGCCGCCGGCCCGTGCGCCGGTACGGCGGCGACCAGCCGCGCCCAGGGCCGTTCGCCTGGACCGTGCACCTCGACCTCGACCCGCTGGACGTTGGGCCGGTCCTGCACGGCGGCGGCGCGCCCGGCCACGGCCGTCCCGCCCATCACGAGCGCCACCGGCACGGTCTGCAGTTCGCTGTTGAGCACGCCGAGGACGCCGCGGATGCCGGTCTGCTCGGCGAGCCGCTCCGCGCACAGGGCCTGCCGCAGTGCCCGCGCCGCCGCCGGGGCGCTGACCTGCCCGGCGAGTTGCAGCGCGACGTCCACCGGGTCGGCGTCGATGATCAGCAGCGACATGTTCAGCCGCTCGGCCAGTGCCGCGCTGGCCGTCCCGGCGACGGCACGCGACACCACCACCGCCGAGACGTTGCGCTCCCAGGCCAGATGCAGGGCGGCGGCCAGCGACCAGCCGCCGGTGGCCGCTTCGTCGTGCAGCACGACCAGCACGTGCGGGGTGCACCGGCGCAGCCGTTCGAAGGTCTCGGCCAGCACGACCTGCTCGACCCGGCGCGACGGGTCGGCGAGGTGGAGCCGGCCGGCCCCGGCCAGCGGCTGGATGCGCGCCAGCTCGCCGAGGGTGATCGGCAGTGTCGAGGGGCGCTGGCTCACCGGCGCCCGCCCCGACGTCTCGGATGCTCCAGTGGGATGCCGTGCGAGCTCAGGCCCACCATGTCCATGCCCTCGTCCGAATACCAGACCGCGTCCGCCGGAGTCGCCAGCACGTCGACGAGGTCGCCCCGCTCGAGGCTGTCGAGCGTCGCCAGCGCGCCGCGGGCGACGTCGACGAGGCACAGCAGGTCGGGTGCGCCCGCGATCAACGCACCGTTGGCGAAGACCGCGACGATCTCGCTGCGCAGCTCGATGCGCAGCTGCCGGCGCAGGCCACCGGTCTCGTCGACCACGACGCTGGACGGGTGGGCCGGGACGGTGCCGTCGCTGGGCCGGCTCAGCTGCTCCAGCTCGACGATGCGTCCCCGGCCCAGTCGCCGGCAGCCGGTGACGGCGCCGAGCCGGCCGATCAGGAGGTCGGGATCGGTGCGCTGGAGCAGGACCCGGCCGACGTTGGTGATCCGCGACACCGTGCCGGGCAGGGCGGCACGGCGCAGCACGCGGACCGTCGTCGGATACGCCGCCAGCGCCGCCCAGCCGCCGAGCGTGTCCACGTTGGCCCGCAGCAGACGGTCCGCGCGCGGCCCTGCCAGCGCCTCGACCAGCACGCTCTCGCCGGTCGGCCCGTATGCGACGAGCGGCGTCGGCGACACCCCCGCCAGGTGCATGGCCGTGTGGTGGATCAGGGCGAACGTGCGTCCCATGCCGTCGGCGTCCAGCAGCGGCACGCCGAGCTGGGCCGCGGCGACCACCGGAGCCAGGGCGCTGACGGTCGCGGCGGCCAGCGGATATACGGCCCCGAACCGGACACCCTGCAGCCGCTCGATCTGGCGGATCGCCGCCGCGAACTCGTCGCCGGCCGGCGGCAGGTCCGCCATCGCCGACCCCGACCCGAGCACGCACACCGACACGCACGGCGTGTCCGGGTCCATCGTCTCGACACGGTGCAGCGGTACCGGCCCCTCGCGCTCGAGCAGCCCGGTCAACCACGACGTGAGCGACGAGCGGTTCGCGTCGCCGACCGCCGACGAGTAGAACTTCGCCCCCTCGTACAACGCCGGCACGTCCTCCGCGCCGATCCAGGCCGTCGCCCCGAGGTAGCCGCCCGACACCTGGCTATTGACTCCGGTCATGCCGTCACCTCCGCTTCGCTCCGGCAGCGGCATGACTTGAACCTGCGCTTCCGATGACCGGCCCCAACGCCCGGTCTGGCTCGATAAGGCGTCGCGGTCATCGACCCAGACCAGGCGCCGCTCCCTTCCGGACCGGTCATGCGCCCTCCCGGCCCGTCCTGCCTGCTCGCGGCAGGCCGGTGTCCGGCGCGCCGGCGACGCGCACCCGGATACGGACCGTCCCGGACGGGCTGTACGGCACGGCCACCGTCGACACCTCCGCGAAGTAGGCGGTGCCGGGCGCGGCACCGTTGGCCATGACGAACGCGGTCGCACGCTCCTCGGCGTCGCGGCGCACCGATTCGAGCCGAGCGGCGGACTCGATGAAGGCCACCTCGTCCAGCCACCCGGTGGGCTGGCTGATCGCGGCGCCGATGCACGCCAGCAGCTGCGGCTCGTGACCGGCCCGGACGACGGGCACGTCGGTGACGCGGCTGGGCACGCCGTTGAGGGTCAGGTCCGGCTCCGGTGCGAGCACGGCGGTCGGCACCACGAGCTCCGTGCCGATGCCGGCCGGTTGGGCCGGGCTCACCAGGGCCAGCCCGTGCCGCACCTCGCCGGCGACCTGAGCGCCACCGCGCGAGAGCAGGACCCGGCAGTCCTCCAGGTTTTCCAGGTAGGCGGCGCCGCACAGTTCCAGCGCCTCCGCCGCCCCGAACGCGACCACCGGCATCGCCAGGATGCGGGAGGGGGTGCTGTAGCCGCCGTCGCCGCGCGCCACGCGCAGATGGATCTCGCCGGGCAACCGGCTCAGCGTGCGCTCGCAGCGATCCACCAGCTGTTCGCTCAGCACCGCGAGCGCGCAGTCCAGCACGACGGTCGCCTCCCTGGCCACCAGGCCCTGGCCCCCGTACTCGCTGGCCACCGAGATGCGGGCGCCCGGCACCGCGGCCTGGATCGCATCGGCGACGTCACGCTCGTGCGCCGGACGCGCCTGCGAGCCCGCCGCCACGATCGCCACGTGCCGGATGGTGCCGGCGGCCAGCTCGGCGCACACCGCCGCGAGCTGGCCGCGGTCGAGCGGGCAGAGCTCGTTGCCGAGCAGGTCATGGCCGCCGGCCACGGTGAAGCGGGCGGCGACCCGCCGCTCGACCACCGCGGCCGGCGAGCGCGCCAGCGCCGGGTCCGTGGCCGCCCGCGGGACGATCCGTACCACCGCCACCTGCGGCAGCTCGCTCTCCTGGCGCATGACCGCGTCAAGGAGCGTGGGCGAAATGTCCACGGTGACCGCGTCCGGACCGCCCGCGGCCATGCCGAACGCCACGTTGACGGCGGACGCGATCGTGCCGTCGAGATCGGTGCGGGCCGGCGCGGCCGGCTCGACCGGCACGACGGTGGACCCGTGTACCACCACTGCATAGGAGCGGCTCGGATGCACGCTCACCCCGACGTGCGCGAGCTCGCCGGGGCGAGAATGCATCGGCCCAGCGTACCGCCGCTATCGCGTGCGTTTGCGCAGCCAGCGGTCGGTGGTCACGGCGAAGAGGATCAGGCAGCCCTGCAGCACCTGCTGGTAGATGGTGTCCCATCCGAGCAGGTTGAAGCCGTTGCCGATCAGGGTCAGCAGGAAGGCGCCGACGACGCCGCGCCAGATCGCTCCCTCGCCGCCGAGGATGCTGGTGCCGCCGATGACCGCCGCCGCGATCGCGGTCAGCTCCGCGCCGGTGGCCATGGTCGACTGGGCCGAGCCCGCTCGCGAGGCGAGGATGAGTCCGGCCAGCGCCGAGCACACGCCGCTGATGACGTAGGCCGAAACATGCACCGACCCGACCCGGATGCCGGAGAGGCGGGCCGCCTCGATGCTACCGCCCACGGCGTACACGCGACGCCCGAACGTCGTGGCCGAGACCAGGAGGCCGATCGCCACCACGACGACGACGAAGACGACCGTGGCCGAGGTGAGGCCGAACAGCGACGGCCAGGTCAGCGCGCCGAAGTTCTCGGACTGGCTGGCGAGCGGGTACACGATCGAGCCGGCCGTCACCACCACCGCCAGGCCCCGGTAGATGATGCTCGTCGCGAGCGTCGCGATGAACGAGTTGACGCCGCTGCGCACGACCACCATGCCGGTGATGAAGCCGAGCAGGGCGCCGGCCGCCACGGCCGCCGTGAAGCCGACGGCCACATTGGTCAACCGCACGATCTCGACCCCGACGATCGCCGACACCGCGAGGGATGCGCTGGCGGTGAGGTCGAACACGCCGCTGATGATGCACACCGTGGCGCCGGCCGCGAGGAGCCCGACCACCGTGCACTGGTCGAGCAGGTTGATCATGTTTGACCTGGTCAGGAACGTGTCGGTGCTCAGCGACAGGGCGATCACGATCGCGACGAGGGCAACCAGGATGCCGTAGTCGCGAAACCGGGAGGCCCGCCGCGACAGGGTGCCCGCGGCCTGCTGCGCGGGCGGTTTGGTCTGCGTGGCTGCGTCGACGCTCAAGTGGGCTCTCCTTCGTCTCCGAACGCCGCGGCGATGACGACCTCCCTGGCCGTCCCGCGCGGGAACTCGCCGACCGGACGTCCATGCCGTAGGACCAGCACCCGGTGCGAGAGGGCAAGTAGCTCCTCGATCTCCGACGAGACGCACACGACGGCCATCCCGTCCCGGGCGAGCTCGGTGATGAGGCGGTGGATCTGGCTCTTCGCGGCGATGTCCACGCCGCGGGTGGGTTCGTCGATGAGCAGGATCCGCGGCGAGCGCAGCAGCCACTTGGCAAACAGCGCCTTCTGCTGATTGCCGCCGGAAAGGGTCTCGACGGCGGCGTCCTTGGCGGCGGCGCGGATGTCGACCAGGGTCGACGCCGTCTCGACCGCCGTTCGTTCGGTGGAGCGCCGGACGAACGGGCCCATGCGCCGGTCCGGCAGCGACGGCAGCGCGACGTTCTCGCGGACCGATCGCGCCATCACCAGGCCCTGTTCCTTGCGTGACTCCGGCACGAACGCGATGCCCGCGGCCATCGCGCGCCGGGGCGAGAGCCGGCCCAGCGCGACGCCGTCGACCTCGACCACGCCTTCGGTGGCGTGGTCGGCGCCGAACAGCAGCCGCAGCGTCTCGGAGCGGCCGCTGCCGACCAGGCCGGCGATGCCGAGGACCTCGCCGGCCCGCACGTCGAGGTCGACGCCCTGCACCGGCCCGCGCCGCAGACCGCGGGCCGAGAGCACGATCGGGGCGCCGTCCGGCACCGGCGCCGGCTCGGGGTACAGCACGTCGATCTCGCGGCCCACCATGTGCCGTACGAGGCTGCGGGGCGTGTGCTCGGCGGCGGCGCTGGTCGTGACGAGGGCGCCGTCGCGCAGGACGGTGACCCGGTCGGCGACCGACAGCACCTCGTCGAGGAAATGCGACACCAGGATGATCGTGGTGCCGCCGTCGGCGAGGCGGCGGATCAGGCCGATCAGGTTGTCCTTCTCGTGCTCGGTGAGCACGGCGGTGGGCTCGTCCATCGCCAGGACGCGAGTGCCGCGGCCCAGCGAGCGCAGGATCTCGACCTGCTGCTGCACGCCGGTCGGCAGCCGGTCGACCCGCTCGCGCGGGTCGACGCGGAAGCCGGTCAGGTCGATCAGCTCGTCGAAGCGGCGCCGGTCGGCGCGGGCCCGGCGCAGGCCGGCGGTCTGCGACCACCGGCCGAGGAACACGTTCTCAAGCACGCTCAGCGCCGGTACCAGCGCGCCCTCCTGCGAGATCAGGCTGACGCCGTGGGCGATCGCGTCCCGGGGCCGGCCGATGCTGACCTGCTCGCCGTCGAAGCTCAGCGTGCCGTGGTCGGCCCGGATCGCCCCGCCGAGGATCTTGAGCAGGGTGCTCTTGCCGGCCCCGTTCTCCCCCACCAGCCCGTGCACCTCGCCCGGCGCGATGTCCAGATCGATGTCGTGCAGGACGGTCACGCCGCTGTAGCTCTTGCCGACGCCGCGCACCGCGATGGTCGGCGCCCGCGTTGCGGTTGTGGTCATCGCGCTGCCTCCTGTCGGTCGGTGTGAAGGCCCGGAGCCGGATCAGTCGGAGTAGTCGGCGGTCAGGCCCTGCAGGGTCTGCTTCGTGCCGAGGCAGTTGAAGGTGGTCAGCGCCTCGCAGGTCACGGTCGACTCGGGCACGCTCTGACCGCGGGCCTTGGCCAGGCCGAGCTCGGCGGCCTTGGCGCCATCGGACTTCTCCGGCACATCGTAGACGCCGTACCAGGTGCCGTCGTTGACGAAGCCGAAGGCCTGGGTGGAGCCGCCGTTGCCGACGAAGGCGATCTTCTTGTCCTTGGCCAGCGGCGTGGCGCCCTCCAAGGCCTGGGAGGAGCCGATCACCACGTTGACCTCCGGGTGCGACTGCAGCAGGTTCTGCATCGCGGTCCGCCCGGCGTCCGGCGTGTAGCCGCCGACGAAGTTCGAGATGACCGTGGCGCCGCCGGCCTTGAGTGCGTCGACAGCCGCGTTGGTGCGCGCGGTGTCGAGCGGGTAGTTGGCGAAGCCCTGCAGATAGGCGACCGTGCAGCCGGCGCTGGTGACGGTCTTGCAGGCATCCAGGCCGAGCTTGGCTAGGCCGACGCCGTTGACCGTCGGCGGGTCGATGATGTTGATGGTGCCGGGGACCTGCGGCTCGGCCGTGTCGTACTTGCCGCCGACCGGGGTGAACTCGACCACGACGACGATGCCGGCCGCGACGGCCTGCTTGATCGGGTTGACCATCGCGGTGCCGTCGTTCGCCTGGATGATCACGACGTCGAACCGCTTGGACGTGACGGCGTCCTGCAGCTGGTTCACCTGCGTCGGGCCGTCGAAGTTGGAGTCGAGGAAGGTGGCCGAGGCGTTGTGCGTGTTCGCGTAGGACTCGACGCCGGCCCAGGCCGCCTGCGCGAACGAGTTCGCCTTCGCGAAGCCGAAGAAGCCGATGTTCAGGTGCTTGTCGGCGGAGGCCGCGGACGGCGCCCCGCCGCCCGCATCGTTGTTGGAGGGCTTGCTACATGCCGTGATGCTCAGGGCGAGCGCGGCGGTCACGCCGACCGCCGCGAGTCGGACAGCTCGGGTCACAGGAGCTCCTCTGGCGTACAGGGCCGAAAGGCTTCGAGAGGAAATACGGGGTCTCATGCAGTGGCGACGAGCTCGAAGAGTGCGCCAACGACCGGCTCGTCCGCATTGGTGTCCAGCACGGCGGCGAGTTGCCGGGACATGGCAACGCGCCACGGGTCCTCGATCCAGCGCCGGTAGTCCGCGGCCGTGTCCCAGTCTGCGATGACGAGGTACGTGGCCGGGCCGCCGTCGACGGATCGCAGCAGCAGTGCGTCTCGACATCCCTGGAATCGCCGGGCGCGCTCCAGGATCCCGTGTTCTGCGTAGAACGCTTCGAGCGCACCGGCCTGTCCGGCGGCGGCGCGAAGGGTCAGCACACTACGGATCATCGGCTGCTCCCGGCGAACCTGGGGGTTGCGAGTGGGCAAATGCTGACTGTGGCCCCCGGTCCGGGGATGTGCGCCGAGCACACCGTTCGACACCGCCGCTGTGCACCCGAGCCCCGGCGCCGGATTCGTCCCCCGCACGGACCCGCCGGGCCGGTTGACACCCGAAATCGGCTGTGCCAGCGTTCGGGTCCTCCGCCGCGCCAACCGGCGAAGATCATCTGGCTGACCGCCGCCCGGACGGGCGCTCACCGAAGCGCCCTGGGACAACGGGACCTTGGGTCGGCCGCCGCACCGCACGCCCGGACACGGCGCGCTCCAGCCCCGTGCCCGCCGGCACGCTGTGCGATTTTCCGAAGTGCGCCGCCGGATCGGCCGCCGTCCGGGCGATCGGTCCGGTGCCGCGCGCGCCGCGCGGATGAGGCGAAAGGCCAGAGACATGACCAGCACCAGCCGGGTCGCCATCGACGTCGGCGGCACGTTCACCGACGTCGTCGAATTGCTGCCGGCCACGGGTGAGATCCGCTTCGACAAGGTGCCCACCACACCGGCACAGCCCACCGAGGGCGTGCTGAACGCCTTCGGCGTCACCCAGGCCCCGCTGTCGGACGTCACGATGTTCACGCACGGCACCACGCTCGGGCTCAACGCGCTGCTGACCCGCACCGGGGCGCGGACCGCGGTGATCGGCACGGCCGGCTTCCGCGACGTCTACCTGCTCGGGCGCACCGACCGGCGGACCAACTACGACATCACCTACCGCCCGCCGCCGGCCCTGGTCGAACGCTACGACACTTTCGAGGTACCCGAGCGCAGTCTGTTCGACGGGTCGGTGCACCGCCCGCTCGACACGGACGCGGCCCGCGCGGTCGCCGCCACGATCGCCGAGCGCGGCTATGACTCGGTGGCGGTGGCCTTCCTGCACTCGTACGCCAACCCGGCGCACGAGCTGCGGATGCGCGAGATCCTCGCCGAGGTGGCACCCGGCGTCGCGGTGACGCTGTCGCACGAGCTGTCGCGCGAGTACCGCGAGTACGAGCGGACCAGCACGGCGGTGCTCGACGCCTACGTCAAGCCGATCGTGCGCCGCTATCTCGAGCGGCTGGAGAGCGAGTTGCGGGACGGCGGCTTCGCGGGCCGGTTCCTGATGACCCGCTCCGGCGGCGGCGCGATGACCGCGAGCGCGGCCCGGGAGCAGCCGGTGAGCCTGATCCTGTCCGGTCCGGCCGGCGGGGTCATCGGGGCGACCGCGTTCAGCGCGCTCATCGGCGAGCCGAACCTGATCACGATCGACATGGGCGGCACCAGCCTGGACGCGTCCCTGGTCATCGACGGCGAACCGGTGCTGCACCAGGGGGCGGAATTCGAACAGCTGCCGATCAACACGCCCTCGCTGTACATCCACACCATCGGCGCCGGCGGTGGTTCGATCGCGTGGCTCGACGATGCGGGCGCGCTGCAGGTGGGGCCGCAGAGCGCCGGCGCAGACCCGGGCCCGGCCTCCTACGGCCGCGGCGGCACCGTCCCGACCTTCACCGACGCGGCGCTGGCCGTCGGCTATCTCGGCTCGGCCACGCCGCTCGGCGGCCGGCTCACCCTGGACGACGCGCTCGCCGCAGCGGCGCTCAAGCCGCTGGCGGCCCGGCTGGGGATCACCCCGCTGGCGCTGGCTCGCGGCATCGTCCGCATCTCGACGGCCAAGATCATGGGGGCCGTCCGGGCCATCACCGTCGAGGTGGGCCGCGATCCGAAGGACTTCGCGCTGCTGTCGTTCGGCGGTGGCGGCGGCCTGGTCGCCGTCGACGTGGCCCGCGAGCTGTCGATCCCCACGGTGATCGTGCCGCCGGGACAGGGCGCCTTCTCGGCCTTCGGCATGCTGCTCGCCGACGTCCAGCATGACTTCGCGCGAACCTCCGTGACGCCCCTGAGCGAGTTCGACGCGGCTCGCCTGGCCGCGGGGTACGACGCGATGGTCGAGGAGGCCCACCGGGCGCTGACCGGCGACGGGTTCGCACCCGACGCGCAGGTGCTGACGCGCAGCGTCGACGTCCGCTACGCCGGGCAGGAGCACACCGTGACCGTGCCGGCCCCCGACGACGTCGACGACGTGGTCGGGGCCATCGAGCGCGCGTTCACCGAGCTGCACGAGCGGCAGTACGGCCACACCATGACGGATCCGATCGAGGTCACCACGCTGCGGCTGCGCGCGACCGGGGTCGTGGCGAAGCCGTCGCTGCCCCGGCTGCCGCGCCGCACCTCCGCAACACCGTCACCGGACGGCACCCGCACCGTCTACGTCTCCGAGGAGCGGCCGCAGGTGCCGTACGCGCTGTACACGCGCGAGGCGCTGCTCGCCGGCGACGAGCTCGCCGGGCCGGCCGTGATCGCCGAACACACCGCCACCACCGTGATCCACTCCGGCGACCTGCTGCGGGTCGGCGACCACGGCGAGATGGTCATAGCTGTAGCCACCGAGGGAAGGGCCGCCGACCGATGAGCGACTCGATCACCACCGAGGTCATCCGGCACGGCCTGCTGGCCGCCGCCGAGGAAATGGCCCGCAATCTCTGCCGTACCGCGTACAACACCGTCGTCTACGAGATCCACGACTACGGCATCGGCATCCACGACGCCAGCGGCGACGTGGTGGCCGACGCTCCGGGCATCGCGGTGTTCACCCGCGGCAACGACCACGGCATCAAGGAGGCGATCCAGTTCCTGGGCACCGCGAAGATGCTGCCCGGCGACGTCTTCCTGCTCAACTACCCGTACTGGTCCTCCGCGCACACGCTCGACCCGCTGGTCTTCGCCCCGATCCACGCCGGCGGCGAGCTGGTCGGCTTCGCCTCGTGCCGGATCCACGTGCTCGACCTCAAGCAGAAGGACCCCGGGTACGTCCTGGACTCCACCGACATGTACCAGGAGGGCCTGTTCTTCCCGGCGTCCAAGCTGTACCGCGAGGGCGAGGCCAACGAGGACGTCTTCAACGTCATCCGCTTCAACAGCCGCATGCCCGAGCGCACGATCGGCGACCTGCAGGCGCAGGTCTCGGCGTGCTTCACCGGGGTGCGGCGCACGCAGGAGATCGCGGCCAAGTACGGCGTGCAGACCCTGAACGGCGCCATGCGGGCGATCAACGACCACGGCGAACGGCTGGCCCGGCTCGCACTGGCGAAGCTGCCGAAGGGCACATGGACGGCGTACGACTTCGTCGACTCCGACGGTGTGGACCTCGACCGCATGATCAAGCTGAACGCCACCGTCACCGTCACCGACGACGAGATGGTCATCGACTGGACCGGCAGCGACCGCGACGTGCGCGGCCCGATCAACCTGCCGGTTGGCCAGACCGAGGCCTTCTGCAGCCTGGTGTTCAAGGCCCTCACCACCCCGGACACGCCGGTCGTGGCGGGCAACTTCCGCCCGCTGCGGGTCGTCACCGAGCCCGGGTCGGTCATGCATGCCGTGCCGCCCATGCCGACATTCACCCTCTGGACCGGGCTGCTCGGCGGCGAGGTGGTGCTCAAGGCACTGGCCCAGGGCATGCCCGACCTGGTGCCGGCCTGCTCGGGTGGCGACGTCTCCTCGATGATGGGGCTGGGCGTCAACCCGCGCAACGGCGAGGCCTGGCTGGAGGCCACCAACGAGGCGGTCGGCTTCGGCGCGCACGCGGGCGGCGACGGTGCGGACGGCATCATGCACCTGTCCGAGCCCGGCTGCCGCAACAACCCGGTCGAGGTGCTCGAGACCAAGTCGCCGATGTTCATCGAGTCGTACGGCTACCGCCCGGACAGCGGCGGGGCGGGCCGTCACCGCGGCGGCGTCGGCGTGGGCCGCGCCTACCGGTTCACCGCCGCGTCCACCGGCATCTGCCTCGTCTACAAGACCAGGACGAAGCCGTGGGCGATCGCCGGCGGGCGCGAGGGCGACAACAACCACATCGTCCTCAACCCCGGCACCGAGCGCGAAGTGGTGCAGGGCGGCAGCTACAACCGGCTCCAGGCCGGCGACGTGCTGGTGAACAACACCGGCGGGGGCGGCGGCTACGGCGACCCGTTCGAGCGCGAGCCCGCCCGGGTGGCCGCCGACGTGCGCAACGGTTTCGTCTCGGCCGGCGCGGCCGAACGCGAGTACGGCGTGGCCGTCGACCCGGTGACGTTCGCCGTCGACGAGGCCGCGACGGCCCGGTTGCGCGGGGCGGCGGCATGAGCGACACCTTGTCGATCGTCAACGCGGCGGTCTTCGACGGTGTCTCGGACGAGCTCGTCGAGGGGCCGGTGCACATCGCCGACGGGCGCATCACGGCCGTGGGCGGCGCGCCGCAGCCGGCCGACCGGGTGCTCGACGCGCGCGGCCGCACCGTGCTGCCCGGCCTCATCGACGCGCACTGCCACGCGTACGGCATCGACCTGGACCTGCTGGCGCTGGAGTCTCGCCCGCTGAGCTACGTGGCGCTGGCCGCCGCCCGCCGGCTGGCCGCGGCGCTGGCCCGCGGTTTCACCACGGTGCGCGACCCCTCCGGCGGCGACGCGGGGCTGGCCCGGGCGATCGCCGAGGGTCTCCTGCCGTCCCCGCGGTACCTGTGGACCGGACCGGCGCTGAGCCAGACCGGTGGGCACGGCGACGTCCGCGCCGCCGACAGCGAGGTCTGCGGCTGCTCGTCGCACTCGGTCGAGGTGGTCGACGGCGTCGACCCGCTGCGGCGGGCCGTGCGTGACCGGTTCCGCCGCGGCGCACACGCCATCAAGATCATGGCGTCCGGCGGCGTCGTGTCGCTGACCGACCCGATCCGCATTCCGCAGTACTCCGCGGAGGAGGTCCGGGCGGTCACCGACGAGGCGAACCGCCGCGGCAGCTACGTCGCGGCGCACGCCTACTCCCCCGAGGCGATCCGGCACGCGATCGGCAACGGGGTCCGCAGCATCGAGCACGGCAACCTGCTCGACGCCGGCACGGCCGCCGCGATGGCGGCCGCCGGGGCGTTCCTCGTACCCACCCTGGCCGCCTACGACGCCATGGACCGCCGTGGCGCCGAGCTCGGCATGGCGCCCGTGTCGCAGCAGAAGAACCGCGAGGTGCTCGACGCCGGCCGCAGGGCGGTCGAGCTGGCCCGCGCCGCCGGCGTGCGGGTCGGGTTCGGCACCGACCTGATGGGTGTGCTGGAGGACGAGCAGCTCACCGGTCTGCGGCTGCAGGTCGAGGTGGACGGCCCGGTGACCGCGCTGCGCTCGGCGACGTCGGTCAACGCCGACCTGCTCGGCCGGCCCGACCTGGGCCGGGTGCGGGAAGGCTGCGCCGGCGACCTGCTCATCGTCGACGGCGACCCGTTGCGCGACCCCTCGGTGCTGTGGGCCGGGCCGGATCGGCGCACCGTGGTGCAGGGTGGGGTCGTCCGATGACGCTGCTCGGCGGCGCCCTGCTGTCCGCGTCCCGCAGCCCCCGCCTGCGCCGCCTCGTCGTGTCGACCCCGAGCACGCGCCGGGTCGTCGATCGCTTCGTCGCCGGGGAACGGCTGGGCGACGCGATGACCGCGGTCCGCCGGCTGGCCGGGGCCGGGCTGACCATCAGCCTCGACCACCTCGGCGAGGACGTCACCAGCCCGGCCCAGGCCACCGCGTCCCGCGACGCGTACCTGCGCGCGCTCGACACGGTCGGGACGGCCGGGCTCGGCGCCGCGGTCGAGGTGTCGGTGAAGCTGTCGGCCTTCGGCCAGTCCCTGCCGGGCGGTCATGACCTGGCCCTGGCCAACGTCGAAGCGGTCGCCGCGGCCGCGACCGACGCCGGTACCACCGTCACCATGGACATGGAGGACTCGTCCACGGTGGACTCGACGCTGGCCGTGCTGGCGTCGCTGCGGGCTCGCTTCCCCGGCACCGGCGCGGTCCTGCAGAGTTACCTGCACCGCACCCCCGACGACGCCCGCGCGCTGTGCGGCCCGGGCTCGCGGGTGCGGCTGGTGAAGGGGGCCTACCGGGAACCGGCGTCGGTCGCCCTGCAGGACAAGCGGGACGTCGATCGCGCCTACGAGGAGTGCCTGCGGATCCTGATGGCCGGCAGCGGATACCCGATGGTGGGCAGCCACGATCCCCGGATGATCGCGTCGGCGCAGCGGGCCGCGACCGCGGCGGCACGCCCGGCCGACTCCTACGAGTTCCAGATGCTGTACGGGATGCGCACGGCCGAGCAGGAGCGGCTGGTCGCGCAGGGGTACCAGGTGCGCACCTATGTCCCCTACGGCACCGACTGGTACGGGTACTTCATGCGGCGCCTCGCCGAGCGCCCCGCCAACCTGCTGTTCTTCGCCCGCGCCCTGACCACTCGCGGCTGACGTGCACAAGGTGGCCGAACGCCGTCACAGGTTGTGTGCGGCGGCGACGATCGGGAGGGCGGCGGCCGGCAGGCCCCGCCCGTCCGGCCGGCGCCAGTGCACGGTCACCTCGCTGAAGCCGAGCCCGGCCAGCCGGCCGAGGGTGTCGGTGTAGCGCTCGGCGCTGGCGAACGGCCACCGCACGTCCAGGGCGAACTGCGCGATGCGGCGCATCGTGCCGGGCGCCCGCCCCCGCTCGGCGAGTGCGTCGTCCAGCCGCCGGGACTGCTCGGTCAGCGCGGCGAACCACTCGTCGGGGTCGACCTGCGGTCCGTACGGCCCGTAGGTGACCCACGCCTGGCCGTACCTGGCGGCGAGGGCGAGCGCGCGGGGCCCGGTCCCGGCGACCGTGAACGGCACCCGGGGAGCCTGCACGCAGCCCGGCAGCTGATGCGCCTCGACGGCGCTGAACCGCTCGCCGCGCACGGTCGTGATCGGCTGGCGCAACAACTGGTCGAGCAGCCCGAGCCACTCGGCGAAGCGATCCGTGCGCTCGCGCCGGCTGCGGGGCGGGTCGCCGAGCACGGCGGCGTCCGGCCCCTCGACGCCGGCACCGAGCCCGACCTCCAGCCGCCCGCCGCTGAGCTGGTCGAGCGTCATCAGCTCCTTGGCGAACGGCACCGGGTGGCGGTAGTTGGGCGTGGCGACCTGGCTGCCCAGCCGCACGCGCCGGGTGGAGACCGCGGCGGCGGCGAGCAGCGGGACGCAGCCGTACCAGGGCCCCTCCCGCAGCTGCGGCCACATGAGGTGGTCGTAGGTCCAGACGGTACGCACGCCGGCCTGTTCGGCCTCCGCGACGTCGGCCAGGAACGCCGCGGGCGGGTGCCGGTCGGGCAGCACGATGGCCGACAGGGCCACAGACACGGACGCGGTCACGACGGTGCCCCCTCGACCCGGCCGGCCCAGCTGCCGCGCACGTGACCGATGTGCCGGCGCATCAGCCACTCCAGCCCCTTCGTGTCGCCGGCCTCGATCAGCTCCAGCATCCGCACGTGCTCCAGCGCCGACGCGGTCAGCTCACCGGTGTCGGCGAGCCGCTGCAGGCCGAACAGTCGCGAGCGGGAGCGCAGCTCGCCGACCAGCGTCACCAACTGCTCGTTGCCGGCCAGGGAGAGCATGTCGAGGTGGAAGCGGCGGTCGTGCTCGACGTAGGCGATGAGGTCCTTCTGCTCGGCCGCCTCGACCACCATGTCGGCCATCGGGCGCAGCCTCGCCAGGTCGGCGGCGGTGGCCTCGGCCGCCCCGCGGACCGTGGTCGGCACCTCCAGCAGCATCCGGATCTCGGTGATCTCGTCCAGCTCGCGGTCGGACAGCTCGCGCACCCGGAAGCCCTTGTTCGGAACGGTGAGCACGAGCCCTTCCTTGACCAGCGCCAGCATCGCCTCGCGCACCGGCGTGGCCGACACGCCGAACCGTGCGGCGAGCACCGGCGCGCTGTACACCTCGCCGGGCCGCATCTGCCCGGCGATCAGCGCGGCCCGCAGCGCGTGGATGACCTGGCCGCGCACACTGCGACGCTCGTCGAGCACGGTCGGTTCAAACGATCCGTTCACCGGGGCCCCGCTCCACGACGTCGACACTGCACCAGATCGGCCAGTGTAACCACGTGCTCCACCTGCCCGGGTCGAACACCATCACAGCAGGAACCCGGCCGGGAAGGGATCGGTGGGGTCGAGCAGGTACTGCCCCATGCCGGTGATCCAGGCCCGTCCGGTCACGGTGGGCAGGACGGCGGGCCGGCCGCCCACGGTGGCCGTGCCGACCAGCCGCCCGACGAACCGGCTGCCGATGATCGACTCGTTGACGAAGTCGGCCCCGACCGCGAGCTCGCCACGGGCGTGCAGCTGGGCCATGCGGGCGGACGTGCCGGTGCCGCACGGGGAACGGTCGAACCACCCGGGATGGATCGCCATGGCGTGTCGTGACGTCACCGCGTTCGATCCGGGCGCCGCGAGGTACACGTGATGGCACCCGGCGATCTCGGGCTGCTCCGGATGCGTCGGCGCAAGCTGCTCCGTGACCGCGTCCATGAGCTCCAGGCCCGCGTCGAGCATCCGCTGCCGCACCGGCGCCTCGGCCGGCGCGAACGGGATGCCGAGCGCGTCCAGATCGACGATGGCGTAGAAGTTGCCGCCGAAGGCGACGTCGAGCCGCACCGGACCGAAGGTCGAGGTCTCGACCAGGGCGTCGAGCTGGTGTGCGAACGACGGCACGTTGCGCAGCGTCACCGCGTCGGCGTGCCCGTCGCTGACCCGCACCTCGGCCACCACCAGGCCGGCCGGGGTGTCCAGCCGGATCTCGGTGACCGGTTCGGTGACGGTGACCATGCCGGTCTCGACGAGCACCGTGGCCACGCCGATCGTGCCGTGGCCGCACATCGGCAGGCAACCGCTGACCTCGATGTACAACACCCCCCAATCGGCGTCGGGCCGGGTGGGCGGTTGCAGGATCGCGCCGCTCATCGCGCCGTGGCCGCGCGGCTCGTACATCAGCAGCGTGCGCAGGTGGTCAAGGTTGTCGAGGAAGTAGCGGCGCCGTTCGGCCATCGTGGCGCCCGGGATGACGCCCACCCCGCCGGTGATCACACGGGTGGGCATGCCCTCGGTATGCGAGTCGACGGCCGCGAATACCCTGCTGGCGCGCATCGCTTACCGGTGCCCGGCCGCGGCCAGCTTCTCGGTGGCCTCCCGCACGGCGCGTGCGTGCTCGGGCAGCAGCGGCAGCCGCGGCGGCCGGCACGGCCCGCCGTAGCGGCCGACGAGGTCCATCGACAGCTTGATCGCCTGGACGAACTCGGTCTGCGAGTCCCAGCGCAGCAGCGGGTGGAGGGTGCGGTACAGCGGCAGCGCGGTGGCGAGGTCACCGGCCCGCGCCGCACGGAACAGCTCGACGCAGCTGCGCGGGAACGCGTTCGGGTATCCCGACACCCAGCCGGGCGCGCCCGCCAGGACCAGCTCGAGGGTGACGTCGTCGGCGCCGGCGAGCACGTCAAGCCCGGGCGCCAGCTCGGCGATGCGGTAGCTGCGGCGCACGTCGCCGGAGAACTCCTTGACCCCGACGATGAGGCCCTCGCCGTGCAGCCGGGCCAGCAGCTCGGGGGTGAGGTCGACCTTGGTGTCGATCGGGTTGTTGTACGCCACGACGGGCAGCCCGACCGCGGCGACCGCGCGGTAGTGTTCGACGACGGCGCGCTCGTCGGCGCGGTAGGCGTTGGGCGGCAGCAGCATCACGGCGCCGCAGCCGGCCTCGGCGGCGTCCTCGGCCCATTGGCGCGCCTCGGCCGAGCCGTACGCGGCGACGCCCGGCATGACCGTGAAGCCCTCCGGCGCGGCGGCGACGGCCGCACGGACCACCCGCGAACGCTCCTGCGGGGTGAGGGTCTGGTACTCCCCCAGCGACCCGTTCGGCGTCACGCCGTCGCAGCCCTCGGCGGCGAGCCAGGCCACGTGTTCGGCGTAGCGGTCGAGGTCGGGCGTGAGGTCATCGTTCAGCGGCAGCGCCGTCGCCACGAGGACGCCGTGCCACGGGATGCGCTCGGCAGTCATGCGATCTCCGTTTCGTACGTCCGCGCTCTTGCGTCGGCGCGGCTTCGGCTCAGTACAATGTCACATGGTACCCCTCCTCGCAATGGACGTCCTGTGACTCATGACCCCAGCTTCGACGTCGTCATCGTCGGCGCCGGCATCGTGGGCGCCGCGTGCGCCTACCACGCCACGCGCGCCGGGCTGAGCGTCTGCGTCGTCGACCGCGGATCCCCGGCCGCCGGCACCACCAGCGCGGGCGAGGGCAACCTGCTGGTCTCCGACAAGGAGCCCGGCCCGGAGCTCGACCTCGCGCTGCTGTCGAACACGGTGTGGCGCGCGACGGCCGGCGTTCCGGTTCGCGGCACCACGTTCGGCGCGGGTGCCGAACTCGACCCGAAGGGCGGGCTCGTCGTGGCCTCGTCGGCCGCGACCCTGTCGAGCCTGGCCGAGCTGGCCCGGCGGCAGGCGGCCGCGGGCGTCGAGGCGGAGCCGGTCGCGGCGGACGGGCTGCACGACCACGAGCCGAACCTCGCCGGCGACCTCGCCGGCGGCTTCCGCTACCCGCAGGACATGCAGGTGCAGCCGATGCTGGCGACCGCGCTGCTGCTGCGGCTCGCCCGCGACGCCGGCGCCGTGCTGCTGTTCGGCGAGGCGGTCACCGGCTTCGCCCGCGACGGGGATCGGGTCACGGGCGTGCGCACCTCGCGACGCGCGCTGGCGGCGGGGGCGGTCGTCAACTGTGCCGGGACGTGGGCCGGTGAGGTGGCGGCGCTGGCCGGGGTGCACGTGCCCGTCGCGCCCCGCCGCGGGTTCGTTCTGGTCACCGAACCGTTGCCGCGGGTGGTACGGCACAAGGTGTACTTCGCCGACTACGTCTCCGACGTGGCCAGCGACTCCGCTGCGCTGCAGGCCTCCCCCGTCGTGGAGGGGACGCCGTCCGGGACCGTGCTGATCGGCGCGACCCGCGAACGCGTCGGGTTCGACCGCACCTGGTCGCCGGACGCGATTAGGACGCTGGCCGCCGGCGCGGTACGGCTGTTCCCCTTCCTGGCTGACGTGGTGGCACTGCGCGCGTACCGCGGCTTCCGGCCGTACTGCCCCGACCATCTGCCGATCATCGGCCCCGACCGGCGAGCGCCCGGGCTGTGGCACGCCTGCGGTCACGAGGGCGCCGGCATCGGGCTGTCCGCGGCGACCGGACACCTCATCGCCCAGGGCCTGCGCGGCGAGGCTCCCGACCTGCCGCTGCACCCGTTCCGACCCGAACGCTTCGACGAGGTGACGACGTGACCTTCACGATCAGCTTCGATGGCCGCGACGTGCCGTGCCGGGAGGGCTGGACCATCGGCGCGGCACTCACCGCCGCCGGGATGCGCTCGTGGCGCACGACCCGGCGCGAGGGGCGACCACGCGGGCTGTTCTGCGGCATCGGGATCTGCTTCGACTGCCTGGTCACCGTCAACGGGCGCCCGTCGGTACGCGCCTGCCTGGCCGTCGCCCGGCCCGGCGACGTGGTGCGCACCCAGAAAGGAACCGGCCACGATGACCTCGCCTGCTGAGGCCGACGTCGCCGTCGTCGGGGCCGGCCCGGCCGGTCTCGCCGCGGCCGCCGCGGCCGCCGACGCCGGGGCGTCGGTGGTGCTCGTCGACGGCGGCGCCCGTGCCGGCGGGCAGTACTGGCGCCACGGCGCCGAGGCGCCCGACCCGCGGCTGTACCACGGCTGGCCCGTCTTCGAACGGCTGCGGCGGCGGATCGAGCCAGTCCTGCTGGCCCGGCACCACGTGCGAACGGCGGTAGCCGAGGGCGAGGGCTGGTCGCTGACCTGTGCCGTGGGCGACGACCCGTCCACCTCGCCGGTCACCGCCGTCGTACGGGCGCGGCGGCTCGTGCTCGCCACCGGCGCGTACGACCGGCAGCTGCCTTTTCCGGGATGGGACCTGCCCGGCGTCATGGCCGGTGGCGGGGTCCAGGCGCTGCTCAAGTCGCACGGCGTGCTGGCCGGGCGGCGCGTCGTGGTCGCCGGCACCGGGCCGTTTCTGCTGCCCGTCGCCGCCGGACTGCTCGCCGGCGGGGCACGGGTGCCGCTCATCGCCGAGGCCAACTCGCCGGCCGCCCTGGCGCGGTATCCACGCGCCGTGGCATCGTCCGGCGCGAAGCTGCGCGAAGGGCTCGGCTACGCGGTTCGGCTGGCCCGGCACCGCACCCCGTATCGCCGCCGACACGCCGTCGTGGGCGCGCTCGGCACCGACCGTCTCGAGGCGGTCGCCGTGGCCCGCCTCGATCGGCAGGGACGCGTCCGGCCCGGCACCACGCGGACCGTCGCCTGCGACCTGCTCGCCGTCGGGTGGGGGTTCACGCCGCAGCTCGAACTGTTCTTGCAACTGGGCTGCGCGACGGCGACCGGAGCGGACGGGAGCCTGGTGGTCGCGGCGGACGCGACCCAGGCCACGAGCGTGGCCGGGGTCTGGGCCGCCGGGGAGTCGACCGGCATCGGCGGCGCCGACCTCGCCGTGGTCGAGGGCCGGATCGCGGGACACTCGGCGGCCGGGGCGCCGGTGCCGCGGGCCCTCATCGCCCGCCGCGCGTCGCTACGGCGCTTCGCCGACGCCCTGCATGCCGTCCACCCGATACCGCGATACCTGCTCGACGACCTCCCCGACGCGGTGCTGGCCTGCCGGTGCGAAGAGGTGCCGGTGCGGGCGGTGCGCGAGGCCGTCCACGAGCTCGGCGCCACCGACGCGCGCACCGTGAAGATGCTGACCCGCACCGGCATGGGCTGGTGCCAGGGCAGAGTATGCGGATTCGGCGTGGCGGCGGCCACGGCACACGCGTGCGGACGCCAGACGTCCGAAACGGACCTGCGGGCCTTCGCCGAGCGGCCCCTGGCCATACCCTCCACCCTCGGCCAGTTAGCTCACGAGGAGCCGCAGTGAACGACATCGTCAGCGTCGATCCCCGTACCGGTGGCACGGTCGAGGTCGTCGGATCCGAAACCGGCACCGGCGGCGTCGACGCCCTCTGCCGCGCCGCCGCGCGAGCGGGGAGAGCGTTCGGCGCCGACCGGGCGGAACGCGCCCGCCTCCTGCACGCCGTCGCGGACGCGCTGGACGGCCGGCGCGAGGAGATCGTCGACACCGCGGACCGGGAGACGGCGCTCGGGCGCACCCGGCTGGCCGGCGAGCTGACCCGGACCACGTACCAGATCCGGCTGTTCGCCGCGGCGGTCACGGACGGCGGCTATCTCGAAGCGATCATCGACCACCCGGCCGACACCCCGATGGGCCTGCGGCCGGACCTGCGCCGCATGCTCGTCCCGATCGGCCCGGTCGCGGTCTTCGGCGCCAGCAACTTTCCGCTCGCCTTCGGCGCGCTGGGCGGCGACACCGCCGCGGCACTGGCCGCCGGCTGCCCGGTCGTGGTCAAGGCACACCCGTCCCACCCGGCGACGAGCCGGCTCGTGGTCGAGATCGCCAACGGCGCGGGCCTGCCCGCCGGTGTCCTCGGCCTCGTCTACGGGCAGCAGGCCGGCGCCGACCTCGTCCAGCACCCGGCGATCCGCGCCGTCGGCTTCACCGGCTCGCTCCGCGGCGGCCGTGCCCTGCACGACCTCGCCGCCGCGCGGCCCGACCCGATCCCCTTCTACGGCGAGCTCGGCAGCATCAATCCCGTGGTCGTCACGCCGGCCGCCGCGACCGAACGCGGCGACGACATCGCGGCCGGCCTCGTGGCCTCGTTCACCCTGGGCAACGGCCAATTCTGCACCAAACCCGGCCTGGTCTTCCTGCCCGCCGGCGCGAGGCTGCACGAGGACATCGCCGCGCTGGTTCGGCAGACTCCGTCGGGGTGGCTCCTCGACGGCCGGGTGCAGGCCGGCTTCTCCACGCGGGTCGGCGAACTCGGCCGGCACACCACGCTGCTGGCGCACGGCCGGCCCGCCGAGGGCGCCGGTTTCCTCGGTACGCCGGCCCTCTTCGCCGTATCGGCATCCACAATGGACAGCGACGTGACCGACGAGGCGTTCGGCCCGGCCACCGTCCTGGTCAGCTACGCGGACACCACCGAGCTGCTCGAGGCGCTGGGCCGCCTGCCCGCATCGCTGACCGCCACCATCCACACCGGGACCGACGAGACCGACCTGCCGGCGCTGCTCCTGGAGGCCCTCCGCGACCGGACCGGGCGCGTCGTGTGGAACGGATTCCCGACCGGCGTCGCGGTCGCCGCCGCCATGCACCACGGCGGCCCGTACCCCGCCTCCACCTCGATCCACACCTCGGTGGGGACAACCTCCATCCGCCGCTTCCTCCGCCCGCTCGCGTTCCAGTCCACACCGGACAGTCAGCTGCCACCGGAGCTCCGGGAAGGTAACCCGCTGCGGATCCCCCGCATGGTCGACGGCCGCCAGCAGGCCTCCTGACCGTCCGGGCCTGGGACGACAACGGCACGACCACCTCTGGCGGGCGACGGTGCGCGCACACCCGCGCCGGTCACCGCCAAGGTCACCCGGTGGCGCCCCGACCGGAATGACCCGTGGCGGGCGCCAGGCCGCTGGTGACCATCTCGTCGCACAGCTGCGGCAGGACCCGCGCGAAGCCGGCGCTGGCGAACTGCCAGTTGTGCCCGCCCGTGTCGACGAAGCGGTGGGTGACGATCCCGTCCCGGATGGCGTCGTCGGCCAGCTGCTGGCCGACGGCGATGCCGCGGGCGTCGTCGGCGCCGGCGCCGAACCACAGCGTCACGCCGGGGTACCGCCGGGTGCTCAGCAGTCGCGCGGGGTCGTGCGCCTGCTGGGCGGCGACGTTGCCGCCGAACAGCGCGCTGAGGGTGTGCGCGGGGTTGCCGAGGTTCGGCCGTGCGTCGCCGCCGAAGTCGACGACGTGCCGGTAGATGTCCGGGTGGCCGAGGACAAGGTCCAGGGCGCAGGTGCCGCCCTCGGAAAACCCGACGATGCCCCAGCTCGACGCGGCGTGCTGGATCTGCAGGGTGCCGGTGATGAACGCGGGCACGTCGACGGTCAGGTAGGTCTCGGCATTGCCCTGGGAGCTGTCGACGCACTCGGTGTCGCCGGTGGCGGAGCCGTTCTGGTCGACCACCACGAGCACCGGCGCCCGCCCTTGGTGCTCCGCGGCGTACGCGTCGTCGGTGGCCTGGGCGTGCCCGGACTTGAGCCAGTTGATCGGGGTGCCGGGCGAGCCGACGAGCATGACGAGCACCGGCAGCGTCGCGCGGCCGGGGCCGAAGTACGCCGGCGGCAGGAACACCACGCCGGGGCGGTGCCGGAAGTGCGACCGGGTGGCCGGGGCGTCCAGGTCGAGGATCACCCCGTGCGCGGGCGGGGCGGTGCCGGGCCCGGCGGCGCCGCCGATCAGGTCGTGCGCCTGCCGGCCGTCGATGGCCCCGGAGTGGCCGAGCACGTCGCCGATCTGCGGCCAGATGCCGTACTGCTGGTCGATGAGCATGAACGCGCCCGCGACCGTCGCCGGCACCGCGGCCACGGCCGCCGCCTTGCGCCAGGAGACGGCAAGCCCGGTGAGGCGCCGGCGCAGGACCAGCGGGCATCCCGCGAGCGCGGCGAACCCGGCGCCGACCCAGATCGCGAACGTCGGCGGGTAGGCGTCGGTCACCGTGCCGCTCGTCCACAGGCCGAGCGCGATCAGGCCGACGAGCACAGCGACCGACAGCAGCAGGAGGGGCAGCGTGCGGGTGACCCACCGGCGTTCCCGGCCCCACCACCCGGCGAGCAGCAGCGCGCAGCCGGCCGCCTCGAGGCCCCCGGCCACGGCGCGGTTGAGCAGCGGCACGTGGTCGAACGCCCCGGCCCAGGTCGCCCAGGTCGCCCAGGTCAGGCCGGCCGCCCCGAGCGCCCCCGCGGCCACCGCGACGGCCCGCCGGCCGCGGGGCCGTCTGTGCCGCGTGCGCTCGGGTGCGGCGGGAAGCTGGCGCGTGGTCTCTTCCGCGTGGTCGATCCCCATGATCCCTAGCCCCCCGCCGAGACTCCACCATGGCAGCTGAGCGGAAAGGTATCCACCCGCCAGCGTCCTCGGCAACAGCGGACCGTAATCGGACGGTGGCGTTTAGAGGCGGCTGCCGTCGGCCAGGAGGAGGTCCAGCCCGGCGGGGGCGTCGTGGACGGTCACCGCGCCGTCGGCGGAGACCTCGACGTCGAGCGTGCCCTCGCCGATGCTCAGGCCGCTCACCCGGTACGCCCCGACGGGCGACGGCGTCAGCGGGGCGAAGGTCACGCGGCCCGCCGGCACGTCGACGTCGAGCCCGAGCAGCGCGGTGAGCAGCGCCGGGCCGGCCGCCGCCGCCCACGCCTGGGGCCGGCACGCGGCCGGGTAGGGGGTGGCCGCGTCGTCGCCGCCGAAGAGCTCGGGGAGCCGGAACCCGAACCGCTCGCCCGCGTCGAGCAGTGCCCGCACCACCGCGACGGCCTCCTGCCGGTGCCCGTCGCGGACCAGGCCGAGCAGCGCGATCGCCGTGTCGTGCGGCCAGACCGAGCCGAGGTGGTACGACAGGACGTTGTACCCGGCCGAGGACGGGGCGACCGTGCGGATGCCGAACGGTGAGCGCAGCGCCGCGAGGTGCCCGGCGACGGCCCGGCTCTCCCCGGCGTCGAGCAGACCGGTGCCGAGCAGGTGCCCCATGTTCGACGCCACGCTGTCCACTCGCTCGCCCGCGCCGTCCAGCGCGATCGCCGGGTAGCCGCCGGGGCACCAGAACGCCGTGCGGAAGCGCTCGGCCAGCCCGGCCGCCCACGCCCGCCATCGCGGCGCCCCGTCGCGGCCGAACGCGTCGAGCAGGTAGGCGCCGTCGATCGCGGCCTGGTACGCGTACGCCTGCACCTCGCTGAGCGCCAGGGGCCCAGTGGCGATGCGTCCGTCGGCGTGCTGGACCCCGTCGCCGGAGTCCTTCCAGCCGTGGTTGGTGAGGCCCTTGTCGCTGGCGCTGTACGCGATGAACCCGTCGTGCCCGGCGAGCCACTCCAGGGCGCGCTCGACGTTGGGCAGCAGGGCCTCCACCTCGCCGGCGGGCATGCCCCAGCGGTAGGCGTCGGCGAGCGTGTTCACCCACAGGGCCGTCGCGTCGACGGTGCCGTAGTAGACCGGCGGCAGGTCGTGCGAGGCGTCGGCCGGGCGTACCTCGTGCAGGATCTTGCCGGGCTCCTCGTCGGTGCCGCGGTCGTGGCGGCGGCCCTGGCGGCGGGCGAGGGTCCGCAGGGTGCCGGCCGCGACGTCGGTGCCGAGCGGCAGGCCGAGGCGGGCGGCCCAGAGCGAGTCGCGGCCGAAGAGGGTGAGGTACCAGGGGCTGCCCGCGGTGTAGTAGACGTCGGGCCCGTCGGCGCGGCGCAGCGCGTCGAGGTCCTCCACGCCGACCCGGACGAGGGCGTCCAGGCGCCGGTCGTCGGCGGCGACCCGCAGGCCACTGCGCCCGGCGACGCGCGGCGCCTCCGGCACGTCGGTGCGGGTGAAGGTCAGCCGGGCGCTCCAGGTCTCCCGCGGCTCGAGCGTCACCTCCCACCGCAGCGCCGGCCCGGCGGGGGCGGGGTCGGCCTCGACGCGCACCGCCATGCCGTCGGCGGACGAGGCGCCCTTCGGCGCGAGGTCCGCGGCGGGACCGCCGGTGCGGCCCTGCTTGACCGCGCCCATGCCGGCGAAGTCGGTCGCGGCGCTCACCTCCACGGCGACGCGCAGCGTGGTGTGGGAGGCGTTGGCGAGGGTGATCGTCTCGGTGCCGCCGAGCGGTTCGGCGACCCGGTGGCGGGTCAGCGTGACGGTCGGGTCGGGCCCGTCGTCGCCGAGGCGTGGCAGGACCGCGGTGAACTCGGCCGACGCCGCGCCGGTGCGGCGTACGCCGAGCGGGACGGGAGCGTGGCCGTCGACGGTCACGACGAGCCGCGCGACGGCCCGGCGGTCCTCGACGTAGAGCCCGTCGGCGCCGTCGGTGAGATCCCCGGACGGGCCGGAGAGCCAGGTCGCGGGGGCAGCGACGCACGTGACGTGCTCGTGCAGGTAGGGCTGGGCCATGTGCGTACCTCTTGACAACTCGCAGAGGGGGGTGAGACTGTCCCGACATCCGGAGTTGAACGTTCAAATGGGCTCCGGTTACGGATTTGAACGTTCAACTCGATGCACCCTACGACATCCGGGAGCGAATGTGCAGCCCACCGTCGAGGACGTGGCGCGGGAGGCCGGGGTCTCCCGGCAGACCGTCTCCAACGTCCTCAACGCGCCCGAGCGCGTCCGCCCGGAGACGCGCGAACGGGTCGAGGCGGCCATCGCCAAGCTCGGCTACCGGCCCAACCGGGTCGCGCAGTCGCTGCGAGCGTCGAGCTCACGCATGATCGGCTACCGGATCGAACCGGTGCACCCGCACGCGGTCGGCAGCATCCACGACCGTTTCCTGCACGCCCTCGCCGACGCCGGCCGGGCCGAGGACCACCACCTGCTGCTCTACACCGCCGACGACCTGTCCGACGAGGTTGCCAACGCGCTCGCGCTGCACCGCGCCGGCGCGATCGACGGCATCGTGCTCTACGGCCTGCACGCCGGCGACCCCCGGCCGCCCGCGCTGCTGGAGCAGCGGATCCCGTTCGCCGCGTTCGGCCGCACCGGCCACGACGACGCCCACCCGTGGGTCGACGTCGACAACGCCGCCGGGACCGCCGCCGCCACCCGGCACCTCGCCGAGGCCGGCCACCGGCGGGTCGCCTTCGTCGGCTACCCGCGCGGCACCGACGTCGGCGAGCGCCGGGCCGAGGGGTGGCGCTCCGCACTCGACGCCCTCGGCCTGCCGCCCGGGCCGGACCTGCGCGGCGAAGACTCTCTCGCCACCGGGGCCCACCTCGGCGCACGGCTGCTCGACGACGACGACCCGCCCACCGCCGTCGTCGCCGCCACCGACACGCTCGCCGCGGGGCTGCTACGGGCGGCCCGCGACCGCGGCGCGCGGCTGGCGGTCGTGGGCTTCGACGACACGCCGACCGCCGCCGCCCTCGACCTGTCCAGCGTCCGCCAGCCCATCGAGGCCGTCGGACATGCCATGATCCGTGCCCTGCTCAACGGGCCGTTGAGCAACGGCCCGAAACCGGACGACCTGCCGGCCGCCCGGCTGTTGCACCCCGAGCTGATCGTTCGGGGATCCAGCACCACGCCCTGACACCCCCTGGGAGCGACCCATGTTGCGAATCCGCCCCGTACCCACCCTCCTCACCACCCTGGTGCTCGCCGGCACCCTTGCCGCCACCGCTGCCTGCGGCGACAACGGCAGCGGCACCCAGGGCGACGCGTCCGGCGCCAAGCTGACGATGTACGCGTGGTCCTCATCCCCCGCCGAGGACACCGTGCTGCGCAAGGCCGTCGAGGACTACAACAAGCAGAACCGCAACACCGTCGAGCTGAAGGTGCTGCCCGAGTACGACACCGCCCTCACCACCGCCCTGGCCGGCGGCGAGCCGCCGGACGTGTTCTACGTCAACGACAACAAGCTGCCCGACCTCGGCAAGAACGGTGTCCTCGAGCCGATCGGCGACAAGGTCGACAACCCGGGCGACTTCTACGACACGCTCAAGCAGTCGTTCACGTACAAGGGGACGTACTACTGCGCCCCGAAGGACTTCTCCACGCTGCAGCTGGTGTACAACACCGCCGATTTCGACGCGGCCGGGCTCAAGCCCCCGACCACATGGGACGAGCTCACCGCGGCGGCCAAGGCCCTCACCAAGCCCGGCCACCCCGGGCTGGTGCTGGCGCCGGAGTTCTACCGCTGGGGCGCGTTCATGGCTGAGGCCGGCGCGTGGCCGACCGACGACGCGGTCACGAAGATGACGGCGGACACCGCACAGATGCGCACCGCGCTGCAGTACCTCGCCGACAACCACAAGGCCGGCTGGTTCGGCACGCCGGCGTCGGTCGGCGCGGGCTGGGGCGGCGAGGCGTTCGGCAAGGGCACCACGTCGATGACGGTCGAGGGCAACTGGATCGTCGGGGCCATGAAGAACGACTTCCCGAGCGTGAAGTACGCCGTCGCCGAGCTGCCCGCGGGCCCGTCCGGCAAGGGCACCATGTCGTTCTCGGCCTGCTACGGCGTGGCGAAGGCCTCGAAGAACAAGACCGCCGCGCTGGACTTCGTCAAGTTCCTCACCTCGCCCGACGAGCAGTACGCGGTGACGAAGGAGTTCCCGGTCATGCCGTCGCGCAAGTCGCTGGCCGACAAGTGGGTGGCCGACAAGCCGGAGCTCAAGGCGTTCGTCTCCGGCGCCGACTACGCCAAGAAGTCCGTGTTCGTGCCCGGCTTCAGCACGGTCATCGACACCTTCAACGACGGCATCCAGGGTCTGGCGAAGGGCAACAAGCAGGTCGACGAGGTGGTGACCGGCACGCAGAAGGCCGGCGCGTCGGTGCTCGGCTGATGAGCTCGGTTCGCGGGCGGCAGGGACTAGCCGGTTGGCTGTTCCTGTCGCCCGCCCTCATCGGCCTGGGCGTGTTCATGGTCGCCCCGATCGCGCTGGCGCTGTGGGTGAGCTTCCGCGACTGGAGCGGGCTCACCCCGCTGGCCGATTCCGCGCCGGCCGGCGCGGCCAACTACCAGGACCTGCTGACCCACACCGGGGTGGTGCGCGGCGACTTCGCCAAGAGCCTGCGCAACAACCTGTACTACGTGCTCGGCGTCGTTCCCGCGCAGACGTTCCTCGCCCTGCTGCTCGCGATCGCGGTCAACGCCAAGCTCCTGCGGGGCCGCACGTTCTTCCGCACGGCGTTCTACTTCCCCTCGGTGACCAGCTCCATCGCCGTCGCGTTCATCTTCGTGTTCCTGTTCAGCCCGGCCGGCGTGGTGAACACCGTGCTGTCCGCGCTGGTGCCCGGGAAGATCAGCCTGGTCTGGCTCGACGACTCCGACGGCCTGATCCACCTGCTGCTGAAGACGGTCGGCGTCGACAGCCCGCCCGCGGCTCTGCGCCACGAGTTTCTGGACCTGTCCTGGTGGGACTGGCTGTCCGGGCCGAGCGTGGCGCTCACCTCGGTGATGATGCTCGCGACCTGGACCACCACCGGCACGTTCATGCTGATGTTCCTGGCCGGCCTGCAGAACATCCCGGAGGAGATCGAGGAGGCCGCCGCCGTCGACGGCGCCTCCCGCCGGCAGCTGTTCTGGCGGATACGGTTGCCCATGCTCAAGCCGACGCTGTTCCTCGTCGTGACGCTCGGGCTGATCGGCACCTGGCAGGTCTTCGACCAGGTCTACGCGATGACGTCCGGCGGCCCGCAGAAGACCACCCTGACCCCTGCCTATCTGGTGTACCGCGAGGGCTTCCAGAACTCCGCGATGGGCCGAGCCGCAGCGATCGCCTTCATCGTGTTCGTCATCATCCTCATCTTCACCGGCCTGCAGCGGCTGGTGCTGCGGAAGGAGCGGTGATGCTGCGCCGGCTGCTGCTGACGGTCTTCGCCGTCATCTTCATCTACCCGTTCGTCCTGTCGCTCGCGACGTCGTTCAAGTCCCGTCCCGAGGTCGCCACGCACCCGGTCGTACCGTGGCCGAGCCACCCCGACCTTCGGGCGTGGACCGACGTGCTCGTACACAGCGACTTTCCACTGTGGACGTTCAACTCGATCCTCGTCACGGTCCTGGCCACCCTGGGCCGGGTCTTCCTCGACTCGCTGGCCGGCTACTCGCTGGCCCGCCTGCAGTGGCGCGGCCGCGGGCTGGTCTTCGCCGGGATCGTCTCGGTCCTGGCGGTGCCGCCGATCGTGCTCACCGTGCCGCGCTTCCTCGTCCTCAAGGAGCTGTCGCTGCTCAACTCGTACAGCGGCCTGATCCTGCCCCTGGCCGTGGACGCGATGGGCATCTTCCTGATGCGCCAGTTCTTCGTCGAGCTGCCGCGCGAACTGGAGGAGGCGGCACGCCTCGACGGCGCCTCGATCTTCGGCACGTACTGGCACATCGTGCTCCCGCTGGCCCGCCCGGCGCTGCTCACCCTGACGATCCTGTCGTTCCAGGGCGTGTGGAACGAGTTCCTGATGCCGCTCATCGTCGTGCGGGGCAACCCGTCGCTGTGGACCCTGCCGCTCGGCCTGTCCACCCTGGGCCGCGGCGGCGCGGGCGGCCAGAGCTACGACTACCCGGTGATGATGGCCGGATCGATCCTGACCATCATCCCGGTGGCCATCGTGTTCATCGTCTTCCAGCGCTTCTTCGTCCGCGGCATCGCCACCTCGGGCGTGAAAGGCTGACCGCCGGTATCTGTGGACCCGCGGGACGGCGTCCGGGGCACCGGACACGGCCCGCGGTGGAGCTTGCGGGCGAGCCTTGCGCCGGCCTGGAGCGACCGCCAATTGGGCCATTGGCATCTCGAGGAGCCAAAGCCCGAGCCAGCGCTGGCCGGCCGTGCGATCCGCGCCGACCGGCGTGCGCGGTTCGCCATGATCACGGAGTGGACGCGTACAAGGAGCAGCACGTTCACTCCGTGATGATGGAATCCCCGCGCACCGCGGCCGCCGAACGCATGATCACGGAGACTTGCTGACGGCCGGCGCCACCAGCCAAAGCGGATGGTCACGATGGCGGCCGCACGTCCCTCGATCGCGGGCGCCTGCTCGGATATGGTCCGGCGGTGTTGAGTACCGGCCCGAAACTCACCCCGTTGACGACCGCCCGGCACCCGCAGCGCCGGCGCGGCGGCAGGTATTCCACCCGCCGCCGCACGATCCGCGCTTCCCACACCTGCGGCCAGGTCACCACCACAGCCCTGGCAGGCCGCCGGCGGATCCAGGCTGACCCGCTCACCCAGATCCAGATCCGGATCCCGCATCAGACCACGGCCGGGATGACCGGGCTGCCCGCCCCGGAGCGCGGCTCAACCCGCAGCCCGAATCGCCGGACATATCCTTACTCTCTTTTATATCTGAAGCGACGAACGAGGTAGGCCGGCAGGTAGAAGAACGGCATGATAAGACATCCGAGAGCCCAGCCAACAGCGCCGAGCCGAGGCTCGTTCCCGCTTCGCCCTCCATATCGAATACCGAGATGCTTAGCATCAAAAAACACGGCGAACGCGACAACAAGATCCAACAGACTCACGATGGCCATTCGCATTTGCGCCACCCCACTCCTCCTGGCGAAAACTAGTAGCCGCGCGGTCCTGCTAGAGTGGGAGTGCTGTTTCCCAGGAACTTCTCAGTGTCACCTTGGCCATCATAGTAGGTGGTTGTGTCGTAAGCAAACCAGCCGATGCCTACGTGCCAACTCACCATAAGGTCAGTCCACTCGTAAGTGGATACCATTCTTTCCCAGCGACCATTGTGGCAGCGGCGTTGAATGTAGCGCTGCGTAACAGTACGCTTCTTTGCCCAGTTCACCGTCACTGGCCAGTTGATGTGCTTGTAGACCCACCAATCAGTCCACCCCAATTTGGTGTCGCGCCAGGGGCCATAATAATTGTAAACGCGCACCACGCTCCATTGGCTATTGCTTTTCGTGCACTTGCACGGAAAGCCGCGCCCCGGAGCCATTCCTGAAAGATCGACACAGTTGACGCCATCGGCATTGCAGTAATCGTACCCATTTGCGCTCCCGTTCGCGATGGGGTCGATCTGCATGAAGCGGCCGGTCAGGGTGTTGTAGAGGCGCACGCCCATCAAGACGATGCCTGTGGGGGTGTCGGCGGCGCGTTGTTTGGCGCCGAGCCAGCCGTAGCGCTGGTTGCCGATCTGGGCCGGGTTGCGGGGTGTGCCGTACTCGGTGGCCTCCGAGGTGGTGCTCAGACCGGTGTCACCGGCGTTGATCGTGGCGATGACGTCGCCGCGGATGTTGGCGAGTTGCCAGTTGACGGTGGCGGTATCGCTGTTCCAGATGCCGGCCATACCCGTCACGCCTACGAGGACGCGGGTGTATCGGGTGGCGGTCTCCTGGGTCCAGACAGGGTTGTCGCCGTCGCCGTCGTAGTGGTGGGTGGCCTGGACCAGGGTGCCGGTGGCGTTGTCGGTCCAGGAGCGGACGCGTTCGCCGCCCACGTCGAGGGTGTAGTCGGTGGTGCGCCCGCCCTGGCTGATGGATTTGACCAGGTCGGTGTGGTGGTAGCCGATGGTCACGTTGCCGCCGGCGGGGTTGGCGGTGTCCGCGGCGGGCACGGTCGTGGTGCGGCCGAGCGCGTCGTAGACGGTGCCGGGGGTGGTGATCCGGTCGGCGGTGTCGTAGGTCCAGCTACGGGTCGAGTCGGGTGTGCTGGTTTGGCAGCCGCCGCCGGTCGGGTCGGGGCTGTATTCGGTCAGGGAGGTGCGGTTGTGGGACTTCGGGTCGGCGAACCGGTACGCGCGGGTCGTGCATTGCCCGCCGACGGAGTCCTTGACGGTGATCAGCCGGCCGGCCTGGTCATAGGTGTATTCCTGGCTGGACAGGCTGGAGATGTGGTTGCGCCGCTGGCCGTGGATGGACTCGGTGACGCTTTCTGAGTACAGCGTGCAGTCGGTTTGCCCGCAGCCGGGTTTGGTGTACGTGCGCCCGACCGGGGTGCCGGTTTCGTCGTATTCGGTGGTCGCGACGATACCGTTGGGCCAGGACTGTGAGGTCAGGTTCCCGTCGGCGTCGTAGGTGCCGGTGAACGCCCCGGCCTGGGCGTCGTTGACGGACGTTGCCAAGCCCCGGCGTTCGCTGCCGCCGTCATAGGTGTAGGTGCGGGCGGCTTTGCCGTCGTTGACCACGTTGGGCCGAGACAGCAGGTCGTAGCTGGTGGTGGAGGTGTTGGCGTCCGCGTCGGTGTACGAGGTCTGCCTGCCGAGGGTGTCGTAGCCGCGGACGATTTCTGCGGTGACCTGCCCGCCACCGTCGATTGACTGGGTTCGGGTGATTTCTCCAGTTGCCTGGTCGTAGACGTGGCGCTGTTTCGGTACCGCGGTGCCAAGCCCGCCGGCCGCGGTGATGCTCGTTTCGTAGGCGCGGCCGGCGCTGTCATACGTGGTGGTTGTGGTGCGCAGCGTGCCGGCGCTGGTCTTCTCGGTGGCCACCCGGGGCTGGTTGAACATGTCGTAGGTGGTGACGGTGACCGGAAGTTCCGGCCCGGTGGCGGCCTGACCGCCGGGCTGGATGCGGCAGGGCAGGTTCGCCCATTCCGGCTTCAGGTCACATTCGGCGTAGCCGGAGCCGGAGGTGGCCCGGTAGTAGACGTTCTTGCGGGTGGCCGGGGTGGTGTCGCTGGCCCCACCGGGCGGCGTCGTGGTCGAGGTAACCAGGCCGGTGACCGGGTCGTAGGCGGTGCGGGTCTTCAACGCCAGGCCGGCCGGGTCGACGATCGTCGCGGTGGGCTGGCGCAGTGTCCAGTCGTACTCGGTCTTGGTAACCCGCGAGTTGTACGCGACCCACTGTCCGGTTCCGTTATTGAACACGTAGGCGTGCTGATCCTTGGTGGTGACCAGGTTGTACGGACCACCGCCAGGCGCGCCCTCGTCATAGGTGTATTTCGTGTGGGCCCGGGCTCGCACCACGCTGCCGTTGTCGAGTACGACGTCGTGACCCGGGCCCCAGGTCTCGGTCAGCCGCTGCCCGTCGGAGGAGTAGATGTTCATGGTGGACCGATCCCGGGCCAGGTCGGCCTCCTGGCTGGGGGTGTCCGTCGGTGACATGTCCAGCGCGAGCCGCCGGTTGCCGGCGGTCAGCGTGCGGGTGACGTTGCCCCACTGGTCGTACCAGATGGTGGAGATGTGCCCGCCCGGCTGGGCGGTGTTCACCTGCCGGCCGTTGGCGTCCAGATAGGCGACGGCGGCCCGCTCCCACGACGACGGCAGTGTGCCGGCAGCCTGGTCACCGTTCGGGACCTGCGTGGCGGGGAACACCGCGGCGGCGTCGGTGGGTGGCTCATTCTGGTACCAGCGGGTGGTCTGCGCACCGGACATGTTGTACGGGGCGCCGGTGCCCGAGATCGGCACCCGGTAGACGACGGTGGTGGTGTCCGTGCCAGCGGCCAGTGCCGAACGAGAGGCCGCCTTGAGCCGGCCCTTACCCGAGTCGGCGGGCACCGTGGTGTAGGACAACTGCCACGGCTCCTGCGCCGAGGGGGTCACCGTCGTGATGATCCCGTCGCCGTCGTAGGCGTAGCGGTTCCAGAGGTGGTGCACGCCGCCCGCGTCGCTCCAGTCCAGGCGTGGATCCCACGTGGCGCAGAGCCGGCCGGAGTTGTCGTAGGCGTAGCGGGCCAGCGCGACGGTGCGCATCCCCGCCGGGGTGGCGTCAGGGTCCCACGCGGTGAACGAAATCTGCGTGACCCGGCCCAGATAGTCACCCCACTGACCCTCACCGGTCCCGGTAGCCGTGGTCGCCGTGGCGTAGGTGAAGGTCAACGCCCGGCAGCCGCGGGTCATCGTGGTGCAGTTGACGCCGTCCGGCACCGGCGCGAGCATCCGCGTCGGCCGCACCCGGTCCGTGCCGGAGACGGTGACCTTCTCCCACCCGATCGTGGTGGTCTGCCCCGAACCGGGAACCGTGATCGCGGTCGGAGAGTAGGCGCCGGCCGGCGCCCCGGACACCCGGGTAAACATGACCGTGTTGCCGTCCTGGTCGGTCAACGTGTACGCATCCGATGCGGTGGTGTAGGTGAGCTTGAGCACCTCCATCCCGATCTCCGGGTCGAAGGACTCCCCGCCGGTGACGTTGGCCTTCTTCGCGAACCCGATCGTGTCACCGTCGGGCAGGCCGACCTGTACCAGCGACCCGAACCGGGTCAGGCCCGTGTACGGGGCGCCGGCTTCCTCGACAGCTACGCTGGAGACCCAGCCGGGGCCGAACATGTTGGCCGAATCGGTCTGTGCCGCCCGGCGGGTGTTGAAGCTACGGGTCACCGTCAGGTCGGACTCGTACGATCTCACCGACACGTCTGAGTCGCTCAGGGTGCAGTTACCGGTGATCAGGTTCACCTTGCATGGGCCAACCGTGGTGGTCGCGGCGGAGGCGTTGTCCTTGTCGAACGTGATCACGACCGGGCTGGACGCCGCGCCGCCGTTGAACAGCCCCCGCAGCTGCAGCGGCCCGTCCAGCGGGTCCGGGCCGCCCTCAGCATCCTTGAGGGTCTTGGCCACGTCCCAGTTCAACTTCTCGAACTGCCCACCCGTGCCGGAGGCCAGCGGCCAGGTCACCGCGCCTCCACCAGCGGCCTTGGTCACGTCCGACGCCGGAATGTTGGTCCACGCGTCAGCGTCGCCGCGGCGCCACTGATACGTCACCGACGTGATCCCCGGCGAGCCGACCGCGGTGATCGCCGTCTTCGCGGCGGTGATGTCACCGGTCTTCGGCGCGGTCACCCCGGCCGACCCCGCATTGAACGCGTACGACCTGGTCGCCGACGTGTTGCCGGCCCGGTCCACCGACCGCACGTTCAGCGTGTGGGGTCCGTCGTTGCTGACCGGCACCGACACCGATGCGCCCCCGCCGAGGCTGGACGCGTTCACGGTCTGGTTCGGCGGGTTGACGTCCAGCCCGTACTCGTAAGTGGCCACATCCGACACGCCGGAGGCGCCGAATGTGAAGCTCCCCGCTGTGCCGGCCCCGCCGGCCCACTGCCCCTCCGGATAGTTACTCGATGACACGCTCGGAGGCACCGACGGCGCCACCGTGTCCACCGTGAACTCGCAGAACGACGACCACGGACCGTCCACAATCCCGTCGTTGCCCCGTACCCGCCACGAGTAGGTGCCACCCTCGGCGAACGCGCCCGACGGCACCACCGCGGTCGTCCACGACCCCGACGCCGCCGGACCCTGCGACGACGACCCGATCAACGCGCCGTTCGTCACCCACCACTCGTACTTCGCGGTGACCTGGGCACCTTCCGGATCCGATACCTGCGCCTTCAACTGCGGGGTCTTGGTGTTGATGAACGGCCTGTCCGATCCCGTCGCACACGCCGCGGACGGCACCGTGGAGAGGGCGTTCACCGTCGCATACGAGGTGTACGTCACCAGCAGCTTGCCGCCATTGGTGTAGAACTTCTTCCACCGATCCTGGGTGCTCTCGTACTGTCCGGCCGAGTCGCACGCACACAACCCCACCGTGTAGCTGGGCCAACTGCGGTCCGCGCCAAACTGCAGGTCCGCGGTCAACGCCGAGTTGGTGAAATTGACCAGCATGTCCGGCTGGTTCGCGCCGCAGCCACCAGCCTTGTTCGCATGCGACCCCGCCGACGCCAACCACACAGACAACGTCATCGACGACCACGACGCCTTCGGCGACGCGTTGATCGCCGGCGTGCGGTACAGATGCGTCGGAGTGTCACCACACGACCACGAATGCTCCAGGTTCATCTGCACCGTCGCCGACTGGATGTACTTGCCCGGCAGGCTCACACTGCCCGACGTCATCGGGAACGAGAAGAACGACCGGTACAACGCGCCCGTCGTCGAGTTCAACCCGACCCGCGCCGACGTCGTGTCGTTCGACTCGTTGTTGCTGGTCGCATACGCCCACGTCGACGCCGACACACTCCACGAAGGATCAACAAACATCGGATACGACACGGCGGGATCGTCCAGCAGCCCCCGGTCGGGCGTCAGCACCAGATCGCCATCCCCGGTGACCTGCGTGCCCACCACCCCGACCTGTGCCCCATCCCCCGCACCCTCCGACGTCGATCGCAGCGCCTCCGCCGCCGGCACCGGATCTTCCGAGACCCGGCCCCTCCGCGAATCAGCCCCCTTCGACATCTGCAGCGGCACCGTCGAGTCCCACATCGACGCCGGCTGCGACCACGCCATCACCCGGTCACCGACCATCGCGCGCAACGAGCCATCCGCCGACCCAGACACCCGCGTGTCCCCACCCAGGCGGAACCGGATCTGCCGCAACGCCGGATTCGCCGCCGCCGCCGCGCTCTTCAACACCCATACATGGGTGAAACCCGTCCTGGTCGCCCGCAACACCAGATCCGCCCCCGGCAACACCTCCGGATACGTCACCGCGTCGGCGGCCACCACCCCGGCCGGCAACACTCCAGGCCACGACAGGGTCATGGAATGCCCGTCCCGCACCAACTCCACCAACGGTCCACTGCCACCAGCCGAGAACCGCACATCAGCGACCGACACCGCCGGCCGCAATCGCCCATCAGCGCCCGGCCGTAGGCGCAGATCAACATCCGCCCAGCGGCCATCCGCCACCCGCGCGCGCTGCGGCTCCACCGCCGACTCCACGCTCACGCTGCCATCCGGATTCGCCATCGCGACCACCGTCTCCGAGGTCGCGTCCGCAATCCGCACCCGCTTACCCGTCACCCGCGCGGTAACCAGAGCAGCCTGCTCATCCGGGCGCTCCAACGGCACATCCGGCGCCGCCGACGCCTGCTGCAACTGAGATGGTGCCGCCGACGCCCGAACCGGCGACCTCGACAAATCCACCACCGTCACCATCAACGCCAACACAAGGGCCACGGCCAACGTACGGCCCCAACCGCCCCGCACCGCCCGGCCCAACCGAAGAATCGAACCGAACACCGACACGCGACCGAAGCCCACCCTTGCCTCCCCGTTCAAGATCCGTAATGAGGCAAGAACATAGGATGCGGCGACCTCGTGGTCAATAGATAACTTTGAGTGACCGTAAACAGGCCGGTCCGGCCGCTGGATCTCAACGGGACGCACCGCGCCTACCAGCCATCCCTGGCCCGCCGGCTCCACATCACGGTGGGGTGAGGGTGGACTGAGGGAACTGAAACCGCCGGCCACCGTGAGGCCCGAGCGCAGAAATATCCGCCGCCCGGCGCCGCGGTGCGGCGAACCGGCGGCCTCATTGTGGGGGCGTACCCGCGGGCTACGCCCCCACTTCGAGGGTTGGTGCTTAGTGGGATTTGGTGGTGAGGTGGAAGGTGGTTACTACTGCGGCGTGGTCGCTGGGCCAGGAGTTGGCTGACGGGTTGGTCGCCGACGGGCGGCCGACGAAGAGGGTGTCGGAAGAGACCAGTTCCAGGCCGCCGGAGGTGGTGTAGTCGACGTAGTCGATCCGGTCCTGCGGCTCCGGCTTCCCGTTGGCGTTGGTGTTGATGACCGGCGACCAGGTGATGCCGGGCTTGGCGCTCGGGTCCGGGTTCGCGGTCCGGTAGGAGTCGAGCAGGCCCGCCGCACGGAACACAGCGGGAACCGGCCAGTCGACCGCACCCGCCTTGCAGTGCGACGCTGACGTGGCGGTGGTCCAGTCGGTCCCGGACGGAGACGCCAGGTCGCCGAGCAGGACGAGCGGCGTACCCGACCGGAGGTCGGTGGCCATGGCCTTGGCGACAGCCTGCGCCTGGGCGTACCGGGTCGTCGACGTCTCCTTGGCGACTACGGACGCGACGTCGGCGCCGTCGAAGCAGGTGCTGTACGGACCGTAGTTCGACTCGTCGAGGTGGACGTCCCAGATCCGTACCGGCTTGCCGCCGACGCTGACCGTCTCCGCGACAGCCGGAGCCGACGCGGTCGGGAAGACTGTCGTCGTACCGGGAGTCATCGGGTACGACGACACGATGCCGAGATCACCAATTCCGTGCACGGACCATCCCAGGGCGGCGCCGACGGACTGCGCCATCGCATAGCCGCCGTCCTGGAAGCCGATGACTCCGACACCGCGAGCGGCGATGACAGCGAGGTTCTTGCCAATCGCATCAGTGACCTTGCTGCCCGCGTTCCAGGAATTCCACGTTGCCGCCTTGAAGTCCGGCGACGTGTTGGGGGCCGCGACCAGCACCTCGACCAGGATCGTCGCGGTCGTACCGCCGCTCGTGGCCGAGACCGTGATCTCTCCGGCATTCTTCTGCCGGCGGTCCGGCGCGGTTCCGGTGACGGTGCCGTCGGCGGTCACGTCGAGCCACGCATCACCCGAGACCTTGGTGAACGAGGTCGGCGCCGCGCCGTTCCACAAGCCCAGCAGCGGCTGGCTGACGGCCCCAGAGGTGGGCACCGCCGGAACCCTGAAGGTATCGGTGACGAAGCCCTTGGGCAGGCTCGGCCAGTTGCCGGCCTGAACCGCGAGCTTGACCCACTGGGCGTACAGCGTGACGACTCCACCGTTCTCGGCGGTCAGGTTCTTCACCGATGCCAGATCGCCGTACACGACCGCTCCGGTCGCAGTCGTGCTCCAGCCGGCGAAGCGGTAGTTGTCCCGGACGAAACCGTTGGGCGCCAACGCGGCCGCGGTGTCGTAGGTGAACGTACTGGCGTCCGTCGTACCGGCCTCAGCGCCGTTGCGGTCAAAGACGACCTTGTACGTGTTGGCCTCGAACCGCGGCACGACTACGACATCGGCCGCAGGCATGGTGAAGCTGCCCGCAGCGTCGATGGTGAGACTGGACGGTCTCGACACCTGCCAGTCGTTGAGGTGGTAGCCCGTCGCGGCCGATGGCGTGAGCTTGACGGAGTCACCGGGTGCGGCCGAGCGGACCGACGGCGTACCGCTTCCATGGTCGGCGTCATCGATCGATACGAGGTACTGCCCGTGTGCGCGCCAGCGCGCGTACAGCGTGATCGACGCACCATCGGTCGGGACGCGGTCGGTGAAGTCAGCGCCATCGGCATAGACGACAGGCCCGACGGGGCCGGTGGCCCAGCCGGCGAAGTCGGAGCCGCTCAGGGTGTAGCCATTGGCGCTCAGCGGCGAGGCGACGCCGTACTGGACCGGCTGGTCGGCCATGGTCCCGCCGTCGGCGCCGTTGCCGTCGAAGTGCACGGTCGCCGAGTCAGGGGCGAACGTGGCCTCCACGGCCACCGCCCCGTTCGGCATGGTGAAGGTGCCGTCGGCCGCGATCGTCAGGTCGCTCGGGCTGGTCACGTGCCAACCGGCGAACTTGTAGCCGCTGTCAGGTGTCGCGGTCAGCGTGACCTTGTCGCCCGGCGTCACCGCGCTGGACGATGCCGAGGCGGTGCCGTGGCCGGAGGACGTCACGCTCACCGTATTGGTCGGGTAGACGATGTTGACGATGAGGGGCGATCCGATGATCGTGTACCCGTCGTTGTAGAGCAGGCAGACGGCGTACGACCCGACGGTCATGCCGGTGAAGGTCAGCGTGCCGCTGGCGACGGGTGACGAACCGGCCGGCGGGTAGTTGTGCGTACCAGTCTGGGTGTACTGCCAGTACGTCGATCCCGCGCCGCAGGTCGTCTTGCCGCGGTACCAGCCGACCCAGTTGCTCGTGCTCAGCTGATTGGAGGGCGCCTGGTAGGAAAGGGATACCGGCGTACCCACCACGGCGGTCGTCTGTGACGTGGCGAGCGGGGCGTTCACCACGGTCATGGTGATCTTCGAGCCGATGATCGTGTAGCCGTCGTTGTAGAGGAAGTAGACCTCGTAGGTTCCAGCAGCCACGCCCGGGAACTGCAGGGTGCCGCTGGCGATCGCCGTGCCAGGCACGGTCTGGCTGTTGGTCGCCGTGTACACCCAGTACGTCGACCCGACCTGGCCCGGCTGCTGACCGGGCTTGTAGAAGCCGATCCAGTTGGTGCGGGAGACCCGGTCGGCCGGGGCGGAGTAGCTGAAGGTGATCGGGGCACCGGCGGCCACGGTCGTGGTCGGGGTGCTCAGGGCCGGAGTGGCCTCGGTAGTAGACGCCAAGGTGGCCGGCGCGGCCGGCGCGGCCGACGCCGTGACCAGAGGTGCGACGAGGAGCGCGACCACCGCCGTCATCGCGACGGCGACGCGGGTGCGAAGCATGCGGATCATCGGGACCTCAGCGCTTTCCGATCGTGGCGACGCGGCCGGCGTACCGCTGGGTCCAGCCAGTGCCGGTGTCAGCGGTGATGACGAGGTCGTAGTACCCGTCCTTCGTCGGCCAGGGGACGACCTTGGACTTGCCGCCATCGAGGTGAACGACCTGGGTGCCGCCCAGGTAGTCGTACGCGCTCAGCTCGTAGCGCACCGGCTCGGTGCCGTCGTTGTGCAGCGTGACCTTGACCTTGCCCTCCTGGCCGTTCTCGGCCATCTTCAGGTCGACGTCGACACGCGGGATGCCGAGGTCCTGCTGTCCCGCGGGCACGAGCTGCCCGGCGAACGAGCGTACGAATCCGTCGTTGCAGTAAATCGAGAACGCGTACTTGCCGTCCGTGGTCGAGCTGTCCCAGGTGTACTCGCGCGGCGCGCCCGCTTTGACGGTGAACGGCGTACTGGAGAACGCCCGGTACTTGTCCGGGAAGGCCTGGAAGCTGACGGCCTTGCCGTCGGGACCGCCGGCCAGAGTCATGGTGGCGGTGACCTTGCCCGTGACCCGGTCCTCGGACAGCGTGGCGTGCGGGTGGAACGAGAGCGGCCGCGGCTTCATGTGGTCGGCAGGGACCGACACCGGCTGCTCGTCGACCGGATTCGGGAAGTTCACCGGGCCGACCTGCGGATGCGCGAAGTCGAGCGCGCTGGTCAGGTCGCCGGCGATCGAACGCCGCCACTCGGTGATGTTGGGGCAGGTGAACGGCTTACCGAGGTAGGCGGCCCACTTCTCCAGGAACTTGATCGACGAGACGTGGTCGAAGACCTCCGAGGCGACGTAGCCGCCGCGAGTCCACGGCGAGACGAGCAGCATCGGCACGCGCGGACCGAAGCCGAGCGGGTAGGAGCCGGCGTACTCGCCCGCCGTACCCGCCTCAGGCCACGGCGGCAGCACGTGGTCGAACTTCCCGTCGTTCTCGTCGTAGTTGAGGATGAAGAGCGTGTGGTTCCAGATCTCCGGGTTGCCCTGCAGGATGTCGATCACCCGCTTGACGTAGCGCTCGCCGTGCAGCGTGTCGGCGGACGGGTGCTCACTCCAGCCGTACGGCGCAACGATCCAGGAGACTGCGGGCAGCGGGAACGCCGCACCCGGCTGGCACGCGTCATGGAAGTCCTTCAGGACGACGTCGAGGTTCTGCTCGGAGTCGTCGTTCGGCGAGGACATACCGGAGTAGTACGTGCAGTTGCCGCGCCAGATCAGGCCGGTGCCGGGCTGCAGCTTCGGGTCGTCGGGGCTGAGCCCCTTCGGGTCGAACCCCTTGAAGTACTTCAGCTCGTTGTCGCCGTAGTCGCCGACCCAGCTGCTGATGTAGCCCTGCCGCCCGTTGCCGCTGTTGTCCGAGTAAAGGCGCCAGTCGATACCGACCTGCTGGAGCTGCTCGGGCACGGTGATCCACGGACGGCTGTAGTTGGACTCGTCCGTGTTGCCGGTCTCGCTGTTGGCGGTACCACTCCACAGGTACTTGCGGTTGGGGTCGGTCGGGCCAAACTCGGAGCAGAAGTTCTGGTCGCAGATCGTGTACTGCGCGGCCATCGAGTGGTAGAAGCTCATGTAGCCGCCGGAGTGGTAGTTCATGCAGCTGCCGCCGTTGTGCCGCACCCACAGGTCCCACTTGCGGTGGTCGACGTCACCCCACGCCCCGTGGTCGTTGCCCCAGGGACCGTCGTCGACCTTCGCCGTGACGATCTTCCCGGCGCTGTCCTTCTGCTGGAAGACGTTCGTGCCGTCCTGGAAGGTGAGCGCCTGCTTGTCGCCGAAGCCGCGGACGCCGGGGAACTGGCCGAAGTAGTGGTCGAAGGACCGGTTCTCCTGCATCAGGATCACGACGTGCTTGAGGTCGGACATGTCGCCGTGGAAGCCCGTGGGCAGGACATACTCGTCCGACCTGTCGGCGAATGCCCGGCTGACCGGCCCGGCGAGCCCGCCGAGGGCCAAGGCGCCGGCGGCGAAGCCCGCGCCCTGCAGGACGCGGCGCCGGGTAAGGCCGGTGACCTGCCCGGCGCTGTCGCCTGGCGCAGGCTCAGGTGAAGGGATGGTTCCGCCGGTGGCCATCGATGGAGTCTCCTCTGAACGGACGGAAAGGGATTCTGGCGCCCCTCACGCAATCAATCGGACCGAAACACCACCTGAACACGGCCGGACCGTCTCCTTCACGACCCATGTCACCCCGACGCGTGTCCACTGCAACCCACAGTGGTGTCACGTGGTGTCATTCATGATTGCAGTGACACCACGGTGGTGCTAGATTGGTGTCATGGACCTCGAGCGGTACGTCTCCGACCTCCAGACGCAGTTGGCTGCGACGGCCGAGAACGGTGACGCAGACACGCGGGCCGTCGCCGAGCGGCTCAGTGCCGCTCTCGACGCCGCGGTGCGGCTGACGCTGTTGGGGGTCGTGAGCGATGTGGCCAGCGAGATTACGCGGGAGATCGCGCCGGGGTCGGTCGATGTCGTGCTGCGGGGACGCGATCCGCACCTGGTGGTGTCTCGCCCCGAGGCGTCGGCGACGGATCCGGATGGTCCGTCCACGCTCGAGGTCGCGGTGCCGGCCGAGCCGCTCGACGACACGGTGACCTCTCGCACCACGCTGCGGCTGCCGGACCGGCTCAAGGCCCGGGTCGAGCAGGCGGCGGCCGAGGAGGGTGTGTCGGTGAACTCGTGGTTCGTCCGCGCGATTGCCGCCGCCCTGGAACCAAACGTCCGTCGCGCCTCGCGGCGCGAGACCAAGCAGGGAGACAGGTTTACCGGCTGGGCCCGCTAGTCCCTACCTATCCAACCCCGGCGACGCTTGCGGAGCCGAACAAGCAAGCAATTGCCTAGTCCCGTCGCAAGGCGGGACTGATCCGGCACGCCCATGTGGAGGTCAGTCATGCCCAGTTACGACGTTTCCGGTCCGATCGACCTGGACGTCACGGCCGGTGTCGCGTTCGTTGACATCGTCGCTTCGGATCGGCCCGGCGCCGTCGTCGAGGTCGTGCCGAGCAAACCCGGCCGCAGCGGCGATGAGTCCCTCGCCCGCGAGTCCACGGTCTCGTTCGACAGCGGCCGGGTGCGGGTCAAGGTCCCGCGTCGGCTCAACCTGTTCGGCAAGGGCGACTCGGTCGACGTCCGCTGTGAAGTCCCGACCGGGTCGCGGGTCACGATCGAGAACGCCTACGGGTCGGTGCGGGCCCGCGGCGTGCTCGGGGACGCTCGAATCGTGGCCAAGTACGGCGGCGTCACCGCCGACACCGTCGCCAATCTCGTCCTCGACGCGCCGTACGGCAGCACCGATATCGCCGAGGTGACCGGCCGGCTCGACGTCACCGCCGGCCATGGTGTGGTGCGCATCGCCGAGGTGCACGGCGATGCTCGGCTGCGCGCTTCGCACGGAAGCATGGAGCTGGGTACCGCCGCCGGCGACGTGGAGGTCGCCACGTCCGGGGCGCTCACCATCGACCGGGCCCTCGGCGACGTGACCGCGCGCAGCGCCCACGGACCCATCCGCGTCCGGGAAGTCAGCGGCGGGACGATCCGGCTCGACAACGGCCATGCCGACGTCGACGTCGGTGTCCCGACCGGCATCGCGGCCTGGATCGACGCCAGCTCAGCCCACGGCCGGGTCCGTAACGAACTCACCCCCGACCCGGCGGCCGCTGCCAGCGAACGCTCGGTCGAACTTCACCTGCACGCCAACTACGGCAACGTCATCATCCGACGCATCACCACCCCCGGAAGGGAAGCCTCGAATTGATCCCCGATCAGGTCCAAGGGCCCGCGATCCAGGTGCGGGGGCTGCAGAAGTCGTACGACAAGCTGCATGTACTGCGCGGCGTGAACTTCGACGTGGCGCGGGGCAGCATCTTCGCCCTGCTCGGCTCGAACGGGGCGGGGAAGACCACGGTCGTGAAGATCCTGTCCACACTGCTCAAGGCCGACGCGGGGACCGCCAGGGTGCATGAGTTCGACGTCGCCAAGCAAGCGGCGAACGTGCGGGAGTCCATCAGCCTCACCGGACAGTTCGCCGCCGTCGACGAAATCCTCACCGGGCGGGAGAACCTCATGCTCGTCGCCCAGCTGCGGCATCTCAAGGGTGCGGGCAAGATCGCGGACGACCTGCTCGCGCGCTTCTCGCTGACCGACGCGGCCGCGCGGAAGGTGTCGACCTACTCGGGTGGCATGCGCCGCCGCCTCGACATCGCGATGAGCCTGGTCGGGAATCCGCCGGTCATCTTCCTCGACGAACCGACGACCGGGCTCGACCCCCAGGGCCGCATCGAGGTGTGGCAGTCGGTCAAGGAGCTTGCCGGTCGGGGTACCACGGTGCTGCTCACCACCCAGTACCTCGACGAGGCCGAACAGCTCGCTGACCAGATCGCGATCCTCCACGAAGGACGGATCATCGTGAACGGCACCCTCGCCGACCTCAAGCAGCTCCTCCCGCCCGCCAAGGTCGAATACGTCGAGAAGCAGCCCACCCTCGAAGACGTCTTCCTCACCCTCGTCGGCGCCGGCGCGAACGGCGACTCCCGCAACGTCGGCACGGACAAGTAAGGAACAACAACGATGACCAAGCATTTCTTCGGCGACACCGCCGTCCTGACGCGACGCTCCTTGCGTCACATCACTCGCAGCCTGGACACCATCATCACCACCACGATCATGCCGATCGCGTTCATGCTGCTGTTCGTGTACGTATTCGGCGGCGCGATCAACTCCGGGTCGGACTCCTATGTGGACTACCTGCTACCCGGCATCCTGCTCATCACGATCGCCTCCGGCATCTCCTACACCGCGTTCCGGCTCTTCCTGGACATGAAGAGCGGTATCTTCGAGCGATTCCAGTCCATGCCGATCGCGCGGTCGTCCGTGCTGTGGGCCCATGTGCTGACCTCGCTGGTCGCCAATCTCATCTCGGTCGTGGTCGTCGTGCTCGTCGCCCTCCTCATGGGCTTCCGCTCGGGGGCGGGAGCGCCGGCCTGGCTCGCCGTCGCCGGCATCCTCATCCTGTTCACCCTGGCGCTAACCTGGATCGCCGTCATCCCCGGCCTGTCCGCGAAGTCCGTTGACGGCGCGAGCGCGTTCTCCTACCCGCTCATCTTCCTGCCGTTCATCAGCTCGGCATTCGTGCCCACCGCCACTATGCCCGGCCCAGTGCGCGCCTTCGCCGAACACCAGCCGGTCACGTCGATCGTCAACGCGATACGCGCCCTGTTCACCCAGCAGCCCGTCAGCAACGACATCTGGATCGCTTTGGCCTGGTGCATCGGCATCCTCGTCATCGCGTACGCCTTCGCCATGAGCATCTACCGCCGAAAGATCTCGTAGCCTCAGCAGGGACCTTCCGCGACGGACTCACGGCGTCCACACGCCGGCACCGCAACAGCCGGATCGGTGGCACGTCGCTCCTGCTGCGTCAGCGCGCGAGCCACTCCCGGTAGGTCGTCTTGGCGATGGCGGTGCCTTCCTTGGCGATGAGGGCGTCGCCCGAGGCGGCGGCGAACATGCCGGCGCTGTCGTCGGTGACGACGGTGCGGTGGTCACCGCGGGCGGCGAGGGTGATCCTGCCCAGCTCGTCGAGCGCGAAGACCTCGGGGCCGGCGACGTTGCGGGTGCCCTGCAGCGGGGCGCCCACGCTGACGCCGGCCACGGCCTGGGCGACGTCGGCCGCGGCCATGGGCTGCACGAGCGTGGCGGGCAGGCGGACGGTGTGCTCGTCGGCGGTCCAGGACAGCACCGCGTCGATGAACTCGAAGAACTGCGTGGCGCGGACGATCGAGTACGGCACAGGGCCGGCCTTGAGGATGTTCTCCTGCAGCACCTTGGCGCGGTAGTAGACCAGGTCCGGCACCTGCTCGGCGCCCACGACGGAGAGGACGACCGCGTGGCCGACGCCGGCGGCCTTGGCGGCCGTGAGCAGGTTGTCCATGGTCGCCTGGAAGAACGCGGGCGAAGCCTCGTCGAAGGTCGGCGAGTTCGTCAGGTTGACGACGACGTCGGCGCCCGCCAGCGCCTCGGACAGGCCCTGCCCGCCGAGCAGGTCCACACCGGTGGACGGCGAGTGCGGTACCGCCTCGTGCCCCCTTGCGTTCAGGATCCTGACCACCTGCGATCCGATGAGCCCGGTCCCACCGATGACAGCGATCTTCATGTTCTTGACCTCCCTGGTTCTCGGATGCTGGATGTCCGACGGGGAGTGCCCCCTACCCTCCGTCAGACAGGACAGGCGCGCGGGGTGTGACAACCTCGGCCAGCCGGTGGAGGACGACCGAGGTGCGTGAGAGTGTCTTGAGCCGCGTGGCCGCCCGCGACCATTGCCTCAGCCTGGTGCGCGCCGTGGACGGCTTGGCCCGGTCGGCGGCCGGATCGTGGCGGAGGTTCTGATCGGACTGTTGCGCGCCGACCCGGCCAGCTACCTGAGTCTGGAACCGCTGGGAGCCGACCCTGCCAGCCGCCGGACCGAGCTTCGGACTGGCCGACCTGCTCACCCTCGATAACTGAGCGTCATTGGTGGAACGCGTAGGCTGACCGTTATGGCAGAGGTTGTCCTGCGTGTTCGGCTGATCACCGGCGACAGTCTGGACGTCGCGTACGAGGAGCCCGGCACCTCCGGCGTCGCCGAGGTGGCCGAGCACGCGATCACCGCCCTCGCCAGCGACTCCGGCATGATCCGCACCCGCCACGGCGACCGGGTGGTTGTCCTGTACGGGCGCGGGGTGGCGACCCTGGAACTGGCACCTCGCGGCGCGATCCTGTAGCCGTACGTCATCGAGCCACCACGCACGCTAGGCGCTGCGGGTGTCGGTGTACCGGTAGACCGAGAACACGTAGTCGGGGCAGACCAGCTGGCAGGCGGTGCAGCCGGTGCAGCCCTCGTGCAGCTCGGGGTAGCGGTACCCCTGCTCGTTGAGGGCGCTGGACATGGTGAGCACGTCCGGCGGGCAGGCGGCGATGCACAGCTCGCAGCCCTTGCACCGCTCGACGTCGATGACCAGGGTCCCGCGAGTGCTACGGCTGCTCATGCCTGGCTCCCCTCCACGATCCGGGCGGCGTCGGCCCAGCCGGGGCCGTCGGTGTCCGAACGGTCGCCGGGCGGGAAGACCCCGCGGCGGCGCAGCGCCCGGATCGCATTGTCGGCGGTCAGGCGCAGGTGGGCCAGGGCCGCGGCGCCGGCGGCGTCCGGGTCGCCGTCGCGCAGGGCCACGTACTCCGCGTGCAGCGCCGCCCGCTCGTCGGCGAGCGCGTCGTCGATGGAGAACCGGGCCGCGACCGGCACGAGGCCGCTGAAGGTGCGCAGCAGCGCCCGCAGGTGGTTGCCGGCGCCAGCGACGTTGACGACGCGGCGGAACTCGCGGGCGAGGGACTCGAACTCGTCGGGGCCGTCGCAGCCGGCGAGGGCCTCATCGAGCTTGGCGAGCGCCTCCAGCACGGCCGGGTCGCGCCGGCGGGCGACGCGCCGGTTGGTCAGAGCGCTGAGCATGCCGTACAGCTCGAACGCCTCCCGCACGGTCGCGTCGTCGAACTCGGCGACGAACGCCCGGCGGTAGTGTGCGCGCTCGACGAGGCCGTCGCGCTCCAGCTGGATGAGGCCCTCGCGGACCGGCACGCGGCTCACGCCGAGCTCCTCGGCGATGGCGTCGAGGTCGAGGCGCTGACCGCTGCGCAGGTCGCCGTCGAAGAGGCGCCGCAGCACGTAGGCGGCGACGGCCTCGCTGGTGTTGGACCGCTCGAGCTTCACCCGGCCACCAGCTCCCCCAGCCGGTACGTCTGCTCCATGGTGCCCTGCTGATAGGTGGGCCCCTCGGCGGTGGGGACGAACCAGCCGGTCGGGCACATGGTGAGGATCTCCACCAGGGAGAAGCCGCCGCCGGCCAGCTGGGTCTCGAACGCCCGGCGCAGCATCCGCTTGGTCTGCAGGACCGAGCCGGCGGTGGAGACCGCGCCGCGGGCCACGTAGCCGACGCCGCGCAGCCCGGCGACCAGGTCGGCGACCGGGATCGGGTAGCCGTGGGCCTCCGGGTCGCGGCCGTCGATGCTGGTCTTGGTGCGCTGGCCCAGCACGGTGGTGGCGGTCTGCTGCCCGCCCGTGTCGCCGAAGACGCCGTTGTTGAGCATCACGCAGGTGATGTTCTCGCCGCGGGCGGCCGCGTGCAGCACCTCCTGCAGGCCCTCGTTGGCCATGTCGCCGTCGCCCTGCAGGGTGAACACGGCGACGCCGGGGCGCACGCGCTTGATGCCGGTGGCGCAGGACGGCGCGCGGCCGTGCAGGCACTGCAGGACGTCGACGTCCATGATGCGCACGAAGCTGCCGTAACAGCCGTGCCCCACGACGCCGATGGTCCGCTGCACGATGTCCAGCTCCTGCAACACCTCCAGCAGCACCCGCAGCGCGACCGGCTCCCCGCAGCCGGGGCACAGCGAGTGCTCGCCGAGAATGAGGCTGGGCTTGAAGTCGGCGACCTGCCGGGCGGCGCGCTCCGGCGGCCGGGCGGTATCGATCGTCACATCGGTCATGCGGCCTCCGCTTCGCTCCGGCCGCACGACTTTCGTGCTGAGCCCATGATGACCGGCCCCTCTGCTCCGCTCCGGATCGGTCATAGCGCCTCCAGGATGCGTCGGCGGATCACGGGGGCGTCGAGCAGGGGGCCGTACGACAGGCCGGACTCGGCGATGCTGACCCCGCCGACGAAGCGCACGGCCCGCCGGTCGTGGGCGTGGATGCGCACGTCGTCGACCATCTGCCCGGCGTTGAGCTCGAAGACGAGGACCCGGCCGGCGGTGCGGGTGGCGGCGGCGAGCGCGTCGCCCGGGAACGGCCACAGGGTCACCGGCCGGAACCAGCCGATGCGGTGGCCCTCGGCGCGCAGCTCCGCCACGACGTGCTCGACGAACTTGGCCGCCGACCCGAACGACACCACCACGGTCTCCGCGTCGTCCACATCGGACTGTTCGTGCCGGGCCTCGAGCTCGCCGATGCGGTCGAACTTCTCGGCGATCGCCCGCCAGTGCCCGTCGGGGCCGGGGCCGGGCTCGGTGGCCTTGCCCATCGCCCAGGTCCACACCTGCCGGCTGCGGCCCGTGCCGCCGCCGGTGCCGTCCAGCGCCCAGTCCTTCGGCGGCAGCTCGCCGAAGTCGCGGCGCTGGACGTCGACGCCGACGCGGGTCTGCGCCAGCAGCGGGTCGCCGTAGAGCATGACCGGCGCGCGGTGCTTGTCGGCGAGGTGGAACAGCAGCTGGGTGTGCTCGACGGCCTCGGGGATGTCCTTCGGCGCGAGCGTGATGGTCCGGTAGTCGCCCCAGCCGCCACCGCGGGTGGCCTGGAAGTAGTCCTGCTGGTTGCGGGCCAGGTTGAACACGACGAACGGGGTCTCGTTGAGCGCGGCCTCGGCGATCGCCTCCTGCATGAGCGCGATGCCCTGGCCGCAGGAGCCGGTGGCGGCGCGCGCGCCGGCCGCGGCGGCGCCCAGGGTCATGTTGACGCCTTCGATCTCGCTCTCGGCGTTGAGGCACACCCCGCCGGCCGCGGGCAGCCGCCGCGACATCTGCTCCAGCAGGCCGGTGAAGGGCGACATCGGGTAGCCGGCGAAGAACCGGCAGCCGGCGGCGATCGCGGCCTCGGCGATCGCGGCGCTGCCCTCCAGCAGTTCCAGCGTCATGTGCACACCCCCTGCAGGGCCTCGGCGCCCGCCTCCAGGGCGCGCGCGTTGGCGGCGGCGTGCTGGCGGCGGTACGGCGGGAGCAGCTCCTCCATCGCCGAGACCAGCGCGGCCGCCCCGACCAGCCCGGTGAGCGCGTTGTAGGCGCCCAGCAGCACGAACCCGGACGCGTTGGGCGCCTCGACCCGCCGGGCGACAGCGAGGGCGTCCACGGCGAAGACGCGCAGGTCGTCGCGGAACGTCTCCGGGTCGACCAGCGGCGTGTTGGCCACCACCAGCGCACCGGCGCGCAGCCGCTCCTCGACGCCCTCCGCGTGGCGGTGATGGGCGAAGATCGCCGACCAGGCCGAGGGCAGGATCGGCAACGCCCGCAGCGGGGCGTCGCCGATGACCACGCCGGCCTTGGACGGGCCGCCGCGCATCTCGCCGCCGTAGTCCGCGGCGAGCATGGCGTATCGCCCCTCCTGGGTGGCGGCCAGGGCAAGGGTCTTGGCGAGCAGCTGGATTCCCTGCCCGCCGATGCCCGTGACGAGCACCTCGCGCTCCATGGGCGCCTCCCGGCGGTTCGGCCTTGAACGCTGATTGAATCTTGACGCGGTTTGAATATTGAATACAAAATCTAACCGCAACGTCAAGGGAGGTCACGGATGCGGGCTCTGGTCCTGCGCGGCTTCGGCGACGCGGCCGTCGAGGAGGTTCCCGACCCCGTGCCCGGGCCGGGCGAGGTCGTCGTCGACGTCGCATGCGTCCAGCCGAGCGTCACCGAGTGCATGCTGCTGGCCGGCGAGCCGGTCGCCATGCATGCCGTGCTCGCCGACCGCCTGGCGGCCGGCCCCACCCGCTTCGGCGGCCACGAGTTCGCCGGCGTTGTCGGGGCCCTCGGGCCCGGCGTCGAGGAGTCCTGGGCCGGCGCGCGGGTCACCGCCGTGGAGACCGCGGCGTGCGGCCGCTGCGCCGCCTGCCGGCGGGATCGCCCCGACGCCTGCCCCTCCCCCGCCGTCCTCGGCTTCACCGGCCCCGGCGCCTTCGCCGAGCGCGTCGTGGTCCCCGCGCGGACCCTCGTGCGCGTGCCCGCCGGCGTCAGCGCCGCGCAGGCCGCCGCGATCCAGCCGCTCGCCGGCGCGATCCACGGCCACGCGGCCGCCGGTGTCCGCCCCGGCGACAGCGTGCTGGTCATCGGGGCCGGCGTCATGGGGGTACTGCACACGCAGGTCGCCCGGCACGGCAACGCCGGGCTCGTCATGGTCAGCGGCCGCAGCCCCGCGAAGCGGGAACTGGCCGAGCGGGCCGGCGCCGACCTGGTCCTCGACGCTTCCGGCGATGTGGCCGCCGAGGTCCTCGCCGCCACCGAGGGCATCGGCGCGGACGTGGTCTTCGAAACCGCCGGCGCCGACACCTTCGGCCTGGCCGCCGCCTGCGTGCGGCGTGGCGGCAGCATTGTGATGGTGTCGGTACTCCCCGATCAGGCCCCCGCGCCCATCGCCCGGCTGCGGGAGCGCTCGGTGACCCTGCTGCACCCCCGCTCGGGCGCCGGCGGCTACTCCCCCGGCAGCGGCGCCTTCGAGCACGCCCTGCGCCTGGTCGGCCGCGGCGACGTCGACGTGTCCTGCCTGATCACCCACCGCCTGACCGGCGTCGAGGCGTTGCCGGAGGCCCTGGAGATCACCCGCGACAAGGGGCGGTACGGCGCGCTCGGCCCCGCCCAGGTGGACCTCTTCGACTGGGGGCGCGCATGAGCGGTACGGAGCGAAGCGGAGTGGCCGCGAATCGGAAACGCAGGTACAGCTCATGCCGGTGCCGGAGCGAAGCGGAGGTGTCGGCATGAGCCTGCTCATCGGGGACATCGTCACCACGGCCGCGCTGACGGTCCCGAGTGCCGTGGCCGCCACGCTCGGCCCCGACCAGCTGACCTTCCGCGAGCTCGACGCCGCGGCCGACCGCACCGCCAACGCCATCGCCGGCCTCGGCGTCACCCGCGGCGACACGGTGCTGTGGTGCGTGACCCCGACCCTGCGCTCCGTCGAGGTGTTCGTGGCCTGCGCGCGGCTCGGCGCCGTCTTCGCGCCCGTCAACCCGTTCCTGCCGGTCGCGGAGCGGGACCGCGTCCGCTCCTATGTGGACCCCCGGCTGGTCGTGTCCGATGTGGACTTCACCGAACCGGTCCGGCCACCGTCCATTCTGGACGGCGGCGCCGGCGGCTTCGCCCCGGTGCCGCTGGACGACCGGGAGCCGCACATCCTGTACCTCACCAGCGGCAGCACCGGCGCGCCGAAGGGCGCCCTGGTCAGCCACCGGGCCAGCTGGCTGCGCGCGGCGCCGGGCGGCGGCACGTTCACCAGCGGCCTGCGCGGCGACGGCGGCGTGGTGTGCACCTTCCCGCTGTACCACTACGGCGGCTGGCACTACGTCATGGAGGCGTGGCAGCACCGCACCGCCGTGCACCTGGTCCGCCGTGCCGACGCCGCCGACATGATCGACGTGGTCCAGCGCCGCCGCCCCTCCGCGCTGTACTGCATCCCGGCCGTGTGGGAGCGGCTGCTCGACCCCGAGCACCGCCGCGCCGACCTGCGCTCGCTGCGGCATGCCGACACCGGCACGTCCAGCGTCGCCGCCGACCTCGTCGAGCGCATCAAGGCCCGGCTGCCCGGCACGACGACCACGATCCTGTACGGCTCGACCGAGGCCGGCCGCATGGCCGCCCTGCACGACTGGGACCTGGCCCGCAAGCCCGGCAGCGTCGGCCGCCCCGCGACCCCCAACGCCCTGTGGCTGGATGAGAACGGCGAGGTCTGCACCAGCGGCCCGGCGCTCATGAACGGCTACCTCGGCGCCGACCCGCTCGACGGCGTCTACCGCTCCGGCGATGTCGGCCGCCTCGACGACGAGGGCTACCTCTTCCTGACCGGCCGCACCCGCGAGGTGATCCGCACCGGCGGCGAGTCGGTCGGCCCGGCCGAGGTCGAGCACGCGCTGCGCGGCCTGCCGGGCGTCCTCGACGTGGCCGTGGTCGGCCTGCCGGACCCCCGCTGGGGCGAGATCGTCTGCGCCGTCGTCGTCGTGCCGCCGGGCAGCGAGGCTCCGACCGTCACCGCGGTCCGCGAGCACGTGAACGGCCGCCTCGCGTCGTTCAAGGTGCCGCGGCGGGTGGCGGTGGTGCCGGCGATCCCCCGCACTCCGGCGACGGGCCAGATTCAGCGCACTCGCCTGCGGGACCTGCTCCGCCCGGCCTGAGCCGCCGCCCGGGCCGCGGCACCTGGCCGGCCGGCCAGGTGCCGCGGACGGCGCGTTACGCGTAGACCTCCATCTCGTACAGCGAGTAGCCCCATTGCCCGGACTTCGTCACGCCCTGCATGCGGACGTATCTGGCCGGGCCGGTGACGGTGATCTTCTCGGTGCCGCCGGGCGAGTTCGACTGGGTGTACATGTCGCGCCAGGTCGAGCCGTCCGTCGACGCCTGGAGCTTGTAGGCCTTCGCGTAGGAGGCCTCCCAGCGCAGGTCGACCTCGCGCAGGTTGTAGGTGGCGCCGAGGTCGACCTGCAGCCAGTTGTTCGGGTCCTCGCTGGCGCTCCAGCGGCTGGACAGGTCGCCGTCGAAGGCGGCGGCCGGGCCCTGCTGGGCGTTTGACGACGACGAGGCCGTGGCGGGCTTGCCCAGGGCCAGGTTGACGGTCGCGGCGCTGAGCGTCAGGTCGACGGTGACCGTCCTGCCCTTCTGCAGCGGCAGGACACGGGCGATACCGCCGAGCGGGGAACTCTGCACCGTGGCGCCGTCGGCGGTGACGGAGGCGATGCCGGAGCGCTGGATCAGGGTCAGGTTCTGGTCGATGGAGGACGTCAGCGTCACCTTCGCCTTGCGGGCGTCGGTGTCCCACGTCAGGTTGTCGATCTTGAACTGGCCCTTGCCCAGCATGCCGGAGATCGAGCCCTTCTTCAGGCCCTTCGGCAGGGCCGGCAGCAGCTCCAGCGTCCCGGGCTGGGTCGCCGCGAGCATCTCCATCATGATCGTGGGCACGGAGTTGACCACGTCCGTGGCGAACACGCCGTGGTTGTTGTAGTGGGACGTGGCCATGCCGCTGTAGTAGTAGTCGTCCTTGGCAAACCGCAGCAGCTTCGCGTTGACCGAGTCGGCGTTGTTGAGGTCGGCGGCGATCAGCGCGCCGTGCAGCAGGCCGTGGCCGGCGTTCTCGTAGCTGCCGGTGTCCTTCTTCTGCAGGAACACCTGGGCGGCGTTGTACTGCGCCCGGTTGGTCTCCGGGGTGATCTCGCGGTACGGCCAGACCGGCATGAGGCCGCTGGAGTGCCGGTGCTGGTAGTTGTTCTTGTTCGCGAGGTCGGGCCAGGCCCACTCGGCCAGCGCCCCGTCGTTGTTGACGATGTACGGCGGCAGGTGGTCGAGCCTCTCCTGCCAGACGGGGATCTTGTCGGCGTCCCGGCCGAGCGCCCGGCTGGTCTGGATGAGCGTGGACAGCGCGAACCGCGCGCCGGAGATGTCGTAGACCGAGTTCACGGCCAGCGGCACGCCGCCGGGCGGGGTGTTCTCCGGCGAGATGGACCCGGCGAGGATGTAGTTGCCGTTGCCGTCCTTCTTGACGAGGAAGTCCTCGTAGAAGTCGCCCATGTCGCGGATCAGCGGGTAGTACTGGTTGGCCAGGAACGTCTTGTCGCCGGTCACCTGGTAGTACTCCCAGAACGGGTACAGCAGCCAGGACTCGCCGCCGGTGACGTACTGGTACGGGTAGTCGAAGTTGATGTTCGAGATGAGCCCCTCGGCGTTGGGGGTGTTCCCGCCGGTGAGCATGCCCCGGGTGCCCAGCAGCTTGCGGGCGTTGGTGCGGAAGTCGGTCTGCCACTGCTTGTTGAGCCAGAAGTAGCCGGCCATCGCCTCGGGCATGTTGCCGACGTTGCCGCCGGAGATCTGCAGGTTGAGGTTCGCGTCGAGGTGGTAGTAGCCGTCCCAGCCGACGTTGCTGTCGCCGGTCCAGTTGCCGAGCAGGTCGGGGGCGGCGGTCTCGTTGCTCGACGCCAGCAGGTGGTACCGGCCGGCGTAGAACATCCGCTCGTACAGCGCCGGGATCGGCGTCGAGGAGTTCTTCTGCTCCGCCAGGAGCTGCTCGGTGGACTTGGCGCGGTCCTGCGCGCTCGCGCCGAGGTCGAACGACACCCGGTTGAAGATCTCGTTGTGCTTGGCGACGTGACGGTTCAGCAGCGTCCGGTAGTCGCTGCTGAGCGCGTTGAGCCGCGACTGGAGCGGCTGCTTGTTCCACTCCTGCTCGGCCGGGACGCCGCCGTTGTACGTCCCGTTGTACCGCTGCGTGAGCGTCAGCAGCAGCACGTAGGTCGCGTTGGTGACGGACACGTCGGTGCCGTCCATGCTCTTCGTGCCGTCGGTGACGATCCGGGTGACGCCCTCGTAGCCGGCGTTGTAGGTGCCGGCGGCGTACTTCGCGCGCAGGTTGAGGAAGCTGGTGTCGGAGTTGTTGGTGTACGTGACGCCCTTGTTGAGCATGTTCATGCCCGGGTCGATGGACAGGCCGAGCTTGACGCTGAGCCGCTGCCCGGACGGTGCCGGCAGGTACTGCACCGTCGCCCCGTCGGTCCGCGACACGAACGAGTCGCGCTCCCACCGGCCCTGCCCGTCGGTCCAGTTCACCGCCACGACCCCGGAGGAGTAGTCGGTGGAGCGGACGTAGTCGCTGATCGTGCCGCTGCCGGCGAGCTGCATCGTCATCTTGAAGCCCGGGTGCTTGCTGCCTTCGCCGCCGCCCTGGTAGCCCTGGACATTGGCGGCGAGCGTGTTCGCGTCGCGGTACTGCCCGGCGATGAGCAGGTCGCGGATCCGGTTGATGTCGCTCGCGCTCACGGTGTTGAAGGTCCGGTGCGGCCGGGCCTCCGTCCGCGCCATGAAGAAGTCCTTGTCGTCGAAGACGGTGGTCTCGTTGCGCGGGTTGCCGAACACGATGATCCCCTGCTTGCCGTTGCCGGCGAGGAGGCCGTTGGCCCAGTCGGTGTAGGTCTGCGGGTAGGTGGTCGACGGGGCGAGGGTCGCCGACCCGGCACCGCCGCTCGAGCCCGTGCCGTACACCTCGAACTCCCACAGCGAGTAGCCCCACTGCGTGTTCGGGGTGACGCCCTGCATCCGCACGTAGCGGGTGGTCCGGTTGACCGCGACCGTTTCGGAGCCACCGCCGCCGGCGGTGGTCGAGTAGACGTCCGTCCACTGTGCCGCGTTGTCGGAGACCTGAATCTTGTACGCCTTCGCGTAGGCGGTCTCCCACAACAGGTTCACCGTGGACACCGGATAGGCGGCGCCGAGGTCGACGTAGATCCAGGCGTTGTTGTCGTTGCTGTGATCGCTCGACCACCGCGTCGACACGTTGCCGTCGATGGCGTTGGCGGCCGTCAGCACGCCGTCCTGATAGGAGGCGACGGCGCGGGCTCCGGAATTGCGGGCGAGGTTGACCGGCGTGTCGGCTGCTGCCGAGGGCAGCCGCACCACGGCCGGGACCACGATCAGCGCGGCGAGGGCGACGCCGAGCAGTCGCCGTTTCATGCCCAGTCTCATGGGGTTTCCTTCCTGATGGCGGTCAGGGGTCACCGGGTGGTGATGCGCAGCGAGGAGATGGCGTCGTTGTTGCCGGTGTTGACGAGGTTCGGGGCGTCGGCGGTGAACGTCCAGACGGTGCCGGAGAAGCCGGCGTCGGCGTAGGCGGTCACCACGTAGCCGGCCGGCACCCGGATCGACGAGATGCTGTCGTTGGCGATGCCGGCCGCCTGCAGCTGCGGCAGGTCGTAGTTGCCGACGCCGAGGGTCGCCGAGGCGCCGGTGTAGTTCGCGTCGGCGTAGAACGTCGGGCCGGTACCGGGGCTCGTCGCGGTGCCGTACACCTCGAACTCCCACAGCGAGTAGCCCCACTGCGTGTTCGGGGTGACGCCCTGCATCCGCACGTAGCGGGTGGTCCGGTTGACCGCGACCGTTTCGGAGCCACCGCCGCCGGCGGTGGTCGAGTAGACGTCCGTCCACTGTGCCGCGTTGTCGGAGACCTGAATCTTGTACGCCTTGGCGTAGGCGGTCTCCCACAACAGGTTCACCGTGGACACCGGATAGGCGGCGCCGAGGTCGACGTAGATCCAGGCGTTGTTGTCGTTGCTGTGATCGCTGGACCACCGCGTCGACACGTTGCCGTCGATGGCGTTGGCGGCCGTCAGCGCGCCGTCCTGGTAGGAGGCGACGGCGCGGGCTCCCGAGTTGCGCGACAGGTTCACCGGCACGTCGGACGGCGGCGCCGGCGGCTTCGGCACGGTCTGGCCGGCCGGCGGCCACAGCGCGAACGTGTTGGAGCCACCGTGCGCGGCGGCGAACGGGCCGGCCATCGCGTTCGTCGAGCTGATCGGCGCGCCGAGGAAGTCGGTGGTCACGTCGGCGGCGATGCTCTCGTTGGCCCGCGGGATGGTGCCGACCCGGGCCCGCGTGACCGGGGTCAGGCCGGTGATGCCGGCGGCGTTGAGGTCGAAGCTCAGCGACATCTGCGTGTTGCTCGCCGTGTAGCGGACGTTGGACAGCGCGCCGGTGAAGTTGCCCTCCTTGACGTGCGTCTTGTTCGTCGCGTTGTCGGGCAGGGTCGAGCCCTGGACGAGGTTGTTGTACCAGAAGTCCTTCATCGGCGAGGTGAGCGCGGTCGCCTCGTTCATCGTGCCGGGCTGGAAGTAGTAGGCATCGCGGCCCGAGCCGTCGATGTTGATGCGGCCGTTGTCGATGAAGAGGTTGTTGGCGAACACGATGCCGGTGGCGTCCAGCGTGCGGATGTCGCTGTTGCCGATGAAGACGTTGTTGTCCACGAGGATCGGGCCGAACACGGCCTCGGCGTAGTACCCCCACGGGCAGTTCATGACGATGTTGCCGGTGATGCGGACGTTCTGGTTGCCCCAGTCGGTCCAGATGCCGGCGGAGTTGCCGCCCCTGGAGTTCTTGACGTAGTTGCCCTTGATGAGGCCCTGGTTCATGTAGTGCACCTTGATCGGGGCCGTCTCCGCGCCGCTGAACTCGTTGCGGTAGTTGGTGTCCTCGATCATGTTGTAGAGGATCTGGGAGTTCCACGAGAAGACGCCGGCGATGCCGGACTGGCCGGACTTCGCGATGTAGTTGTTGCGCACGATGTGCGAGCCGTACTTGGCGGTGTCGTGGAAGTTCGTGCGGGTGGTGCCGGGGCGGTTGCCGGCCCACTCGTCGTTGCCGAGGCCGATGTCGATGCCGATGGTGCGGGCGTTGACGACGATGTTGTTCTGGATGATCCAGCGCAGGCCGCCGTTGACGCTGATCGCGCCGGCCTGGCGCCGCGACGGGCTGCTCGGGAAGTCGGAGTAGGTGTTGGCCGCGTGCTTCACGGTGAAGCCGTCGACGGTGATGTAGCCCAGGCCCCAGGCGTCCGGAGCGAAGATCTGGCGGCGCACGTTGATCTCGGCGAGCTTCGCGTTGGGGTCGGCGCCGTTGAAGTTGGCCCAGATCGTCGTGTTGCCGCCCGAGACCTGCGAGTACCAGGTGCCGGGCGCGTTCTGTATGTCGCTCAGGGCGGGCTTCTCGAGGTACGCCTGCTCGCTGAGGTAGACGTCGCCGGCGGTGTAGCCGGGGAAGACGTCGCCCCCGCCGCCCATCGGCTGCCCCGTCGCGTACGGGTTGTAGTCGCCGAAGTAGCTGTTGGGCAGGGTGACGCTCCAGACGTTGCCGCTGCCGCGCGCCCAGGTGTGGATCTCCTCGGAGCCCTTGACGACGACCTCGCCGTCACCGGCGTTGGTGTAGGTGATGCGGTGCGCCTCGTCGGTGCCGCCGCGGGCCGGCTTGACCGTCTCGCGGTACAGCCCGGCGTGCACGACCACCTTGTCGCCCGGCTGGGCGTCCTGGGCGGCGCGATTGATGGTCAGGTAGGGGGCGGCCTGCGTGCCGGCGTTGGCGTCGTTGCCGTTCTTGGCGACGTGGATGACGCGCGGCGCCGCGGCCGCCGCAGTCTGGGCCGCGATCGACGGCACCGCGACCGTGACGACCGCGACGACGGCGCCGAGCGCTGTGATCCCGGCGGCGATGCGGGCGGCCCGCCGGGTTCTGCTGTGTGTCATGGGGCTCCTTTGGGAGGGGGTTCCCAAACGTGATCGCCGGTCACGGTTGGCAGCGACGCAGCGTCGCCCGCGCGCCTGGCGAGGCTTCAGGCGGGATTGGCGGGCGGCCCGGCCGGAACATGGCGGAAGCGGCGGTGTCCTCGGGGCTGCCGAAAGACCCCGGGATGTACCCGAATAAGTTACATTATTAATCTATGATGCACTTCGAGCGACGTCAACCTGTGGCGGGCGGCTGACCTGAGCACCGTACCCGCGGCCGGCGCATCGCGCTAGGGCCGCGCGGCCACCTCGGGGCCGTGGCCGGGCGCGACCGACCCCTGCAGGACCAGGGCCGCGCCGCCGATCGCCGCCGAGTCGCGCGGGTTGCTCGACAGGTCGACCCGCACGTCGTGCACCTCCCGCGCGAACGCGCGCTCGGCGAGGCGGCGGCGGATCTCGGTGACGTAGATCGACCCGGCCACGGCGAAGCCCGGTCCGGCGAGCACGAGCGTGTCGATGTCCCACAGGTTGGCCAGCACCAGCGCGCCCTCGGCGAGCAGCGCCGCCGACTCGTCGAGCAGCGCGCGGGCCTGCTCGTCGCCGTAGATCGCAGCGCGGGCGAGCACGTCGAAGGCCCGCGCCGCGGGGTCCTCGGGGCGGATGCGCAGCCGGTCGGCCAGGCCCCGGGTGGCCCGGGCCCGGGCGACGAGCACGCGCGGCGCCGCGTACTGCTCCAGGCACCCGCGGTTGCCGCAGTGGCACCGCTCGCCGTCGCGGACCACGGGGATGTGGCCGAGCTTGCCCGCATTGGAGCTCGCGCCCCGGTGCAGCGCCCCGTCGAGCACGACGCCGGAGCCGATGCCCGAGTTCATGTACAGGCAGCCGAAGGTGCGCTCCCGGGAGACCTGCCGCCCCCAGAACTCGCCCACGGCGGCCGCGGCGGCGTCGCTGTCGACCAGCACCGGCACGCCGAGGCGGCCGGTCAGCGCATGCGCGAGGTCGAGGCCGGCCGGGCGCTGCGGGCCGGGCAGGGCAACGAAGCGGCCCCGCGCGACGTCGACCGGCCCCGGCCCGACCACGGCCATGCCGGCCACGCTCTGCGGCGGCAGGCCGAGGCCGCGGGTGACGTCGTGATACAGCGTGGCCAGCCGCGCGGCCACGCTCTCCGGCCGCCCGTCCGCCGGGCCGGCGACGAGCTGCCGGCCGACGGTGCCGCCCCGGGTGTCGGTCACGACGCACGTCAGCGTGTCCGCGCCGACGTGGATGCCGACGCCGTAGGCCGCGCGGGAGTTGATGACCAGCATGGCGCGGGGCTTGCCGCGGGTCGCGACCGTGTCGCCCGTCTCGCGCACCACCCCGTCGTCGATGAGCCGGCGCACGATGTTCGAGATCGTCGGCTGGGTCAGGCCGGTCGCGTTGACCAGCTCCACCCGGCTGATCGGCCCGGAGGAGCGGATGAGGTCCACGATGAGCGCACGGCTACCGGGTCCCGCGGCCGCAGACTCCCGTCGCGCCACGCTCACCGCCTCTCGTCTCGCCGTACGCTGTCGCACGACTACGTTACGGGGACGTAGGGTAAATCACGAGGAGGAGCCGATGGCCGCGGTGCCGACCCCGCAGCAGGGCACGCCGGTGGGGCTCGCCCTCGTGCGGGACGCGGAGGTGCTCGGCGCCGAGCCGTTCTTCCACGAGTTCATCGCCGGCATGGAGCGCGTGCTCGCCCCGCTCGGCGTGCCGGTGCTGCTGCAGGTCGTGGCCACGGTCCCGCAGGCGGTCGAGCGGATGCGGGCCTGGGCGCAGTACGGCCAGGTCCAGGGCCTCATCCTGATCGACCTGCTGCCCGGCGACGAGCGCGTCGCCGTCGTCAAGCGGCTGGGCCTGCCGTGCGTCGTCATCGGCGACCCGGTCACCGCCGACGGGCTGCCCGCGGTATGGACGCAGGACGAGGTCGCCATGCGCGACGTCGTCGCCGAGCTGGTCGCGGCCGGGCACACGCACCTGGGCCACGTCGGCGGGCCGGCGCCGATGGCACACACGATCATCCGGCGCCGCACGTTCGAGGCGGTCGCCGCCGAGCACCGCGTACGCACGACATCGTTCGACGGCGACTACTCCGAGGCGGCGGGGGTGCGCGCGGTCGCCGAGCTCGCGGCGCTGCGGCACCGCCCAACCGCGCTGGTCTTCGACAACGACGTCATGGCGCTCGGCGCGCTGCACGAGGCCGGCCGCCTGGGCCTGGCCGTGCCGGCCGACCTGTCGCTGGTCGCCTGGGACGACTCCGCGCTGTGCCAGCTGGCCGTGCCGCCGCTCAGCGCGGTCAGCCACGACGTGCAGGAGCTGGGCGAGCTCGTCGGCAACACGCTCGCCGGCGCGCTGTCGGGCGCCGCCCCGGGCACCGTCAAGGCCGCGCCGGCCCGCCTGATCGTCCGGGGCTCCAGCCGCGAGCTTTCATAGATTAAAAATCTTTGTTGTTGACTTCAGCGTTGCCGTCGGCGACGCTGTGAGCCAGCACCTTCCGGGACACCCCCATTCCCTCATGCGTCAACAGCGCCTGTCGTCCATCTCGACGCGCTGTCACCCTCCCCTGCACAAGACGTGAAGGAATCCCTATGGACCACCGCACCAGGCCGCGGGCCGCTCGCGCCGTGGCCGCATTCGTCAGCCTCCTCGCTCTCAGCCCCGCCCTCGCCGCCTGCGGCTCTGGCGAGCCCGCGTCCGCGGCCGACTCCATCGACGTCGTCACCCGCTGGTCGTCGGGCAACTCCGCCGCCGCCGCGCAGAACCGCGTCTTCCAGGCGTTCACCGCCGAGACCGGCATCAAGGTCAACGTCACCGAGGGCCTCGAGACCATCGACGACCAGGTCGAGAACGCCGTCGCCGCCGGCAAGTCCCCCGACCTCGTCATCGTCAACCTCTTCGACAAGACGCTGGGCTGGCTCGACGCCGGCGTCACCGTGCCGGCCGAGCAGTACGTCACGGACTGGGGCCTCGCCGACAAGCTCAAGCCCGCCGCGCTCGACGAGTGGCGCGTCGGCGGGGCGCCCGGCGGCAAGCTGCAGGGCCTGCCGTTCTCCGGGTTCAGCTGGCCGCTGTGGTACAACACCGACCTGCTCAAGAAGGCCGGCGTGGACAAGATCCCGGCCACCACCGACGAGCTCGTCGCCGCCGCCGGCAAGCTGCGCGCGGCCGGCATCGGGCCGCTCACCGTCGGCGGCAACGACTGGACCGGGCAGAAGCTCTTCTACCAGATCGCCGAGTCCTACACCGACGCCGCGACGATGCAGAAGGTCATGCAGAAGGGCGGCTACTGCGCCACGCCCTCGGTCATGGACGGCATCAAGCTGTTCACCCAGCTGCGCGACGGCGGCGTGTTCGTCGACAACGCCGCCGGGCTCATCGCCGACGGCATGTACGCGGCGTACTACTCGGGCAAGGCGGCCATCATGCCGGCCGGGTCGTGGGCGTACAGCGAGTCCGTCGCATCCGGCACGGGCATCGAGAAGCACACGACGCTGGGCGGGTTCCCGGTGCCGAGCGGCTCGACGTTCAAGAAGCCGACGGCGTACCACGGCTTCACCGGCGTCGGCTTCATGATCACCAAGCGCGGCGCCGAGGCCGGCCGGATCGACAACGTCAAGCGCCTGGTCACGAAGTTCTACGCGGACACCGCGGTCGGCGAGTTCGTCAAGGACGCCGGCATCCTGCCGCCGACGACCGGCGACTTCGCCTCGTACGCGACCAACCCGCTGCTGTCGCAGTCGCTCGGCCTGGACGCCGGCGTGGACTACGCCGTGCTGCCCGACGTGTGGATCGGTGCCGCGTCCGACCGGATCATCCAGGTCCTCACCGGTGCGTACGGCAAGTCGACGCCGCAGCAGATCTGCGCCGGCCTCGACACCGCCACCAAGGACTAGTCCGCGAACCGCCCGTCGACCGGGGGCCGCCCGCCGTCGGCGGCCCCCACCCCCGCGCAGAAGGAAACCACGATGTCATCGACCAGCGTCCTGGCCGGCACCGCCGCGCCGCGCCCGGCTGAGCCCGGCCGGCGAAGGCGCCGGGGCGGCGGCTTACATTCGCCCCACGTCCTCTGGCTCACCGTCCCGTCCCTCGTGTGGTTCGCCGTGTTCTCCGTCGGCCCGCTCGCCGCCATGTTCGTCATCGCGACGCTGCGGTGGAAGGGGCTGCTGTACGAGCCGACGTTCGTCGGCACCGAGAACATCGGGCACGTGCTGGACGACCCGGCGTTCTTCGATGCGGTGCGCAACAGCGCCATCCAGGTCGCCGTCGTGATCCCGGTCATGATCCCGCTGTCGTTCATGCTCGGGTACCACCTCAGCACCAAGCCCCGCGGCTACCGCGTCCTGTCGGTGCTGTACTTCTCCCCGGGCCTCATCTCGATCTCCGTCACCGGCATGATCTTCTACGGGGTGCTGTCCCCCGACGGCGGCGTCAACGGCGTGCTGCGCCTGCTCGGCCTCGACTCCTGGGTCACGCCCTGGCTCGCCGACCCGGCCACCGCGCTGCCCAGCCTCGTCGCCATCGACCTGTGGCGCGGCATCGGCTGGACCGCGGTGCTGTTCGCCGCCCGCCTGGCCAGCGTGCCCGCCGACGTGATCGAGGCGGCCCGCATCGACGGCGCCGGGCGCCTGCGCACGATGTGGCAGATCGCGTTCCCGATGGTCAAGGACTACGTGCGGACGCTGGCGATGCTGCAGTACCTCTGGACGCTGTTCACCTCCGCCGCCCTGATCCTGCTGCTCACCAAGGGCGGCCCCGGCACCTCCTCGACGACGCTGTCCTACCTGGTCTACGCCAAAGCGTTCGCCCAGCGCGACCTCGGCTACAGCCAGGCGGTCGGCGTCGCGCTCCTCGTCCTCGGCGTCGCCGGGATGCTGCTCATCCGCGCACTGCTGCGCAGCTCAACGGAGGACACCCGATGACCACCCCGAACGCCACCCGCGCGCGGCCGCGGCGCGCCGGCACGCCCGTCGCGACGGTCCTGTCATGGCTCTACGCGCTGCTGCTCGCGCTGCCGCTGTACTACCTCGTCGTCAGCGCCCTCAAGACCAACATCGAGATCTTCACGCGGCCGTTCGCGCTGCCGTCGCACTGGCTGTGGGCAAACTTCGCCACCGCCTGGCGCACCGCCGGCCTCGGCCAGGCGCTGCTCAACTCGCTGCTCATCTCGGTCGTGGCGATCGTACTGACGCTGGCCCTCGCGGTGCCGGCCGCCTACGCGCTGGCCCGCCAGGACAACCGCCTCGCCCGCACGGTCACCGCGGCCTTCTCCGCCGGCTTCCTCATCCCGCCGTTCGCGGCGCTGATCCCCACGGTCATCCTGGCGATCCGGATGGACCTGTTCTACACGCGCGAATTCCAGATGCTGTTCCTGCCGGCCAGCGCGCTGCCGCTGTCGGTGCTGCTGCTCACGCAGTTCATGCGGACGGTACCGCGGGCCCTGGTCGAGTCGGCGGCGCTGGACGGCGCCGGGCACTGGCGGCTGCTCGTCAGCGTGTTCATCCCGATCGCCATGCCGGGCGTGGTCAGCGTGACGATCCTGCAGCTGCTCACGTTCTGGAACGAGTACCTCTTCTCGCTCACCATCACCGGCACCGGGCCGGACGTGCGCACCGTCCAGGTCGCGCTGCCGACCCTCGTGTCCGACGCCACCAACTTCGGCGTGCTCACCGCCGGCACCGTGCTCACGCTGCTGCCGGTGTACATCGCGTACTCGCTGTCGAGCCGCCGCATGCAGGAAGCACTCACCGCAGGGGCGGTCAAAGGATGACACTGACCACGCAAGCGACCACGACCGCGCTCACCCGGCTCGACCTCGGCGGCGAGTGGCAACTGCACTGGGCGGGCGGCCCGGACGAGGTCCCCGACGCGATCCGCGCCGCGGCGATCCCCGCGCGGGTGCCCGGCGAGGTGCACACGGCGCTGCTCGCCGCCGGCCTCATCACCGACCCCGACGCCGGCTGGGGCGAGCTGGCCCAGATGTGGGTCGGCCGGGCGCAGTGGACGTACCGGCGGCACTTCCACTGGTCGCCCACGCCGGGCGCCTGCACCGACCTCGTCGCCGACGGCCTCGACACGATCGCCGAGGTGTACGTCAACGGGCAGCTCGTCGGGGCGGCGCGGGACCAGCACCTGGCGTACCGCTGGAGCGTCGACGACGTCCTGCGGCCCGGCGACAACGTCGTCGAGGTGCGCTTCGCCTCGGCCTGGGACGCCGCCCACGCCCACGAGCGCGCCCACGGGCCGCTGCCGAGCCCCTACGACGAGCCGTACGCCCACGTGCGCAAGGCCGCGGCGAACTTCGGCTGGGACTGGGGCCCGCACTTCGTCACCGCCGGCATCTGGCGCGACATCCGCCTGGAGACCTACACCGGGCGCATCGAGCACGTCCGGCCCCTCGTCCGGTTCGACGCCCGCGGCGCGGCGAGCGTCACGGTCCACGCGCGCGTGGACGCGCCCGCCGGCGCGCGCGTGCGGGCCGAGCTGATCGACCCCGCCGGTCTCCCCGCCGCGGCGGGGACGAGCGTCGCCGGCGGCGACGAGGTCGCGATCACGCTGCTCGTGGTCGAGCCCGAGCTGTGGTGGCCGATCGGGCTGGGCGGGCAGCCGCTGTACCGCCTGCAGGTGGAGCTCGAGCACGACGGCGGCACGCTCGACGCGGCCACCGCCCGGATCGGCCTGCGCAGCGTGGCGGTCGACGAGACGCCGGACGCGCTGGGCACCCGCTGGGCGCTCGTCGTCAACGGCCGCCCGGTCCGGGTGCGCGGCTACAACTGGATCCCCGACGACACCCTCGCCAGCCGGGCGACGCCCGAGCGGGTGACGGCCCGCATCGAGCAGGCCGTCGCCGGCAACGCCAACCTGCTGCGCGTGTGGGGCGGCGGGCACTTCGTGACCGAGGCGTTCCTCGACGCCTGCGACGAGCGTGGCGTCCTGGTCTGGCACGACTTCCTCTTCGCCTGCGCGGCGTACTGCGAGGACGAGGAGATGACGGCGCTCGTGACGGCCGAGGCCGAGCAGGCGGTCGCGCGGATGTCGTCCCACCCGAGCCTCGTGCTGTGGTGCGGCGGCAACGAGACGGTCCTCGGCCGCCACCACTGGGGCTGGGGCGACCAGCTCGGCGAGCGCGGCTGGGGCGCCGCCTACTACCTGGACGTCCTGCCCGGCGTGCTGGCCCGGCTGGACCAGACCCGCCCGTATCTGCCGAACTCCCCGTGGTCGGGCACCGTCGAGCGCGACCCGGCGGCCGACGCCCACGGCCCGAGCCACCTGTGGGACGCCTGGAACGAGGCCGACTACGTCCACTACCGCGACCACGACCCGTCGTTCGTCGCCGAGATGGGCTGGTGCGGCCCGGCGGCGTGGACGACGCTGGAGCGGGTCCTCGACGGCGAGACGCCCGGCCCGGCCTCGCCGCTGACCCGCCACCACCTGCGCGCCATCGACGGCCTGCACAAGCTGGCCCGCGGACTCCAGCCGCACGTACCCACCCCGACCGACGGCGCGGACTGGCACTTCGCGACCCAGCTCGTCCAGGCCCGCGCGGTGGCCGCCGGCGTCGAATGGCTGCGCTCCCGCGACCGCTGCGGCGGCGTCGTCGTGTGGCAGCTCAACGACTGCTGGCCGGCGATCAGCTGGTCCGCGGTGGACGGTGCGGGCATCGAGAAACCCCTGTGGCACGCCCTGCGCCGCGCGTTCGCCCCGCGGCTGGCCACCGTGCAGCCGGTCCGCCCGGGCCCGACCCACGACCCGACCGGCGACGAGGGCCTCGTGCTCGTCCTGGCCAACGACACTCCCACGCCGTGGCGCCCGGACGTGCTGATCCGCCGGGTCGGCCCGGACGGCCGGGAGCTCGCCCGCGCCCGCCCGCGCCCCGAGTGCCCGCCGGGCGGCCTCACCCGCCTGGCCATCGGCGCGGAGGTGGGCCTGCCCGGCGACCCGCGCGCCGAGCTGCTCGTCGTGGACGCCGACGGTTCGCGCACGACGTGGGTGTTCCGTCCGGACCGCGATCGCACGGCGTTGCCGCCCGACCGCCGCGTCGACATCGAGGTCGTGGACGGCGAGCTGCGCGTCGGCGTCACCGCCGGCACGATCCTGCGCGACGTGTGCGTCTTCGCCGACCGCCTGGCCGCGGCGTTCGGCGCCGAACCACCGGCCCTGGCCGTCGACGACGCCCTGGTCACGCTGCTGCCGGGCGAGCGCCACGTCTTCCGCGTCGCCCGCCGCGACGGCCGCCCGCTCCCACCCGCCGCGGCCGCCGTCCTGCCCGCGCCGCTGCTGAACGCCGCGGTCCGCTCGTCCGGCGAACTCACAACCTGACGGCGCGCCCCTCGCGCTCGACCAATCGGGGGCGAGCGCGAGGGACTTGCCTAACCCACTCACGTCCGTGAGCAGCCGCTCCAGATCACGATCTGCACGCGTGCATGCACGTGCACCCGGCGCACGGTGCCGCATCAGCCGACGGATGATCTAGCGCAAGAGACGGCCGAGTGGTCCGCCCGCGGCGACACCGGAGCAGCTGGTAGGCGGCTGATCGCCGACGACTATCCACCGGAATCCGCCGCGACCGCTGGCTGCATCCATGCCGCCATGACCACAGTCCGGGCTCCGTCTGCAGCGAACAGCAAACCGCGTCCCGACGCCTACCAGGTCCACGCGTAGAAAGGCGGGCGGGCGTGCTCGACCCCGTGTTCTGCAACGCCTTGGATTCGGTCGGTGGTAGCTGTCGTGGATCAGAATCGGCGGGATTCGTTGAACCATTCGCCGGCTTGAGGTTCGGGAATGTGCAGGCGCTTGGCGAGGTCGAGGAAGACGTCCCAGGCCTGTTCTCGGTAGATGGTGTCGATCAGTCCGTGCTCGCTGTCGATGGTGTTGAGATCAGCCACGAGGTCGCGGAGCGCGCGCTCGGCGGCGGTGAGCCGGTCCGGCGCCTCCGGCTCGATGGCCTCGATCGCCCGCCATGCCCGGGTGTATGCCTTGCATGCGGCTTGCCCGAACGCCTTGGAGTCCTCCACCCAGTCCCGGAACGGATTGTCCATGTGCGCTGCGAGCCATGCCTGCGATTTCGCGCCGTTGACCGACAGCTCGACCGGGCCGCGCCGAAACCGCTGCCGCAGTGTGGTGGCGATGGTCCGCCTGGTTCCGTTGAGCACGAGATGCCGCAGCTGCGGGAGCTCCGGCAGCGCTGCCGGGTCCAGACCGTAGGCGTCGTCCAGCTGCAGGGTGTGCATTCGGGGGTGCTGCCGCAACTGGGACAGGTCGGTGAGGACTCCCGGCGGAGCGTCGAAGGTGAGCGTGAGATGTTCCAGGTCCGACAGCGCCGCCAGGGCCGCCGCGGAGAACTCGCCGCCGACCCAGAGCCAGACCTCCGGCGCGCGGCGCAATCCGGTGGGTATCACGACGTCGGGCCCGTACTGAAACAGCCGGAGCGCCACGCGGCGGCCCTCATTGGGCGCCTCGACCTGGAGGCCGGCCGGCGGTCGGAGCAGCAGTACGGTCTCGATCAATCGGGGCAGCCGGACGCTGCGCAGCTGGGCACCGTTCAGCCGGACCGTGCCCAGATGCGTCCGCCGGAGGTCGAGATCGCCGACGGCGTCGCTCCAATACAGGAAGCGAATGCCGAGGCGGCCGGCAACGGCGTCGACAACGCCCCGATCCGGGCCGGACCACTCCACTGTGCGGCAATGCGGCAGCTTGTCCAGTTGTGTCCAGTCGATCGGGCCTTCCGCCGGCACCAGCCCGCCGGCCGGCGTCAGGTCCAGCACCACCGTGCCGGCCGCCAGCCGCCGCGGACCGGCACCGAAGTCAACCTCCACCCCGCCGACCGGCTGGCGCACGTCATGCACGGACCGGAAACGCCCGGAATCGCCTGGCACGGGGCCATCCTAGGCAACGGCCGGTGCCGGTCTGGCCGGGCACTAACGCAGGCGCTGGCGGAGCTGGGCCTTGGCGACCTTGCCGCCGGAGCCGCGGGGCAGGTCGTCGACGATCTCTAGGCGCTCGGGCCAGTTCTCCCGGGAGACGCCGCGGGCGTCCAGGTGTGCGCGCAGGGCGTCCAGGTCGAGGGTGGCTGACTCGCGCAGGACGACGAAGGCGCAGACGCGCTCGCCGAACGTCGGGTCGGGCATGGCGACCGCGGCGACCATGGCGACCGCCGGGTGGGTGCCGACCTGGTCCTCGACCGCGGCGGCGCTGATGTTCTTGCCGCCGCGGATGATGAAGTCGGACTTGCGGTCCACCACCCGCAGGTAGCCGTCGGCGTCGATGGTGCAGATGTCGCCGGTGAGCATCCAGCCGTCGGGCGTGAACAGCTTCTCGTTCGCCTCCGGGTCGGCGAAGTAGCCCAGGCACGTCGCCGGGCCGGCGCACGCGGCCTGGCCGGGGCCACCGGCGGCGGTCACGTCGGTGCCATCGTCGGCGAAGAGGCGGACCCGCATCGCGTCGATGATCCGGCCGGCGGTGCGCAGGCGCTGGTCGGTGGTGTCGCGCACGGAGGTGCGGGACAGGGCGCCGGTCTCGTTGGAGCCGAAGAACTGCAGGACCTTCGAGCCGGTGCGGCGCTCGAACTCGGTGGCCCGCTCGAACGGTACCGCCTCGCCGCCGGTGAACATGCAGCGCAGCGACGACAGGTCGACGTGCTCGAGCACCGGTGAGTTGAGCATCATGATGAACTGGGTGCTGACGCAGCACACGACGGTGACCCGCTCGCGTTCGATGAGGCGCAGCGCCTCGTCGGCGTCGAAGCGGGGCATGACGACCGTGGGCGCGCCGAGCAGGGTGGGCGTGAAGTTCGCGGTCCACTGCGCGAAGCCGTACGGCGCCGGGATCAGCGTCAGGAACACGTCGTCGGCGCGCAGGTCGCCGCACTCGACGGCGAGCTCGTGGTAGTAGAACCAGCGGTTCTGGTTGTGCACCACACACTTGGGCATGCCGGTGGTGCCGGACGTCGAGTTGAGCAGGTGGATCTCGCCGAGCCCGAGCTCGCGTCCGTCGAGCGATATATCCGACGTTTCGGAAAAATCGGAAATGTTGGAGATGGCGATGTGCGTGGTGATGCCGAGGCCGTCGACGAGATCGGCGACCGGCTCGCCGCGGTGGTCCGCGAGGCTCACCAGGGCCGTCGCCCCGCCGACGGTGAGCAGGTGGCGGACCTCGAGGCGCGCCGCCCGCGGGCCGATCGCGACCACGACGACGCCGGCCTTGATGGCGGCCAGGTACACCACATGGACGGCGACCCCGTCGGGCAGCAGGACCCCGACCCGGGCGCCGCGCGGCAGGCCGGCCTCGGCCAGCCGGCGCGCGAATGCGGTCGACCAGGCGTCGAACTGCCGCCACGTCATGCGGTCGTCCGCAGCGATGAACGCGAGCCCGTCGGGATTCTTCGCGGCGTGGCGCCGGACCACGTCCGGGAGGTTCTCCTCGCCCCACCGGCCCACCTCGGCGAGGCGGTCGGCGACGTAACGCTCGTGAACGCTCCCGGGCGCCGGGGCCGTTCCGGGTGGGAACTGCACGTGCTCCCCTTTCCATCTACCAAACAAGCGCTTGGTTGTGTCATTCTGTTCCCGGCAGATCAACGGTGTCAAGGCGGGAGTGCGAGCGTGGACGACATCTGGCAGGCCCCGATCGGCAAGTCCCTCGACGTGCCGGTGAGCGCGGCCCTCCCGCCGATCCCGCTACCCACCGGCTGCCACGTCGAGCAGCTGATCTGGCACGGCGACCCGGTCGGCGGGGCGCCGTCGGCACGGGTCCTGACCCGCACCGGCGACGCGGCCACCGTGCGCATCGCCCGGGGCGAGCGCATCATCGCCGACCTCAAGGTCCGCCGCGGCCCGGCGCGCACGCCCCGCCCGCACGCCCTGCTGCGCGCCGACCTGCGCGCGGGCGCGGCGTGCACCAGGCTGTTCCCCGTCACCGCGGCGGTCACCACCGACCACGTGCCGGACGCCGAGCCGGTGCTGAGCACCCCGTCGCTGATCGCGTTCATGGAGGACACCGCCGCCGACGTGCTCCGCCCGCACTTCGGCCCGGCCACCGCCTCGCTGGGCACGTGGATCGGGGTGCGGCACACGGGCCCGGCGTACGTGGGCCAGGAGGTGACCGTGACGGCCGTGCTCGCCGAGGCGCGCGGCCGCCGGTACCTCTTCGACGTCCGCGCCACCGTGGACGGCCGCCCGGCCGGCGACGGACAGGTGGCGCAGACGCTGGTCAGTCTGGCGCCGTAGCGAAGCGCACCGCGGCGTCGGCACGCAGGGCGGCCTTGTCCACCTTGCCGCCGGTGCCCAGCGGCAGCTGCGGCACCGTCACCAAGCGCTCCGGCCAGTTCTGCTTCGTCACGCCGCCCGCGTCCAGGTGCGCCCGCAGATCGTCGAGGGTGAGCGGGGCGCGGGTCACGACGTAGGCGCACGCCCGCTCGCCGAGCACCGGGTCCGGCGCGGCGACGACCGCGACCGCCGCCACCGCCGGGTGGCTCGCGACCGCCTCCTCGACGACGAGCGCGCTGACGTTGTGCCCGCCGCGGATGATGAAGTCGGCGATCCGCCCGGTGATCGACAGGTACCCCTCCTCGTCCACCGCGCCGAGGTCGCCGGTCAGCAGCCAGCCGTCCGGGCGGAACAGGGCGGCGTTGGCGGCCTCGTCGTCGAGGTAGCCGGGCGTGCAGCCGGGCCCGTTCGCGGCGATCTGCCCCTCGGCCGCGTCTTGGGACATCTCGCTGCCGCCGGCCAGCAGCCGCACCCGCATCGCCGGGATCGTCCGGCCGGCGGTGGTCAGCCGGCGCTCCGGCGGGTCGTCCACGGTGGTCACCGAGATCGGCCCGGCCTCGTTGGAGCCGTAGAACTGCAGCACGGCGCAGCCGGTGCGCTCCTCGAACTCGCGGGCCCGGACCAGCGGCACGCGCTCGCCGCCGGTGAACATGACCCGCAGCGACGACAGGTCGGCCGCGGCGAACCCGGGGTCGTTGAGCAGCATGATGAACTGGGCGGTCACCGCGCACAGCACGGTGACCCGGTGCTCGGCGATGAGCCGCAGCGTCTGCGCCGCGTCGAACTCGGCGGTGAGCACGGTCGGGTAGCCGTACATCGCCGGCACCACGTGCGCGCTCCACAGCCCGAAGCCGTACGGCGCCGGCAGCACGCTGGCGAACACCTCGTCCGGGCCGAACCGGCCGGCGGCGTGCGCGAGCGGGCCGAAGTACTTCCGGTTGTCCATGGTCTGCCGCACGACCTTGGGCACCCCGGTCGTCCCCGACGTGGAGTTGAGGAAGAAGACGTCGTCCGCCGCGAGTCCCCGGCCGCCGTCCGGCGGCGAGGGCAGCGGCGAGGGCAGCGCGTCGAGGTCGAGCACGACATGGCGGGCCGCGCCGCACCGGGCGGCGATCTCGGCGCCGGGGCGCCCGCGGTGCGTTTCGCGAGTGGCGAGGGCGACCGCGCCCGTCTTGCGCAGCAGGTGCGTGATCTCGGCGTCGCCGGCGCGCGGCCCGATGCCGACGGTCACCAGGCCGGCCTTCTGCGCGGCGAGGTAGGCCACGTGGGTGAGCGCGCCGCCGGTCACCAGCACGGCCAGCCGGTCGCCGGGCACGAACCCGGCGTCCGCGTAGGACTGTGCCAGGCGGGAGGACAGCTCGTCGTAGTCGCGCCAGGTGAACGTCCCCTCGGGGGCGTGGAAGGCGACGCCGTCGGGGTCGTTGCCGCGGACGAAGTCGGCGATGGTGGACGGCTCAGGCACCGGCTCCCCCGTCCAGCCGCAGCACCGCACCGGTGGCGAAGCGGGCCTCCGCCGCGCCGAGGTAGGCGATCGCGGCGGCGACCTCGGCCGGGTCCGCGACCGGCGGGTCGACGAGCGCCCCGCCGCGCCCGGCCAGCCTCGGATGCATGTCCGGTACCGGCGTCAGGCCCGCCCGCAGCGGCGTGTCCACGGAGCCGGGGCACACGCAGGCGACCCGCACACCGTCGGGCGCGAACTCGACGGCGAGGGACCTGGTCAGCGCGACGACGCCGCCCTTCGCGGCCGAGTACGCGGCGCTGTACCGCCAGCCGCGCACCCCGGCGAGCGAGGCCACGTTGACGATGGCCCCGCGCGCGGCGACGAGGTGCGGCAGGGCGGCCCGGCTGACCAGGAACGTGCCGGTGAGGTTCACGCCCAGGATCCGTTCCCACTCGGCGAGCGTCACGTCGCCGGTGTGCTGGTAGGAGGCGACCCCGGCGACGTTGGCGACGACGTCGAGCCGCCCGCCCCAGGCGACCGCGCGCGCCACGGCGTCGGCGACGCGCGCCTCGTCGCGCACGTCGCAGGCCAGCGGCAGCACGTCCGCGCTGTCCTGGACGGCGGTCAGGTCCAGGGCCGCGACCCGGGCGCCCTCGCGCAGCAGCCGCCGCACGGTGGCCGCGCCGATGCCGGAGGCGGCCCCCGTGACCAGGGCGACGCTGCCGAGGTAGCGCTGCTGTGTCACGACCGGCCGCCGTCGCGCATGGAGCGGGCGTCGTGCCCGGCGAGGGCGTCCTTGCCGACCTCGGCGTTGTGCGCGTGGGCGACGTGGTGCAGCCCGAACACCGAGTCCATGCCCGCGCGCAGGCCCATGAGGTCCTCGGCCTGGTTCACCGCCTTCTTCGCCAGCGCCAGGCCGAGCCGCGGCATCGCAGCGATCCGGTGCGCGATGTCCATCGTGGACGACTCCAGGTCGGCGCGGGGCACGACCCGGTTGACCATGCCGAGGGCGAGGGCGCGCTCGGCCGGCACCCGCTCGCCGAGGAAGAGGAACTCCTTGGCGTAGCGGGGGCCCATGACCCACGGGTGGGCGAAGTACTCGACGCCGGGGATCCCCATGCGCACCACCGGGTCGGCGAAGAACGCGTCGTCGGCGGCGACGACGAGGTCACAGCACCAGGCGAGCATGAGCCCTCCGGCGACGCAGGCGCCCTGCACCATCGCGATGGTCGGCTTGGGCAGCTCGCGCCAGCGGCGGCACATGCCGAGGTACACCTCGGACTCCCGGGCGTAGCGGCTCTCGGCGCCCTCCTTGCCGACGTGGTCCCACCACAGCCCGGCGCGGCGCGGGAAGGTCGTGTCGACGTCGCGGCCGGGCGTGCCGATGTCGTGGCCGGCCGAGAAGTGCTCGCCGGCGCCGGCGAGGACGACGACCTTCACCTCGTCGTCGTCCGCGGCGCGGTAGAACGCGTCGTCGAGGGCGTACGTCATCTTGGAGTTCTGGGCGTTGCGGTACTGCGGCCGGTGCATGGTCACGACGGCCACCGGCCCGTCGGTGCGGTACAGCACCACGTCGTCTTCACTCATGGGTGGCCTCCGGTAGGTCGAGGGATGCGGCGAGGCGGTCGAGGCGGGCGCCCGTGTCGCAGAGGGCCTCCAGGGCCCAGGCGCGCTTGACGTACCGGTGCAGCTCGTACTCCACCGTGTAGCCGATGGCGCCGTGGCACTGGATCGCGACCCGGCCGGTGGCGTGCGCGGCCTCGGCGGCGAGCACGACCGCGGCGTCGACGGCCCGGACCGCGTCGGCGTCGTGCTCGACCGCCCACGCGGCGGCGAGGACCTCGGGCGCGGCGAACTCCAGCCCGAGCGCGGCGTCGGCGAGGTGGTGCTTGACGGCCTGGAAGCTGCCGACCGGCACGCCGAACTGGTGGCGCTGCTTGACGTACCCGACGGTGAGGTCGAGCATCCGCCGCCCGAGCCCGACCAGCTCGGCCGCGAGGGCGAGCCCGGCGCGCAGCCGCGCGCGGCCCACGAGCGCCGGGTCACCGGTGAGGACCTCGGCCCCGGTCGACCGCACGGCGTCCAGGGTGGTGTCCACGGTGGACTCCGGCGCACCGGCCGCGGCGCCGAGGCGGGCGCTGCCGCCGTCGAGATGGAGAATCCAGTCGGCGTGCCCGCCGAAGGGGGCCAGGCCGACTGGATCGTCCAGGCCGGCGAGCGCGACCCTGGACCGGCCGGCGGCCACGTCGGCGGCGCGCGGGTCGCCCGCGGCCGCCAGCAGCGGCGCGGCGACGAACGCGGTGGCGGACACCGGCAGCGGCGCGGCCGCATACCCGGCCGCCTCCAGCACCCCGACCAGGTCGGTCTCGGCCAGGCCCAGCCCGCCGGCGTCGGCGGGGACCAGGGCGGCGAAGACGTCCATCGCGGCGAGAGCGTCCCAGTCGGCGGCGGCGAGCGGCTCGCGGACGGCGTCAGCGAGGGCCGCCTGTTCGTCGGTCGGCGCGAAGCGCACGGCTCCCCCTTCAGGCCCTGGGCAGGCCGAGCACCCGCTCGGCGACGATGTTGCGCTGGATCTCGTTGGTGCCGGCGTAGATCGGGCCGGCGAGGGAAAACTGGAAGCCGCGGGTCCACGGCGTGTCCAGGATCGCCTCGGCGCCGAGCAGCTCGAGCGCGACCTCGTGCAGGTCGATGTCCAGCTGCGACCAGTAGAGCTTGTTCAGGCTGGCCCGGGCGCCGGGCGGGCGGCCCTCGACGAGCCCCGTCACCTGGTGCAGGGTGAAGTGGCGGTACGCACGGGCGCGCAGCCAGGCGCGGGTGACGCGCTCGCGGGTCGCCGGGCGCAGCCGGTCCCGGCGGGCGATCGCGAGGGCGATGAGCCGCTCGGCGGTGTGCAGAAACCGGCCGGGCGAGCGCAGCGTGAGGCCGCGCTCGGAGCCGGTGGTCGCCATCGCCACCCGCCAGCCCTGGTCGACGCCGCCGAGCACGGCCGAGTCGGGCACGAACACGTCGTCGAAGAAGACCTCGGCGAAGCCCTCGTCGCCGTCGAGGCGGCCGAAGCCGCGCACGGTGACGCCCTCGGCGTCCAGCGGGACGAGGAAGTAGGTGAGGCCTCGGTGGCGGGGCGCGGCGGGGTCGGTGCGGAACAGCCCGAACAGGTGCGTGCAGAACGCGCCGCGGGTGGTCCAGGTCTTCTGGCCGGTCAGTCGCCAGCCGCCCGGGGTCCGCTCGGCGCGGCTGGCGATCGCGGCCAGGTCGCTGCCGGCGCCGGGCTCGGACCAGCCCTGGCACCACAGGTCCCGCGCCGCGGCCATGCGGGGCAGGAGAGTGTCGCGCTGTTCGGCGGTACCGAACTCGAACAGCGTCGGGGCGAGCAGGAAGATGCCGTTCTGGGTGACCCGCTGCGGCGCCCCGGCGGCGTAGTACTCCTCCTCGAAGACGAGCCACTCCCACAGCGAGGCGTCGCGCCCGCCGTACTCCCGCGGCCAGGACACCACGGCCCAGCGGGCATCGAAGAGGCGCCGCTCCCACTCCAGATGGGCGGCGAAGCCCTCGCGGGTGTCGCCGGAGGGCAGCGGCGTGGCGGGCACGTTGGCGCGCAGCCACTCGCGGGCCTCGGCCCGGAACTCGGCCTCGGCGGGGGTGTCGGTGAGGTCGACGCCAGTCATGCGAGCATCACCGGCCGAACTCGTCCCGGACGCGGTCGGCGACGCCGGTGAGGTTGATCTCGAAGGTGAAGCCCTGCTCGTACCGGTAGCTGCGCTTCGGATCCCAGGGGTCGATGCCGTTCAGCGACTCCTTGGCGGCGCGGATGACGGCCGGGTCCTTGCCGGCGATGTCGTGCGCGACCTCGAGGGCGGCCGCCCGCAGGTCGTCGCGGGCCACCACGCGCAGCACAGAGCCGAACGCGTGCAGCTCGGCGGCGGTCGCGGTGGCGGAGGTGTACATCATGGCGCGCATCTTGTGCTGCGGCACCAGCCGGGACAGGTGGGTGGCCGCGCCGAGCGCGCCCCGGTCGACCTCCGGCAGCCCGAACGTGGCGTCGTCGGCGGCGACGATGATGTCGGCGTTGCCGCACAGGCCGATGCCGCCGCCGAGGCAGAAGCCGTGCACGGCGGCGATCACCGGCACCGGGCAGTCGTAGACGGCGGCGAAGGCGGCGGCGCAGCCCCGGTTGACCCCGACGAGTGCGCCGAAGTCGCGGGCGGCCTGCAGCTCCTTGATGTCGACGCCGGCGTTGAAGCCGCGGCCCTCGGCGCGCAGGACGACGGCCCGCACCGCCGGGTCGGTGCCGGCGTCGTGCAGCGCCGCGGCGAGGTCGAACCAGCCCTTGACGGGCAGCGCGTTCACCGGCGGGTTGTTCATGACGATCTCGGCGACGCCGCGGTCGTCCAAGGTGGACTCGATCATTCGTCCTCATCTGTCGCGAAGGTCGCCCAGCCGTACACGGCGACGGTCCCGTCCTGTTTCGTGCAGGTCATGTCGATGTCGAGCAGCGCCTCGCCGTCCGCGCCGGTGCGCCGGGCGGTGACCGCGCCGTCGCAGGTGACGGTGTCGCCGGGGAAGACCCGGGCGGCGAAGCGGACCCGGAAGGCGCGCACGTTCTCGGCGCCGAACCGGTCGGTGGCCCAGGTGGCCAGGAACCCGGCCTGCAGCATGCCCAGCGACAGCGGCGCGGGCAGCCCGGCCTCGCGGGCGAAACCCTCGTCGTGGTGGATCGGGTTGAAGTCGCCCGAGGCGCCCTGGTAGCGGACCAGGTCGGTGCGGGTCAGCGGGCCGACAACCAGCGCACTCATCCGGTCTCCACCCCGGTCAGCCGGGCGGTGGCGACGAGCCGGCCGGTCTCGTCGTGGAACTCGGTCACCATGACGGCGAACGCGAGCGGGCCGGAGCGGCCCTCCTTGCGGGTCACCGACTCGATGCGGGACCGCCCGGTCAGCCGAGTGCCGGCGCGCGGCGGCGGGCCGTGGAAGACGTACTCCTGCTCGGCGTGCAGCCCCTTGTGCTGGTCCATGGCCACGGCCTCCCACGGGTCGCTCGCCCCGGACTGCCAGAAGAACGCGGTGGTGAGGAATGTCGGCGGTACCACGGGATCCTCCGCCTCCAGGTAAGCCGGGTTCGCCGAGCGGGTGGCCCGCGCGAACTCGCGGATCTTGCCGCGCTCGACGTCGAGGGTGAACGGTTCGCCGGCCACGCCGGCGGCACTGTCGTCAACCATGGGATTCCTCAGGGGTGCTGGCTGCTGACGGAGACGACCTCGCCGGTCATGTACGAGCTGTAGTCGCTGGCCAGGAAGACGATCACGTTGGCCACCTCCCACGGCTCGGCGGGCCGGCCGAACGCCTCGCGCCGGGCGAGCTCGCCGAGCAGCTCCTCGGTGGTGACCTTGGCGAGGTGGGGGTGCATCGCCAGGCTGGGCGCCACGGCGTTGACCCGCACCCCGGCCTTGGCCGCCTCGACGGCGGAGACGCGGGTGAGCGCCATGACCCCGGCCTTGGCCGCGGCGTAGTGCGCCTGCCCCTCCTGAGCCCGCCAGCCGATGACCGAGGCGTTGTTGACCACCACTCCCCGGCCGCGGGGCATCATGTGCCGCAGCGCCGCCCGGGTGCAGCGGAAGGTGCCGGTGAGCGTCACGTCGAGCACCGAGCCCCACTGCTCGTCGGTCATGTCGACGATGCTGGCGGTGCCGCCGAGCCCGGCGTTGTTGACCAGCACGTCGAGGCCGCCGAGCCGGTCGGTCACGGTGTCGAACAGGCGCTGCACCTGGGCCTCGTCGGTGACGTCGCACGGCACCGCGAGCACGCCCAGGCGCTCGGCGGCCTCGGCCAGGCGCCGCTCGTGCCGGTCGCTGATCGCGACGGTCGCGCCCTCTTCGACGCACCGCTCCGCCGTCGCGAACCCGATGCCGGTGCCGGCGGCGGCGGTCACGAGCACCGTGCGGCCCGCGAGCAGGCCGTGGCCGGGGGTCTTGCTCACCATGGCGTCACTCTACCAAGCGCTTGTTTGGTTGACCAGAACGGGCGACGCCGAGCGGCACCGCCGTCGCCGCCGAGGTGGACAGCTCCGGGCGGTCCGCCTCGGCCTCGGCCAGCGGCGCGACCTCGCGCAGCGTCTCCCGGCTGCGCACGGCCAGCTCCCGGTACACCCGGGTGCCGTTGGCCTTCCACGCGATCTCCTGCGCGGTCAGCTCGCGCACCACGCGGGCCGGCGACCCGGCGGCGAGGGTGCGCGGCGGCACCACGAACCCGGCCTTCACGAACGCGTGCGCGCCGACGAACGCCTCGTCGCCGATCTCCGCGTCGTCCATAACGACGGCGTTCATGCCGACGAGCACGCCCGCGCCGATGCGGCAGCCGTGCAGGACCGCGCCGTGCCCGACGTGGCCGGCGCGGCCGAGCACCGCGGTCGTGCCCGGGAAGGTGTGGAAGACGCAGGAGTCCTGCAGGTTGGACCCCTCCAGCATGACGATGCGGCCGAAGTCGCCGCGCAGGCTCGCCAGCGGCCCGACGTAGCAGCCCGCGCCGACGTGGACGTCGCCGATGAGCACGGCGGTGGGGTGCACGTAGGCGGTGGGGTGCACGACCGGGATGACGCCCTCGATGGAGTACGCGGGCATCAGGCGAGCCGTTTCAGCACGGCGGCGGCCTCGGCCATGATCCGCTCGATCAGCTCGGCGCAGCTGGGCAGGTCGTCGATGAGCCCGGCCACCTGGCCGCTGGCCATCACCCCGGCGTCCGCGCGGCCCTCGACCATCGCGGCGCGGATGAGCATCGGCGTGTTCGCCGCGAGCAGCACCTGGTCGTAGCGCAGCCCGTGACCGCGCATCGCGCGCCCCTCGCGCAGCAGCGACAGCCACGACCGGCCGGACAGCCTGCGAAACGCCCGGGCGTTGCCGATCGCGTTCGCCAGCCGCCGCCCGGACGCCCGCCCGGCCAGGGCGTCGACGAACGGCGTGCGCAGCACCCGCTGGGGCACGCCGTCGAGCGCGTCGGTGACGACCGTGCCGGTGACGGAGGCGGCGAGGTAGCGCCGCTTGACGTCCTCGGCGATCGGGCTGTCGGTGGTGAGCAGGAACCGGGTGCCCATGGCGATCCCGGCCGCGCCGTAGGCGAGCGCGGCGACCAGGCCGCGGCCGTCGTAGAAGCCGCCGGCGGCGACGACCGGGATGTCCACCGCGTCGACGACCTGCGGCAGCAGCAGCGACGTGGGCACCGGGCCGGTGTGCCCGCCGCCCTCGCCGCCCTGCACGACCACGGCGTCCGCGCCCCAGGCGGCGACCTTCTCGGCGTGCCGGCGGGCGCCGACGGAGGGCACCACGACCACCCCGGCGGACTTCAGCCTGTCGATGAGCTCGGGCTTGGGCGCGAGCGCGAACGAGGCGACCCGCACCCCCTCGCGGATGAGCAGGTCGGCCCGGCGGGCGGCGTCCGGCGCGTCGGCGCGCAGGTTGACCCCGAACGGCCGGTCGGTACGCGCCCGCACGTCGGCGATCGCGGTGGCCAGCTCGTCGTAGGACAGCGTGGCGCTGGCGAGGACGCCCAGCCCGCCCGCGTTCGCGGTGGCGGCGGTGAGCCGGGCGTCGGAGACCCAGCCCATGCCGGTCTGCACGATCGGGTACCGGACCCCGAACAGCTCGCAGATCGGCGTGCGCAGGGCCTCGGGGCTCAACCCGCCACCTCCCGTGCGCGCACGTCGTTGGGGTCGATCACCTCGCGGATCAGGGTCAGCTCGTCCTCGGTGGGCTCGCGGGTCTCGGGCACCTCGGCGGGTACGACCAGCTCGAAATCCGTGGCGTCCAGCACCTCGGCGACCGTCACGCCCGGGTGGACCGACACCAGCCGCATACTGTGGTCCGCGGTGGCGAAGTCGAACACGCCGAGGTTGCTCACCACCCGCCGCACCTCGTGGAAGCGACCGGCCTCGGGCAGCGCCGCCGCCCGGTCGTAGCCGACGCCGCAGACGATGTCGACGGCCGCCACGAACGAGCGCCGGCCGTGGCGCGGCACCCAGTAGCTCGTCGGGTGGTTGACGGTGTTGCCGGGCGCGCCGCGCACGCCGAGCAGCTGCCGGGTCGGGCGGGCGAAGTCGCCGATGGCGGAGATGTTCGTGTTGCCGTAGCGGTCGATCTGGCTCGGGCCCATCATGACGTGCCGGCGCCCGCCGTAGATCAGGTCGAACACCGCACGGAACGGGATCCAGCCCTCGATCACCGGCGGCGGCGCGCCGATCGCCCACGTGCCCTGGGCCAGCATCGCCTCGCCGTCGGACAGCAGCAACTCGGGCTCGAACGTGGCGCGGGCCAGCCGGGCCGCGATGAGCGGCACGACACCGATCGGGCTGGCCAGGATCTCGCCGTCGCCGCGCCATGCCTCGGCGCAGGCGACGACGCACACCTCGGCGCGGTTCGCGGTTGTCATGCGGCCACCTCCCGGTGCTGCACGGCGGCGCGGTAGGCGTCCTCGTCGCCGTTGAGATAGCGGTCGTAGAAGGCCGACCACAGCTGCGGGTCGGCGGCCGCCGTCGCGTATTCGCGCTGGAACGCCTCGTCGCGGCCGTAGTCCGGCTCGCACGAGGTGAAGTGCGCGCCGCCGGGGGCCTCCACCACGCCGTGCACCATCCACCGCTGCAGCAGCAGGGACTGCACCGGCGCCTCCCGGGTCAGTTCGGCGGTGGGCACGATCCGCTCGACCGAGACGTACGCCTGCTCGGCTGCGGTGCAGAACAGGTCGTCGAAGTACGGGTCGGGGCCGAGGTACTGCGCGTTGCCGTACACGTCGGCGCGGTTGAGGTGCACCAGCGCCGCGTCGAGGTGGATCGCCGGCACCGCCAGGAGCTCCTCGTCGCCGTAGGGCGAGGCGACGGTCCGCAGCGCCGGGTTGATCCGTAGCACGTCGGAGCCGAGCCCGGCCCGGCTGGGCAGGAACGGCAGCCGGCAGGCGGCCGCGTACAGCCCCCAGCGCAGCATGCCCTCGTCGTACTCGGAAACCTCGACCGCGCCCGCCTGCCGGGCCGCACGGAAGTGCGGCTCGAGCGGGATCGTGTCGAGGGACACGAATCCGTACACCAGGTGCCGGATCTTCTTCGCGGCCAGCAGCAGGCCGACATCGGGTCCGCCGTAGCTGACGACGGTCAGGTCGGTGAGGTCGGAGCGCAGGATCGCCCGGACCAGGGCCATGGGCTTGCGCCGCGACCCCCACCCGCCGATCCCGATGGTCATGCCGGAGCGTAGCCGGGCCACGACCTCGTCTGGGGACATCTGTTTATTCGCCATTGCTCTGTTCGGCCGCCTTACTCCCGCAGGCTGACTTGCCCCACGACCGTACCAAGCGCTTGCTTGATTACGCTACACTCGGTTTCTCACCGGGTCGGTACACTCCGTGCTTGGGTCGGCGGGATACATCTTCTTCTCTGCAAAGGACACGGAATGGCGCGGGAATCTGGGGACCGACGCGAGCGGATTCTCGCCAGCGCGGCGGCGCTGTTCGCCAACAAGGGCGTGGCGGCGACCACGGTGCGCGAGATCGCCGACGAGGTCGGCATCCTCTCCGGCAGCCTGTACCACCACTTCGAGTCCAAGGAGGCGATGGTCGACGAGATCGTCACCTCGTACCTGGACGACCTGCGCACGCGGTACAAGCGGGTGATGGCCGCGGACACCGACCCGCGGACCCGGCTGCACGACCTCATCGTGGCGTCGCTCGAAGTGGTCGAGGCACACCCGCATGCCACCGAGATCTACCAGAACGACGTCAACTACCTGATACAGATCGAGCGGTTCGGATACCTGCGCAACGCCGGCAAGGAGGTCCAGGCCACCTGGCTGGAGGTTATCGAGGCCGGCATCGCCCAGGGCGTGATCCGCGACGACCTGGACCCCAAGATCCTGTACCGGCTGATGCGTGACGCCGTGTGGCTGTCGGTGCGCTGGTTCAAGCCGACGGCGGCCTACCCGATCACCCGGCTGGCGGAGGACTGCACGTCGCTGTTCCTGGACGGCCTGTCCCGCCGCTGACGCTCGCGTCGAGGCCGTCCGGGAAGGTTGTCACGCGCAGCCCGTCGACGAACACGGCGACCAGGAAGGCCACGATGCCGCCGTCGAACAGGAACCAGGTGTCGCCGCGCGCCTGGTCCACGGCGATCGTCCACGCGTCCGGCGCCGTGCCGGGCGGGGCGTGCCAATAGACCGAGTTGCCGTTGGCGGTGCCCGCGACGGGCAGCAGCTCCCGCGGGTCCACCGGCAGGGCCGGCGTGCCGAGCAGCTCGCCCTCGGTCTCCAGCAGGTACTCGGCCTTCAGCCCGGCGAACGCGCGCTGGGTGTCCAACTCCACGAACTCCGACACGCCGTCCGGCACGTACACGGTGAGGAACTCGCCGAACCGCGCGTGCCCGTACGCGTCGACGAACGCCTTGTAGTCGGCCGGCAGCGGGCGGCCGAAGCGCTCCTCGAACGCCGCCCAGTCGCGCTCAGGCGCCGGGCGCAGCGGCGGGTAGGCGGCCAGCAGGCGGTCGAGCGGCTCGGCATGCATGGCTGCGGACCGTACCAGCCCGATGTTTCGGTCAAGCGGCGCGGTGGAGGCCGACCGGGCTGAGCGGGCCGACCTCGCCGGCGGCGAAGGCGGCGGCCACCGCGGCGACGGTCCAGGACGGGTCGTGGACGCCGTTGCCCTGAACGGTGGGGTGGGCGATCATCGACAGCTCGTCGCCGTCGATGCGGACCACCTGGCCGTGCAGGGCGGCCGCGGCGTCGGAGAGCAGGAAGACGACCGCCGGGGCGTTCTGGGCCGGCGGCTTGTGGACGTTCTGGCCCCGGGCGGCGTCGCCCAGGTACGCCTCGTAGGCGTCCGCCATCCGGGTGTGCGCGTTCGGGGAGACCGCGTTGACGCGCACGCCGGTGCCCGCCAGGTCGGCGGCCCAGCAGTAGGTCAGCGAGGCCACCGCGCCCTTGCTCGCCCCGTAGGCGCCCATCGCGGCCGAGCCCGCGTGCGAGCCGGAGGTCACGTTCACGATCGAGCCGGTGCCGCGGGGCAGCATCGCGCGGATGGCGTGCAGGCCGCAGTACGCGGTACCCAGCACGTTGACCTCCAGGATCGTGCGGAAGTCGGCCGGGTCCTGCTCGGTGGGGTCCGCGAGGCGGAAGATGCCGGCGTTGTTCACGAGGCCGTCGACGGCGCCGAACGCGTCCACGCAGGCGCCGATGATCGCGCCGGCGCCCTCCCAGGTGGCCACCGAGCCCACGGCGGCCTCGGCCCGGCCGCCGGCGGCGCGGATCTCCGCGACGACCGCGCCGGCGAGGCCGGCGTCGACGTCGTTGACCACCACCGCCGCGCCCTCGGCCGCGGCGAGCCGGGCGTAGGCGGCGCCGAGCCCGCGGCCGGCGCCGGTGACCACCACCGCCTTGCCGTCCAGGTGCCCGGTCATACCGTCACCTACGCTTCGCTCCGGACCGGTCATGACAAGCGCTCCACGATCATGGCCATGCCCTGGCCGCCGGCGGTGCACATGGTCTCCAGGCCGATCTGCGCGTCGCGGTGGACGAGGCCGTTGAGCAGCGTCGTGGCGATGCGCGCGCCGGTCATGCCGAACGGGTGCCCGACGGCGATCGCGCCGCCGTGCACGTTGACCCGCTCCGGGTCGGCGCCGAGCTGCCGGACCGACGGGATCACCTGCGCCGCGAACGCCTCGTTGATCTCGATGAGGTCGACGTCGCCGATCGACATGCCGGCGTGCGCCAGGGCCCGCCGGCTCGCCTCCACCGGGCCGAGGCCCATGATCTCGGGGCTCAGCGCGGACACGCCGGTGGCCACGATCCGCGCCAGCGGCGTCAGGCCCAGCTCCCGGGCGCGGGCGGCGCTCATCACCACGACGGCCGCGGCGCCGTCGTTGAGCGGGCAGCAGTTGCCGGCGGTGACGGTACCGTCGGGGCGGAAGACCGGCTGCAGGGCGGCGACCTTCTCCAGCGTCACGCCGGGGCGGGGGCCGTCGTCGCGGCTCAGCACGGTGCCGTCGGGCAGGGTGACCGGGGTGATGTCGAGGTCCCAGAAGCCGTCGGCCTGCGCCTTCTCCGCGTTGTTCTGGCTGCGCACCGCGAACTCGTCCTGCTCGCGGCGGGTGATCCCGCACAGTGAGGCGACGTTCTCGGCGGTCTCGCCCATGGCGATGTACACGTCGGGCAGCTCCCCGGTCTCCCGCGGGTCGCGCCATGGCATCGGTGGCAGCGTGGACCCGCGCTCGGGCCAGCGCGGGTTGCGGGTGCCGGGCATGCCGTCGGCCTTGCCGGCCGGGTAGTGCGAGACGACCTCGGCGCCGGCGGCGACGAACGCGTGCCCCTCCCCCGCCCGGATGGCGTGGAAGGCCATCCGGATCGCCTGCAGCGAGGAGGCGCAGTAGCGCTGGACGGTGGTGCCGGGCACCATGTCGAGGCCGAGGTGCATCGCGACCTGGCGGCCCAGGTTGTACCCCTGCTCGCCGGCCGGCTGCGCACAGCCCATGACGACGTCGTCGAGGGTGGTGGGGTCGAGGGCGGGCACCCGGGCGAGGGCCTTGCCGACGATCTGCGCGGCGAGGTCGTCGGCGCGCACGCCGGTGAGGGAACCCTTGTAGGCCCGGCCGATCGGCGAGCGCACGGCGGAGACGATCACGGCGTCCAAGCGGGACACCCCTTTCACTGCGAGACGGTCCAGCCGCCGTCGACGGGTAGCAGCACGCCGTTGACGTAGGCGGCGGCCGGGGACAGCAGGAACAGCACGGCCGCGGCGACGTCCTCGGGGCGTCCGGCGCGGCGCATCGGGTTGCGCTCGATGAGCGAGCGGCCGAGCGGGGTGTCGGCGAAGCCGGCCATGCGCGGGGTGTCGATGAAGCCGGGGGCGACGGCGTTGGCGCGCACCCGCGGCGCCACCCGGGTGGCCAGATGGCGGGTGTACCCAGCGATCGCGGCCTTGCCGGCCGAGTACCACGGCGAGTCGGTGCCGACGAGGTTGCCGGCGACGGAGGCGACGTTGACCACGGCCGCGCCGTCGGGCGGCCCGGTGGCCAGCCACGCCGAGGTGACCAGCTCGACGCTGCCGGCGGTGAACGCCAGGCCGTCGGTGAACGGCAGCGGCGGGCCGCCGCTGGCCGGGCCGGCGTTGTTGACGAGGTAGCGCACCGGCCCGGCGGCGGCCAGCGCGGCCGCGACGGCATCCGGGTCGCGCACGTCCACGACGGCCCCGCCGGGCCGCTGGACTATCGCGGGCGCGAGGTCCCAGACGACCACGCGCAGCCCGGCCCCGGCGGCGAGCGCGGCGGTCGCCGCCCCGATGCCGCTGGCGCCGCCGGTGACGAGGACGGTGTCGCCGGGTGAGAATCCGAGGCTCATCGCGCACCTGCCCGAAGCTTGGTCTTGAGCACCTTGCCGCTGGCGTTGCGCGGCAGGGACGGCACGAACACGAACGACCGGGGCTGCTTGTAGTTGGCCAGCCGACTGCGGCAGTACGACGCCAGCTCGTCGGGGTCGGGCGGCGGCCCGGGGCGGGTCACCACGAACGCGCGGGCGACCTCGCCGAGCCGCTCGTCGGGCACGCCGACGACGGCGACCTCGGCCACGGCCGGGTGCCGGGCGATGACCTGCTCGATCTCGGCCGGGTAGGCGTTGAACCCGCCGACGATGAACATGTCCTTGAGCCGGTCGGTGATGCGCAGGTAGCCCCGCTCGTCGAGCACGCCGACGTCGCCGGTGTGCAGCCACCCGTCGGCGTCGATCGCGTCGGCGGTGGCGAGCGGGTCGTCGAAGTACCCCCGCATCACGTTGTAGCCACGGACCAGGACCTCGCCGGTCGCGTCGTCCACCCGGACCTCGACGCCGGGCACCGCGGCGCCGCAGGTCGTGGCGACCGTGACCGGGTCGTCGTCGGGCCGGCACATGGTGGCGGTACCGCACGACTCGGTGAGCCCGTAGGCGGTGAGCACGGTCTGCAGCGCGAGCTCGGAGCGCAGCCGCTCGATCATCACCACCGGCACGGTCGTCGCGCCGGTGACCGCGACCCGCAGACTCGACAGGTCGTAGCCGGCGCGCCCGGGGTGGTCGAGCATCGAGGTGTACAGCGTCGGCGGGCCGGGCAGCACGGTGATCCGCTCGCGCTGCACGAGCTCGAGGCTGGTGGGGACGTCGAACACGGCCTGCGGCACGATGGTGGCGCCGCGCAGCAGGCAGGCGATCACGCCGGCCTTGTAGCCGAAGGTGTTGAAGCACGGGTTGACCAGCAGGTACCGGTCCCCCTCGCGCAGGCCGGCGAGCTGGCTCCAGGCGACGTACAGCTCGGTGCTCTGCCGGTGGGTGAGCATCGCGCCCTTGGGGTTGCCCGTGGTACCGCTGGTGAAGAACAGGTCCGAGAGGTCGTCGGGGTGGACCGCGGCGTCGACCGGCCGGCCGACGGCGGTGAAGGCGTCCCAGTCGGCGAGCGGCACGGTCTCGGCCAGCCCGGGCAGCGGGGTCTCGGCGGCGGCCTCGGTCAGCGACTCGATGTAGCGGTTGCCGAGGAACCCGTCGTCGACGAGCAGCAGCCGGGCGCCGCTGCGGGCAAGAATGTAGGCGGCCTCGGGGCCCTTGAACCGCGTGTTCAGCGGCACGAGCACGCCGCCGGCTGAGACGATGCCGAGGGCGGCGACGATCCACCGCCAGCCGTTGGGCGCCCACAGCGCGACGCGGTCGCCCTTGGCCACGCCCCGCGCGGCGACGGCCTCGCCGAAGCGCGCCACCTGCGTGCCGAGTTCGGCGTAGCTCAGCCGCACCTCGCCGTCGACGATCGCCTCGCGGGTGCGGTAGTGCGCGGCGCCGGCCCGTACCAGATCGGGGATGGTGCGGGCGTCCAACGGTTCCATGGATGGCACCTTACCAACCAAGCGCTCGCTTGGTAAGGTCTGAGCATGAGCGGTACGGAGCGGAGCGGAGTGGCCGCTCATCGGGAATTCCACCTCGTGCCGCTGCCGGAGCGAAGCGGAGGCAGTGGCATGACGGAGGCATACCTGGTCGAGGCGGTCCGCACCCCGGTCGGCCGGCGCGGCGGCGGGCTGGCCGGCATCCACCCGGCCGACCTCGGCGCGCACGTGCTCGGCGCGCTGGTGCAACGGGCCGGCATCGACCCGGCCGCGGTCGACGACGTGATCTTCGGCTGCGTCGACGCGCTCGGGCCGCAGGCCGGCAACATCGCGCGCACCAGCTGGCTCGCCGCCGGCCTGCCCGAGCACGTCCCGGGGGTCACCGTGGACCGGCAGTGCGGCTCCTCGCAGCAGGCGGTGCACTTCGCCGCGCAGGCGGTCATGTCGGGCACGGCGGACCTGGTCGTGGCCGGCGGCGTGCAGAACATGAGCGCGATCCCCATCTCCGCGGCGATGCTGGCCGGGCGGCAGTACGGCTTCGACGACCCGTTCCGCGGCTCGGCCGGCTGGCTGACCCGCTACGGCGAGCAGGAGATCAGCCAGTTCCGCGCGGCCGAGCTCATCGCCCGCAAGTGGTCGCTGACCCGCGAGGAGATGGAGCGCTACGCGCTGGAGAGCCACCGCCGCGCGGCCGCGGCGATCGACGCCGGGCGCTTCGAGCGGGAGATCGAGCCGATCGCCGGGGTCGCCCGCGACGAGGGTCCCCGCCGCGACACCACCCTGGAGAAGATGGCCGGCCTGCCGACGCTCACCCCCGACGGGATCGTCACCGCGGCGCTGGCCAGCCAGATCTCCGACGGCGCCGCAGCGCTGCTGGTCGCCTCGCCCCGCGCGGTGCGCGAGCACGGCCTGCGCCCCCGGGCCCGCGTCCACCACCTGTCGGTGCTCGCCGACGACCCGGTCTTCATGCTCACCGGACCGATCCCGGCCACCGCCCGCGCCCTGGCGCGGTCCGGGCTGACGATCGGCGAGATCGACCTCGTCGAGATCAACGAGGCGTTCGTACCGGTGGTGCTGTCCTGGCTGGCCGAGACCGGCGCGGACCCGGCGCGGGTCAACGTCAACGGCGGGGCCGTGGCGCTGGGCCACCCGCTCGGCGCGACCGGGGCCCGGCTCATGACGACGCTGCTGCACGAGCTGGAGGCGAGCGGCGGGCGCTTCGGGCTGCAGACCATGTGCGAGGGCGGGGGAACGGCCAATGTCACCATCATCGAACGACTCTGAGCCACAGCGCCGGAATGGTGCCCTGGTGACCGGCGGGACCCGGGGCATCGGGCGGGCCATCGCCGCGCGCCTGGCCGGCGCCGGGTACCGCGTGCTGGTCTGCGGCCGCCGCGACCCCGGCGACCTGCCCGCCGGGGTGACGTTCCAGCGCGCCGACGTGCGCGATCCGGAGGAGGCCGCCGGGCTCGTGCGGGCGGCGGTGGCGGCGTTCGGGCGGCTCGACCTCGTCGTCAACAACGCCGGCGGCTCCCCGCCCGCGCCGGCCGCGACGGCGTCGCCCAACCTCGTCACCGCGGTCGTGCGGCTCAACCTGCTCGCGCCGTTCTTCGTCGCCCAGGCCGCCAACGCCGTCATGCAGGACCAGCCCGGGGGCGGGCTCATCGTCAACATCGGCAGCGTCTCCGCGCTGCGCCCGGCGCCCGGCACCGCGGCCTACGCGGCGGCGAAGGGCGGCCTGGAGGTGCTCACCCGGGCCCTCGCCCTGGAGTGGGCGCCGAAGGTGCGGGTCAACACGGTGACGGCCGGCCCGGTGCGCACCGAGGACAACGCGGCGCACTACGGCGACGAGGCCGCCGTGGCCGCGGTCGCCGCCACGGTACCGCTGGGCCGCCTGGCCACGCCCGAGGACATCGCCGACGCCGTGCTGCTGCTGGCCTCGCCCCTGGCCGCGTACCTGACCGGCGCGTCGCTGGTCGTCGACGGCGGCGGGCAGCTGCCGCGGTACTCCGACACGTCCCGCCCGCAGGCCGGCCCTCAGACCAGCAGCGCCGGTCCGTGACCCAGCAGCGCTCCGACGCGCGCGATCCGGGTATCGCGGCCGGTCACGGCCAGCGCGCCGCCGGCGTTGCCGTAGGTGGGCGGCTCCCCGCGCACGCGGGGCCCTCGGCGAGTTCGTCAGCACGGGCCACACCCGGATCACAGACCGTGGTCAGCGGCACGACCCCCAGTTCCCCGGTACCGTTGCCGGCCCGGTCGGGGATGTCGTACTCGACCACCCGGGCCGAATGTGCCACCGGCAGGCCGCGCTCGTCGACGGCCTCGGGCAGATGGCGGGCGAGGAGGGCCCGCGCGTCGACTTCCCGCGGCGAGGTCATGCCCGACGCGGAGCCGGTCAGGTCGGCTCGGCCGCACCTCGAGACACTTGGGGAATCGAGCGGATACGGCACGCGAAGCCCGAACTTTCCGGGTCGAACTGTCATACCGTGCAGGCGGCCGGTTTCCGCGTGTATCCGCCGGACGAGACAGCCACGGTATTCGTGCCGTGGGCGAACCAGGCGTGCTCAGCAAAGGGCGTCAACGTAGGCGAGATGCGGCCGATCGTAGCCGGGCCCAGCGAGTGACAGGCGCCGGCGCGGTCCCGGCAGCGGCGCACCACGCCCGCGTGCCCGAGCACGGCCGGAGTCATGACGGCGATGTCAACGAAGCACGCCGAGATCAGGTGCACGGACCCGCTTGCTGAACGCGCGCGTGTCTCGTCCGGCGTCCTTGTTGAGGTTTCGGAAACGTCGGGCCGGTGGTCCGTCGGGATAGGGCTTGACCGGTTTCGCGCGTGCCATGTTTCGGGGACGGCTGTCATATGCCGACGGGCGCGGATTTCGGTCGGCATTTCTTCGCGGTGCCGCGCCGTCGGGCCGGCGTGCTGGTGCCGGTGGGGTGGTGGGCGTGGGCCTACGCTCCGGGGTGGAACCGGGTTGCTCGGCGGCGTGTGTCGGGTGCAGGACCGCGGCGCGGTCGCCCGGACCGGCATCGCCCGCGACGTACCCAGCCCGCTCCCGCGCCACGTCCGGTGGCGATGGCGATGGCGATGGCGATGGCGATGGCGATGGCGATGGCGATGGCGGTTCGTTCACCGAACTGTTCCGGTCGTCGCCGTCGGCGGCGGGGCTGGTCTGCGCGGCGGCGGCGCGTGCTCGGCGGAGTTTCTCGGCGTGCCGTCTGGCCAGGCCCCAGGCCCGATGCCGAGCGTGTTCCCGACGGAATTCCTCGATTGCTGGAGAATAGCGAGGTGACTTGGTCCGGTCCCGCATGGCAGCCAATTCAGACCTGGTAAACAATTGTAGCTGCCGCATATACCGATTATCCCGCAACCGACCCGAAATCGTAGCCCCGACGGCTGCCGATGACGCAAATGGCGCATAATCATGCCGCGATCGGCTCGCCCGAGCCATTCCGTGCAATAGGTTGATTACTGATTGCTGTCACATGGCGCGGGCGTGGTCTATGTGAGGAGTACGGGGGGACGAAGAGGCACCCACGGTCGCCGTCGTCCATTCGGGCAGCCGGCCTGAAACGCAGCCGGCCTGAAACGAGGCCAGGGCGCCGGACATCCCCGCGCGCACTGGGAACACATCAACTCGGCGTGCACGGTGCCACGGGCTGCCGTACCACCCGTACGCGCGCGCTGGACTTGCGCGTCGCCGGGGAAGGCGGGTTTCAAGGGCAGGCCATCGCCGCGCGCGGGGGCGCGGGGAAGAAGAAGCTGGGCGCCTGCTCGGATCAGACCGAGTAACCGCCGTCGACGTCGAGCTTCTGGCCGGTGACGAACCGGGCCCGGTCGCTGGCCAGGAAGCACACCGCCTCGGCCACGTCGGCGGCGGTGCCGAAGGCGCGCAGCGGGATGTTGGAGCGGGCCACCGCCAGCGCGCGCTCGTCCAGGTCGCCGGAGGCGATGAGCCGGGTCGCCATGCCGTCGGTGAGCATCCCCGGGCCGACGCAGTTGGCGCGCACGCCGTAGCGGCCCTCCTCCGCGGCGATGCCGCGCACGAGCGCCTCGACGGCGCCCTTCGGTACCGCGGAAAGCCCGTCGCGGACCGGGAACCGCCGGGTCGCCGCGGTCGTCACCGCGACCAGGCTGCCGCGCGCGGCCCGCAGCGCCGGCAGGGCCGCGCGCACCACGTTGAAGCAGGCGAGCACGTCCTGGGCGACCTGTTCGGCGAAGCGCTCCGGCTCGACCCGGCTCAGGTGCACCATCGGCACGTGGGGGCCGGCCGCGTGCACGAGCGTGTGCACCCGCCCGGCCCGCGCGATCAGCTCGGCGCAGGCGGCGGGGTCGGTCAGGTCGGCTTGGATGGCCTGGACGGCTTGGACCGCGCTCGCGCGGGGCAGCCGCTGCGCGAGTGCCTCCGCGGCGGCGGCGTCGGAGCGGTAGGCGAGCACCACGGCGCTGCCGCGCTCGGCGAGCATCGCGGCGACGGCGGCGCCGATCCCGCCGGTGGCGCCGGTGACCACCGCGACGCCGTCGCGGTCGGCGAAATCCTGCTGCATGGCGGGTACGTTACCAAGCAAGCGTTTGGTAGAGTACCCGCTGTGGAGCTGAAACTCGGGGTCATGCCGAGCAACGGCGGCGCCGACCCCGCCACGATCGCGCGGTTCGTGCGGCTGCTGGAAGATCTCGGCTGCGAGTCGGTCTGGGCCGTCGAGCACGTGGTCGTGCCGGACGAGTACGACAGTTCGTACCCGTACGACCCGAGCGGCCGGATGAGCCTCGGCCCGCACGACGACATCCCGGATCCGCTGCACTGGCTGACCTTCGCCGCCGCGCACACCACGACGCTGCGCCTGGGCACAGCGATGCTCATCTTGCCCGAGCACAACCCGGTGGACCTGGCCAAGCGCCTCGCCACGGTCGACGTGCTCAGCGGCGGGCGGCTGCTGGCCGGCATCGGCGTCGGCTGGCTGCGCGAGGAGTACGACGCGCTCGGGGTGCCCTTCGCCGAGCGCGGCGCCCGCGCCGACGAGTACCTCGAGGCGATGCACGCGCTGTGGACGGGCGCGCCGGCGCGGTACGAGGGCCGGTTCGTGTCGTTCGGCCCGGTGCACAGCCGCCCCCGCCCGGTCCGTGGCACGGTCCCGATCGTCGTGGGCGGGCACAGCCGGGCGGCGGTACGCCGCGCCGCCCGCTTCGGCGCCGGCTGGTACCCGCTCGGGGTGCGGGGCGACGCCTTCGCCGAGCTGCGCGCCGCGCTGCGCGACGAGTGCCGCGCCGTCGGCCGCGACCCGGACGACGTCGAGGTCACGATGCGCGCCCCGGGCAACCGCGGCGAGCTGGAGACCCTGCGCTCGCTCGGCGTCGCGCGGGTGGTCATCCGGGCCGACCCGAACGATCCGGTCGGGGTGCGGGACAAGGTACGTCGATACCAGCGGGAGGTCCTTGGGGTATGAGAACGGTCGTCATCACCGGTGCCGGGCAGGGGCTCGGCCGGGCGCACGCCCTGGCGTTCGCCGCGACCGGGCACCACGTGGTCCTCAACGACCTCGACGCCGACCGTCTCGACGCGGTCGCCGCCGAGTGCGCCGCCGCCGGCGGGAAGGCGCTCGCCGCGCCCGGCGACATCGCCGACTGGGACTTCGCCGCCGCCCTCGTCGAGCGGGCGGTCGCGGCGACCGGCCGGCTGGACGCGCTCGTCAACAATGCCGGCCTGGCCCGCGACCGGATGCTCACCAACGTCACCGAGGCCGAGTGGGACGACGTGGTGCGGGTGAACCTCAAGGGGCACTTCGCGCCGCTGCGACACGCGGCCGCGCATTGGAAGGCCCTCGCCAAGGCCGGCACCCCCGTTGCCGCCCGGGTCGTCAACACCACGTCCGGCGCCGGGCTGCTCGGCAGCGTCGGGCAGGTCAACTACAGCGCCGCCAAGGCCGCCGTCGCCGCGCTGACCCAGGTCGCCGCCGTCGAGCTGGCCCGCTACGGCGTCACCGTCAATGCGATCGCACCCAGCGCCCGCACCGCGATGACCGAGGAGGTCTTCGCCGACACGATGCGCGCGCCCGAGCAGGGCTTCGACGCGATGGCGCCGGAGAACGTCTCGCCCCTTGTCGTGTGGCTCGCCTCCGCGGAGGCGGGCTTCGTCACCGGCCGCGTGTTCGAGGTCTCCGGCGGCAGCGTGAGCGTCGCCGACGGCTGGCAGCACGGCCCCGCCGCCGACGCCGCACGCCGCTGGGACCCGGCCGAGCTGGGCCCCGTGATCCGCGACCTGCTCGCCCGCGCACCGCAACCGGCGGCCGTCTATGGCAGCTGACTTTCGCGACGAGGTACGGCGCTGGCTCGCCGAGCATCTCACCGGCGAGTTCGCCGCCCTTGCCGGCACCGGTGGGCCCGGCCGCGAGCATGAGCACCTCGAGCTGCGCGCCCGCTGGGAACGCGAGCTCGGCGCCGGTGGCTGGATCGGCCTGGGCTGGCCGCGACCGTACGGCCGCGGCGCGAGCATCGCCGAGCAGGTCGTCTTCTTCGAGGAGTACGCCCGCGCCGGCGGCCCCGGCCGGCTCAGCCACGTCGGCGAGTACCTGCTCGCGCCCACGCTCATCGCGCACGGCACCGAGGAGCAGAAGGCCCGGTTCCTGCCGCCGATCGCGCGCGCCGAGGAGCTGTGGTGCCAGGGGTACTCCGAACCGGACGCCGGCTCCGACCTGGCCGGCGTGCAGACCCGGGCGGTCCTCGACGGGGGCGAGTGGCGGGTCACCGGGCAGAAGGTGTGGACGTCGCTGGCGCACATCGCCGACTGGTGCTTCGTGCTCGCCCGCACCGGCGAGGGGGTGCGCAAGGCCGGGCTGTCGTACCTGCTCGTGCCCATGGACCAGCCCGGCGTGCAGGTCCGGCCGATCGTGCAGCTGACCGGCACCTCGGAGTTCAACGAGGTCTTCTTCGACGGCGCCGTCACCGCGGCGGGCAACGTCGTCGGGGCGCCCGGCGACGGCTGGCGGGTGGCGACGAGCACCCTCGCCTTCGAGCGCGGCGTGGCGACGCTGGGCCAGCAGCTCGGCTTCGCCCGGGAGCTGGAGTCCATCGTGGACCGGGCCCGGGCCAATGGCACCTTCGCCGACCCGCTCATCGCGGACCGGATCGTCACCGCCTGGGCCGGCCTGCAGGGGCTGCGCCACCACGCGCTGCGCACGCTGTCGGCCACCGACCCGGACCCGGCCGCGGCATCGGTCGCGAAGCTGCTGTGGGCGAACTGGCACCAGGCCCTCGGCGAGCTGGCGATGGAGGTCGACGGCCCGGCCGCGACCCTGCTGCGCGACGCGCCCTACGAGCTGACCGACGCGCAGCGGCTGTTCCTGTTCACCCGCGCCGACACCATCTACGGCGGCTCCAACGAGATCCAGCGCAACATCATCGCCGAGTCGCTCCTCGGCCGCGCCCGACGCTAGGAGTGTCCACAGTGGAGTTCGGTACCGCGTTCGCCGGCGAGTTCGACCCCGAGCAGGTCGCCCTGCGCGACTCGGTCCGCGAGTTCCTGGCCTCCCCCGGGTACAGCTGGGCCCGGCTGACCGGCGAGCTCGGCCTCACCGCCCTGGCCGTCCCCGAGGAGCACGGCGGCTTCGGCGCGACCGCGGTCGAGGCCGGCATCGCACTGGAGGAGGCCGGCGCCACGCTGCTGTCCGCGCCGCTGCTGTCCATCACCGCGACCGCCCTGTCGCTGGACCCGGCGCTGCCGGCCGCCGCCGAGCTCCTGCCGGCGCTGGCCGCCGGCACCACGGTCGGCGCCCTCGCCCTCGGCGGCACCGTGGAAACGGTGCCCACCGGCGACGGCCACGTCCTGGACGGCCGCGTCGAGCACGTGCTGGACGGCGATCTCGCCGACGTGTTCGTCGTCGAGGCCGGCGGCGACCTTTACGTCACCGACACCCTGGTCGTGCGGCCGACGCCGACCCTGGACACGACCCGCGGCCAGGCCACCGTGATCCTGACCGGCTCCCCGGCCCGCCTCGTCGCCCGCGGCGGCGCGCCGCACGCCCTCGACGTGCTGCACGCCGCCCTGGCCGCCGACTCGGTCGGCGTCGCCCGGGCCTCGCTGCGCGCCACGGTCGAGCACCTGCGCACCCGCCACCAGTTCGGCGTGCCCCTGGCCACGTTCCAGGCGCTGCGCCACCGCGTCGCCGACCTGTACGTGCTGCTGGAGCAGGCCACGTCCACCGCCCGCCACGCGCTGCAGGTCGCCGGCACGCCGGAGTTCGCGCTCGCCGCCCCGCTGGCGAAGCTGGCCGCCACCGAGGCCGCCTACACGGTCACGCGCGAGGCGATCCAGCTCCTCGGCGGCATCGGCTTCACGTGGGAGCATCCGGCGCACCGGTACCTCAAGCGGGCCACCGCCAACCACCTGCTCACCGGCGACCCGGCCGCCCTGCGCCGCCGCCTGCTGGCCCGGGCCTTCGCCTGAGGACGCTCCACGGTGACCCCGAGATAGGACTTTCCACCACCGATGGCCGCCCGTGCCGCAAATAGGGTAAGCACGGTATGAGGTGCGCGTGGAGGTGTCGAATGGGAACGGGCGGAACGATGCCGGGCCGGGATCCGCCAGTTCGGGACGAGGTCGTGCACCAGAGCGAACACACGCGTGTCACTCGGCTGGCTGCCGGAGGGCGCACGGTCATCCGCAAGGAGCCGTTGGGATCGGATGCGCAGCGGCGGGTGCGGCACGAGTTGGCGATGCTGGAGCGGCTGCGCGGCGTTGTGGGGGTCGCGCAGTTGGTGGAGGGGGCGGGGTACCCGCAGTCGGTCGTCCTGGAGGACGCCGGTGGGGTGAGCATGGCCGGGTTGGCGAAGCCGCTGGCGGTCGGGGATCTGATCGGGCTTGCGGTGGGGTTGGCCCGGGCGGTGGCGGGGATGCACCGGCGGGGTGTGCTGCATCGGGACATCACGCCGGCCAACGTCGTGGTCTCCGGCGACGGTGCGCCGTGCTTGGTGGATTTTGCGTTGGCGACGTCGTTGGCCGAGATTCGTCCCGAGTTCACGCATCACACCGAGATCGTGGGGACGCTGGCGTATCTGGCGCCGGAGCAGACCGGGCGGACCGGCCTGTCGGTGGATCAGCGTGCGGACCTGTACGCGCTGGGCGCGACGTTGTACGAGCTGGCGACGGGTGCGCCGCCGTTCGGTTCCGGGGACCCGCTGCGACTCACGCATGATCACTTGGCCCGGGTACCGGTACCGCCGGCGCAGGTGAACCGCGCTATACCGGCACCGCTGTCAGAGATCATCATGCATCTGCTGGAGAAGGAGCCGGACAACCGGTACCAGACCGCCGACGGCGCGGTGTACGACTTGGAGCGGGTGCGGGATGCCGGCGCGCGTCCCGGTGCGGTTGCGTTTCGGGTCGGCGAGCGGGATGTTCCGCTGCGGCTGCTGCCCCCGTCACGGCTGGTGGGCCGCGACGACGAGGTGGCAGCACTGTCGCAGGCGTTTGCGGACGCGCTGGCGGGCCGGTGTCGCGGGGTGCTGGTCAGCGGGGCGCCGGGGGTGGGCAAGACGGCGCTGGTCGACGAGCTGCGGCCGGTGGTGACGGGTCGTGATGGTTGGTTCGTGGCGGGCAAGTTCGACCAGTACCGGCGCGATCTGGAGTTCGACGCGGTCCATCTGGCGTTTCGCGCGTTGGGTCGGCTGTTGCTGGCCGAGCCGGAGGACGAGCTCGGCGAGTTTCGCGAACGGATCCTGGAGGCGCTCGGCGCGAACGCGGGTCACACGGCTGCGGTGCTGCCGGAGTTCGCGGCCCTGCTGGCGGTGCCGCCCGATGAGGGGGATCCGCTGACCGCACAGGTTCGGGCACAGCGAGCGGCCGTCGAGGTGTTGCGCGCGGTCGTTTCGCGGGAACGGCCGGTGGTGATGTTCGTCGATGACCTGCAGTGGGCGGGGCGCACGCCGCTCGGCGTCGTCGACCTCGTGCTGAGCGAGGAGCCCATCGACGGTCTGTTGCTGGTGGGTGCGTACCGGGAGGGCGACGTGGACGCGGCGCGGCCACTGGCGGCGCCGCTGTCCCGGTGGCGTCAACAGCCCGGAGTCCGGCACGTACACCTGGCCAATCTGCCGGTATCCGGCACTGCCGCCATGGTTGCCGAGATGTTGCACGTGGAGCCGGCCGGGGCGGATGGCTTGGCCGACGTGATCAACCCGTACACGTCCGGCAATCCGTACGAGATCGTGCAGCTGCTCAACGCGCTGCGACACGACGGCGTGTTGACCGCCACGGCCGCCGGGTGGCGATGGGACGCGGCGGCTGTGCGCGCCCGCCTGGGGCAGTCCGACGTCGCGGGGCTGCTGGCGGCGCGGGTCGACGCCATACCGCCGGCGTCCCGGCAGATGGTGGAGGCGATGGCGGGTCTCGGCGGGCGGGTCGAGCTGGGCGTGTTGCAGACCGCCACCGCCGAGTCGGCGAGTGTGGTGGAACAGCGGCTGGCCCCCGCCTTCGACGACGGCATGCTCGTGGTGGAGCCCGGGGTGCGTCCGGCGGTGCGGTTCCACCACGACCGGATCCGCGAGGCGGTCCTGCGCGGGCTGGGCCCGCAGCGGCTACGGACCCTGCGGTTGGCGATGGCGCGGCGGCTGGCTGGGGTGCCGGGGTTGTTCGCGGTCGCGGCGGGGCAGTACCTGCCGGTGGTCGACGCGGTCGACGACCCCGCGGAACGGCGTCAAGTGGTGGGGCTGCTGCGGCGCGCCGCCGACCAGGCGACGTTGATCGGCGACTACGCGCAGGTTGACGCGCTGCTGCTGGCCGCCGCGCTGCTGATCGACCCGGATGAGACCGCCACGCTGGTCGAGGTGCACACCGGCCGCCACGCCGCGCTGTTCAGCATGGGATGCCTGGACGAAGCGGACGAGGAGTACCGCACGATCGAGGGCCTGTGCGCCACCGCCTTCGACCGTGCAGACGCCACGGCGGTACAGGCGCGCAGTCTCACCCACCGAAACCGCTTCGCGGAGGCGATCGAGCTCGGTCTGAAGTCGCTGCGTGAACTGGGCATCGCCATGCCGGCCGCGGAACGGCTCCAGCTGGAGCTCGGCCACCGGCTCAATGCTCTGTACCAGTGGCTGGAGCATACCGACGACGCCGACGAGCTGGCTCGGCCGGAGATCACCGAGCCGAAGCTGCTCGCCGCGGCCCGTCTGATCAACGCCCTCCTGCCGACGACCTACGTTGGCGCCGATCACACCACGGCCAGCTGGCTGGGCCTGGAAGCGCTGCGGATCTGGATCGAACACGGCCCCGCCCGTATCCTGCTCGGCGCGGTGAGCCAACTCAGCTTCGCCGCGATGACGGTGCACAGCAACTACGCTGCCGCGTACCGGACGCTGCGGCGGTTCCTGGCGCTGGGCGAAGCCCGCGGATACGAGCCCAGCACCTCGCACACGCGTTTCCTGTACTCGTTGCTGTGCTCCTGGTTCGAACCGGTCGAAAGCAGTGTCCAAGCAGCTCAGCAGGCCCGCGAAGGGTTGATCGCCGGTGGTGATATGGCCAACGCCGGCTACACGTACTACCAGACCGCGGCGGGCCTGCTGGAATGCACACCATCGCTGGACGACTATGTCACCCAGCTGGCGGCCGGGCTGGCCTTCGTGCACCGTACCGGCAGTGAACAGACCGTTCAGTGGCTCGAAGCGTACCGGTGGCTGGCCGGCGTGCTGCGCGGCGAAGACCCCGCCTCGGCCGGTGAGGCAGCCCCCTTCGACCGGTACGCCGACAGCCCGCAGTCGCTGCTCCAGGTGCAGATCACCAGTGCGATCGCCGCCGCCATCCTCGATGATCTGGCCGGCCTGGCACGGCACACCGCGGCGGCGATGCTGCTACCAGCTATTGACCAGGGCGTCTACGCGACCGCCCTGGCACGCCTGCTGCGCGGGCTGGCCCTCGCCGGGCAGGCCCGAACCAGCCACGATGGCGAGCGTGGCAGTCTGCTGTCCGAACTGGACGAGGTGACGCGTTGGCTGGCCGCACGCGCCACGGACGCACCGGAGAACTTCCAGCACCTGCTGCGGCTGCTCGAGGCGGAGCGGGCGTGGGCGGTCGGCGACTTCCACGCCGCCGCCCTCGCCTTCGACGCCGCCCGGCGCGAGGCGGCCCAGCACCACCGGCCATGGCACCGGGCCCTGATCACCGAACACGCGGCCCGCTTCTACCTCGCCCACGGCCTCGAACAGGCCGGCTACGACCTACTCGCCGAGGCCCGCCAGGAGTACCTCGCATGGGGGGCGACCGCGAAAGTCGACCAACTCGACTGGGCCTACCCCACCCTGCGACCAGAAGCCGACCAGAGCCGCGATCGTTCCCGTGGGCGCTCCACCGTCACGACCGGAACGATCGACCTGCTCGGCATCCTGTCCGCGTCACAGGCACTGAGCTCAGAAACCAACATCGAAGGACTGCACTCGCGGGTAGCCCACGTGCTCCGCGCGATGACCGGCGCCACCGACGTACACCTGCCGTTGTGGAGCGACGACCGGCAAGCCTGGCTGCTGCCCGCACCCGGCGGCGACGGCCGCGTCATCCCGGTCAGCACGGAACTCGGCACCGGGCATGAATCCGTGCTACCGATGTCCGTGCTGCGATACGCCCGCCGCATGCACGTGCCGCTCGTCGTGGCCGATGCCACCCGTGACGACCGCTTCGCCCGCGACCCCTATTTCTCCGATGTGACCTGCTGCTCGCTGCTGGTCGTGCCCATCCTCAGCCGCCGCACGCTGCGAGCGGTGCTGCTGCTGGAGAACCGCCTCATCCGCGGTGCCTTCACCACCGAACGGCTCGACGGCGTCAAACTCATCGCCGGCCAGCTCGCCGTCTCTCTCGACAATGCCCAACTGTACGCCGAGTTCCGCCGCATCGCCGACGAGCAGACGGCCCTACGACGAGTAGCGACCCTGGTCGCCCGCGGGGTCGGACCCGAGCTCGTCTTCGCCGCCGTGGCCGACGAGGTCGGCGCGCTCTTCGGCGCCGACAGCACCGCGATCGCACGATTCGAGCCAGACGGCGACATGACGATACTGGGCGGCCACGGACTCCAACGCTCCCAACCGGGCTCGCGCAGCAAACCCGACCCCCACTCGGCCATGGCCTCGGTCCAGGCCACCGGCCGCGCGGCCCGCCGCGACGTGCGCAACGACATCGCCACCGGACTCCGCTCAGCGGTCGCCAGCCCGATCGTGGTCGAGGGCCGAGTCTGGGGCGCCATCGGCGTCGGATCGCGACGCGAACGGCTCCCCCAGGACACCGAACAGCGCCTGGCCGACTTCACCGAACTCGTCGCCACCGCCATCGCCAACGCCGAAAGCCGAGCCGAACTCACCGCATCGCGCGCACGGATCGTCGCCGCCGCCGACCAGACCCGCCGCCGTTTCGAACGAGACCTGCACGACGGCGCCCAACAGCGGCTGGTTTCCCTCGCACTCCAGCTGCGCACGGCCCAGGCGGACACGCCACCCGAACTCGACGCGCTCCGCGCACAGCTCGACCGTGCCGTCGCCGGCGCAACGGGCGCCCTGGACGAACTGCGCGAGATCTCACGCGGCATCCACCCCGCCATCCTGAACGAGGGCGGCCTCGGCCCGGCGCTGCGCTCCCTCGCCCGCCGCTCGCCCGTCCCGGTCGACCTCCACCTGCGTACGCAGACACGGTTGCCCGAGCACATCGAGGTCAGTGCGTACTACATCGTCGCCGAGGCGTTGACCAACGCGGCCAAACACGCACACGCCTCGACCGTCGCCGTCACCGTCGAAACCGACACCGCGCAGGCCCTCCTCCGCGTCGCCGTCACCGACGACGGCGTCGGAGGCGCCGACTTCACCCGCGGCACCGGCCTCGTCGGCCTCAAGGACCGCGCGGAGGCACTCGGCGGCCGAATCCTGCTCCGCAGCCCCCGCGGGGCCGGGACCGGGACCACCCTGCAGGCAGAGCTCCCAATGACGTCCTCCGCACGGTCGGTGAGCCCATAGGCGGAGCCTGCCAGTCAGGCCCGGACGACGAGGGTTCCGGCGGCCATGTCGCCGAGGCGCCGGCGGCTTCGCGAGCACAGCACGACGATGAAGCCGACCAGGTAGGCGAAGAGGCCGTCGATGATGCGCAGCAGCGTGCGGATGAGGGCCTTGCCGATGCCGGGCACGGCGCCGGTCGCCGCGTCGACGACGCGGATGCCGGTGACCATCTTGCCGACCGTGCGGCCGAAGAGTCCCTCCAGCAGCACGTAGTACAGCACCACGAGGACGAACCACAGGACGCTGCCGCCGGGCGACAGCCGGGTGGAGCTGAAGCCCGAGGCCGTGGTCTCGTGGCCGGACACCTGCGCGACGATGCCACCGAGGCAACCGAACAGCACGGCATCGACGATCGTGGCCACCACGCGGCGGCCGGTCACATGAACGCTGGCCGAGCTCGATGGATAGGTCATTTCGCTACCTCCCTGCCGGGCCTGACGAAATGACCATACCCTCAGGCGGACCCGGCACTCAGCGAGCGGCGGTCTTCAAGACCCCCATCTTCGCCTGGTACGCCGCGTCGAGGGCCTTACCGCCGTCCTCGCTGGTGGCCACGGTCTCGCCGCGGACCAGCACGTACCCGCGGTCGACGGCGCCGCGCACCGCGCCCAGGGCGGGCTCGGCCATGAGGACCGCGACGCCCTCGCGGGCCAGCTGCGTCACCGTGCGCAGCAGCTCCTGCACCACGAGCGGGGCCAGGCCGGTCATCATCTCGTCGAGCAGCAGCACCCGCGGCGAGCCCATCAGCGCGCGGGAGACCACGAGCATCTGCTGCTCGCCGCCGGAGAGCACGCCGACCAGGCTGCGCAGCCGGGTGCGCAGGATCGGGAAGCGGTCGACGGCGGTGTCCACCGCCGAGCGGGGCAGCCGCAGCAGCTCGGCCATCACCTGCAGGTTGTCGGCGACGTTGAGCTTCGGGAACAGCTGGCGGCCCTGCGGTACCACGGCGATGCCGGCCCGGGCCCGCGCGGCCGGCTTGAGGCGGCTGACGTCCTCGCCGTCGAGGAAGACCCGGCCGGTGGCGGCGACGGAGCCGTAGGCGGCGAGCAGGGCGCTGCTCTTGCCGGCGCCGTTGGGGCCGACGAGGGCGGTGACGACGCCGCCCGGCGCGGTGAGGTCGAGGCCGGTGACGGCGCTGGCGTGGCCGTAGCGGACGGTCAGGCCCTCGAGGCGCAGCTCATGAGACGACATGCGGCACGTCCTCTTCCGAAGCGTCGGTGATGCCGAAGTACACCTGCTGCATCTGCGGGCTGGCGAGGCACTCGCGCGGGTCGCCGTCGAACACGGCCCGGCCGCGGTCCAGCAGCATGATGCGGTCGACCAAGCCGGCGACGAGGTCGACGTTGTGGTCCACGAGGATGACCGCGTGGCCGCGGCGCTGCACGGTGCGGATCACCTCGACGATGCCGTGCACGCCGCCCGCGTCGGAGCCGGCGAACGGCTCGTCCAGCAGCAGGACGAGGGGGTCCTGGCCCAGCGCCCGGCCGACCTCCACGAGGCGCTGCTCACCCAGGGAGAGGTCGCCGGCCGGGCGGTCGAGGCGGTCGATGCCGAGCTCGTCGGCCAGCGCCCGCACCGCGTCGGCGTCGGCGCCGGTGTGCGGGCGGAAGGCGCCGGCGAACGCGCCGGCGACCATCTGCCACACGGTGCCGTGCCGGCGGGCGGCCCGGCCGAGCAGCAGGTTTTCGGCGACGGTGAGTTCCAGGGCCAGCTGCGGGTACTGGAACGTGCGCGCGAGGCCGGCCTTGGCGCGGCGGGCGGCCGGGCCGGACAGGCGCTGCCCGCGCAGGGTGAGCGAGCCCTCGGTGGCCGGCTGGGCGCCGGAGATGAGGTCGACCAGGGTGGTCTTGCCGGCGCCGTTGGGCCCGACGAGCCCGAGGATCTCACCCGCCGACAGCGAGAACGAGACGTCCTGCAGGGCGGTGACCCCGCCGTACCGTTTGGTCAGGCCCTCGCCGACCAGCAGCGTCTCAGCCACGTCGTCCTCCCACGAGCCGGGCCAGCCGGGCGGCGTAGCCGATCACGCCCTGCGGCGCGAGCAGCAGGATGACGAGCACGCCGAGGGCGAGGATCAGCGTGCCGCTGGTCTGGATCACCGGGAAGTTCAGGGTCAGCTCGACGGCGATGACCGCGCCGAGCACCGCGCCCCACGGGGTGGCGGAGCCGCCGATGAGGGGCATGAAGATGGCCAGGAACACCAGGTTGAGCGTGAACGTGTCCGGGGTGACGCTGCCGGCCGAGTAGGTGAACAGGCCGCCGCCGACGGCCGCGATCCCGGCGCCGATGGCCAGCGCCACGAGGTTCATGACCGGCACCCGCACGCCGGCCGCCTCGACGGCGCGGGGCGCGTCGCGCATCGTGCGCACGATGACGCCCCACGGCGACATCCGCAGCCGGTCGAGCAGGAAGGCGATGACGCACACGACGACGACCGAGCCGACGACGATCTGGTAGTGCGTCGGCTCCCAGCCGAAGAGGTTGAGCTTGCGCAGGGAGCCGAGGCCGCCGGAGCCGCCGGAGAGGCCCTCGGCGTCGACGAGCAGCGCCGTGAAGGCCATGCCGAACAGCAGCGTGACGGCGGCCAGGAAGAAGCCGGACAGCCGCCGGGTGGCCAGCCCGAGCAGCACGGCGACGGCGGCCGCCACGACCGGGCCGGCGACCCAGGCCAGGATCAGCGGCAGGCCGGAGCGGGCCGAGATCAGGCCGACGGCGTATCCGCCGATGCCCGCATAGGCGCCGTAGGCCATCGACAGCGAGCCGGCCATCAGGTACGGCACGTACATGCCGAGCGCGACGAGCGCGTAGGTCGCGGTGGTGGTGACCAGGGTCTGCCGGTAGCCGTCGGCGCCGACCCACAGCAGGATCAGCGCCGCGCCCACCACACCGCAGACCAGGCCCAGGGAGCCGGGAACGCGCTTCACCAGATTCCTTCCGTGAGAACCCCCGCCTTCAGGCGGGGGAGAAACGGAACCCTCTGCGGAGCAGGGCAGGCATAGCCGATTCGCCGCCAAGGCGGATCGGCGTCTGCCAGCGTGTCACCGCAGGGAATTCATCGGTCAGTGTGCTAGCTTTGTGCTTGGCCGCCGGGCTGGCGGTGTCTGCCTGTGGAGCTGGTGTAAGACCTCAGCGGGAGTCCTCCCGGACGGGGCAGTCGGCGGTGAAGCAGGAATCCCCTGGGGCGACCCAGGGAATCCCTCCCTTCAGGGAGGGGATGATGTCAAGCTCTGATCCTTCTGACGAACAGGCCGCTGGGTTTGAAGGCGAAGAACAGCAGGGCGACCAGCAGCAGCCCGTAGACGTGGGACTGGCCACCGAAGTAGTACGGAACGAAGACCTCCACCAGGCCCAGCAACAGGCCGCCGACGAGCGGGGCCCACACCGACCCGGTGCCGCCGACCACCATCGCCAGGAAGCCCGACAGCGCCCAGCTGAGCCCCGACAGCGAGCTGACGCCCGCCTTTGGCGCGAACAGCAGCCCGGTGATGCCGGCCAGCAGCCCGGAGAGGAGGAACGCGATGAGCCGGACCCGGTTGACCGGCAGGCCGAGCAGGCCGGCGGCATGCGTGCTGTCGCCGACGGCCCGCAGCAGCCGGCCGGTCCGGGTGTAGCGGATCCACAGAGCGGCCGCGGCGAACGCCACGACGGTGAAGCCGAGCAGCAGCACGGTGCTCGGCTGCGCGACGGTGTCGCCGATCGCCACCGGGTCGAACGTGAACAGGTTCTGACCCGGCAGCGTCGTGTAGCCGAAGAGGTAGCCGCCGAGCTGCTGGATGGCGAACAGGACGGCGGCCACCGCGACCAGCGCGGGTAGCTCACCGCGGCCGGATCGGCGCTGCACCTGCCGTACCACGGCCAGCTCGGTGACCACGGCCAGGGCTGCGGAGGCGAGCACCGCCACCGCGGCGGCGGCCCACACGTTCATGTCCTCGTACAGCACGAGGTAGGACGTGCAGAGGCCGCCGACCATGGCGTACGGGCCGATGGCGAAGTTGAAGAACCCCGCCCCGACGAGCACCAGGTAGTAGGACAGCGCGAGCAGGCCGAAGAAGCACCCTATCTCCAGCGCGGACAACCACAGCTGCATCTGGCCCACGACGTCGCCTCCTTGCCTGGTGGATTATTTGGCCTGTATTTGGCGTGGTGGGTTACTTGCTACACGGGGGCTGGTAGGTCGCCCAGGGACCTTTCGGCTTGTTGTCCGAGCCGAACTCGACGAGGGACAGGCCGCACGGCCCATCCGCGCCCAGGTGCTTGTCCGCGCCGAAGCTCAGCGTGAAGTTGGACTGACCGAACGTGGCCTGGTATCCCTTGATGCTCTGGATGGCCTCGTTGAGCTTCTTCGAGTCGTCGACCCCGCCGGCCTTCTCGATGGCCTGCTTGAGCAGCTGCACGGCGTCCCACGCCTGCGCGTCGTACGCGGTGATGTCGTAGTCCTTGCCGTTTTTGTCCTGCAGCAGCTTCACCAGGGCCTGCGTGCGCGGGTTCTCGGAGTTGATGGAGCCCATGAAGATGAGCCCGTTGAGCGCGCCGGGCGCGGCGAGCTTCCACGACGCGGGCTGGTTGCCGATGGAGGCGAGCGAGAACCGCTTGGTGCCGGTCATCTGGCTGGCCAGCGTGTTCTGGGCCAGCACCTCGAACGCGCCGCCGACGCTGGTCACGAGCACCGCGTCCGGCTTGGCGTTCTTGAGCCGCGCGACCTGGGCCGACAGGTCGCTGGCGTTGGTCGCGCCCTTCTCCGTCGCCACGAACTCCACGCAGCCCATGCCGGCGAACAGGGCCTTGTCCAGGCCGGCGATGGTCGTGGTGTCGTCGGTGAGCACGCCGAGCTTGCTGATGCCCGCGGCCTTGAACGCGCCGCAGTACACGTCGGCCCAGTCCTTGGTGGTGTTGGCCAGCATGTAGATGAGCTCGTTGTCCGGCGGCGCGACGAGCGTGGCGGTCACGCCGGTGGGAGCGATGGCGGGCAGGCCGAGCTGCGTGAGCGTGGGCTTCGCCTGGGCGACGGCGGCGCTGCCGCTCTGCAGGAGCAGCACCTTCGCGCCCTGGCTGGAGAGCTTCTGCAGCACGGCCGGCACCTTGGTCGGGTCGGACTCGTCGTTCTCGACGACCAGCTGCAGCGGCCGGCCGAGCACGCCGCCCTTGTTGTTGATGTCCTGGACGGCCAGGCGGATGGTCTTGCCGGCGATCGTGCTGTACGACGCGCCGGGCCCGGTGCTGTCCTCGTCCATGCCGATGATGATGGGAGCGCCGGTGGCGGTACCGTTGCTCGGCTTCTCGTCACCCGTCTTGCCGCCGCAGCCGGCCAGCGCGAGCGCCGTGAGCGCCACGCAGCCGACGATACGACGAGACCTCGTCGCTAAAACGCCCATGTGTACCCCTGTCGGAATTATACGAATCGTCAGCCTTGCGCGGATTGTTCGCTCGATTCAAAACCTAACAAGCGCTTGGTTTATACATCTTGGCGAGGGCCGACGAGCGTGTCAAGGACACCGCGGATACCTGGACGTAACAGAACCGTCAAAGATCATGCCCCCTGAGCTGGGGTGTCGCTGGGCAGTCCGGTCTACGGTCCGATCTACTGACGGCGCTACCGTTCAGAGCGACGGCCAGGACGGAGGGACCGGGTGCGGGACACGGCCAGCATCCTGCACGTGGACCTCGACGCGATGTTCGCCAGCGTCGAGCAGCGCGACAAGCCGTCGCTGCGCGGCCGACCGGTCGTCGTCGGCGGCATCGGCGGCCGCGGCGTCGTGGCCACCGCCTCCTACGAGGCCCGCGCCTACGGCGCCCGCTCCGCCATGCCGGTCGCCGAGGCCCGGCGCCGGTGCCCGCCCGGCACCGCGTTCCTCGCCCCGCGCTTCGCCGCCTACCGCAACACCAGCCGCGTCGTCATGGACCTGCTCGCCGAGTTGTCCCCGCTCGTCGAGGCCGTCTCCATCGACGAGGCGTACATCGACCTGGCCGCCGCCGGCCACGACCTCACGGTCGCGGGCGTCACGGCCCTCGCCACCCGGCTGAAGGCCGGCATCGCGGCCGCCACCGGCGGCGTCACCGGCTCGGTGGGCGCCGGCACCTCCAAGCTCATCGCCAAGATCGGCTCCGACCTGCACAAGCCCGACGGGCTGACGGTCGTCGCGCCCGGCACCGAGCGCGACCTGCTGGGCCCGCTGCCGGTGACCCGCCTGTCCGGCGTCGGCCCGGCCACCGCCGAGCGGCTGCGCCGCACCGGCGTCCACACGATCGCCGACCTCGCCGCGGTCGGCCGGGACGACCTGGTCGACCGGTTCGGCCAGGCCCACGGCGCCGGCCTGTTCCGGCTGGCGCACGCCGACGACGACCGGCCCGTCGTCGCCGAGCGGGAGACCAAGTCGGTCTCGGCGGAGGAGACGTTCGCCACCGACATCGCCGACCGCACCCGGCTCGCCACCGAGCTGGGGCTGCTCGCCACCCAGGTCGGCGGACGGCTGCGCGCCGCCGGGCTGTCCGGCCGCACCATCACGCTCAAGGCGCGCTACTTCGACTTCACCACCATCACCAGGTCCACCACCCGGGGTCAGCCCACCGACGACGCGCAGAGCATCCTGCAGGCCGCCCGGCGGCTGCTGGCCGACATCGACGTCACCGGCGGGCTGCGCCTGCTCGGCGTCGGCGTCTCGGGCCTGTCCGAGTTCGCCCAGGACGACCTGCTCTCCCTGCTCGAGCCCCCGGCGCCCCAGCCGTCGCCGGCCTCCCCCGCGCCGGACGCGCCGGCATCCCCCGCGCCGGACGCGCCGGCATCCGCGGCACCGGACGCGCCGCCCGAGCCGGAGCGGCCCGGCCCGGCTGGCCCGCCGGGGTGGCGCACCGGCGCGGACGTGCGCCACGACGAGTACGGGCCGGGCTGGGTCTGGGGCAGCGGGCTCGACCGCGTCACGGTCCGCTTCGAGGGCCCGCGCACCGGCCCCGGCCCGGTGCGCACGTTCGCCGCCGACGACCCCCGGCTGCACCCCGCCGACCCGCCGGACTGGACCTGACGGCCCGTTCTACCACCGCTGGACGGTGGCGGCGGAGTTGCGGGTGACGGCCAGCGAGCTGGTGTGGTGGAACACCGAGGAGACGGCGACGCGGCCCGGGCCGATGAGACGCAGCCAGATGTTGCGCTGGCTGAACGACGAGCGCCACGAGAATCGCTGGGTGCCGCGCGGGTACTCCAGGTGCAGGTGCATCTGGACCGACATGTCCCGGTAGAGCAGCGCGCCGGGCTGGACCAGGATCGTCTCCCCCGGCGCCAGGTCCCGCAGGAACGTGTTGCCCGGCGAGTGCAGCAGGAGCAGGCCCGGGGCATGCTGCGCGGTGAACAGGTCGCCATACTGGCCCAGCGGGTAGTGCGTCTCCCGGTCGTCGCCGGAGCCGGTGGTGTACCAGATGTTGGTCGGCTGCCACGTGTAGGTGACGTTGCCGGTGGCGGTGAGGAAGCGGTGCTCGCGGGTCCACACGTGCCGGCCGGGCGTCAGCGGCATGGCGATGAGCTCGCCGGGGCGGTCCCCGGAGAGCGCGATGCGGCCGGGGCCGCGCGCCTCCACCATGATCAGGGGCAGGCCGGCGAGCATCCGGTTCCAGCCGCCCGCCAGGGACGTGTTCGACAGGTGTACCGCGGGATCCGTCCACAGCAGCGCGTGGTGGGAGAAGTAGATCCACTCCTGGCCGGAGAGGGTGAAGTCGGCGACGGGCACGTACTTGCCCTCGATCTGCACCCGGGACTGGCCGAACTGGATGCGCGCCATGTCCTTGATCGGTGGCTGCTCGATCCAGCCCGAACGGGTGACGACCTGCCGCACGTCCAGCGCGGCGCCGCAGCTCGGGCAGGACGAGCCGGCCGGCGGGTGCGCCATGCGGCAGTAGCGGCAGACGGTGTACCCCTCGGGGACGCCGGGTCCGGTGCTCATCGCGTCCTCACGTCCTCATTCGGAGTGGTGGTGCACGTACATGGACTGGATGCCGACCCGGCCCGGCCCGGTCATCTCCGCCAGGTACATGCCGCGGCGCATCAGACCCGTCTTCACCGGCATCTGCACCGCCTGCATGCCCACCGACGCGTCCTTGTATAGGAAGCCGCCGGGCTCGACCATGATCTTCTCGCCGGGCCGCAGGTAGCGCTCGAAGACGTTGCCGTACCCGTGCAGCACCAGCAGGCCGGGCGCGGACGTCGTCACGAACCGGTCCAGGTACATCCCGTTGCCGCCGTGCAGCACGTTGGCCAGGCCCTGGATGCGGATGAAGTCGTACCCGATCGTGTGCGTCGCCAGCAGGAACGCGTGCCCGCGCACGTCGAGCTCCATGCCCGGGTGCAGCGGCAGCACGACCAGCTCGCCGGGCGAGTCGCGGGAGAACGCGACCCGGCCGGGCCCGTGCGCGAGGGTCAGCACGAACGGCATGCCGCCGAACACCCGCCGCATGCCGCCCTGGGTCGGCATCGCGGTGACCGGGGTCGCCTCGTCCTTCCACAGCAGCACGTGGTGCTCGAAGTAGACGGCGTCGCCTGGCGCGAGCGCCATGTCGATGACCGGCACCAACTCGCCCTCGACCTGTGCGACGGAGTTGGAGAACCGGAACTCCGTCATGTCCCGCAGCCGGGGCGCCTCGCGCCAGCCGGAGTCGCTGACCAGGTTCTTGACGTCGAGCGGGGCCCCGCAGGTCATGCACGACGTCGCCCCCGGCGCGTTCTGCAGCCGGCACCACTGACACTCGATCCGCTCCACGCCGCGGAACGTAGCAGCCGAACCTGAAATGCCACCGCGTGTGTATCGGACCGGACAGCGCGACGGTGCTCACCCGGCGCGCGCGGTCTGACCAGCACCCGCAGCTGTACGGCTTCTCCGAGCTGTGGCACGCACCGGGCGCGCTGTCGCGCGAGCAGGTGCAGGAGATCCTGACTCGGACGACGGCCGACATCGACGCCGCGCTGCAGGACCCGAACGCGACGGGCATCGGCCGGTAGCCCGGCCGCGTACAGCGGTGACCCGGGGGTAGCTGGGTGGGTCATGTCGGGTGCTCCGCCTGCTTCCAACCGATGGTCGGTGCTGTCGAACACCACGCTCGGCATGCTCCTGGCCACCGTGAACAGCTCCATCATGATCATCTCGCTGCCGGCGATCTTCAACGGCATCCACCTCGACCCGCTCGCCCCCGGCAACGTGAGCTACCTGCTCTGGATGCTGATGGGCTATCTGCTCGTCACCGCGGTGCTGGTGGTCAGCCTCGGCCGGCTCGGCGACATGTACGGGCGGGTGCGCGTCTTCCGCGCCGGCTTCGTCGTGTTCACCGCCGCCTCGGTCGCGCTGGCGCTCACCCCGTCGGGCGGGCGCGCCGGCGCGCTGTGGCTGATCGGCTGGCGCCTGCTGCAAGGCGTCGGCGGCGCGATGCTGATGGCCAACTCCACGGCGATCATCACCGACGCGTTCCCGCCGCGGCAGCGCGGCACCGCGCTCGGCGTCAACCAGGTCGCCGGCCTCGCGGGCAGCTTCATCGGGCTCGTCCTCGGCGGACTACTCTCGGCGTGGCACTGGCAGGCGATCTTCTGGGTCAGCGTGCTGGTCGGCGCGGTCGGCGCGGTCTGGGCATATCGCAACCTGCGCGCCACCGCACCGCCGCCGCGCGAGGTGCGGATCGACTGGCTCGGCAACGTGAGCCTGGCGACCGGCCTGACCCTGCTGCTGGCGGCGATGACGTACGGCATCCAGCCGTACGGCGGCCACACCGAGGGCTGGACCAACCCGCTCGTGTTCGGCGGCCTGGCCGGCGGTTGCGCGCTGCTGGTCGCCTTCTGCGTGGTCGAGACCCGGGTAGCACAGCCGATGTTCGACCTGCGGCTGTTCCGCATTCAGGCGTTCTGGGCGGGCAACGCCGCCGCGCTGCTCAACGCGATCGCCCGCGGCGGGCTGCAGTTCATGCTCATCATCTGGCTGCAGGGCATCTGGCTGCCCCTGCACGGCTACGACTTCGCCGAGACCCCGCTGTGGGCCGGCATCTACCTGCTGCCGCTCACGATCGGCTTCATCGCGGCGGGCCCCGTCTCCGGCCACCTGTCCGACCGGTACGGCGCCAAGCTCTTCGCCACCGGCGGCCTGGTCCTCATGGCCCTGACCTTCGTCGGCCTGCTGCTGATCCCGGTCGACTTCCGCTACCCGGCGTTCGCGGCCCTGCTGCTGCTCAACGGGGTGGGCTCGGGGCTGTTCTCCGCGCCGAACACCACCGCGGTGATGAACGCCGTACCGGCGGCGCAGCGCGGCGTCGCGTCCGGCATCCGGGCCACCTTCCAGAACGCCGGCATGGTGCTGTCCATCGGGCTGTTCTTCTCGCTGCTCATCGCCGGGCTGTCCGACTCGCTGCCGGCCACGCTGCACGGCGCCCTGGCCGCCGAAGGTGTCCCGGGGCCGGCGATCGACCGGGTCACGGCCGTGCCGCCGGTGGGCATGATGTTCGCCGCGTTCCTCGGGTACAACCCGCTCACCGCCCTGCTGAGCGCCGCCGGCGTGCTGCACTCCCTGCCCGCCGCCACGGTGGCGACGCTGACCGCCCGGACCTACCTGCCCGGGGTGCTGGCCGGCCCGTTCCACGAGGGGCTCGTCGTGGTCTTCGTGCTCGCCGCCGGCCTGTCCGCCGCCGGGGCGGTGGTCTCCCTGCTGCGCGGCGGCGCGTACATCCACGAGGAGCTGACGGACGAGCACGTCCACGACGAGCAGCTCTGCCTGGACTGCGACTGCACCTGACCGGCTCCGCGGCCGGTGCGGACGATATCGTGCTACGGCGTGACAATGGTACGAACCGCTCCGGCGTCCGCGGAACGGCCCGTCTTCTTTCCGTCCATGGGCGAGTACCCGGTCTACGACGATGGCGTTTACGACGGATTCGATGCCGTCGACGAACGATGTCATGCATACCGGACCGCGTTGCGGCGGGTCGCGCCCGGCAAGGTCGTGCTGGACGTCGGAACGGGACGAGACGCGCTGTGGGCAATCGAGTCCGCGCGCCGCGGAGCCCGGCACGTGTATGCGATCGAAGCGCAGGCCGAGGTCGCGGCGCAGGCTCGGCTTGCGGTGTCTCGAGCCGGCATGGCGGACCGGATCACCGTGATCACCGGAAGCTCCATGGAGGTGGAGCTTCCCGAGCCGGCCGAAGTATGCGTCTCGGAGATCGTCGGCAACATCGCCTCGGCGGAGGGCGCTCTCGCCGTTCTGGCCGACGCCCGGGCGCGACTGTGCGCCGCCGACTGCGCCTGGGTTCCGTTCCGCATGCAGACGTGGGCCGTCGCCGTGGACCTCACGCGCGCGGCCGACGACATCGACTACGCCATCGCGACGGAGAGCGTGCCCTACTTGCGGAAGATCTTCACCTCCGTCGGCCACCCGTTCGACGTGCGGCTCTGCCTGGCCGGACCGGTACACGACATCGGAGTGTCGTCGGCCGCGCCGGTCGAGTCGGCGATCTTCGACAGCCGGCAGGACATGCCGACGGCGGAAGCTACGACCATGACCGATCTTCGCGTCGACGTGCCCGCGGCCCGGCTGACCGGCCTGCTGCTGTGGAGCCGGGTCGCCGTCTTGTCGCAAGGGCCCGAGATAGACACACTGACCAGCGATACTCGCAGCTGGGCCCCGGTGTACGTCCCACTGTCCCTGCCGGGCATCCCCGTTGATGCCGGCGGCATCGTTCGAGTCTCCTTCCGCCGGCGCCTCAGCGACGACGGCGTCCATCCCGATTACGAGGTCTCGATCGACCTGCCCGGCGCAACCGGCGTCGCGGAAATGGAAACCTGGTCGAGCCGGCACCACGGCCGGCAGTTCCGGGCTTCACCCTTCTACCGCTACCTGTTCCCCGCTACGTGAGGAATGGACGTGTCGGATTCGCCGACCTGTCACGCGGAACAACCCACCCCCGAGGGTAGGTAGGCCCGGATCGCCTCGAGGGTAGGTAGGCCCGGATCGAGAAGGTGAGGCCGGCCGGAGCCGGAACGAGCGAGCGTCTGAGCTGGTTGCGTTTGAAGGGATTCGCCATGTCGTCGACTGAAGCCCTGCTCGCCATCCTCCTGATCCTGCTGGTCCTCGCCGGTGTCGCAGCGGCGACGCTCGGCCGATTCCGCCCTTCGCGGCGGCGGCGTGGGCGGCGGCTCCGCGGTGTCAGCAGGACAGGCGAGGTCGCCATGTATGACGACGCGATCGATCCGGCGGCGGCCAGCGCGGCAGCACCGCCGTTTCAAGCACCACCACCCATGGAAGCCGACGCTACCGGTGCCCCGGCCTATGCGACACCACCGGGCGGCGACGTCTACGGAACGGACGAAACGGACGCGCAGCAGGCAACCCGCCAGCCACGGGCGGCCGATGACCCGCGGTCGCAGCACGCCGCCGCGCAGCTGCCGGGGATCTGGGACACTGCGCAGGCCGAGGATTTCCGGCGGCGCTGGCACAAGGTGCAGAACCGGTTCGTCGAGGACCCACCGGGCAGCGTCATCGAGGCTCGGCAACTGGTGGACGAGGCGTTGAAGGCCCTCGCCGACAGCGTCTACAGCCGCGAACAGCAGCTCGAACACGGCAGCGCGCGGGCGTCCGACAGTATCGCGGGCATGCGCGACACCGTGCTGCAGTACCACAGCCTGCTCGATCGGTTGTTGTCCGTCTGAGCTGCCAGCCGGGGCGTTCCACCAGCGGCGTGGTGTCAGAATGGCAGGCGCAGCAGGGCGTTGACGCGTTTGCCCCGGAACAGTGGAACCGGTCCCTGCCGGATAGACCGCGCCAAGAGATCCCGCCACGGATATTCGGTGACGTGGCCCCGCAGCAGCTTGAAGTGGTCGTTGGCGCGCTTCGGCTCGCGGCTGAGGGCGTACCAGGCCGCGGCGTGGTTGTGCGCCAGGAACTCGTCCGGTGTCTGGCAGGGTTGCATCGGCAGCAACCCGCTCGCCCGGTACGCCTGGGCACGGCGTTCGGGGTCGCGGGCGAACGCGCGACGATGGCCATGCGACCACCAGCGCTGGATCCCCGCCACGAAGACGAGCGCGGGCAGCAGCGAGCCGGCGGGCGCCTCGGCGGTCCACGTCCGGACCTGCTTGTCCACGGCTTGCATCGAGCCGCCCCATTGCGGGCCGAGCGCGGCGATCGCATGGCGATGGCCAACGAAGCTCTGCGGCGCTCGCGCTTCCAACTCGTCGCGGCGGCGGACCACCTCGTCGGTGCCGACCTGCTGGCCGCGTGCCATGCTCAACAGGAACAGCCACGGCGCGGCGTCGCCCGGGTCGGACTGTGCGGCGGCCCGGCAGTAGGCCTCTGCATTGCCGAGGATCGAGATGAAGTCCAGCAGCTGCTGCGGCTTCGTATACCTGGCTTGCAATCTGCCGCGCACCTCCCAGGCGCGGTTGATCTCGACGGCGCCGCGGACCACGAGCGCGGTCGGGTTGTCGGGGTCGTCGCGGACCCAGTCGTCGAGGCCTTCCGGCACCGACTTGCCCGTCCACTCGGTCAGCGTGTCCGCGGCGACACGTACCCGCTCGATGTGGTCGTCGGGGCCGGCCAGCCCGGCCGTCAGCACCGCACCGAGCGCGGGAAGATCGCGACGAAGGGCGGCCTTCTTGACCGCGCGAAGCTCGGGTCGGCCGAAGGTGATGTCGAGACGTGCCATGGGTTCTCCGATGGGCGCGGGGACTACAGGTAGCTGCTTGCCGCATTGTGCTTCGCGACCAGGCTCGGGAGTTCGTCCAGCGAATCGATGCGGAACAGGCACTGCTCAGTCACGGCTGGGATGTCGAGGATGTGACCCCACGGACCGCGCCGGATCAGGCACGTCTTCATGCCGGCCTCCCTAGCCGGGCGTGCATCGTTGTCGGGCCGATCGCCGACGTACAGGATCGAAGACGCATCGCCACCGCCTTCGCGAATGACCCGCTCGAAAAAGGCCGGCGACGGCTTCTCCACGCCCCAACCGTCCGACGTGCCGATCACGTCCACGGGGAGGCCGAGAGCACGGAGGATCGCCTCAGCATGAGCCGGCTGGTTGCCGGCCAAGCCCACGAACAGGCCCTGATCCTTCAAGGAGGTCAGGCACGGTCGCGCGTCGGGGTAGAGATCCGCTTCGCCGAACGACTCCGGCTTGCCAGCAGCAGCTCGGCGCTCGCGCTCGGCCGCGAGATCGAAGCTGGGCCGGAAGACCCGGAACGTCTCCTGATAGTCCAGACCCCGGGCGATCACCGCACCGAAGACCGCCGAAAACGTGTGCCGTGGAACGCCGAGCCAGTCCGCCCAGGTCTCGAACTCGCGGGACTCGTCGAGAATCGTCCCGCCGACATCGAAAAAGATCGCGCCGATCACTCGCGCTCCTCCGTCACGGTCACGCTGCCAGTGGATCATAGACGGGATCGCCGGGACCTCGCTCATGACCATCACGGGGCGATAGGCGCCTGGGATGGCCTGGCGCACCGGGGGATCACTCAGGTGAGGCGCGCCGCGCCGACGTACGAGGCGGTGGCAGAGGTGCCAGAGTAGGTCCAGGGCCCGTGCCGAGGCCGCGTACGGCGCGCGGGCGGGTGACGGCGCGTACGGGCGGGTGAGATGGGACGGGCGACCGATCGTGCACGGCGTGTGAAGGCCGACCCGCGGAGCGAGATCGCGGCGGCACCGGCGGTCGGCCGGGTGCGCGGCAACGGGCCAGCGGTCGGCCGCGTGCGCGGCCCCGGGTTGGACGACCGCCGGACGACGTTGGACGACCGCCGGACGACCGGGCCGGACGGCCGCCGGGCCGCTCCTGGCGTCTACCTCGGATCGGCGCACCGCCGGCGGATCCGCCGGCGCCGGGCGCTGCTGGTATGCGTGCTCACCGCCATGCTCCTGGCCAGCGGCACGGTGGTCACGGCCGCAGTGCTCGCCGGCCGGTTCGACCGCGCGGTGAACCACGCCGACCTGCTCGGGGACGCCCGGTCCGGGCCGCATCAGGCCGTCGCCGGCCCGCTGAACTTCCTGCTCATCGGGTCCAACTACCGCGCCTGGGACCCGAGCAACGGCGAGCGCGCCGACTCGATCCTGATTGTGCACGTGCCGCGCAGCATGGACCGCGCCTTCCTGGTCTCGGTACCCCGCGACCTGTACTACACGATCAAGCCGTACCCGCCGACGCATTTCGGGGGCAGCACGGAGAAGATCGACGCGGCACTCAACTTCGGCGGCATGCCGCTCATGTCGCAGAGCGTCGCGGACCTGACCGGGCTGCGGTTCGACGGTGCGGTCGAAGCCCGCTTCGACGGCTTCACCAAGGCAGTGCAGGTCCTCGGCGGGGTCGACATGTGCGTGGACGAGAAGACCGTCTCGATCCACATCGGCCACGACAAGAGCGGCAAGCTCGCCACCCCGTACACGGAGACCGAAGCCGAGCCGATCCCGGTGCCCGGCGTCACGCCGCAGGTGTACTACCCGGGCTGCCAGCATCTGGCCGCGTGGCAGGCCCTCGACTTCGTCCGGCAGCGGGAGCTGCTGCCCAACGGCGACTACGACCGGCAGCGCCACCAGCAGCAGTTTCTGATGGCCGTGCTCAAGCAGACCACCTCGGCCGGCACCCTGTCCGACCCGGTCAAGCTGGACCGGGTCCTGCAGGCGATCGGCAAGTCGCTGACCGTGGACACCAACGGCACGTCCGTGGCCGATTTCATCTTCGCGCTGCGCGGCATCAAGGCCGACTCGCTGGTCGGGCTCAGGACTCCGTCGCACCCGGAGATGATCGGCGACACCTCGTACGTGATCGGCGACCCCGACATGGACGAGCTGTGGCAGGCGATCCGCGACGACACGCTCGCCGACTACGCGGCGGCCCACCCGCAGGACGTCAACTCGCTGCACAACGCCGTGCCCGCCGCGCGGAAGTAAGCGCGCACCGAGGCGCGGGCCGTGACGCGGCTTGAGCCCACGCAACGCCGACCAGAGCAGACTCACTGGGCCGGATCGCTGGCCTGGCCGAACGGGACCGTGGGACCGATGCGGCGTGCTGATGGGGACCGCGGGGGAGCCGCGTCGTTCGTACACTGCGGTGGTGGTATTGACGGCGTATGACCGCGGGCTGCTCGCGGTGCAGCGGCAGGACTACGCGGCGGGGCGGGCGGTGCTGGAGACAGCCCGCGACGATGTCGCGGCGTTGATGCTGCTCGCGCGGCTCGCCGGGGACGGGCTTGGGGAGCCGGCGGACGCGCAGCGGAAGCGGGCGCTGTACGAGCGGGCGGCCGCGCTGGGTAGCGCGGAGGCGGCGTACAACCTTGGGGCTATCAGCGCGAATGAGGAGCGGTACGCCGACGCGCTCGACTGGTACGCGCGGGCTGCGCAGCGGGGTGATGCTGGCGCGCTGCGGATGCTCGGGCTGATGCACCTTATGGGGCAGGGCACCGCGGTCGATGACGCTGAGGCTGAAAGGCTGTGGCTCGCCGCGGTTGAGGGCGGGGATACACGGGCGCTGCTCGACCTCGGACTGCTGTATCTGCATCACCGAGACGACCCGGTGACCGGCACGCAGTGGCTGCTGCGCGCTGCCAAGGCGGACAGCGTGGCGGCGTGGCGCGAGCTGGAGCTGGTTGGGCCTCGGCTACGCGCGCGGGCGGACGGGGACGACCGGGCCGCAACGCTGCTCGGCGTGGTGCTCGCGTTCCACCTTGGCGACCCGCTCGCCGGGGTGGGGGTGCTGGAGGGCCCGGCGGGACGCGGCGACCCAGAGGCGCAGCGGGCGCTGGCGTTCCTGCTGCACCGAAACCCCGCGGTGGAGCAGGACGAGGCGCGGGCGATGACGCTCTACCGTGCCGCGGCGGAGGCCGGCGATGCCTACGCGGCGTACAACCTCGGCGTTAGCGCACATGACCCGCAGGAGGCGATCCGCTGGTTGCGGCAGGCCGCGGCGGCCGGGATCACCGAGTCGTACCCCTCCCTCGGCGACCGCCTCAGCGCACTCGACCTGGATGAGGAAGCGCTGAGCTGGTACCTGCGCGGCGCCGCTCACGGTCACAAGGGATGCATGTTCGCGGCCGCCTGCTGGTTCCGCGACGGCTTCGGCGGGCCGGTCGACCTGGTGCAATCGCTGCGATGGTACCTACAGATGCTCGACGCCGGCAGCGGCGACGGCATCCACGAGGCGCACAAGATCGTGCCCCGGATGAGCGACGACGAGATCCACGAGGCGGGCCGGCTCGCGGGACGGATCCTCGAGGCGGACGTGTTCGTCGCGCAGCGACACGACACCGTCGGGCGCTGATCAGGCGTGCGGATCGACATGAACGCCCGGGAAGAGAACGGCGATCCGGAGGTTTACATCATGCAAGCTGTGCAACCGGACCGCACGACGACCGTGGGGCTGTGCCTCAGCATGCAAGGGCGTTGACGTGCCGGCCCGGATCCTGCTCAGCTCGGCGGCGGTCGTCGCCACACTCGCCCTGCCCGGCTGCGCCCGCCCGGCCGTCGCCCCCGATGGCCCGCCGGCCGGGGACGCCATCACCACCACGGTGAGTTTCGCCAGCAGCGGGAGGCCGTACGGCCCGCTCTGGCTGGCCGACGGCCTGTACTTCGGGGTCGAACCGAGGGACGACAACGACCCGCACCAGCTGTGGCGGTGGCGCGACGGCGCGGCGGCCGCGGAGCGCGTCGACGTCAAGGCCGAACGCTGCCACCCCGCTCTGCTGCGGCCGGAGCGCCGGCCGGGCGGGGAGCTCGCGGTGGCCGCCGGCTGCTACGTGGCCGGCGTCTTCACCACCCGGATGCTCGCCGTCGATCGCGGCAGCGGCGCCACGTCGGTGCTGTTCCGGTCGGTGCCGGGCCTGGGCGCCGTGGTCTGGTCCGGCGACACCGCGTACTCATCGGTGTGGTCGGGGCCGTGTGTCGGCGTGGTGCGGCTGGCCGGCGACCGGCTGGAGGCGATCGAGACCGGGCCGTCGTTCGACGGGCTCGCCTGGCCGGCCAGCCGGTGGGCCGCCGAGGGGGCGAAGACCTGCCCCGAGACCGGGCGGGTCAGCTTCCCGGTGACGCTGGACGGCACCGCGAAGGTCGCGGCACTGGCCACCCGCGACCCCGGCGACGCGGCGGCGTGGACGCTCTACCTCGCCGATGCCGATCTCACCGGTGCCGCGACGCCGCTTGCCGGCGGCTTCTCCGCCGTCATCCAGGTCGCGGCCACCCCGGACGGCTCGCGGTTCGCGGTCGCGGCCACTCGCGACGGTCGGGCCGGGCTGTACACTGTGGACGCGGCCGACGGTGCGGTACGGCTGGTGCGAGCCGGAAAGTTCTCCGGCGCCGCGCTCTCCCCGGACGGCCATAAGATCGCCTCCATCGCCCTCGACGGAGGCACGACCCGGCTGGTCGTCTTCGTTCCCTGACCCAGGCGCTTCTGCTCGCAGCCAGCGCCTCTCCGCCGTCACGGAACAGGTCGCAGCCGCCGGACGACGTTGCGTCGACGTTTCCCTTCGACGCAGGTGATCATCGGGTGGGGCCGCGGGCGTCTGCGGCGGAGCTTGCCTTGCTGCGAGAGCGTCTGCCGTGGGCGCCGGACGGACTGGTCGCGCTGCAGCGATGGGTCGGGCCGGTCTCGTTGCCTGACATCGGCAACGGCTACTTCCTCCACCCGGTTGACGGTCTGATCGGCTGCCTCGATCATGACGGGTACGCGGATCAGATCGCCGAGCCGCTCATCGATTGCGTCGACATCGTGGTCTTCGGTAGCAACGGCAGCGGAGATTTGTATGCCATCGCAACCAAGGACGGCTCGGTGTTTCGGCTGCGGGATGCCGAGTACCTCCGAGGCATCTATCACGGCAGTGAGCGCGGCATCTCAGTGGTCGGCGATGACCTCCGCGAGTTCCTCGAGCGCTTCCTCGCCGCCGTGGCGGGCCTTGCTCATGACGGCGTCACCGACCTCTGAGCAACGCCTATTGCTTCCGATCGGCATCCGGGCGATCGGGCAGATGCGGTGGCACCCGAGTTGCGGGCCGCGGAGTGCCCCTTGCCCGCCCTCGCCGTCGTGAATCTGCACCCGGTGGTGTGCCGTACTCAGTTCGCCGTCACTTGTGTGCCGTGCTGGGCTTGCGGTGTGTATCGGGGAGTCGAACCCCACGCCTGCCCGCGGCGCGCCGGAGAAAGGAGCCGAATTACCCGCCGGCTCTCGGGTCCGTGCACGCCTTCACGTCGGCTACCTGCTCCGCGTCCCGCGTCTCAGTCGAGCAGCTCGGCCTCCCAGTTCGTGCGCTGGATGAGGGTGTCAACCTCGCGCAGCTGCCGGGCCAGATCGTCGGCCTCACCCCGCAGCTCGGCCACCGGCAGCGCCGAGATCATCTTCAGCTCGGACCGCAGCTGACGGTACCCGCGCTGCCCCTCCCCCGCCGCAGCGCCCGCAGCGGCGGTCACGACGCCGTGCCGCAGACGCAGCACGTCACGGCGGGCGAGCGCATCGGTGAGCGTGCCGCCGTCGACCACGGTGGCGGCGTTGGTACGGTTGATCCGCCGGATCAGCGACTCCAGCTCGTCGAGCACCGCGCCGACCTCGGCGAGCAGCGCCGCCGCGTCCTCGGCGGGCGTCTCGCCCTCTTGGAAGCGGGCGCTGGCAGTGATGCGGGCCCGGAGCTGTTCGACTCGGCGCGCCGCATCCGCACGCAGCGCAAGAGCCTCCGCGAGTTTCACGGATACCAGTATCACCCAGGATGATCGATCACGCCGCCCCACAGGCAGTCGCCCGCGCGGTCGGCTCGACCCTCGCCGAACAGCGCCCGCATCGCGCCCCGCGTGGGCTCTCTCGTTCGCCGTGCCCACATCTTGTGGAGGCCGTAGCAGCAGAGAACGCAATGGTCCGGCCGCCGTCCCCGTGACGACACGCACCGCGATCGCAGGTCGGGAAGGCTGGCCGGGTTTGAGCCTCGCGACCGCACCGTCGACAGCAAGCACGCAGCGACCCTGGCGCTGGCTCGTCGAGTCTCAATCGTCGGTACGCAGACCCAGGGCGCTATGGAGGATTGCGGCTGGCGGGACGTCGCCGCGGTGAGGAGCGAGCTTGATCAGTTCGGCGCGGAGATCAGTGGCGGGTTCGCCGAGCACGATGGCCGCGATGACGAGCTCGAGCATGATCCGGTCACGCTCGGGGGAGATTCTGCGGTGCTTGGCGGGGTTCGTCTCCACAACAGCGGCGGTGATGCGGTGACCAGCCGGGGTGTCGGAGAACGTGGCTTCGTAGATCGTGTGCCCGGTCCAACTCCGTAGGAAATGTGCGACGTGTCCCTCCACAAAGACGTTCCATTTCTCGTCCATGCCGCGCGACTGGTAGCCCAGCTGGATGCGTTGCCACTGCTCACCGGTCCAAGCCCGATCGGGCAGGAGTTCCATAGTCTGCGGATCGACGACGGGCTCGACCTTTCGAAGGGAAGATCGCGTTACTGCTGCAGCCGGCATGCAGCGATCGTATGCGCTGCGGAACTGCAGATGCCCCAGGCCCAGCTGGGAGTCCAGCACCCGCGCTCCTGATTTGCGGTGATCCCTATGCTGAGGCCATGGTCGATGCCGCACGAGGCCGCAGCGAGGTCCTTCAAATGCTCAGGCGTGCCAGCACTCGCGTACTTCTCGTCGTGTTCGTGTTGGGTGCCACCAGCGGGGCGGTGGCGACCTGTTCCATGACGAGCGGCAGAGGAGTGCCGACCGTCGTGCGGGGGACGGTGAGCGGGGTCGCGGCCGACTCCGACAACGGAGATGTGACGGCGATCGCGTTCAGATTCGACGGCCACGACTACGCGACGCCCGACGAGGGTGAAAGCGTCCCAGTGGTTGCGCACGTTCCATGGACCGACGCGGCAGGCGAAAATCATGGGGGCGACCGTCCCGTGTGCCTTGCTCCTGGCAAGTACGGCCAACGCGTCGAACTCGGCGTCCTTGACGTCCGGGGAGAGGGCAACTGGTACACCCAGCTTGTCGTGTGGGTTCATTGTCTTTCCTGACCAAACCGAGCCCTTTCGGCCATTCCACAAGCCCGAGACCCTCACCGGAGGCCGACGGCGGAGGTTCTGCCCGTGCGGGAGCGGCACGGACAGAACCTCCACAGAACGCGGGCGTCAGGCCGGCACGAGCTGCCATTGCTGGTTGATGCCGCCGTTTGCGGTCCATTGCACGACCTGGGCGCCGTCGTTCGTGGCCTGGCCGTAGACGTCAGCGAGCAGACCGCTGGCCGCGCTGACGATGGTGAAGTAGCCGTCCGTCGTCGGGCGTAGGTACCACTGCTGGTTGGTGCCGCCGTTGGCGGTCCACTGCTGCAGTTGCAGGCCGACGGTCGTGCTGCCGCCGTTGACGTCGAGGACCTTTCCGGTCGGCACGTACCGCAGCGTGTACGCGCCGCCGGAAGCGGTGGCCACGGTCCACGAGCCGGCGCCGGTCTGCTGTACCACGCCCGCGCCGTCCACAGTGGAGTTTCCGGCCACTGCGAGGGGCTTGCCGCTGTTACGGTTGACGATGCGGTAGTTCGTCCCGGCTGTCGGAGCGGTAGCGATCTCGAACCGGTCGATGGTGGCCCAGTTGTGCGTAGCGCCGGCGCGCTGGCTGCCGGTCGCGCGTATCCGGACGGTGTGCGTCCCCGACGACAGCCGCGGACTGGTCCACACTGCCACGTCGCCGGTGCGTACGGTGGAGTACTCGTCCACAAGCGTCTCGGCGCCGCCGTCGACGGACACGCCGATGATGCCGTGCCCGGGGTCGGTGACCGCGTGCAGCGTGAGGCCGGTGCCGACGAACGACAGGGTGGCGGTGTTGCCGGCCACGTCGGTGTAGGAGTTCGTGCCGGCGTAAGGCCCGGACTCCCCCGTGGCGTGCCCCCAAGTCCCGGTGTACGTCACCCGCGGATCGGCGTCGTCCACATTGGACCCATTGGTGCCGAGGGTGAAGTACTCGACCGAGTCGGTGAACGTCGTGGCGCCGTTCTTCGTTGTCGACAGGGTCAGGTAGATCCGTGAGCCGCTCGTCGGGGTGGTGAACGAGATCGGCTGGGCGACCCGGGAGCCGAGCGGGATCGTCAGGTTGGTGGTGCCGGACGCGATGACCGTGCCGTCCGGCCGGTCGAGCCGGGCGGTCCAGGCCAGGCCGACCGATGTCCCGGCGAAGTCGTCGTTGAAGACGGTGATGGTCCGGTTCACCGGGGCGTTGTAGGCGTAACTGTCCACGGCCTGCGGCAGCGGGAACGTGCCGCCGGCGTCCGACATGCCGGAGGCCGACCAGTACGGCAGGTCGATCGCGGCGATCGGGTGGAACCCGGCCTGGATGCGCTGGATCTGCGGGTTGCTCCACGGATCGGGCAGGTTGTCCGCGCCGTAGACCGGGTGCCCGCCCTCCTCGGGAACGAAGTCGGTGGTCCGCACGCCGGGCACGAACCCGGCCCAGCCCGACAGCAGCGTGTACGGCCGCAGGTCGCTGGCGTCCTTGCCGCGCTTGGCGGCCGTCAGCGTGGCGAACCACTCGAAACCCTGCTTGGTGTTGCACTTCGGCCAGATGAACTCGGTTTCCCCGTCGGGCCGGCCGGGCGTGGACACCACCCGCTCGGTGTAGGCGCCGAGGCCGTCCAGGTAGTGCGGGAACGAGGCGAAGTTGGCGTACCGCATGTTCGGATACTTGTTCGGGTCCTCGCCGTCGACGATGATCGGCCGGGTGCCGTCGCTGCCGTTCATGGCCGCGTAGAGGTCCTGCTCGAACTGCTCGGTGTCGCCGCTGAGGCCGGGTTCGTTGCTCTGGCTCCAGCGCATGACGGCCGGGTGGTTGCGGTCGCGCAGGGTCAGCGCCCGCGCATGGCCGACCATGTTGTCGTGCCCGGCCTGGAAGTCCTCGCGGCCGTTGGAGCCGCGGATCGCGGTCTCGTCGACGAGCATCAGGCCCATCTCGTCGGCGATGTCGAGCATGTACGGGCTCGCCGGCTCCTGGTGGATGCGGACCACATTGTAGTTGAGCCGCTGGTAGTTGTCCACCGCCTGCGGCCAGCCGCCGTTGCCCGCCGACGGCGGCAGGAACCCGGGCAGCGTGTCGTAGGCGTCGCCGACGCCGCCGTTGTCGATGCGGTCGTAGTCGGCGCCCTGGAGGTTGTCGCCCCGGTAGTTCACGCGCACGCCGTTGAGGTAGTAGTACTCGCCGTTCTGCGTGCTCTCCCGGAACCCGAACCGGTACAGGGCGTCGCTACTGCGCCCGTCGTCGGTCGCGGCGTGCACCGCCAGCCGGTGCAGCTGGGCCCGGTATCCCGCGCGGTACGGCACGTTCGGCCACCAATACGAACCAGTGCCGAGGTTCCAGGCGACCGGACCGACCGTCACCCTGGTCGTCGAGTGCGCCGCGACGGATACGGTACGGCTGGGCAGCCCCGGATACGTGAAGGACCCGCCACCGTCGGAGGACAGCGCGCCGGTCAGCGTCACCGTGCGGGCGCTCGCCGAGGTGTTGGTCACCGACACGTCGTAGGTGAGGCTCTGGTTCGCCACGGACGTGCGGATGAAGGCGTCGCTGACGTACACCGCCGGATAGACGCGCAGGAACGCGGAGCGGAAGATGCCCTGCGGTACGGCCTCCGACCATTCCGCGGCCGTCGGTACCAGATACTTGCCGTTCGCCGGGTTCTTCAGCGCGTCGCGGCCCTTCACGTCCACCGAGATGGTGTGCGTCGTGCCGGGCGCGGCGAAGGCGGTGATGTCGAAGTTCGTCGGCGTGAAGGCCGTCGTCTGTGTTGCCACCACCTGGCCGTCCACCGACAACGTCGCCTGATGGTTCACCGCGCCGAACTCGATCCACGTCGACTGCGGCTGCGCCGAGTTCGGCACCGTGATGGTCCGCGAGTACACGGCGTGCGAGACGTCGGTGAAACCCTGCTTGTACCAGCCACCGCCCGGCACGGTGATCGACGTCGTTGCCCGGCCCTCCGGGGTGAACGACCACCGACCGGTCAGATCCACCGAGGCGATCGCGGCATTGCCGGCGTTGAAGCCGTCGACGGTGGGTACCGCCGCCATGGCGGAGTGCTGCGCCCCGACGACCACGGCTGCGGCCCCGGCGATGAGCGCGACGACGACGACCGGACGGCCGGCCACACGCCAGCGCCGATCCGGAGGACTGTTCTGAGGCATGAGGATTCCTTTCCCGGACGGGGCCGGCGCGGCATGGCGGTCGCGCCGGCTCACGAACATCTGGCTGCCCACCCGCGACCAGCGTCAGGAGTTGGCGACGGCCGCGCCGAGCAGACCGATGCCGGGACAGTTGGTGGCAAGCGTTGCAACGGCGGCGCGGGCGCAGCCGATCGTGCACGGCCGCCGTGCCGTGTGATCGTCAACACCATGCGCCGATCGTTGCCGAAGCCCAGGGATCTCCCGTGGGACACCATCGGAACGCACAGTGGACGCTGTGAATGTTAGCGCTCTCAAACGCAACGTCAAGCGTCAACCATCACGGCAGGCGATAGCCGCGGCCGACGACGGTGACGATCGGGTCCGGTTCGCCGACTTTCTGGCGCAGGGTTTTGAGCGTGGTGCGCACGGCGGTGGTGAACGGGTCGGTGTGTTCGTCCCAGACCCGGTCGAGCAGGTGTTCCGCGCTGACCAGTTCGCCGTCGGCACGCAGCAGCTCGGTGAGCACGCCGAACTCCTTGCGGGTGAGCGTGATCGCGCGGCCGCCGCGGCGGACTTCGTGGCGTCCGACGTCGAGGGTGAGGTCGCCGCGGCGGAGAACGGTCGCTACCCGGCCCGGTGCCCGCCGGCCGAGTGCGGTCACGCGGGCGATGAGTTCGGCGAAGGCGAAGGGTTTGGCGAGGTAGTCGTCGGCGCCGAGGTGAAGACCTTCGACCCGGCTGTCGAGCGACGCCGCCGCGGTGAGCATCAGGATGCGTGCCGGGGAGCCGCGGCGGATGAGCGCCCGGGTCACGTCGTCGCCATGCAGGACGGGCAGGTCGCGGTCGAGGACGACGACATCCGGTACCAGATCGGTGGCGCGGCCGACGGCGGCGGCGCCGTCGTGAACGACGTCGACGATCATGTCGTGTTCGCGGAGGCCGTCGGCGATCAGCCGGGCGAGGACGGCGTCGTCCTCGACGACCAGGACCCGCAGCATCAGGTCACCGGGCCGGGAAGGTGACGGTCACGGACAATCCCCCGCCGTCGCGTGGGGTGAGGGTCCAAATGGCACCGTGCGCGGCGACGACCGCCTCGACGATCGCCAGCCCCAGCCCGGCGCCGGAGGAGCCGGCGCTGCGCCCCTCGCCCCGCTGGAACGGCTGGCGCAGCGCGGCCACGTCGGCCGGATTGACGACGGGGCCGGTGTTCTCGACGCGCAGCCACGAGCTGTCGGCGTCGTGGCCGGTGGACAGCCACACGGCGCCGCCGGCGACGTTGTAGCGTGCGGCGTTCTCCAGCAGGTTGCGCAGCACGAGCTCCAGCTGCACCTGGTCGGCGACGCAGGGCGCCGGTGCGAGGTGCTGGTGCATCGTCGGGGCGTCCGCCGGCCAGGCCGCCACCACGGTGGCGGCCTCGGTGGCGAGGTCGACCGGCTGACGCGCGGCGCCACGCTGCGTGTGCGCCAGTTGGAGGAGGCTGGTGAGCATTGCGTCGCTGCGGGCCGCGGCCGTGGCGATCGTGTGCAGTGCCTGGCGGTATTCGTCCTCGGATCGGGTCTGGCGGGAGAGGGCCATTTCCGCGGCGGTGCGGATGATGGTCAGGGGTGTACGCAGTTCGTGTGAGGCGTTGGCGACGAACAGTCGCTGCCCGCGGAACGCCCGGGCGAGCCGGTCGAGCATGGCGTCGAACGTGTCGGCGAGCGTGCGGACCTCGTCGCGCGGTCCGCGCAGTCCGATCCGGGCGTCCATGGTGTCGTGCGACAGCGCCGCGGCCGTGTTCGTGATCTGCCGCAGCGGCTGCAGCGCGCGGCCGGCGACCAGCCAGCACAGCGCCAGTGACACGGCGGCGAGCGCGGCGAAGACGCCGCCGGTCTCGATGACGATGGTGCGCAGCGCATCGGTACGGGCGACGGTCGTGGCCAGTTCGAGCGCGGCGACCGGCTGCACGGTCGCCGCGATGACGGCGTCACAGGGCAGGGCGGCCGGTACGTCCGCGGCCGAAAGATCAGCGACCAGGGCGTCACTGGCGGTGAAGAACTCACGTCGCACCAGCAGGTACATCAGGGCGAGTACTGCCGCGCCGGTGGCCGCGAACACGGCCGCGTACCACAGCGTGAGGCGCCCGCGGATCGTAGTAAGCCTGGTCATCCGCCCATTGTGGTCCCTGCCAGGTGGTATCCGTGTGTCGTCACGCGACACGGTGGTACCACGGCCGGACCCGAACGATGGCGGCATGACGAAGTTCAAGATCGTGGCGCCGGCACTGGCACTGGCAGCCATCCTCCTGTCCGGCACCGTTGCGTGCTCCGCCGGCAAGCCGAACGCCGGCCCGGTGGCGCCGGCCGGGAGCGACCAGGAGCAGGCGCTGAAGTTCGCGCAGTGCATGCGCGACCACGGCGTGGACATGCCCGACCCCCGCGACGGACACATGGTCACCGGCGACCTTGGCACCCCAGGCACCATCAACGGTTCGGGTGCGGTGGAACTACCCAACGCCGACGGCGCGGCGTTCCAGGCGTGCCGCGAGTTCCTGCCCAACGGCGGGGAGCCGCGCAAGCTCACCGCCGCCGAACTCGAACAAGGGGTGCGGTACGCCCAGTGCATGCGCGCCCACGGCCTCGACTACCCGGATCCCAACCCCGCGGGCGCACTGGACGTGCCTGGCATCCCCGTCGGCGACGAGGCGGCGATGCAGCGCATGGAGGACGCCGCCCGCGAGTGCGACGCCGTCAACAGCCCGGCGCCGGCGAAATGAGCCGGCGCATCGTCATCGGCGTCGTCGCCGGGGCGGTCACCGTCGCGGTGGCCGTGCTGGCCACCCTCGGCTACGGCGGCCGCGGCGCCAGGGACGCTTCGCCGGCCGCGCCGCCACCGAAGACCGCAGCGGTGACCCGCACCACGCTCGTCGACGCGGTCCACCTCACGGGCAAGGTCGGCTACGGTACCGCGGAGCCCTTTGCCGGCCGGCTCACCGGCACCCTGACCAAGGTCGCCGCGCCGGGCACCCTACTGCGCCGCGGCGACGTCGCGTACCGCGTCGACGACCAGCCGGTCGTGGTGCTGCTCGGCGAGATCCCCTCGTACCGGGAGCTCGCCGTGGGTGTTAAGGGTCCCGATGTGAAGCAGTTCAAGGAGAACCTGCGGGCGCTGGGCTACCGCGGCTTCACCGTCGACTCCGTCTTCGACGGCTCGACAGCGGTCGCCGTCAAGCAGTGGCAGAAGAAGCTCGGCCTCGCCGAGACCGGTTTCGTGGAGCTTGGCCGGGTCACCTACCTCGCCGCGCCGGTCCGGGTCGCGGAGCAGAAGCAGCGCGTCGGCGAACAGGCCGCTCCCGGCACGCCGGTGCTGACCGTGACCGGCACCGACCGTAGCGTCACCGTCGAGCTCGACGATAAGAAGGCGGCCCTGGCCAAGGTCGGCACCAAGGTTCAGGTCCAGCCGGCCGGCGGGAAGACCATCGACGGCACCATGGCCGCCGCGGAGACGGTGCAGGACGGCGGGCAGACCAAGACCGTGCTCACGGTCAGCGTGGCGGACCAGTCCGCGCTCGGCGGGAACGACGGCGACTCCGTTGACGTCGTGGTGGTGCGGGCCGAGAAGAAGGACGTGCTGACCGTGCCGATCGTCGCGCTGCTGGCCGTCGGTGACGGCTACGGCGTGGAGGTGTTCAGCGGCGGCGGCCGGCGGATCGTGCCGGTCACGGTCGGCATGTTCGCGCAGGGCCGGGTCGAGGTCAGCGCGCCCGGCCTCGGCGAGGGCACTCAGGTCGGGGTGGCCGGGCAATGACCATCCTGTCCCTGATGGACGTCCGTAAGCAGTACCCGGGCGGCGTCGTGGCCCTCGACGGCGTCTCGCTGGACGTCAGCCCGGGCGAGCTCGTCGCGATCGTCGGCCCGTCCGGCTCCGGCAAATCCACGATGCTGCACCTCGCCGGGACCCTCGACCGTCCCACCAGCGGCCACGTCCGGGTCGCCGGCCACGACGTCTCCAGACTCGCCGACCGCCGGCTCGCGGGACTTCGCGCCCGCACCATCGGGTTCGTGTTCCAGCAGTTCCACCTCGCCGCCGGTGTGTCGGCGCTGGACAACGTCGCCGACGGGCTGCTCTACCTCGGCGTGCCACTGCGGCAGCGCCGGGAGCGCGCCCGTGCCGCCCTCGAACGAGTCGGGCTCGAGCACCGCCTGACACACCGCCCGCACGAACTGTCCGGCGGGGAGCGGCAACGCGTCGCGATCGCCCGCGCGGTCGTCGGCTCGCCGCCGCTGCTGCTCGCCGACGAGCCGACCGGCAACCTCGACAGCGCCGCCGGCGCCGGCGTCCTGCAGCTGCTCAGAGACCTGCACGCGGCCGGAACCACGGTCCTGGTCATCACCCACGACCGCGAGCTGGCGGCCGGACTGCCGCGCCAGGTCGTCATGCGCGACGGCCGCATCATCGCCGACACCAACAGCACCGACATCCCGTCCGAGACCATGCCCGCCGCCGGTGGGCCGCACGGAGGCCAGCATGAGTGACCACCGGCCCCCGCGACGGCGCCGGCGCGACGGCGAGCCACGGCCGGCCCGGCTGCGGCCGCTCGACGTGGCCCGCGTCGGCGCGATCGGTCTGCGCACCCGCCCCGTCCGCGCGGCGTTGTCCGCGCTCGGCATCGCCATCGGCATCGCCGCCATGGTCGCCGTCGTCGGCATCACCGCCTCCAGCCGGCTCGACCTGGCACACCGCCTCGAGCGCTACGGCACGAACCTGCTGACCGTGACCCCCGGCGTCAACCTGCGCGGCGACGAGGCGCGACTGCCGGCCGAGGCGATCGGCATGATCGCCCGCATCCCCGACGTCGAGCATGTCTCCGCCACCGGCAAGGTGAACGCCACCGTCTACCGCACCGACCGTGTGCCGGCGAGCAACACCAACGGCATCCTGGTCCTCGCCGCCCGGACCGACCTGTGCGCCGCCGTCGGCGCGACAGTCGCCGACGGCGCCTGGCTCAACACCGCGACCGAGCGCACCACCGCGGTCGTCCTCGGCGCCACCGCCGCCCGATACCTGGGCATCCATGTCGCCGGCCCGGACGTGCGAGTCTGGCTCGGCGGGCAATGGTTCACGGTCGTCGGAATTCTGGCCCCGGTACCGCTGGCGGCAGAGCTCGACAGCGCCGCCTTCGTCGGCTGGCCCGTCGCCCGCGACCAACTCGGCTTCGACGGGTACATGAGCACCATGTACACCCGGATCGCGCCGCACGCCGTCGACGACGTGCGCGCGAAGCTGGGCCGCACGGTGAACCCCGAGCATCCCAACGAGGTCCGCGTCGAGCGGCCCTCCGACGCCCTGCGGGTCAAAGAGGCCACCGACCAGACGTTCACCGCGTTGCTCCTCGGCCTCGGCGCTGTAGCCCTGCTCGTCGGCGGCGTCGGCGTCGCCAACACCATGATCATCTCGGTGCTCGAACGCCGCGGGGAAATCGGCTGGCGCCGCGCGCTCGGCGCGACCAAAGGCCAGATCCGCATCCAGTTCCTCACCGAGGCGCTGCTGTTGTCTGCCCTCGGCGGGGCCGGCGGCGTGCTCCTCGGCGTCGCGGTCACCACCGGCTACGCACTGACCCAGGGCTGGCCGATCACCGTGCCCGGCTGGGCCCAGGCCACCGCCGTCGGTGCCACCCTCGTCATCGGCGGCGTCGCCGGCCTCTACCCAGCCATCCGCGCGGCCCGCCTCGCCCCGACCGAAGCGCTCGCCGTACCGTGACCGCGCGCCGGCGTACGCCGCCGTCGACCGGGAACGGAAAACCGCGCTGAGAGAGGCTGGTAGCAGAGCCTTCGCGAGGAGGAGGCGGTGTCCGCTTTCGCGCACCTGCATGTCGTCTCGGGGTACTCGCTGCGCTATGGCGCCGCGCTCCCCGGGCGGCTGGCGGAGCGCGCCGCCGAGCGTGGCATCAGCGCGCTGGCGCTGACCGACCGGGACACCCTGGCCGGCAGCATCCGCTTCGCCAAGGCCTGCGCCGCCGCCGGGGTGCGCCCGCTGTTCGGCGCCGATCTCGCCCACGCCCGTTGCGCCGCGCCACACCACCGGCCCGTCACCCGGCACACGGCACGCGAGCGGGCGCTCGCCGCCGACAGCGCACCCCGCGTGGTCCTGCTCGCCGAAAACCGCAGCGCCTGGGCCGCGCTGTGCCACCTGATCAGCGCCGCCCACGCCCATCCCGAAACCCCGCCCCTGCTCGCCTGGGCCGACCTTGAGCGCCACGCCACCGGCCTGACCGCACTCCTCGGCCCCGACTCCGAACCCATCCAGGCCCTCCACGCCGGCCATCCCGACCGGGCGGTGGCCCTGCTGGCACGCTGGCGTGAGATCTTCGGCCCCCGCCTGCGCCTCGAAGCGGCCTACTACGACCCGCGGGGCACCGGGCCCGGCTCACTGCCGCTGGCCGCCCGCACCCTCAACCTGGCCGCCGAAGCGGGCATCGAGGCGGTACTGGCCGGTGCCGTCCGCTACGCCGATCCCGACCAGGCGCCCGTCGCCGACGTCCTGGACTCCGCCCGCCGCCTGACCCGCATCGACCCGCAGCACACCGACCGCGGCGAGCGCTGGCTCAAACCACCCTCCGCCATGGCCGCCATCGCCGAGCACGTCGCCCGCGCCGCCGGCCAGGACGCCGCACGCCTGCTGGCCGCCACCGCCCGCTGCGCCGAACAACTGCGCGTGGAGCCCGAAGGCGACCTGGGCCTCGGCCAGGTCCACTTCCCCGAACCGGAGCTGGTCGGCGCGAGCCCGGCCACCGCGGCCCGCCTGCTGGCGACCCGCTGCCAGGCGGCCATGGCCGAGCGCGGCTACGACCACGACCCGGCCATGCTGCGGCGCCTGGAGGAGGAGCTCGCCGTCATCGAGCACCTCGGCTGCCCCGCCTACTTCCTGACCGTCGCCCAGATCGTGGAAGACACCCGGCGCCTGGGCATCCGGGTCGCCGCCCGCGGCTCCGCCGCCGGATCCCTGGTCGTCCACCTCCTCGGCATCGCCACCGCCAACCCCGTCCAGCACGACCTGCTCATGGAGCGCTTTCTCTCCCCGCGTCGCACCACCCTGCCCGACATCGACATCGACGTGGAGTCCGCCCGCCGTCTGGAGGTCTACCGCGCCATCTTCGACCGCTTCGGCCCCGAACGGGTCGCCACCGTCTCCATGCCTGAGACCTACCGCATCCGCCACGCCATCCGCGACACCGCCACGGCGCTCGGCCTCGACCCGGCCGAGACCGACCTCCTGGCGAAGGCGTTCCCCCACATCCGCGCCAAGGACGCGCGTACCGCCCTCGCCGAACTGCCCGAACTGCGCACCGTCGCCGCCCGCTACGCCGGCTGCACCAGGCTGTGGGACCTCGTCGAGGCCCTGGACGCACTGCCTCGTTCGATCGCCATGCACCCCTGCGGGGTACTGCTGTCCGACCGCACACTCATGGACCGCACGCCGGTGGTGCCCAGCAGCGGCGAACACCTGGCGATGTCACAGTTCGACAAGGACGACGTCGAGGACCTCGGCCTGCTCAAACTCGACGTCCTGGGCGTGCGGATGCAGTCCGCCATGGCCCACGCCGTCGCCGAGATCAACCGCACCACCGGCCGCCTCGTCGACCTCGACGACCTCAGCCAGGTTGCGCCCGAAGACCCCGCCGCCCTCGAACTGATCCGCTCCGCCCGTACCCTGGGCTGCTTCCAGCTCGAAAGCCCCGGACAGCGCGACCTCATCGGCCGCCTCCAGCCCACCACCATCCACGACCTCGTGGTCGACATCTCCCTGTTCCGGCCCGGCCCGGTCGCCGCCGACATGGTCCGCCCCTTCATCGCCGGCCGCCACGGCCTACGCCGCCCTCACTACCCCCACCCGGACCTCGTGCCCGTCCTGAAGGAGACCTACGGCGTCGTCGTCTGGCACGAACAGGTCGTCCGGATCATCGCCCAGCTCACCGGCTGCGACCGGGCCACCGCCGACGAAGCCCGCCGCGCCCTCGCCGACACCGCCCGCCAGGAACAGGTGCGCCAGTGGTTCACCACCCAGGCCCGCACCCGCGGCTACCGGCCCGCGGTCATCCAGCAGACCTGGCGGATCCTTGAGGCGTTCGGCGCCTACGGCTTCTGCAAGGCCCACGCCGTCGCCTTCGCCGTTCCCACCTACCAGTCCGCCTGGCTCAAAGCCCACCACCCCGCCGCGTTCTACGCCGGCATCCTCACCCACGACCCCGGCATGTACCCCAAACGGGTGCTGCTGGCCGACGCCCGGCGCCACGGCATCACCATCCTGCCCCTGGACGTCAACCGCTCCGGCGCCGACTATCGCGTCGAACCCCTCGACCCCCACCACCCCGACCAGGGATACGGCCTGAGACTCGCCCTCTCGGACCTCTACGGCATCCACGCCGCCGAAATCGCCCGGATCACCGCCGGCCAGCCCTACACCTCACTGACCGACCTGTGGCAGCGCGCCCGCCCCAGCCGGCCGACTACCGAGCACCTCGCCCAACTCGGGGCCCTGGACCCGCTCGCCCCGGGACTCACCCGCCGCGACACCCTCCAGCACATCGCGCAGCTCCACCACCGCCCGCGAGTCCACGCCGCCCAGCTCACCGTCCCCGGCACCGACGCCCGCCCCCACACCGCCGGCTCGCTGCCCGACCTGACCGACCGTGAGAAACTCCATGCCGAGCTCGGCCTCCTGCGCATGGACACATCCCGCCACCTCATGACCGAGTACCGCCCATTGCTGGACGAACTGCGTGCCCTGCCCGCCAACCGCCTCACCGACCAGGCCGACGGCGCGGCCGTCCTGGTCGCCGGCGCGAAAGCCGCCATACAGACCCCGCCGATCCGCTCCGGGCGCCGCGTCATCTTCACCACCCTCGACGACGAAACCGGCCTCGTCGACCTCGCCTTCTTCGACGACACCCACCCCACCTGCGCCCACGCCCTCTTCCACTCCTGGCTGCTGGTGGTCCGCGGCATCCTTCAGCGACGCGGGCCGCGCAGCCTCACCGTGGTCGGCACACACGCGTGGGACCTGGCCGCCGTCCACGCCGCCTGCCGGGCCCTCGGCCCCGACGCCGTCCGCCAACTGCTCGCCGCCGCACCCGCCCCCGACCGCCCCGGCCTGCGGTTGTCCACCGACCTGCGGCCGGCCCTGGCCGCCAGCACCCGCCTGCAGCCCGCGAGATGATCCGTCCCAGCGGCTCAGCGCCCTCAACCACAATGGCCGGAAAGTAACCCTTTCCGGCCATTTCCACGGGGGGCACGCGCGGCATGCGTATCCGCGCCATGTCCGGGTCGTTCTACGGCTTCCGGCCGACCGCCCCGTATACCGCGACGTCGGCGGGGGTGGGACGGGGCTCCGGCTCCGCCTCGGCGCGCCATTCGCTGACTGCGCCGATGCCCGGCTCGATGAGGTCGAGTCCGTCGAACAGCTCGGCGAACTCGGCGCGGTCACGCGGCCATGCGTCGGTGCGGCCGCTGGCGATCATCGCGTCGTAGGCGGCTGCGATGTGCGGGGGTGAGAAGTCCTTGGTGGCGTTGCTGGCGACGAGGTAGCTGCCGGAGGGCAGCGCGTCGAGCAACTGCCGGACGATCGGTGCGACCGCGCCGTGGCCGTGAATGAAGTGCATGACCGCGATGAGCATGAGCCCAACCGGCTGCGACAGGTCGAGCGTGTCACGCAGTTCCGGGTGGGCGAGGATCTTGTCAGGCTCGCGGAGGTCGGCTTCGAGATAGGCGGTCCTCCCCTGCGCGCTGCTGGTGAGCAGGGCGCGGGCGTGGACCATGACCATCGGATCGTTGTCGACATAGACGACCCGGGACTCGGGCGCGATGGCCTGAGCGACCTCATGGGTGTTGTCGGCGGTGGGCAGGCCGGTGCCGATGTCCAGGAACTGCCGGATGCCCGCCTCGCGGGCCAGGAATCCGGTCGCCCGCTGCAGGAACCGCCGGTTTTCCACGGCCATGGTGCGGACCGTCGGGAACACCTTCGCGATTTCGTCGCCGGATGCGCGGTCGACGGCGAAGTTGTCCTTGCCGCCGAGCCAGTAGTTGTACCGGCGCGCCGGCTGCGGAACGGACGTGTCGAGCGCGCCGTGCAGCGCGTCCTGACCTGGTCCCTGCTCGACCACGGGCGACCCCCAAATCCGTCAGTTGTCCTTGTCCGGGCCCGCGCGTCGGCGTGCCTGACTGGGATGTCAGCGTAGCGGGTGCCCGTCACTCCGCGCATACCCGCCGCCAGCGGAGCGAGCCGTGCGGATCGCCTCGCTCGCGCGGCGCACCCAAGGCGCGACGCCGACCTTCCGCCGGCGATCATGCCGCCGAAGGAGTGGCCGATCAGGATCGGCGGCCGGTCGAACGTGCCGGCGATGCCGGCGTAGTGGGCCGCGACCTCGTCGATGCCGTGGTTGGCGATCGGCCCCGGGTCGGCCGTGCATGGGGGGCATCTGCACGCCACCCACGACGATCACTACGACGAGCATTGACCATTCACTGTGCCCCCGGCGGTCGGCTCACCAGTCGGTGAAATCCTCGGAGTAGCCGCCGGCGAAGACGTGGCGGGCGTGCTCGCGCATGCGTGGGCCGTAGGTGCGGTCGGCGGCCAGGGACGAGTAACCCGGGCCGCGCTCGACGCCGAGCACGTCCGCGGTGTCGGCGAGGTACACGTCGAAGCCCGGGTACATCAACTCGATGCACGGCAGGTCGTCGACGTCGAGGGCGAAGACCGGATACTCGCCCTCGGCGTCGGGCGTGCCGGTGGCCAGCACGCGGCGGGAGTCGCTGCCGCCCGGCAGCAGGAAGCACTCGCCGAACCGGTCGGCCAGCGCCGGCGTGTCGTACACCGAGCCGAGCGCCTCCCCGTACGCCTCGATCGCAATGCTCGCCAACGACCGCGGCGCGAGCCGCCCGGCCTCGTCGAACCACCCGTGCCGGCGCAGCATGGTGGTGTCGAACGCCAGCCAGCGCCGCAGGCTCGCCGGCAGCGGCCGCCCGCTGGGGAACGCCGCGACGCCGTCCAGCGGCACGGGCTCGCCGTCGACCCACGGCCCGGCCCACCGGTTGTAGTCGAGCACGGGACGGCCGGGGTCGGCCCGGACGGATTGAATGACGCGGTCGACGAGGGCCGCACCGTGCACGGCGGCGTTCGGGGCCGAAACCATACCGACCTTGTACCGCACGCCCCTCCCCCGCCGCGCACCGACCCGCGGGCCGGGTGTCAGCCGGTGGAGAGCGAAGCCGGCCGGCCGCCGTCGGCGTGGCTCACGGCGGCGGCCAGGCGGTCTACGGCGGTGAATGCCCCGTAGGCGAGCAGCCGCACCAGGTCGGCGTCGGAGCGGCCCGCGCCGTCCGGGCCGACCGAGCTGCGCCAGGCCGCGACGGCGCTGTCGGTCAGCCGATACGGCGCGATCGCCGCGAGCACCGCCAGCCGCGCCGCGGGCAGCTGGTCCTCCGGCACCCCGGTGACGGCGCGGTCGAGCCAGCCGTTGCCGAGCTCCGGGTGCTCGCCGTCCCACGCGTCGACGGCGGACAACAGGGCGTCGCGAGCCGCGTCGCCGAGGAGCGCACCGCCCGCCTTCGACGCCCGCGAGAACGCCACCCAGGCCGTGCCGACCGGCGCCCCGGCCGCCCAAGCGGGCTCACCAGCGGCCGAAGTAGCGCCACCCGCGGCGGGGGTCAGCAGGGAGAGGCTTTCGCCCAAGGGCAGGGTGCGGCGGACCGTGCGGGACAGGGCCAGGCCGGCAGCCCGCCGGGACGGGTCGCGCAGGGCGCCACCCGGGAGCGGGGAGCCGGGGCGCAGCGCGTCGACCAAGCGGTTGATGCAGTGGTTGGCCAGGGCGGTACCGACGTATTCGGGGGCCAGCTCGGGCGGGAACGGCCACGGCCGCGGGGACGGGCGGCGGGTGGACATCGCCCAGGCCACGAGCGCGGCGTCCGCGGGGTCTTCGGGCGTGTCGCCGCGGAGGACCGCCGAGGCCAGGCGGTGCTCGCCCGTGGCGTGCAGCATCGCGGTGTGCGCGTCGATGCAGAACGGGCAGCGGTTCGCCACCGCCACGGCGGCCGCGACCGCCTCCTTGCGGTGTCGCGGGGCGGCGCCGACCAGCAGCGACTCGCGCAGCACCGCCCAGAGCGCGGCGTGCAGCTCCGGCACGACCGACAGGTGCGGCGCGAACAGGGCGCCCAGCTCGCGGGCCGACCGGGCGTACACCTCGGCGACCGAGCCGGTGGCGGCGCGCCTCGGCACCGGGACGACGAACCGGTACGGCGATGACATGGGCGGCTCCCTTCGTTGACTGCCGTCCATGGTTCGCCGCGGAGGGCCGGAAGTCGTCATGCCGTGGGAGGCACTCGGGCGTACCTCCCCGGTCGTAGTCCGTACACGAGGCGGGGTCAGCCGGTGATCCGCTCCGGCTCGATCGTCAGCAGCAGCCGCACCTGGTCCCGCCCGCCGAACCACGGGTAGGGCCCGCCGAGGTAGCGGTGCGAGAGCGTGTCGACGTGCTCGGCGGCGCCCTCCTCGGTCATCGCCACCACGCGGCCGCGGACCTGGAAGTACCGGCGCGGCTCGGCCGGGTCGCCGACGGCGAGGGCGACACGCGGGTCGCGCTCGAGGTTGCGCACCTTCTGGTGGCCGCGCACGGTGTTGACGAGCACATGCCGGCCGTCGGTGTCGACCCAGGTCTGGGTGATCTGCGGCGAGCCGTCCGGCATCAGGGTGGTCAGGTAGCACAGGCTCGCGCCTTCGAGCAGGCGCAGCAGTTCCTCTGGAAGATCCACGACCGGAACGCTACTCCGGCTCCCGCGGGCGCAGCATCACGACCAGGTCGTGCCCGGCGTTAGGCTCGGCGCTTGACATCCTCCCCTCCCTAAAGGGAGGGGATTGCCTGGGTCACCCCAGGGGTTTCCTGCTTCACCGCCGACCGCCGCGTCCGGGAGGACTCCCGTTGAGGTCTTACACCAGCTCCACAGGCCGTCACCGCCAGCCCGGCGGCCAGAAGGTTGCGTGCCGCGTTCACGTCCCGGTCGTGGGTGGTGCCGCACCGGCACGTCCACGTCCGCACGGTGAGCGGCATGTGCTCGGCCAGCGCGCCGCAGGCCGAGCAGAGTTTGGAGGACGGGTACCAGCGGTCGACCGCGATCACCTCGCGGCCGTACCAGGTGGCCTTGTACTCCAGCATGGTCCGGAACTGCCGCCACGCCGCGTCCGAGATGGCACGGGCCAGCGTGCGATTCTTGACCATGTTGCGGACGGTCAGGTCCTCGATCACGATCGTTTGGTTGTCACGAACGAGCCGAGTGCTCAGCTTGTGCAGGTGGTCGCGGCGCCGGTCGGCGATCCGGGCATGGACGCGGGCGACCTTGACCCGGGCCTTCGCCCGGTTGCTGGAGTCCTTCTCCTTGCGGGCCAGGTTCCGCTGGGCGCGGGCCAGCCGCGCCCGGTCGGCGCGCTCGTGCCGCAGGTTGGGGATCTTCTCCCCGGTGGACAGGGTGAGCAGGCTGTCCAGCCCGGCGTCGACCCCGACAGCGGTGTCCACCGCCGGGGCGTCGGGGATCAGATCTTCGCAGAGCAGGGACACGAACCAGCGCCCGGCCGCGTCCTGCGACACGGTCACCGTCGACGGCGAAGCCCCCTCCGGCAGCGGCCGGGACCACACGATGTCCAGCGGCTCGGCCATCTTCGCCAACGTGAGCCTGCCGCCACGGAACCGGAACGCGCTGGTGGTGTACTCCGCCGACCGCCGGGACTTCTTCTTCGACTTGAAGCTCGGGTAGCGGGCACGGCCGGCGAAGAAGTTCACGAACCCCGCCTGCAGATGCCGCAACGCCTGCTGCAACGGCACCGACGTGACCTCGTTGAGGAACGCCAGCTCCTCGGTCTGCTTCCACGCGGTCAGCATCGCCGAGGTCGCGTTGTAGTTGACCCGTTCCCGCCGCAACGTCCACGCCTCGGTGCGGGCGGCCAATGCCAGGTTGTAGACCTTCCGGACACACCCGAACGTCCGCACCAGCTCAGCGGCCTGCACGTCGGTCGGGTAGCAGCGGTACTTGAACGCCCGCTTCACCGTCCTGCACACACCTCACATCTTGGCCGATCTATTTTGTGAACCTTGCGGTGACACGCGGGCAGACCCCGATCCGCCATGGCGGCGAATCAGCTTTCCCCGTCCTGCTCCGCAGGGGGTCCGTTTCCTCCCCCGCCTGAAGGCCGGGGTCTCCACGGAAGGAATCCGATGATCCTGCTCACCGGGGCTTCCGGCGGCGTCGCCTCGCTCCTGCGCCTCGAAGGCCCCGTCCGGCGCACCGACGTCGTCGCCCACCCGTCGTGGCCCGACCTGGTCGTCGGGGACCTGGCCGACCCGGCGTTCGCCCGCTCGGTCGCCGAGGGCGCCGACGCGATCGTTCACCTGGCCGCCCAGGCCGACCCGGTCACCCCCTGGGCCGGGCTGCGCACGCCGAACGGCGACGTCACCGCGAACGTGCTCGACGCCGCGGTGGCCGTGGGTGTACCACGGGTGATCCTCGCCTCGTCGCTGCACGCGGTCGCCGGCCACGTGGACGCCGGCCGGACCTTCGTCGGCGAGGACCTTCCGCCGCACGCCTGCTGCGCGTACGGCGCCAGCAAGGTCCTCGGCGAGCAGCTGGCCCGCTGCTACACCGACGTCTGGGGCCTGCGCGTGCTGTGCCTGCGCCTGGGCGGCGTCCGCGACCGCCCGCTCGGCCTGAGCTGGCGCGGCGGCTGGCTGAGCCCGGCCGACCTCAACCGCCTGTTCGCCGCGGCCCTCACCGCGGACGTGCCGTACGGGGTGTACCACGGGGTCTCGAACAACACGCCCCAGGTGTACGGCTACTCGCTGCCCGGCTACGCCCCGCAGGACGACTCGGCGTCCTTCCCGGACCTGCCCGACGACCTGACACCGCCGCCGGCCGACCGCCCGCGCTGGGGCATCGCCCACCGCAGCTGACGGCGCCATGACCAGGAGGACCGTCTCTCACGTCCGACCGGCCTCCGGCGTCTTCACGGTAGAACTGCAGATGAGGAGGGATCATGACTGCCGGAACTCGAAGGCATGCCTTCGTCGGGACGACGCTCGGCGAGCTGCTGTTCGTCGCGGACGGTGCGGCGCTTGCGGGTCTGTACTTCCCGAAGCACTGGTATCCGCCGAAGGAGTCCGAGATCGGCGAGCGTGTCGAGGCGAACGCCGACCCGGTGATCGCTGAGGCGGCGCGGCAGGTGCGCGAGTATCTCGCCGGTTCGCGGCGGGGCTTCGACGTGCCGGTTTCGACGCACGGGGACGAGTTCTCGGAGCGGGTCTGGGCTTTGCTGCGGCAGATTCCGTACGGGCAGACCACCACCTACGGCGCCCTTGCCGAGCGGCTCGGAGGCAAGCAACTCGCGCAACGCGTCGGGCAGTCGGTCGGTCACAACCCGGTCAGCATCGTCATCCCGTGCCACCGTGTGGTGGGTGCGGACGGATCGTTGACCGGGTTCGCGGGTGGCTTGACACGGAAGCGGGCGTTGCTGGAGGTGGAGGAGCCGGAGGAGGCACGGGCAGCACGCCTGTTCTGAATCGCCGGCCTCACGTTCCGGGACGCGAGCGCGTCTACGGGGTGATGAACATGAGACAGCGCTTCGAGCAGGCGGTGCAGCGGCACGGCGCGACCGTGTTGCGGGTGTGCCGTGCTGTGCTCGGCCCGGGTACCGACGCGGACGACGCCTGGTCGGAGACGTTCCTGGCCGCCCTGCGCGCCTGGCCCGGGCTGGACGAGGACACGAACGTGGAGGCGTGGCTGGTCCGGGTCGCGCACCGCAAGGCGATCGACGTGACCCGGGCCCGCGCCCGGCACGCGATCCCCACCGACGACCTGCCGGAGCAGGCCTCGACCGAGGGTGTCCCGGACGCGGAGTCCGCGGAGCTGTGGGGCGCCGTCGCGTCGTTGCCGCAACGGCAGCGCCTGGCGGTGGCGTATCACTACCTGGGCGGGCTACCGCACGCCGAGACGGCCGAGCTGATCGGCGGGACCCCGGAGGCGGTGCGCCGGGCGGCGGCGGATGGGATCAAGACATTACGGAAGACGTATCACGCGGGCGAGACACGGGAAGGAGCACCCCGATGAACACCATGATCAACGGCGTTGGCGAGGCCGGGGAGCCCGACGTGACCGCCCTGCTGTCCGTGCCCGAAGCTGATCTGGCGGCTCTGCATGCCCGCCTGGCGCAGGCGGCGGCCGACAACGGGCTGCTGGATGTGGCCTACCGTACCGTCGACACGCCGGTCGGCGCGCTGCTGCTGGCGGCGACCGAGCGCGGCCTTGTGCGCGTCGCCTACGAACGGGAGGGGTTCGACGCGGTCCTCGACACGCTCGCGGCGAGGATCAGCCCGCGCATCCTGGTCGCCCCGAAGCGGCTGGATGTGGTCGCGCTGGAGCTGGAGGAGTACTTCGCCGGCACCCGGCACGCCTTCGACGTGCCGCTGGACTACGCCCTGTCGGCCGGGTTCCGGCAGACGGTGCAGCACTACCTGCCCCGCATCGGCTACGGACGCACCCTGACCTACAAGCAGGTCGCCGAGCAGGTCGGCAACCCGAAGGCGGTCCGCGCGGTCGGCACGGCGTGCGCGACCAACCCGCTGCCGGTGGTGGTGCCCTGCCACCGGGTGCTGCGCACCGATGGGAGCCTGGGCGGCTACGTCGGCGGCCTCGACGCGAAGACCACCCTGCTCACGCTGGAGAAGGCGGCATGACCACGACCGGCACGACGACGAAGACCGGGCAGGCGGCGTCCGCGGGCCGCAAACCCGGCCGTCTGTGACATCGGCGGCACGGTGCTGGGTAGCCCGAGGCGGATAGCTGCAGTGAGTGCCGGGTCGTTCGCGTGCTCGTCGGTCTCGGCACCCGGCTCGGGGGATAGCGATGAGACGCCTGTCAGCTCGCCTCAAGGCGCTGCCGATGCTGGCCGCTCTGGTGCTGCCGGCCACCGAGGCGCCCGCGCCGGCCGGGCTCGACGGCGCACGTGGGTGCCCGGCCGTGGCCCGGCCACAGGTTCCCGGTGCGCGCATCCTGACCGTGGCCGTGGCCGGGCACCCGGGCGGGGTCGCCTTCCTCAGCGATGGGGGGCACCTGGTCACGGGCGTTCCGGCCTTCTGCGACGTCACCGTCGTGCTCACCCATCCGGGTGCCGGCGACCGGGTGCGGGTGCGACTGTGGCTGCCGCGCACGAGATGGAACGGGCGCTTCCAGGCGGTCGGGGGTGGTGGGTTCTCCGCCGGCGGATCCGAACGCACGCTCATCCCGGCGATACGCGGCGGCTACGCGGCGGCATCGACCGACGCCGGTGACCGCACCGCCAGCTCGGGGCGACCGGACTGGGCCCTTGACCCCGACGGGACGGTGAACGAGGGGCTGCTGACGAACTTCGCGTATCGCTCGGTGCACGAGATGAGCATCGTCGGCAAGCAGGTGACGGCCGGTTTCTACGGCCGGCCCGCGGCGTACTCGTACTGGAACGGTTGCTCGACCGGCGGCCGGCAGGGCCTGATGGAGGCCCAGCGCTACCCTTCCGACTTCGACGGCATCGTCGCGGCGGCGCCCGCCATCAACTGGGACCGGCTCACCGTCGCCCAGTTCTGGCCGCAGGTCGTGATGCACGACGCGGGCGTCTACCCCACCGCGTGTGCATTCGACGCCTTCAACCGCGCCGCGATCTCCGCCTGCGACGCCGAGGACGGCGTCACCGACGGCATCATCGGCCGGCCCGAGCGGTGCGCCTTCGACCCGGGCACGCTGGTCGGCCGGACGATCGTCTGCCACGGCAGGCGGGTGCGGATCGGCCAGGCGGACGCCGACATCGTCCGCAAGATCTGGGACGGTCCCCGGAGCACGTCCGGAAGGCAGCTCTGGTACGGCCTGCTGCGCGGCACGCCCTTCACCCCGCTGGCCGCCACCACGAAGTCGCCCTTCGGGCCCCGGCACGGCGCGCCGTTCCCCGTCGCGGACAACTGGATCAAGTACTTCCTCGAACAGCGGCCCGGCTTCGACACGTCCACGATCGGCCACGTCGGGTTCGAGCGGCTGTTCCAGCGATCCCGAGCCCGCTACCACGCCGTCATGGGCACCGACGACCCCGACCTGTCCGCGTTCCGCGCCGCCGGCGGCAAACTGATCACCTGGCAGGGCCTGGCCGACCGGGTCGTCTTCCCGCAGGGCACGATCGACTACCGCCGGCGGGTCGAGGCGTTCATGGGCGGCGCGGACGCCACCGACCGGTTCTACCGCGTCTTCCTCGCCCCGGGCGTGGGCCACTGCGGGGGCGGGCCCGGACCCGTCCCGATCGACCCGCTCGCCGCCCTCGTCGACTGGGTCGAGCACGGCCACGCGCCGGACAGGCTGCCCGCGGCGACAACGGGCGCGATGGGCCGCAACACCACCACGACCGACCTGTGCCGCTACCCGCAGGTGTGCTGACGGCTGTGTCCTGCCCTGGGGCAGCGAGCGGACACCACCGTGGTCATCCGCCGGTGTTCGGCCGGGTGAGTCCCCGGTCGTAGGCGAAGATGACGGCCTGCACGCGGTCGCGTGCGCCGATCTTGGCCAGGACCTTGCCGACGTGGGTCTTCACGGTGGACTCGGACAGCACGAGCCGCTCGGCGATCTCCCGGTTGGTCCAGCCGGTGCCGATCGCCACCAGGATCTCGCGTTCCCGGTCGGTGAGGCTGGCCAGGCGCGGGTCGGTGCGGCCCGGCGGCGCGGCGTCGGCGCCGAGGTGGCCGGCGAAGCGGTCCAGCAGCCGCCGGGTCAGCGCGGGCGCGATGACGGCGTCGCCGTCCGCGACCGCCCGGATGCCGGCCAGCAGCTCCTCGGGCCGCGCGTCCTTGAGCAGGAAGCCGCTGGCCCCGGCGCGGAGCGCGGCGTGCGCGTATTCGTCCAGGTCGAACGTGGTCAGCACGAGCACCCGGGACCGGCCGCCGGCCGCGACGACGCGGCGGGTGGCCTCGATGCCGTCCATGCCGGGCATGCGTACGTCCATGAGAATCACGTCGGGGTGCAGCTGCTCGGCGCGGCGCACCGCCTCGGTACCGTTGCCGGCTTCTCCGACGACGTCCGTGTCCTCGTTGCTCTCCAGCAGCATGCGGAAGCCCAGCCGCTGCAAGGGCTGGTCGTCGACGATGAGTACGGTGATCATGGCCGGCCTTCGGGTGCGGGGAGCGGGGTCAGGTCGAGGGTCGCCCGTACCGTCCAGCCTCCGCCGGGGCGCGGTCCGGCCTCGACGGTGCCGGCGTAGAGGGCGGCGCGCTCGCGCATGCCGGCGAGTCCGTGCCCGGGCTTCGCGGCCGGCGGCGGCGGGTGTTCGGGCGGCTGCGGGCCGGTGTCGTGCACGGTGATCTGCAGGCGCTCGCCGCCGGCGGCGAGACCGACGTCGAGCGCGGTGCGAGGCCCCGCGTACCGCAGCGCGTTGGTCAGCGCTTCCTGGGCGATCCGGTACGCCGTGAGCTGCACCCCGCGGTCGAGGGCGTCGACGTCGCCGGCGGTGCGGTAGACGACGTCGGGCCCGGCCGCCCGGATGCGCTCGCAGAGGGCGCCGATCTCGGCGATGCCGGGCTGCGGGTGCAGTTCGGCGGCCTCGGTCTCCTCGCGCAGGACGCCGAGCACCCGGCGCAGCTCGGCGAGGGCCTGCCGGCCGGTGTCGCCGATGAGCTCGAGTGCCTCGCGGCCGCGTTGCGGGTTGCCGCCCACCGCGTACGAGCCGCCGTCGGCCAGTGAGATGATCACCGAGAGGCTGTGGCCGACGATGTCGTGCATCTCGCGGGCCACCCGGGTGCGTTCGGCGGCCGCCGCGAGCCGGCTGCGCTGGTCGCGCTCGATCTCCAGGCGCTGCGCCCGGTCGCGCAGCGCGGCCAGTTGGGCCCGGCGGATGCGGATGGCGAAGCCCAGGGCGGCGGCCGCGGTGGCGGCGCTGTAGAGGAAGAACAGCGCGTCCCACGGCGACACCACGGCGGAGACCCGCCACGCGACCAGCCCCAGCGCCGCGGCGACGGTCAGCCCGGCCCACGGCAGGCGTGCCGGATGCACCCGCAGCACCAGGCTGTAGACGGCGATGACCAGCGCGACGTCGGCGCGCAGCAGCACGCCGAGCGACCACTGCAGGACGAACACGGCGGCGATGGTGTAGAACGCGGCGGTGGGGGCCCGCCGACGCCAGAACAGCGGCAGGACCAGGCCGAGCTGCAGGGCGAGCGTGCCGGCCGGCGCCGGGTGGTACAGCAGCATCTGCAGGTCCCGCCGATCGTCGCTGTGGCGGACGAAGTCGGGCGCGCAGAACACCAGCAGTACCGCGGCCACCACCGCCGCGTCGAACAGCCATGGCCGCCGGGCGTCGAGCCGCCGCAGCCGCTGGCCGAGGCCGGTGAGCCCGTCGACCAGCGGGTGGGCGGCGAGGTGGTCGGTGCCGGCGGAGCTCATCGTCACCGACCCCCTTGCGATCGTCATGCGTCCTTGCGTACCAGGCGGTAGGCGCTGCCGGCCAGCGCCAGGACGGTCCAGCCCAGCAGGACCAGCGCGCCGGTCCCCGCCGACAGCATGCCCGGGCCGTGCTGCAGCGCGTACAGCGACTCGCCGGCGTTGCTCGGCAGGTACGGGCCGATGTTGTCCTGCCAGGAGCTCGGTAGCAGCGACAGCAGCCCGGGCACCAGCAGCAGCGTGGCGACGAGCACCGAGATGCCCCCGGCGACCGAGCGCATCAGCATCCCGAGCCCGACCCCGATCACCCCGACGAGGCTCAGATAGAGTCCGGCGCCGAGCAGCGACCGGGTGACGCCGCTGTCCGACAGGGACATGTGGGCCGGGGTGCCGGACACGACGGCGTCGACGATCAGGAACCCGCCGAACGCGCCGGCGACGGCCACGACGAAGGCGACCACGCCGTACACGGCGGCCTTGGACCACAGCACCGGCAGCCGGCGCGGAACCGCGGCCAGCGTCGAGCGAATCATGCCCGTGGAGTACTCGCCGGCGGCGAACAGCACGCCGAGCACGCCGAGCGCCAGCTGGCCGAACCGCACGCCGAACAGCGTCAGGCTCACCGCGGTCGCGTGGGCGAACTCCCCCGAGCCCACCCGGGTGCCGCCGGCGGTGGTCAGCGACTTGTACCGCACCGCCGCGATGCTGCCGAACACCAGCAGGCCGGCCAGCCCGAGGGCGAGCGTGATCCAGGTGGAGCGCAGCGTCCACAGCTTCGCCCACTCCGAGCGGAGCACCCGCCGCCCGGTGACCTTGTACGCGGGCCGCGCCACCGGCCCGGCGTCGGCTCCCGCCGGGCGCGCCTCCATGACCGTGCTCATGCCGCCACCCCGCTCGTCGTCACGCCGCCGTGGTACTCCACGGCGTCCCTCGTCAGATCCATGAACGCCTCCTCCAGCGATACGTGCTTCGGCGTGAGCTCGAACAGCGCGATGCCGTGCTCGGCGGCCACGAGCCCGATCTGCCGCGCCGAGAGCCCGGTCACCCGCAGCTCCTCGGAGCCGGCCCGCCCGGTGATCTCCACGCCGGGGCCGGCGAGCGCGGCGCGCAGCCGGGCCGGGTCCGCGGTGGCCACGGCGACGGCGTCGCCGCCGGCCTGGCGCACCAGGTCGTGCACGGTGGTGTCGGCGAGCAGGCGCCCGCGCCCGACGATGATGAGGTGCTCGGCGACGAGCGCCACCTCGGTCATCAGGTGCGACGACACGAACACCGTGCGGCCCTCCTCGGCGAGCCGGGTGAGCAGGTTGCGGATCCACAGCACGCCCTCGGGGTCGAGGCCGTTGACGGGCTCGTCGAGCATCACCGTGGCCGGGTCGCCGAGCAGCGCGGCGGCGATGCCGAGCCGCTGCCCCATGCCGAGCGAGAACGACCCGGCGCGCTTGCGCGCCACGGACTGCAGCCCGGTCAGCTCGATCATCTCGTCGACCCGCCGCCGCGGGATGCCGTGCGTGTGGGCGAGGACCATCAGGTGGTCGAACGCGGTGCGACCCGGGTGGATCGAGCGCGCCTCCAGCAGCGCTCCGACTTCCTGCAGCGGCGCCGTGTGGCGCGCGTACCGCCGGCCGTTGACGGTCACCGACCCGCTGGTCGGCGCGTCCAGGCCGATGATCATGCGCATGGTGGTGGACTTCCCCGCGCCGTTCGGCCCGAGGAAGCCGGTCACCATGCCGGGCTTCACCTCGAAGTCGAGGCGGTCGACCGCCGTCTTCTCGCCGTACCGTTTCGTCAGCTGCCGTGCCACGATCATCGGCCGTTCCTCGCCTCTACCCGCCGCATTTCCGGCGTCCCGTCGACGACGGTAAAGACCGAACGACCTCCGGCGGCGGTACCGCGGAACGATCTCCCCGCTCCGGCGTAGTACCGCGGTACCAGGCCGGGACGACTCAGCCGCCAGCCGGCGGCGAAGGCGACGGCGAGAACGTTTCGGACGGGCTCGGGGCCGCGGAGGGGCTGGCATCGCTCGGCGACGGTCGTGCCGACGGGGCCGAGGTCACGGCCGGTGCGGCCGGGGTGACGGGCGCGGCATGGGCCGTGCCGGGCCGCGGCGACGTCGCCAGCGTGCGCGGTGCCCCGGTGGTGCGCTGCTGGGTCGGTGCGGGCTTGGGTTGCGCGGCGGGCGGCGCCGCCGGTTGCCGGCTCGGCTGGTCGCCCACGCGCGGGTCCGCGCCGGACGAGGGCCTCCCCACCAGCGCCGTCTCGCCCGGATGGTCGCGCGGCGCCGGGGCGGCCTGCGCGACCGAGCCCGGCGGGCCGGACGGCGACCCGGACGCGTACAACGAGCCGATCGTCGCGGCCGCCATGACGGCCGCGGCGATATACAGTCCGACGCCCCGGCGGGCCGCCGCGTGCCGCCCGCGGCCGAACGGCCGCCGGTGCCGGGAAGACCGCCCGCGGCCCGCGGCAGGGTGCTGCTCGTGGTACATCGCAAACGCCTATGCAACTGACGGGGTCGGGCGGAGATTCGCCCAGCTGGACCCTAGCGCTTGCCCGCACCCGGGTGAACCCGCCGCCGATATCCGCCAACAGGCATGCCGGATCGAGTCGGTCTGCTCGTGGTCCCCACTCGTGCGGAAACCATACAGTTCCACGTGCTAGTGTCGGTTTACGGACACCGCCGCCGGCTACCGCTACAGAAAGGCAACCGCTGATGGTCTTCAAGAAGCTGCTCGCCGGCCTCGGCCTCGGTGGTGTCGAGGTCGACACCGTCATCGCCCCGCAGCCGGCGACGCCCGGCGGCGCGATCGCCGGCCAGGTCAACCTGCGCGCCAAGAGCGACAGCCAGGTCACCGCCATCGAGCTGCAGCTGCTGGCCAACGGTCCGCTCGGCGAGCTCGAGCTCGCCCGCCACCGCGTCGCCGCCGACCTCCACATCACCAGCGGCGGCGCCTCGTCGGTGCCGTTCACCCTGCCCGTGCCCGCCCATGCCCCGTTCACCGCCCTCTACGGCCACAACCTGCCCGGCCTCACCGTCGGTGTGCGAACGCACGTCACCGTCGCCTCCGGCAGCGCCAAGGGCGACTTCGACCCGGTCACGCTCGACGCCGGCCCCGTCCAGCAGCGCATCATGGACGCACTCGGCATCATCGGCGCCCGGTTCGTCCGCAGCGAACTCCGCCCGAGCGCCGGCCTGGCCGTCCCCGCCGCCCAGGCCGTCACCTTCTACGCGCCCATGCCCGAAGGTCAGCAGCCCGGCCCGCACATCCCCCAGATCGTGTTCCTCATCGTCCCGGGCGCCGACGACCTCACCGTCGTCGTCGAACTCGCCGCCCGGCCCGGCGCGGGCGACCGCCACCATCTCAGCGCGGCGGACGTCGACCGCTTCAACACCGACGAAGACGGCTGGATCAACGAGGTCGACCGGTGGCTGACCGCGATCCTGCAGCAGCACGGCCGGACCGCCGCGCCGGGAGCGTTCCTGCAACCGCACCAGCCGGCGGCGTACGGCGAGCCGGGCCACGGCCGCGGCCGTACGTACGCCTACCAGGGTCACCAGCCGTACCAGTACGGTGGCTACCAGCGGCGGCCCGGCATGGGCACCGCCATCGCCGCCGGCGTCGGCGGCGCCGCGCTGGGCTTCCTCGGGGGCATGGTCATCAGCGACATGATCGGTGACGCCTTCGAGCCCGACGTCGCCGACCAGGCCACCGAAGCGTTCGCGGACACCGGGTTCGACGGCGGCTTCGACGACGAGGGCTTCGACATCTGATCGGCTACTCCCGGGTGTCGCGGCGGACCAGCTCGCGCGCTGCGACACCCGGAGATCGCCCGGCGTACGCCGCCGCGATGGCTACATCCACCGGGATCCGAGCCACATCCGGGACAGCCACTCCGCCGCGGTGACGCCCATGCCCGAGTAGATCGGGTAGAAGTACGCGAAGCAGGCCGCGACGAGCAGGACGTAGGCGCCGGCGATGGCCGCGCCGACGGTCCGGCGCGGGGTGCGGGGCGGGCCGATGATCGCGCCGAGCACGTACACCACGGCCAGGACCAGGAACGGCTCCGCGGGCAGGCAGTAGAAGTAGTACATCGTGCGGTGCCCGGGCATCTCGCTGAACCACGGCACGATGCTGGCCAGCGCGGCGGCCATGATGAGCCAGGCGCGGCCGTCGCGGCGGGCGATCGCGAGCCAGCCGAGCGCCGCGAGCGCGGGCAGGAACGACCACCACAGCAGCGGGGTGCCGAGCAGCAGGATCTGCTCGTAGCAGGCCTCCAGGCCGCACGAGCCGGTCTGAACCGAGTAGAACAGCACGGGGCGGCCCAGCAGCAGCCACTGCCAGGGCCAGGACTGGTACGGGTGCGGCGCCTGCAGCGTGGTGTGGAAGCCGTACGCCTCCTTGTGGTAGTGGTACAGGTTCACCAGCGGGTCGATGAGGCGGTCGTGCGGCAGGCCGTTGGTCTCGGCGTACCAATGGCGGAAATAGCCGTCGTCGGAGGCGAACCAGCCGGCCCAGGTGGCCAGGTAGGCCGCCAGCGCGATGCCGGCGAACGCGAAGCACCAGCCGACGCCCGCGGGGATGCTGTCAGCGACCCAGCGCCGCACCCCGGCGCTGCGCCGCGCGCCCATGTCGAAGACCGCGGCGGCGATCGCGAACAGGACGAGGTACCAGAGGCCGCTCCACTTGACGCCGCAGGCCAGGCCGAGCGACACGGCGCAGAGGATGCGGTACCACGGGAAGCCCGGCCGCGGCCGCCCGTCCGGGTCGGCGCCGGCCTCCAGCAGCGCCAGCCACCGGCGGCGGCGCTGCTCACGGTCGAGCACCAGGAAGAAGAACGCGACGACGATCCAGAACATCAGGAACACGTCCAGCAGCGCGACGCGGGACAGCACGAAGTGCATGCCGTCCAGCGCCATCAGCAGCCCCGCCGCGCCGGCCAGGACGGTCGAGCGGAACAGCCGCCACGCGGCCAGCGTGACCAGCAGGATCGAGGCCGCACCGACCGTCACCGCCGCGATCCGCCAGCCGAAGGAGTTGTACCCGAAGAGCTGCTCCCCCAGCCCGATCATCCACTTGCCCAGCGGCGGATGCACGACGTACTGCGGCGTGCCCTCCTCCGGGTTCCACTCCACCCCGCGCTGCAGCAGGTCCCAGGCCTCGTTGGCGTAGTACACCTCGTCGAAGACGACCTCCCGCGGATGCGCGAGGCCAACCAGGCGCAGCATCAGCGCGACGCCGGTGACCAGGATCGCGGTGAGCCACAGCTCCGCCGGCCAGCGCCCCGGCCCCGCGAGCCGCCGGCGAACGATGTCCGGCACTGTGGCTTCGGCCGGCCCGCCTGAAATCATCGCACGATCGTATGCGGCGTGCCCGGGCCCGCGCTGCCCGCACGGTGCCGATCGAGTCAGGTTTCGTCGATGACTGCGCTTCGCGCGGTCGCCAGTCCGAGGGCGTACGCCGTGCACGCGGTGAGCAGCGCGGGCAGGATCGTCAGCGCGTCGGCCACCCGCCCGGCCGGGTCGCCGATCACCCGCGGATCGATGCCGAGCACGGTCACCGGATAGGTGCCGAACGCCCGGGACGGCGAGCCGAAGACCGCCAGGCTGTACACGGCGACCGCCAGCTCACACGCGACCAGGCCGCCGAGCGCCATCGTGAGCACCGCGCGGCGCCGGTGGCCCCGGCGGACCAGCGCGACGGCCACTGTGGACAGTGCGCCGATCGTCACCCACCAGCAGCCGAGCGCGGCGGCCGTCGGCCACGACATACCGGCCGGGGCGAGGAGCAGCGCCAGCGGCAGGGTGCCGGCCGTGAGCGCCGTCGGCGCGAGCGCCGCGCTGAACGGCAGCCGGGCGTGTCTCGCCAGCCAGATCGCCCCGGCGGCGACCGGCAGGGTGGCCGCCGCCTGCACGACACCCGCGGCTTCGCCGCCGACCGGTGCGCCGGCGGCCGCTGCGGCGAGCAGCAGGCACTGGCAGAGGAAGAAGAAGGCAAGGTACGCGCCGGCGAAGGCCACGGGCGCGACGACCAGGCCGGCGGTCGCGTCGAGGTGGGGGCGCAGCCGTGCGTACGTGAGCCCCCGCGCCCGTTCGGCGAGCGCGCACCGGGCCACGTCGGCCAGGTCGCGCACCGGCCGCCGCGAGTGGGCGAGCAGGTCGGCGATCTCCGCGCCGTACCGGTCCCGGACGGCACGCGGGTAGAGGGCGAGCACCAGCCGGACGACGCGGCTCACGACAGGGCCAATCGGCGCAGGCCGGTGGTGGCGACGGCTCGTATCCGCGCGAGTTCCGCCTGCAGCGCCGCCCGGCCGTCGTCGGTGAGCTGGTAGGGCTTGCGACGGTCCCCCTCCCGCTCCGGCAGCGGCTGGATGAATCCCTGCTCCTCCAGGCGCCGGATCGCGCCGTACAGCGTGCCGGGGCCGGGGCGATCCCCGGTGAGGACGGCGATGTCGTCCTGCATCGCGTATCCGTGCTTGGGGCCCTCGGCGAGACTGACCAGGATGAGCAATGCCGGCTCCGAGAACCGGCCGAACTCCGTGAGCGCCGACATGCCACCTCCGAACGATTACTACGTCGGACGTAGCATCGCATAACGAAGTACCGATGTCACCTCACCGGCGCCGCGGCCGCCGGGCTCGGGTCGGCGCTGAATTCGGCGGTCAGCGCGGCGGCGGCAACCGGTATCAGCTCCCACCAGGAGCGCAGGCGCAGCTGGCGGGGGCGCCAGCGGGGATGGAACTTGCCGGTGAACAGATACAGCGATCGGAGCTCGATCCACCGGTCCAAGGCATGCAGCGGCAGCTGGAACAGCCGTGCCCCGCGCATCTCCCCGCTGTAGACGCGGCGCATGCCGGCGAAGTTCAGCGTCACCTCGGTGGCGCCGGTGGTTCGCGCGTGCTCGACCACTGCGACGATCATGCGCTCGACCACACCGTTCGGAGCGTCGCGCCGGCGCGGGGCCACGTCGAGGGTGAGGATCCGGCCGCCCGCGGCCACCGGGAAGCGGGCGAACGCGACCGGCCTGCCGGCGGCGTCGCGGGCCACGGCATAGACGGCGTCGGTACGCGGTGTGAGGATCGCGTCGAGGTTCATGGCGAAGCCCCGCTCGCGCCGGCCGCGCAGCCAGTCGTTCAGGACCTCCTGCAGCAGCGGCACGAGAGCCGGGTCAAGGGCACCGACCTGCACGCGTACGCCCGCGTTGTCGGCCCGGTGGGCCGCCTGGCGTACGTTGCGCATCCGACGCGTGGTCAGCGAGAACGTGGCCACGTCCAGGACCGCCTCGTCACCGATCTCGACTGCACGACGCACGCCTGCCCGGCGCCAGAGTTCGCCGGTGGCCGCCGCGTCGGCGCCGAGCACGGCGGGCCGCCAGCCGTGCTGCGCACAGACCGCTACGAACGCGGCGATCGCCTCGGCCGGAGCGGAGCCGACCGGGTCGCCGCCGGCCAGGGCGACCCCGAAGCGCACCCGATAGCCGACCGCAGCCTCGCCGCCGGGGCTGAACACGTAGGTGCGGTCGGCGCGGGTCACGAACGGGGCGAGACTCCCCGCGCTCGGGTCTTGGACCAGGTCACGCACCCGGGCCCGGTCGACCTCGCCCGACGGCGGTGGCGCGGGCGCCGCCGCCAGCGACACGGCCAGGGCGGCGAGGACCATCAGGACCAGGATGTGGGCGGACCGGTCCGAGGCTGCCGGCGAGAAGGGCAGGGCGGCATAGGCGGCCCGCCTCAGCGGCTCTCCATGCCGGGCCGACACCCAGAAACCGTCGCCCAGCGTAATGACGAGCGCGACCACCGCAATCGCGGACGCGGCCCGCAACCGCCGCGAGTCCGCCCGCACGACGTAATTGCCGCGAGCGGGCACCAGGATGACAGCGGCCGCGACGGGCAGGACCAGCCGTTGCCAATGCACCGGCGGTACGACCGCGGCGACCGCGGCGAGCGCCAGGGTGACCCGTAACGCGAGCCGCCGGCGTCCGACCAACCCATGCGCGAGCAGCAGCAGCATGACGGCGAGCGAAATCCGATCCACAGCCGGCAGGGCGCCACCCGGGATCCAGGCACCACCCGCCCGCCCGAGCGCGAGCGCGGTGACCACCAGGACCAGTGCCGCCGACCACGCGCTTGCCCGCCTCACCCCACAATCATCATCCCGACAGGCCAATATCTCGATCGGCCGGCAAGGCGGAAGGGCCGCCCCGCGGTGTTCCCGCGTGACGGCCCTCCCGGTTTGGTACCGCAGGATCAGGCGACGAACTTGACGTTCTGCCGGCGACGGTAGGCGATGAACAGCACCACCCCGACCGCGATGAGCGCGACGCCCGCCCCGGTGAGCACCCACACGTTGGTGCCGGTCACCGGCAGCGGCGGCCCGGCGCCCGGCGACGGCGACGGCGAGGCCGACGGCGAGATCGCAGCGCCGGGCGGCGCGCACGCCCGCACGAGCTCGAACGGCACGTCCTGCTCGTCCGTGTAGGTCGGGACGGTGAGCGCAAAGCCGCCGAGGAGCAGCAGCCCGGCCGGCGTCTTGATCCAGGTGCCGTCCTTGGTGATGTAGCCGGTCCAGCCGTCGGGCGCCCGCTGCGGGAGGTCCCCGGCGGCCGACTTCTTGACGAGCGAGGCCTTCCGCTTGGCCACCGTGCTGGCGAGCGTCGACTCGTCGGCGCCGTCCACGACGTCGATGAAGACCCCGTCGGGGCTCATGTACAGAATGGTGAGCTTGTTCGTCTTCTCGTCGCCGAAGCCGAAGACGTACGTGATCCATTCGAAATAGATGGCCGGCTTGCTGAAGAGCCAGCCGTCCGTGCCCGGGACCGCCGCACCGGTGTCGATGCCGGTGCAGCCCTGCTTCGGCGCGGTGGCGGCGTAGACGCCCTCGTCCGGAAGGTTCAGGTAGATATCCCCGGGCGTTCTCGGGGGCGGGGCCGAGGAGGCCGGGGTGCTCGGGCTCTCCTCGGCGCGGGCCGGCGCGCCGAGGCCGCCGATGAGCAGGGCGGTGGCGGCCGTCGCCGCAGCGATCCGCGCGATCCCCCGTAGCTTCATGCGATTCCTATCAGATGGCAAGGTCTCGAATGGACCCGGAGAATCTCCCAGCAAACTCCCAGTTCAGCAACACTCATGATTCGGGCCAAATCCCCCATAAGCCAACGAGGGATATCACTCCCCCGACAGATCTGACCGAACGGACGAGATGGAATCCGCGCTCCGAAATGGGAGATATCCACAGCGTGACGGATAGAACCGCCAGCGTGATCGTATCGCCCGCCCCGAGCGTGAACCGCACCGTGAGCCGCCGGTCGTCGGAACCGGAGCGACGGTACGCGTCGATGGTGACCGGCCCGTCTCCCGTCCTGGTCAGCCAGAAGGCGGTGCCGGCCGCCACGCTCAGGAGAAGCACCGCAACGACGACGAGCGGGAACCGGTTGCGCATCACGGCGTTTCACCGGCCAGGCTTCCCGGCGCAGCGTCCGCGCGGGACAGCGCGGACAGCTCGCGGTACGCGGCGAGTACCGCCGCGGTCCGCTCGGCGATCTCGGCGACCGCGTCCGGCGCGTCCGTGCCGCCCTCGTCCGCCCGCCGGGCCCGGCGCAGCGCCCGGCGGGCCTGCTTGGTGCGGTACTGCTGATAGGCATGCTCACCGGAAACCTCGGCGAGCCTGCGCAGCGCCCCGAGCCGCTCGGCGACCCGCTCGTTCAGCTCGTCGCGGCGGTCCCCGAGCTCGGCTTGGCGGACCGCGACCTTCGCGCGCAGCGGCGCCTGCGCGGCCAGGCCGTGCACGGCTTCCTCGAGCTCCTCCAGCGCCTGGGTCACCTCGGCCCGCCGGACCAGCAGCACGGCAAGGCCCCACCGGGCCTGATCCATTGCCGGGTCGATATCGCCGGGGTCGGCCATCGCGCCGAGGGCCGGCCACGCCGCGCGGATCCGCCCCATCGACTGTTGGGCCTCGTGCCAGGGGCCCCGCTCACTATGAGGCACGAAAACCAGGTGGTGCCGCGGAGCGAGCCTGTACCGCGCCGACCCGCGCGCGCTCAGGCCAGACCCGTACAGCAACGCTGTCAGGACCACCGCCAGCAGCGGCGAGATCGGCCACAGCGCCAGGCCGACCGGCGGGAACAGCCACCACGAGCGCCATAGCCGCAGAGCCCAGGGGGCGTCCGGATCGCCGACCACGAACGCCGTCGACTCGCGGGAAGCATGCGTACCCACGGACAGATCATCCCCCCAAGGCGGCATCATGAGCCGATGACTCGGTGGTGGTTCGGCTGGTTGCGGTGGTGGCAAGGCACGCCGTTCGCGCTCCGCTCGCCGTTGAGCGTGGCCGAGGCGGTCGCCGCCCTCAACGCCGACCGGGCCACCATCCTGCGCGGGTCAGGCGTGCGGGTCGTGGTCGGCCGGATCAGCCCGGACCTGGTCCGGCTGACCTCGAAGCGCCGCTCGTCCAACAATGCCTGGCGGCCGGTCCTGCGCGCCCGGTTCCGGCCGCTGCCTGGCGGCGGCTGCGAGCTGATCGGCTCGTTCGACATCCAGCCGCTCGTCCCGCTGTTCACCACGCTGTGGCTGATCCTCGGGCTGACCGGCCTGATCGTCGGGCTGGCCGGCGTCCGGTCGGTGAGCGACCTGGCGCCGCTCGCGGCGCCGCTGGGCGCGCTGGCCCTGGTCGTAACGATCGCTGCGGTCGGCACCCGAGCGGGCCACCGCGACGAGGAGCACCTGCGCCGCTGGATCGAACGCCGCCTGTGTCCGCAGCCGTGAGGCGCGCCCGCCCGGCGGTGCGTCTCGGCGTGGCCCGGCCGCGGCCGGCTACGCGACGGACAGGACGTCCACGATGAACCGCAGCGCGCCGCGCGGCGCCCCGCTTCTCGGGTTGTCGCCATAGGCCAGGGCTGCCGGGATGTCCAGCTGCACCCGGCTGCCCACCTTGACCCCGACGAGGCCCTGGTCCCAACCCTGGATGACGTTGCCGCCACCGAGGGCGAAGCTGAGCGGCTGCGAACGATTCCAGGACGAATCGAACTCCTTGCCGTCGGCGAGCGTGACCCCCACGTAGTTCACCGTGATCGTCTGTCCCGCCTGCGCGGCCGCGCCCGCGCCTGCGACGGTCAGCACCTGCCGGCGCTTGGCAGCGGCGGCGGCCCGCGCCTTGGCGGCCTTGGACGGCAGGGCCGGGCCGGTGCCGGGACGATTGGGGGCGGCGGGACGCTGCCGGACGGTCGCGCGATCGTTCACCGCAACACCGTACGGCATTATCGCCGCGCGATCATGTGTGGCAACCCGCGAAGCTCAGCCCGGCACCAGGCGGGCGCAGCACGTGTGTCCGCTGCCAGCCGTCAGCACGCACGCTCGGTAAAGTCCGGTCGTGACGATCGAGATTCGCGACTACGACCCGGTTTGGCCCGGCCTTGCCCGGTGCGCTGCTGACGAGTTGCTGGAAGCGCTGCCTGGTCGACTCACCGTTGTCGAGCACGTGGGCAGCACCGCCGTCCCGGGACTGGCCGCCAAGCCGGTGATCGACCTGATGGCCGCGACCGGGGCCCTCGAGGCGGTCGCCGCCGCTGAGAACGCACTGCATGCGCTGGGGTACCACGGGATCGAGACCGGCATGCCCGAACGGCTCTTCTACCGGCGCGAAGGCGAGCCCGTCGCCTACCACCTGCACGTGGTGACCGCGAGTTCGTGGGACACCCGCAACGAGCGGTTGCTGCGCGACCACCTGCGTCGGCACCCCGCCGACCGCGCCGCGTACGCCCAGCTCAAGCGCGGTCTGGCCGATGCCGGCCACGACGGTGAGGCGTACACCCGCGCGAAGACCGCCCTGATCCAGCGCATGGTCGATGCGGCTCGCACCGGTCGCGGCCTGCCGCTGGTCGACGTCTGGGAGGAATGACCAGCGCCCGGCGTCGGCGTCCGGGCGCGCCAGCGGCGGTCGACGCGGTGCACGGCTATTTGGAGCGTGCGACAACCGCGCAGAGGCCGGCGAGTACGAGGGAGTAGGGCGCCCACAGGAACCGCTCCCAAGGGCTCGGCGACAGCGTGTTCATGACCGTGCTGACGATGAGTACGCCGACCAGGACCCACAGTCCCCAGCGTCCCGCCGCGTTGGGCAGCGTGGTGGCGCCCAGTCCTGCCCGGCGCAGCACGAGCAGCAGCGCCAATGTCCACACCCCGATCGCCACCGCGCTGGCGATTCGTAGCTCGGCCGGCAGGACGCCGGCGTATGCGCCACCCCACGAGGCCCGGCCCCACGGCGCCCCCAGGGCGAGCGCGAGCTGGAACACCGCGATGCCGGCGAGTCCGGCGGTGGCGGCGAACGCGGCGATACGAGACAGGGAAGGCTGTCCGGCGATCGAGTTCATGGGGTACTCCCTGTCATCAGGCTGAGGGAACGGCGTCGAGTGCGGCGAGGGACTCGTCGGCCCAGGCGATGGCGGCTTGGGCGCTGTGGCGGCCCGCGGAGATGGTGAGCTGCCAGAACGGGGCGGCGTCGGCGTACTGGGGCTCGCCGGCGGTCTGTGCGGCCAGGGCCTCGTACTCGCGCAGTTGCTGTGCGGCCTGCTCGCGGGCCTGCATGATCAGGGAGCGGCAGGCCTCGACGCCGAGTGTGTGACCGAAGAACAGCCGGATGAGCAGACCGTTTCGGGGCGGCACCGGCTGTATCGGTTGGGAGAGCAGCTCGCGCAGTCGTCGCCGCCCGGATGCGGTGATGGTGAAGGTCGACGAGCCTGGGCGGGTCGAGCCTTGGCGCGTGACGTGCCCGTCCGCCTCGAGGCCGGCGAGCGCCGGGTAAATCTGGCCGAAGCTCTCGCTCCAGAAGTGTCCGAGGACGTTACGGATGGCCTCCCGTAACGCGTATCCCGTCATCGGCTCGATGCTCAGCGCGCCGAGCACCGCCATGTCGGTTTGGCTTGAGCGGCCCACTGGCACCTCCCGGGATGTATCTGCCAGATATTTCTAACAGATACATCGGGCCGTGATCAACGGCTGCCCCACAGGAACAGAAGCCGGCGACCGCGTCGGTGTCGCCTCAGCGGTCCGCGGCCGCCATGGCCTGCTGGTGTGCCAGCAGGCGGGACACGCCCTCAGCGGTCATGGGCCGGGCCAGGTGGTAGCCCTGACCGAGGATGTAGCCGAGCTCGCGGAGCACTGCCGCCTGCTCGGCGCTCTCGACTCCCTCGGCAACGGTGTCGAGGCCGAGCGCGTGGGCGAGTTGGATCACCGCGCGGGCCACCGCTTGCCGGGCGCCGGCCGCGGCCGGTTGGCCGTCGTCGATCTCGATGCCGTCGACGAACGACTTGTCCAGCTTGACGATCTCGGCGGGGAACGCGCGCAGCAGGCTCAGCGACGATTCGCCGGTACCGAAGTCGTCCAGCGCCAGGCGGATGCCCATACGGTCGAGTTCGTACAGCGTCCGGGAGACCTGCTGACCGCGGAGCACCGCCGACTCGGTCACCTCGAGCACCAGCCGCTCGCAGGGCAGCCCGCTCTCCGCGAGCGCGGCAGCCACATTGGACACGAAGTCGGGGTCGTGCAGTTGCCGCGCGGACACGTTGAGTCCCGCCTCCTGCAGCGCGTCCGGTCCGAACTCGGACAACCACGCGGCCGCCTGGCGGGCGGTTTCGCGCAGCACGAACCGGCCCAGCGGCACGATCAGGCCGGTCCGTTCGGCGGCCGGGATGAACTCGGCCGGGGAGACGACGCCGCGGGTCGGGTGATGCCAACGGACCAGCGCCTCGACACCGATCACCCGGTTGTCCTCCAGCCGCACGATCGGCTGATAGACCACCCGGAACTCGTCGTCGTCCAGGGCCCGCCGCAGCTCGCCGCCGAGCTGCATGTGCGCCAGCACGGGCTCCCCCATGCCGTCCACATACCGCACGAAGCTTGCTTTACCACGCTGCTTGGCCGTGTACATCGCGACGTCGGCGTCCCGCAGCACCGAGTCGACGGTCGCGCCGGGCACGGCGTCGGCGATGCCGATGCTGGCCTGCACCAGCAGGCGATACTCGCTGATCGGGCGGTCGAGCGCGGCCAGCAGCCGGCCGGCCAGCTCCTCCGGGTCGGCATCGGCGCCGGTGAGCAGCACCGCGAACTCGTCGCCGCCGACCCGCACCGGCAGGCCGTCGTTCCCGGCTTCAGCGCGCAGCAACTGCGCGATCGAGACGAGCAGCCGGTCGCCGACGCCATGACCGAGCAGGTCGTTGACGGTCTTGAAGTCGTCCAGGTCGACGAGGAGAACCGACGCCCGTCCCGTTGTGGCCAGGATGCTCGTGAGCCGGTCCCGGAACAGCGCCCGGTTGGCCAAGCCGGTGAGGCCGTCGTGGCTGACCTCGTACTGCAGCCGCTCCTCCTGGACACGCGCGTTGCGAAGCAGCCGGGCGTTCTCCTGGAACGCGATGAACTGCCGGACCGTGACCAGCACGGTCACCACCACGGCAGCGATCACGACCACGCGACCCGGCCAGTGCAGCGGCGCGCCGAACGCGAGCGCGATCAGCGGTACGTCGACCGCCGCCACGGCCAGGTAGGGCAACAGCATGCCGCCGCGGGCCGTGTCGCGGCGAAACCCGAGATTGGCGCGCCACTGCGCCGCGACGCCGAGCGTGGCCAGCACCGGGGTCAGCGGCATCACGATCGCCTGGGCGGGAACAGCCGCGTCATAACCGAACCGCACCGCGAGCACGGCAACGATCCCGGCGGTGACCCCACCGCTGGCCGCAAGGAGCCGTATCGCAGCGCGGTCGATGGGGCCGCCCGCAACGTACGACACCTTCGTCACGGCGCCGACCGCGGCCATGAACCCGAGCCCGACCAGCACCATCGCCTGCGGGCTCCACGGCTCGCGGGCGGACAGCATCGGGGCCAGCCCGGTGTACCACAACACGGCCGCGCAGCCGAGGAACGCGATCGTACGGTCCAGCAACATGCGCCACCACTCGACGCCACCGGCCGCGACGATCGGCACCCGGCCTATCGCCCAGATGGCGATACCGAAGCCGATCGCCGCACAGGCCGCGGCCGGCACCGGCATGGTGCGCACATGAGCCTGGGCGGCGTGCGTCAGCATGTCCACCGCCAGCCAGCCATAGCCGATCGTGATCATGGCAACGGCGACGAGCACGGCGCGCCAGAACCGCCCGGCAACAGGGTCAAGATCGCCGCTGCGGGACATGTGATACACGGACGCGGTGGCGAGCGCGCCGCCAACCGGGACGAATATGTACGCGAACGCCTCGGTACCGGCGCCGACGGTCAGGTATGCCACGCACCAGGCGGTGCCGAGGGCGGCAACCCCGGCGGTGGCCGCCACATACCGCCGGGCAGCCTTGTGCACCGCCGAACCGGCGACATCGACCGCGGGGCTGGCCGTTGACCGAAGCGACTCCCGCGTCACGGCGCTGACAATATCGTGCCCGTTGTGTACCGGATCTCACCCGAACGTTTGAAGTTCACCGATGTGCGCACTGATGTGCGGGACGGTTTGGCCACCAGGACACTCCTCAGCGGTGACGCAGCCTCCGACCGGCGCATGATCGGGGCCGTTCCGGGCAGCAATGGTTTCGTCCGAACCGACGCCGCAACGCTGGGGGCGGAGATGAACAATCAGCGGCAGCACTGGGCGGCCCTCCCGGTCGCCGATTGGGAGCCCACGTACGACACGCTGCACATGTACACCCAGGTCATCGGTAAGATCTCGCTGGCGTTGCGGCCCATGACGAACCACTGGTGGCAGGTCGCCCTGGAGCCTTCCGCCCGGGGCCTGCGGACCGCGGCCCTCCCGCACGGTGCACGTACCTTCGAGATGGACCTCGACCTTGTCGACCATGTGCTCCACATCGACACCGACGCCGGCGAGCGGCGCACCGTCGAGCTGGGCCGGCCCGTGCGCGACTTCTACACCGACACGATGAGGGCGCTCGACGACCTGGGGCTGCACGTGCCGATCTGGACCCACCCGGTGGAGGTAGCGAATCCGATCCCCTTTGACGAGGACACCGTGCATTCGACGTACGACCCGGCCCAGGCCGAGCGGTTCTGGCGCGTCCTGTGCCAGGTCGAGGGGATCCTGGACGAGTTCCGGGCCCGCTTCACCGGCAAGGCGAGCCCGGTCCAGTTCTACTGGGGCTCGTTCGACCTCGCCACGACGCGCTACTCCGGCCGGCCCACCGAGCCGCCACCGAACGCCGACACGATCACCCGGTTCAGCTACACCGCCGAGCAGAGCTCGCTCGGCTTCTGGCCCGGCGGCACCTGGATCAACGGCATGCGTGTCGAACAGCCGATCTTCTACTCGTACACCTATCCGGAGCCGCCGGGAGTCCGCGACCAGCCGGTCAGCCCGGCGCCGGCGCGCTTCGACGCCGACCTCGGCGAGTTCGTGCTGAGCTACGAGGACGTCCGGCTGTCGGACGACCCGCGCCGGGCGATCCTCGACTTCGCCCAGACCACGTACGAATCGGGTGCCCGGCTCCAGCATTGGCCGCGCGACGTGCTCGAATGGACGCCACCGATGCCGCCGAGCCATCGCCGGGCGATGTCGACGATCTGAGCGGGCGGCTACGAGACCGGTTCGGCGGCCGGACGGCGCCCACGACCCGGGAGCCGGGACATGAGGCGTGTGACGGCCGCCGGCAGCAGGGCCACGCCGGTCGCGATGACGAGCGTCAGCACGGCGAGGAGAGTGGATCGCCAGGGCCAGGCGCCGCCGGCGAGCCGCAGCTGCGCGGCGGGATACTCGGTGAACTTGGCGGTGGTCACGGCGGTGGCCCGGTCGGTGTGGCGGGCGAGGTCGCGCAGGACGGGGTCGAAGCTGAACTCCCCGGCGGCGCGGCCCGCGTGCGGCAGGTCGATGCCGAGGTGGCGCTCGCCGGCCCATTGCCGCAGGCCGGGGTCGACCTGGTCGAGGTTGCGCAGGCCGGGTACGACGAACCGGTCGACCTTGGCGGTCGTGGTGCCGGTGGGGTCGGCGAGCAGGACGACACCGTGCCGGGTGGTGACGACGGGGTGCGCGGCGAGCGTGAGCGTGTGGGCGGCGAAGGAGGTACCGGCGTACAGCTCGAATGCGGCGGCGACGTCGATCTCGTCGAGGCCGTCGACCAGTCCGATGCCGACGGTCGGGCGCAGCCACGGGAACGCGGCGTTGAGGCCGTAGGGCAGGTCGGACAGGGCGAGCCGGCGCGTGGCGATGGTCGTCGGGCCGTCCAGCTTCCAGCCCGGGTACGCGATGTCGCGGCCGATGCGGTCCGCTTCCTCGGTGCCCGCGATCCGCTCGACCAGCCGGAGCGCGCCGACGACCCCGGAGGTGACGCCGGCGGTGGTGGTGATCGGGCCGTCCTCGACGTAGCGCTGGCCGGCGATCCAGTCGGTGCGCGGGTAGCTGCCGCGCAGGCCGTCGAGGTTGGCCCAGAACGACGTGGCCCGGCGGTGGTCGAGCAGGCCGGTGGTGGCGAGGAACTGCGACCCGGCGCACACCCCCAGGATGCGAGCCCCGTGGCCGGCCTGCCGGGTGATCCAGGTCCGCAGGGTCGCCTCGGCCGGGCCGGTGGGTTGCACCACGGCCGGCACGACGACGACGTCGGGTGCGGGTACGGCGCCGCTGTCGACATCGGCGACGGCGTGGTCGGGCACGACCTGCAGGCCGCCGGACAGCGCGACGGGTGCGCGGCGGGCGGAGACGGTGTAGACGAAGAAGTGCTGGGACCGGGCGAACACCTCGTACGGCGCCAGCACGTCGGTGACGACCGATCCGGTGGAGCCGATGACGACCGCGACGACGGTACGTCCGGCCGGAGCCCGCGCCGGCTGCGGCCATCCGCCCGCCAGGGCGGCCGGCGCCGCGGACGGGTAGCTGTCGTTCATCGTGACGGTGACCCCGGCCAGCCCGATGCCGGCCAGCGTGACGGCGAACAGGACAACACCGAGCAGGACGCGGGCCAGAATCCGGGCACGGCGAAGCAACACGTGTCGCATGTGGGTTTTTCTCCGTAAGGCTGAGGGAGGACGAGAACGGGTCAGCGGCTTGCGGCGCGGCCCGCCGACGGGGGTTTGCCGTGGCGGGCGGAGTACAGCCGGCGGAAGTGCCGGGCGTCGCGGAAGCCGCACCGCGCGGCGACGGTCTCGATGGTCAGGTCGGTCTCGGCCAGCAGGGTCGCGGCGTGCTCCAGGCGGAGCTGCTGCTGGTACTCCAGTGGGGTGATGCCGGTCGTCGCGGTGAACGCGCGGCTGAGTCCGCGCGGGGAAAGGTGCGCCACCGCGGCCAGCTCCGCCAGGCTGTGCGGAGTGTCCAGGTGCGCGGCGATGTGGTCCTGCACCCGATGGACCCCCGAGTGCAGATGGTCGCGAAATCGCAGAAACGGGCTGATCTGCGTGTGGGAGCCGTCCCGCCGCAGGTAGACCACCAGCTCCCGGGCCACGGCGGCGGCCAACGCCGGCCCGTGGTCCCGTTCGATCAGCGACAGCGCCAGATCGACACCGGCCGAAATGCCGGCGCTCGTGCTGACCGGCCCGTCGTGGACGTACAGCACGCCGTCCTGGACCCGCGCGGCCGGATAGCGCCGGCGCATGTGCTCGGTCAACGCCCAGTGCGTGGTGCACCGCCGGCCGTCCAGCAGCCCGGCCTCACCCAGGGCCACCGCGCCGGTACACACGGCCGCGATCCGGGCTCCGCAGCTGTACGCCGCTCGTAGCCACTCCACCACCGGCGCCGACACCAGGTCCTGTCCCGGGTCCGGCTCGCGCAGCCGCGGCCCGGGCACCAGGACCAGATCGCCGGGACCGACCTTCGGCAACCGCCCGATCCCGGCCAGGGCCAGCCCTTGCGCCGATCGCACCCGCTCGGCCTCGGCCACGAACTCCAACCGGAGATCGGCTCCCAGCGCCGCCGCGGCGTCGAAGACCTGCACCGGACCACCCAGGTCGAGCAGGTTCACCTCCGGCAACACCAGAACGAGCACCCGCCCGGCACCGGTCGTCACACTTTCCACGCATCAGACGCTAGCCACCCGGGACGGGTGCCGGGCAGGGCGCCGGCGGACTCCCACCGGACGGATCAGGCACTACGTCGCCGGCGGTGTCGGCGAGGGCGCGGTCAGGCCTTGCGCAGGCTGCGGATCAGGGCCGCAGCCAGGATGGCGAACGAACCGGCTGTCACGGCGACCCAGACGACGCGGCTGGTGTGCCAGTCTTCGGAAGGCCAGACCGGAAACACCGGGAGTTGCCGGGTGAACGGCCGGGCCAGGGCCACCGCGGTGGCCGTCGGCACGACGATCGCGGCGAACGGGCGGCCCGGTTCGGCGACCCCCCGGCCACGCCGCCAGGTGGTGACCGCGAGCGCGAGGCCGACCATGCCGGCCGCCTGCAGCACGAAGAACCAGAAGTGGTCGGGCAGCCGGCTCCGGGCTGCCAGCAGGCACGCGATCCACGTGCCGAGCGCGAGCGGCACCACCGCCGCACGGGCGGTGATGCGCCACCACAGCGGGCGGGGCAGGGTGTCCACCACCTGCGCGGCCGGTTCGTCGGCCGCCCAGGCGGTGATCCCCGCGATCAGGCCGAGGGCCGTGCCCTGCAGCGGCCACATGACCGCCGGCCACCGGGCGACGAGGGTCATCAGGCCCACGACGATTCCCGTGGCGACGATGGTCAGCCGCCACGGGACCGCCTGGACCACGTATCGGGTCACGCGCCGCTCGGCAGCGGGTTGACCAGGGTGTGCCCGATGCCAGTGAACATCGCGAGCAGGCAGGTGACCACGGCGGCCACGACCAGCGCGCCGCCCGCGAGGCGCAGTGCCGGCGTCCGGGCGCCGGGATCGTGCCACAGCGCGGCGACGACGGCGAGCCCGCACAGGCAGCACAGGTACGCCGCCCACCAGCCGGGTGAACCGCTCAGCAGCAGCATCCGCATGTCGTCGCCCTCGACACCGATCGGTCCGCCCCAGTACGTGAAGGGCATGACCACCCGAATCGTGCGCAGCGGCTCGAAGATGCCCTGGAAGACGATGCTCACCGCGACGAGCAGCACGGCGACGATCGGTGCCGTGCCACGCTGCGGCAGGTACCGGCCCGCCACGATCCCGAGCAACGGGCCGCCGAGCGCGGAGAGCCCGCCCTCACCGAGCAGCGCCGCGAAGGTCCAGCCGTCGCCCGCGGGGGCGAACGGGAACCCGTTGTCCGGCACCGGCCACCGGTGCTGCGCCCACATTGCCCACGCCACCCAGAGCAGGCCGACGGTGAACGGCAGCAGGGCCGTGAGCGCGAGAGCCGCGGTCTGCACCCGCTCCGGCACCGGGGTGACCCCCGCGGCCCGGTTCAACCTGGTCGCCTTGCGGGTCTGCGCGGCCATCGCGACCAGGCCGAGGACGCCGAGGCCCGCGGCGGGGACGATGGCGTTGAAGAAGCCGGAGGTCTCCGCGTCGGGCCGGCCGACGCTCGTCGCGACGGTCAGCAGCACGCCGATGAGGAACAGCGGATGCTTGGCGTATCTGCGCAGCTCGATGGCGGTGAGCTGGCCCAGCGCACTCCCGGTGCGCGCGGTGGTGGCGGTCGTCGTGGTCATGCTGCCATCTCCATCCGGGACTGGGCCGTGGGCCCGAGCATCAGCAGGTAGGCGTCCTCGACGGACGGTTCGGCCGCGACGGCCTCGGCGGTGGGCTGCCCGCCGACCGAGCGGACCTTGCCGTCGGCGGTGCGCCAGGACGCCCGCGCGCCGGGCAGCTCGGCGTCGGCGAGCCACACCCGGCCGCCCGCGGTGCCGACGAAGTCGCGGACCTTGCCGTCGAAATGGACACGGCCGGCCGCCACGACGACGACCCGATCGCACAGCGCCGCGACGTCCTCGGTCTGGTGGGTGGCGAGCAGGACCGCCCCGGTGCGTCCGCGCTCGGAGAGCAGCGCCCGCAGCGACGCCCGCTGCTCGGGATCGAGCCCGGTGGTCGGCTCGTCGAGCACGAGCAGGCGCGGGTCCCCGATGAGCGACTGGGCGAGGGCGAGGCGCCTGCGCTGCCCGCCGGACAGGGTGCGGATGCGCCGCGTGGTGCGATCGCCGAGCCCGACCAGATCGAGCACCCGGCGGACCTCGGCATGGCGTGCCGCGGTGGCCGTCCACTCCTTGAGCACCGCGATGTAGTCGATGAACGCGAAGCACGTCATGCCCCGGGGGAACTGCAGCTCTTGCGGGAGATACCCGAGCAGGCGCCGTACCTGTGCCCGCTCGGCCGGCCCGGCGGTGGCGTCGTGGCCCAGCACTGTGATCCGGCCGGACGTCGGCGGGGTCGCGGTCGTGAGCATCCGAATGAGGGTGGTCTTGCCGGCACCGTTGGGACCGAGCAGGCCGGTCACGCCGACGTCCAGGTCGAGGTCGACCGCGTCGAGGGCCGTGGTGCTGCCGTAGCGCTTCGTCAAGGCGCGCGCCTGTACGAGTCTGGTCATGCATAGCCTCCGGGGGTCCTGGCGAGACGGATCCGGATCGCGAGCGCGATCGCGGTGACACAGGTGAGTGCGACGTAGGCGAGCTGGGCCTGCGGGCGTACGCTCAGCACGACGTCGTGCCGGCCGTATGCGACGGCGATCACGGCGATCCACGCGGCGCTCAGCAGCGCACCCACGACCTTCGGCGGCCACCAGGTGAGCAAGGCGAGCGCGGTGAGCGTCAGGCCGAGCCCGGGGCCGAGCCAGGCGACGGAGAGCCAGCCCATGCCGGTCACGATCGCGCCGAAGCCGACGACGAACGGCACCGTGGTCACCATGACCGCGACGGTCCGCAGCAGGCTGAGCCGCAGCTTCGAATACGGCGTCGTATTGGCGAGCGCGGCGAGCGAGTCACCGGTCGCGAACGCCCCGACGACGCCGAGCAGCGGCACCAGCGGGGCCCCGAGCAGATAGCACGCGGTGCTCAGCTCCGAGCTCGACCAAGCCGCCGCGACGACGAACACGAACACGGCCGCCGAAGCGAGCGCCCACGGCCCGCGCAGCGACTGGGACGCGTTGAGCAGCACCGCGTCGCGCTCGGTGAGTCCCAGCCGGCGCAGCGCCCGCAGCGGCGGAGACAGGACGGGACGCTGGATCTGCGCCCGTACGCCATCCCAGGCACGTCGCAGCGCCGCCGGGTCGGACAGCTCCCCCAGCGTCGCGCGGCAGGATTGGCAGGCCATCAGGTGCGCCTCGACCGAGGCGGACGGCACCAGATCGATGTCGCCGTCGAGGTACCGGCGCAGCAGGGCCCGGTCGCAGTGCCAGGACTTGCGGTTCACGTCGCCTCCGCTCATGACGCGCTCAGCAGACTGGCACGCAGCTGGGACTTGGCCTGCCGCAGCCGGCCCTTGACCGTGCCGTGCGGCACGCCGAGCAGCCGTGCGGCTTCTTTCGTGGTGAGGCCGTCGAGGACGGTGGCCTGGACGACGGCCCGCAACTCCGGCGACAGCCGGCGCAGCGCCGTGCCGAGATCGCCGTGCTCCACACCGAGCAGCACCTGTTCCTCGGCGCTGATGAGCGGCGTGTCGAGCTCACCGTCGGCCAGGAACGTCCAGGCGGCCGGCGACCGGCGCAGCCGGGAGATCAACCGGCGGACGGCGATCCCCCACAGCCACGCCCCGACCTCCCCGTCCCCGCGCCAGCGTTCGGCACCCTTCCACACGGCGACGAACGTGTCCTGCAGGACGTCGTCGACCACGTCGGGGTCCGCGCACCGCCGCCGCAGCCGGGCCACGAGCCAGGGCGCGTGCCGGTCGAACAGCAGCCGTAACGCCCCCTCGTCACCGTCGGCGACGGCGCGCAGCAGATCCGCGTCGCCGGCGTCAGCATTCGAGCTCATACCCTCACTGTCGCCGCGGACGGCCCCAGCGGATGAGCCGGAGCGGGAAAATTTCGGCACCGCCTGCCGGCGCGGCGGGTGTGCGGTATCGACGGCCTGGCCCGCTCGGGTGATCGTCGCGCCCTCCCGCCGTCGCACACTGGGAGGAGGACATGGCCGCGGGCGCGCTTCCGCCCTCAAAGATCGGCTGCACGGATCACCGGGGCCGGGGCGCATCGCGCCGAGGAGACATCCGAGTGAAGGAGTCCAGCATGAAGGCGGTGCGGTTCGACGAGTACGGCGGCGTCGACGTTCTCCACGTGGCCGACGTGCCGATCCCTGAGCCGGGCCAGGGACAGGTGTTGGTCGAGGTCAAGGCCGCGTCGATCAATCCCGGTGAGGCGAAGATCCGCGACGGGTCGTTGCACGCGATCTGGCCGGCCACCTTCCCGTCGGGTGAGGGCACCGACGTGGCCGGGATCGTGACGAAGACCGGCCCTGGGGTCGAGGGAGTCGCTCCCGGCGACGAGGTCATCGGCTTCACCGACGAGCGTGCCAGCCACGCCGAGTACGTGGTCGCGCCGGCGCGGAATCTGACGGCCAAGCCGGCGAACGTCTCCTGGGAGGTCGGCGGGTCGCTGGGCGTCGCCGGCAGCACGGCCTATGCCGCGGTGCGCGCGGTGTCGGTACGGCCGGGCGACACGGTAGCCGTGTCGGGCGCCGCCGGCGGCGTGGGGTCCATGGCCGTCCAGCTGGCCCGGCGGGCGGGGGCCGAGGTGATCGGCATCGCCGGTCCGGACAACCGCGACTGGCTGACCGCGCACTCGGTCACACCCGTCGCCTATGGTGCGGGCCTGGCCGGCCAGCTCCGGGAGACGCCGATCGACGCGTTCATCGACACGCACGGCAACGGTTACGTGCAACTGGCGGTCGAGCTGGGCGTGGCGCCGGAGCGTATCGATACGATCATCGACTTCCCCGCCGTGCAGGAGTACGGGGTGAAGGCCGAGGGCAGCGAGGGCGCGAGAAACGCGGCGGTCCTCGCCGAACTCGCCGCGCTGGCCGCCTCCGGCGACCTGGACGTGCCGATCGCCGCGGTGTTCTCGCTCGACGAGGTCCGCGCGGCGTTCGAGCAGCTGGAGCAGGGCCACACCCGAGGCAAGATCGTCCTGCGGCCCTGACCGCCGGGGGTGTCCGAACCGGGAGGCCGGCTCATGAGGGTTGTTGTGAACCTGACGCGCTGTGAGGGGTACGCGCAGTGCGCCTTCCTCGCCCCGGACGTGTTCCGCATGCGTGGCGACGAGGCGCTGATGTACGACCCGCAGCCCGACGACGCGCAGCGCGACCGGGTGCTGCGGGCCGCGGCGGCGTGCCCGGTACAGGCCATCCGGGTCGACAGCATCGACGACAGGGAGGCCGCCGCGGAGGCCAGGACGGCGGCGTCCGCGGCGGCGGGAGGCCCGCCGGGGCAGGCTCCGCCGCAGGGGGCCTCGCCGAGCCAGGCATCCACGCCCGTACCGGGCCTGCGCAACGCGGCGATCGAGGCGTTCCGGCGGCACGGCCGGATCGTGATCGTGGGTGCGTCGCTGGCCGGCCTGGCCGCCGCGGCGACCCTGCGCCGGGAGGGCTTCACCGGCGCGCTGACCATGATCGGGGACGAGCCGTGCCGGCCGTACGACCGGCCACCGCTGTCCAAGCAGGTCCTCGACGGATGGGTGCCCCCCGACCACACCGGGCTGCCCCGCGCCGACGAGCTCAACGCCCGCTGGCTGCTCGGCGTCCCCGCCACCGGGCTGGATCTGGCCGGCGAACGCGTCCACCTCGGCGACGGCGGCACGGTCGGCTACGACCGGCTGCTGATCGCCACCGGCACCCGGGCCCGGCCCTGGTTCAATCCCGACGAGGCCGCCCTCGACGGCGTGTTCCTGCTCCGCACCCGCGACGACGCCGCCCGCCTGCGCCGCCGGCTGGCCGACCGGCCCCGGCGGGTGCTGGTCATCGGCGGCGGGTTCACCGGGTCCGAGGTCGCCTCCGTGTGCCGGGACCGGGACCTGGCGGTCACGGTCGTGGAGCGGGGACCGGCTCCGCTGGCCGGCGCGCTGGGCGGGGTGATCGGCGCGGTAGCCGCCGACCTGCAGCGTGAGCACGGCGTCGACCTGCGCTGCGGCGCCACCGTCACAGCCCTGGAGGGCGACGGCGACGGCCGGCTGCGCCGCGCCCGCCTGTCCGACGGCAGTACCGTCGACGCCGAGGTGGCCGTGGTGGCGCTGGGCGCGATCCGCAACACCGAATGGCTGCACGGTTCGGGTCTGGCCGCCGGCCACTGGGGTGTGGGCTGCGACGCCGGATGCCGGGCGTTCGACGTCAACGGCGTGGTCACCGACGACGTCTTCGTCGCGGGTGACGTCGCGCGTTTCCCACACCCGCTGTACGACTACCAGTTCCTGGCCCTCGAGCACTGGGGCAATGCGGTCGCCCAGGCCCAGGTCGCCGCCCACAACATGATCAGCGCGCACGGCGACCGGTGGCCGCACCTGGCCAGCCCGATCTTCTGGTCGGCACAGTTCGGCACCAACATCAAGTCGGTCGGGGTGCCGACCTTCGCCGACCAGGTCGTCATCGCCCAGGGCTCGGTCGAGGAGCGCCGGTTCGTGGCCGCCTACGGCTACCAGGGGCGTATCACCGCCGCGGTCGGGTTCAACCAGGGCAAGTGGCTGGAGTCGTACCAGGGCCTGATCGAGCGGGCGGCGGCATTCCCGCCCGAGCCGCGCCCCGGCGACCGGCAACCGGTGCCCGCGCGGCTGCCCGACAAGACCATCCGCGAACGCCACGCCACCGTCGTGGTGACCGGCCACGATCCGAGCGAGCGCCGTGCGCAGCTGGTCCACCACCGGTGAACCCGAGCGGCGGCGCCCTGGTGGCAGCCACGAAAGGCATCGTCATGGCACAGCCCAGCATCTACGAGCAGATCCTCGACCCCGCCAACCGGGCCAACCCGTACCCGCTCTACACGCAGCTCCGCACGACCCCGGTGGCGCGCCAGTCCGACGGCACCTACGTGATCAGCACCTACCGCGAGATCGTCGCGCTGCTGCACGACCCACGGGTCAGCTCCGACCCCCGCAGCCACCCCGAGCTGACCGGCGCCGCACCCGCACCGGAGGAGGGCCCGCCCGGGCTGCCGCTGTCGTTCATCAGCCGCGACCCGCCCGAGCACGACCGGCTCCGAGAGCTGGCCATCCGGCCGTTTGGGCCGCCCCGCACCCCGGGACGCGTCGAGGGCATGCGCCCCTGGCTGGCCGAGGTCACCGACGGCCTGATCGACAAGTTCGCCGGACGAAACCGTGTCGACATCGTCGACGACTTCGCCTACCCGCTGCCCGTGACGGCGATCTGCCACCTACTCGACGTACCCCGGGAGGACGAACCGCGCTTCCACCACTGGGCCGACGCGATCATCGACACCACCGACCCGGGCACGGGCACGTTCGCCGAGCGCCAGCGCAGGCGAAGCCGGATACAGGCCGAACTCGGCAAGTACCTCGACGGGCTCGTCGATGCCCACGCCCGCCGGCCGGGCGACGACCTGATCTCCGGGCTGCTCACCGACACCGGTCCGCACGCGCCGATGTCCCGCGGCGACCTGCTGAGCACGGCCGTGCTGCTGCTGGTCGCCGGTCACGAGACCACCGTCAACCTCATCGCCAATGGCGTGCTGACCCTGCTGCGCCACCCCGATGTGCTCGACCGGCTGCGCCACGAAACCGACCTGATCATCCCGTTGGTCGAGGAGTTGCTGCGCTACGAACCGCCGGTGCAGATGCTGACCAGCCGCAGTACCCTCGCAGACATCGACCTCGGGGGCACCACCATCCCCAAGGGCTCACCGCTCGCGCTGATGCTCGCCGCCGGCGACCGCGACCCCGATCGCTTCCCCGACCCGGACCGCTTCGACCCCGATCGGGCCGACAACCAGCACCTCGGCTTCGGCAGCGGCATCCACTACTGCTACGGGGCCCCGCTCGCCCGGGTCGAGGCGCAGGTCGCGCTGTCCGAGCTGGCCCGCCGGCTCGTGCACCCCCGGCTCGTCACCGACCCGCCACCGTACCGGCCCAGCCCGACCCTGCGCGGCCCCCGCCACCTGCTCATCGACATTGACGCCGTCGCCTCCGCCGCCGAGGCGGCGGCCGGCGCGCCGCCCCGCGAACGAGTGCCGTGACCGGCACACGGATGGGCGGCACCCGTCAGCGCATCGTCCGGAAGGCGCGCCGCACCTGGTCGACGAACAGCTCCGGCTGCTCGAAGGCGGCGAAGTGGCCGCCGCGCGGCGGCTGTTCGTAGAAGCGGAGGTCGGGATAGTACCGCTGGCACCAGCGCCGCGACGGCCGGAAGATCTCCCGCGGGAACGCCGAGAAGCCGACCGGCACGGCGACCGGCACGGGCTGGCGAGCGCTGCGGCCCGATGGCCGGGCGAAGCCGTTCTCCCAGTAGATGCGGGCCGACGACGCGGCCGTTGCGGTGTGCCAGTAGACGCTGATGTTGTCGAGCATCTGGTCGCGGCTGAGCGCGTCGAGGGGATCACCGTCGTGGTCGGTCCAGGCCCAGTACTTCTCGGCGATCCAGGCGCACTGGCCCACCGGGGAGTCGACCAGCCCGTAGCCGACGGTCTGCGGGCGGGTCGCCTGCTCGAGGGCGTAGCCGCTGCCCCATTCCTGGTGATCGGCGGCGTCGGCCAGGCTCTGCCGCTCGAAGTCGGTCAGGTCCGCGGTGGCGTGCTGGTCGCGGTCACCTGCCAGCAGCATGTTGAGATGGATGCCGACCAGGCGCTCGGGCTGCTGCGCCGCCAGCGCCGTAGTCACGATCGCTCCCCAGTCGCCGCCCTGCGCGCCGAAGCGCTCGTAGCCCAGCCGGGTCATCAGCGTCGTCCACGCCCGGGCGATCCGCTCCGGCCCCCAGCCCGGCTCGGCGGGCTTGGCGCTGAACCCGAAGCCCGGCAGCGACGGGCACACCACGTCGAACGCGTCGCGCGCCTCCCCGCCGTGCGCAACGGGATCGACCAGCGGCCCGACGACGTCCAGGAACTCCACGACCGAGCCCGGCCAGCCGTGCGTCACGATCAGCGGCAGCGCATCCGGATGGGGTGAGCGCAGGTGTATGAAGTGGACGTCGAGGCCGTCCAGTTCCGTGGTGAACTGCGGCAGCCCGTTGAGCCGGTCTTCCAGGCGCCGCCAGTCATAGCCGCTCTGCCAGTACCCGCACAGATCCCGCAGCCAGTCCAGCGGTACACCCTGGCTCCAGCTCGCCGCCGTCGCCGCTTCCGGCCACCGGGCGTGCGCCAGCCGCCGCCGCAGCTCGTCGAGCGCGTCATCGCCGACACTGATCGTGAACGGGGCCACCTCGCCGCCCATGCCGCCACCGTAACCCCGGACGAGAGCCGGCACCGGCGGCAGGTTCCGACGCGACGCGAAATCACCCGCGACGCCGTGATTGCCTCCACCGGCGAACTGTGCAAGCGTGCTGCCATGGCCGTTGCGCCCGTGGCACGTCGCGTTCTCGTCTGGCTGGCCGGGTCGGCGGTGGGTGGCCTGCTGATCGCGCTGCCGGACTCCGGGCCGCGACTGTTTTCGATCAGCCGGACCCATGGGCCGTCTCTTGTGGACTCCGTCGGCATGGTCGTCGCGGTTGCGGCGTGGCTGCCGGTGATCTGGCTGATCTGGCGCAGCCGGTCAGCGCTGCGCGGCACCACCGGCCGGGTCTGCGCCGGCCTGGCACTTGCCGGCATCGTGCTGCTGGTGGTCACGATCCGCAGCGACCTCGGGCTGTGGTGGCTGCTTCCGGTCACGCTACTGGTCGCCGCGCAACTGCTCGCGCTGGCATCGCTCGCCCGCGAGCCCCGCGACGCCGCCCACTCCTGATCGTCGTGCTGTGACACAGCCGTAGGTTCGTCGACGGCAAGAGTGGGCAGTTTGCCACGATGAAGACTCTCCTCCACAACGTCCGGGTCTTCGACGGAAGGCAGCTGCGCCCGCCGGACACGGTGGTCATCAACGGAGAACGGTTCGGCAACGGTGCGGGCGAGGCCCGCGTCGTCGACGGGGAAGGCGCGGTCGCGCTGCCCGGGCTGATCGACGCCCACGTCCACCTCGACCGGCGGCCCACGCTCGAGCGGTTGGTGAGGTTCGGGGTGACCACGGCGCTCGACATGGGCTGCGCGCCGCCGGAGCTGGTCGACTCGATGCGGATCTCCCGCGGACTGACCGACGTCCGCAGTGCCGGCACCCCGGCGATCGCCCCGGGCGCCTGGCACGCCCGCATTCCGGCCCTCGGCGCACGGGGCATCGTGCACGGCGCCGACGAGGCGGAACGCTTCGTGGCCGAACGGCTCGCCGAGGGCTCCGACTACCTGAAGATCATTGTCGGGAGCCCGGAGCCCAGCCACGACCAGGCCACCCTCGACGCGCTCGTCGCCGCCGCGCATCGGCAGGGGCGGCTCGTCGTCGCCCACGCGACGTCCGGGGAGGCCGTCGCCATGGCGCTGCGGGCCGAGGTCGACATGCTCACGCACGTACCGCTGGATCGACCGCTGGACCGGGCCACCGCGGATCGCATGGCGATCGACGGCCGGGAGCTGATCCCCACATTGTCCATGATGGAGGGTGTGGCGGCGCGGGCCGCCGGCGTGTACGCGGGCGCCAGCTACGCGGCGGCCCGGGACAGCGTCACCACCGCCTACCGCGCCGGGGTGCCGATCCTGGCCGGCACCGACTCGAACTCGACGCCCGAGGCGCCGGCGAACATCAGCCACGGCGACAGCCTGCACCACGAGCTGGAGCTCCTCGTCGACGCCGGTGTCAGCCCGCTCGACGCGCTTCGCGCCGCCACGGTGCTGCCCGCCGTCCACTTCGGACTGACCGACCGCGGCGCCGTCGAGGCCGGCCAGCGGGCCGACCTGGTGCTCATCGACGGCGACCCGCTGCACGACATCCGCGCCACCCGCTCGATCACCCGCGTCTGGTGCGGCGGCGTCGAACACACCCCGGCCGAGCTGGCGAGGTGACCTGGGCAAGCGCCCGCCGACACAGCGCCACAAGGCCCGCACGGCAACGCCGTGCGGGCCTTCGCCGACAGCGCGCCAGCCGCGTTGCCGGGGGTTCGTCGCCCCACAGGGCGTGGACGAGCCGGTCGGCGGTGACCGGTCCGTCCCCAGCACGCTCGAGGCGGCATCAGCAGCGGGCGGGTGGCGTGGATAATCATGGTTCGTCACCGGGCCCGAGCCGGACGAGTCCGGCCGGAACCACCGCAACGGAGAGGACAGATGAGCGTAGACGTTCCCCAGCACCTGTTGGCCGGGCAGCGAATCGTGTTCATCGGCGACAGCATCACCGATGCCGGGCGCCGCGATCGCGTCGCACCGCACGGAGACGGCTACGTGAGCCTGGTCCGCGCCCTGGTCACCGCCCGCCACCCCGGGCTGCGCCTGCGGTGGACCAACCACGGCGTGTCCGGCGACACCGTACGCGACCTGGCCGACCGATGGGAACGCGACGCCGTGGCCGCGCGCCCCGACTGGCTCTCGGTGATGATCGGCATCAACGACGTGTGGCGCGCCTTCGCCGGCCGCCCCGACGAGGCGGTGCCGATCGACGAATACGAGCAGACACTGCGCCGCCTGCTGCGCCGCGCTGTCGACGCCACCGGCTGCCGGCTGATCCTGGCCGATCCGTACCTCATCGAGCCCGATCTGACCGACCCGCAACGCGCGGAGAGCGATCGGTACGGCGACGTCGTCGGCGCGCTCGCGAAGGAGTTCGATGCCGTGCACGTGCGCACCCAGGAGGCGTTCGACCGGGCGCTGGCCGTGTCGTCGCCCGAGGACTGGGCCGACGACCGCATCCACCCCAACCTGCCGGGCCACGCGATCATCGCCGACGCATACCTCGCGGCGCTCGGCATCACAGATGAAATCCATTGACGGTCACGCGGTCAGTCCTTCTCCGGCTGGGCCGCGCTGCGGCGGGACATTCATCGCCGCGGTCACCGCCGCGCGACCGCGGCGGTGACGCACAGGGCCGGACGTGCAGGGTCACCGGCCCGTCAGGCTGACTGTCTCATGCCTCGCCCGTGCGCTTGCGCCAGTCGCGCATCGCGTCGCGGACCTTGTCGAACACCGCGGTCGGCGGGCCGACCAGGAGGTTGACGATCGCGGACTCCCCGGCCGCCGGATGTGGCCGGGTCGGCGCGATTGACTGAGCCGCTTCGAAGGCGCCCGCCAACAGGCGCAGCCGCTCGGTGTCGGCATGCTTGCGCAGCTGCGCGAACTCTTGTTGCTCCTCTTGCGTCGCATGGGCCACGACCGAATCGGCCAGGACGCCCAGGCGCCGGTCGAAATCCCGATGGTCGACACCCAGGTCGTACAGGTCGGCGAGCGCCCGCTTGGCGTCCGCCTCCTCCTGGAGTCGTTCGTTGACCACCTTGCCGCCGTTCGGAATCATGTCACGCGCCGCCGGATGCACGACCACTTCCTCGGCGTTCTCGTGCACGGCCAGCAGCCTGACCAGGTCGTGGAACAGCTCCTCCTTCCGTGCCCCCTGCGCGGAGCTGACGCGCGCGAACAGCTCCTTGATCTCGGTGTGCTGGGCGATCAGGATCTCCACGACGTCCCGCTGCTGCGTCGCCTTGCCGATGGCCTGTTTGACATCGTTCGGTGAGGCGAACCGGTCACGCGGAAGATCCTGCAAGGTCCGGACGACCTTCTCGTCGGCACCGTGCTGACGGGCCTCTTCGACAAGGCTCTGCTTGCTCGTCGGATAGTCCACATCGCCGAGGTACCGCTGGACCTCGATCAGGTTGGCAGTCATATGTCGCAGCTACCCACTGATGCGTTGTCCAAGCCCAGGCCGCCGTGCGGAGTCGTCACCCCGGCGTCGCGGAGCCCGCTGCCGAACCCGTCACCCGATCCCGCGCTCGATCCGCGGGTTGATCGCGCGCGGTCCGGGTAAACGCCTGGCTTTGGGAGGTACTGACCCATGACGACGACGACACAGACCGCGGCCCAGCGCCGCGGCACGCCGCGAAAGGCAACCGAGCCGGGTCGGCAGGCGGGGCAGAAAACCGCGCCGAAGAAGGCGCCGCCCTCCCGCGCGAGACAGCGGAGAGCGGAGCCGGCTCGCGCCGGGCAGGCGCCCGAGTCCGAGCTGGTGACCTGGCAGGACGTGCCGATGCCGCATCTCAAGGTGCCGGTCGTCCACATGCAGATGCCGAACGTACGGTCCACCCTCGCCAACATCAAGTGGACCGACCGCACCATCAGGCCCGCCGTCCGGCAGCCCAGGCAGCTGCTGTACTACGGCGGCGTCGGCGCGCTCGCCGTGCTCGGCGTGCTGGAATGGCCGGTCGCCCTCGCGGCCGCCGCCGGGGTTTGGGTGGCGACGCACCAGCGTCGCACCCCAGCCACCACCGGGTGAATCAGCGACGGAAGGTCGGTGAGATGACGAGAACTGAGCAGGGGAAGCAGGGGAAGCAGGGCAAGGGTGCGGTGATCGTCACCGGCGCGAGCCGGGGTATCGGCGCCGCGATCGCCAACAAGCTGGCTGACGACGGGTACGGCGTGGTGGTGAACTACGCGGCGGACGAGGCCGGCGCCGATTCGGTGGTCTCCGCCATCCGCGGGCGCGGCGGAAAGGCCATCGCTGTGCGCGCGGACGTGGCGGCACCGGATGACGTCGCGAACCTGTTCGACCGGGCGCGCAAGGAGATGGGACCGCTGACCGCGCTGGTCAACAACGCCGGGACACTCGGCGAGGTGGGACGTATCGATGAGCAGGACGCCAACGATCTGACCCGGCTGATGCGGGTCAACGTCGTGGGGCCCATGGTGTGCGCCAGGCACGCCGTGCAGGCGATGTCGACCGCGCACGGCGGCTCCGGTGGCGCCATCGTCAACATCGCCTCGGTCGCCGCCCGGGCGATCCCGGGAATATCAGGATTCGTGCCGTACGAGACCACGAAAGGCGCCGTGGTGACGTTCAGCCGTGGCCTGTCGAACGAGGTCGCCCCCGAAGGGATCCGTGTCAACAGCGTCTCGCCAGGCGTCATCGACACGGCGATGGCAGCGGCGACGCCCGGTGCGAAGCAGGCCGCCACGAGCAGCCCGCTCGGCCGCGCGGGCCGGCCCGACGAGATCGCCGCCGCCGTGTCGTGGCTGGTCTCGCCGGCGGCGTCGTACGTCACCGGCACCGATGTGACCGTCTCCGGCGGCGTTTGACCGGCGCGCGGCGACCGTGTCGAACGACGCCGTCCGAACCGTCCCGGCCCGCACTCCCGCGGGCCGGGACGCATCGCTCACGCTGCCGATTTCCAGGCGCCGTTGGTCAGGCCTGCGGCGGCCGCCTGGAGATCGTCGCGCAGGCTAGCGGTGCGCACCGCGGCCCACCCGGCGGCGGCGGCCAACGCCAGCACAATCCCGCCCGCGACGAGCGCGACACGGAGCCGGCGCCGAGGCCGACGGTGGCGCGATATATCCGATTTATGGGCTTTGTTGGCCATTCGGTCATCGTATTGCCGCGATGTCAGCCCGCGGACCGAAACTCGCCAGCGAGGTCAATACGTCGCTGCGATCCTCGCCCGGGCATCGACTCTGCCTCATGATCCGCCGTCGTCGATGGAACAGTGTCATGCTGGACGTACCGCTATCGGCGCTTCCATTCTGGAGGTGGACCATGAGTCCTGCCCTCGTCCGGCGCCTCTCCGCTGAGGCACTGGGCACCCTGCTCCTGGTGTACTTCGGCGCCGCCGCTACCCTCGCGGCGACCGGAGGAACCCTCGGCACGGCGCTGGCCTACGCCACCGCCCTCGCGCTGGTTGTATGGATCCTCGGATCCGTCTCCGGCGCCCACATCAACCCCGCCGTGACCATCGCGTTGGCGGTCCGGGGCCGCTTCGCCTGGCGCGACGTGCCCGGCTACGTGATCGCCCAGCTGGTCGGCGGCGTCCTCGCCGGCCTGCTCGCCTGGGCCACGTTCGGCGGCGCGGGCATCACCCGGGGCCTGGGCGGCGCGACAGCCGTCGAGTCGGGCCGATCCGTGTGGGTCGGCCTCGTCGTCGAGGCACTCGCCGCGTTCCTGCTCGTGCTGGCCTACTACGCACTGGTCGTCGAGGAACGGACCAGTCGCGAGTTCGCCGGCGCGGGCGTCGGGCTGGCCTACGGCACCGCGATCCTCGCGTTCGCGCCGATCACGGGTGCCTCGGCGAACTTCGCCCGGACCTTCGGCACCGAACTGTCCGTCGCGCTGGGCGGTGGCACCACCGCGTGGGGCGACCTGTGGATCTACGCCGTCGCCCCGCTCGTCGGCGGCATCGTCGCGGTGTACGTCTACGACGTCCTCGTCGCCGGACGCCCATTGATGGCACCGGTTGCCCGGACGACCAGCACAACGGCCGGCCCCGCCGCCGCGCACCCGGCCTGATCCGTCGGCAAACCCTCAGTAGTACACCCCGGTGTGGCGGGCAATCTCCCCGCCGCACCGGGCCCGCGGCTCGGCGGGAGCCGGCCGCGCCGCCTGAACGGTGGCGCGGGGCTACCCGCCGCGAAGCCATTCGGACGGCGGGGCGGCGCATGCCGCCAGGCCGGTCGGGACAATCGCTCGGTCCGGGTGAGTCTCCCGGGGTGCCCGGGGAGGTCGCCTAGAACAAATGGCCCTGCCAGACCGGGCGAGGAGGGGGACGTGAAGGCAACCCAGACCCTGCACGAGCACGGGCAGAGTATCTGGCTGGACAACATCACCCGGGGCATGCTCGACTCCGGCCAGCTCCAGCACTACATCGACAAGTATGCGGTCACCGGCCTCACGTCGAATCCGTCGATCTTCGACAAGGCCATCGAGTCCGGCTACTACGACGACGCGATCCGGGAGAAGTCCGGGACCGGGCTGTCCGACGAGGAACTGTTCTTCGAGCTGGCGTTCGAGGACCTGCGGCGGACGGCGGACGAGTTCCTGCCAATGCACGAGCGCACCGACGGCGTGGACGGGTGGGCGTCGCTGGAGGTGTCGCCGCTGCTCGCGTACGACACGGCGGCCACGATCGAGGCCGCGAAGACGCTGCACGCACGAGCCGCGCGAGCCAACCTGCTGATCAAGATCCCCGGAACGGCCGAGGGCCTGCCGGCGATCACCGAGTGCATCGCATCCGGCGTACCCGTGAACGTCACCCTGCTGTTCTCGGCCGAGCAGTACCGGGCCGCCGCGGACGCGTACCTGACGGGCGTCGAACGCCGGCTCGAGCGCCAACTCGATCCCGCGGTGGGGTCGGTCGCCTCGGTCTTCATGTCCCGCTGGGATGCCGCGGTCGCCGGGAGCGTGCCGGAGGAGTTGAAGGACCAGCTCGGGCTCGCTGTCGGGCTCACCACCTACCGGGCGTACCGCCGGCTCATGGACTCCGACCGGGTGCAGCGCGTGCAGAACTCCGGCGGGCGGATGCAACGGCTGCTGTGGGCCAGCACCAGGACCAAGGACCCGGCGGCCTCCGACACGCTGTACGTCCACGGGCTTGCGGCGCCGTTCACGATCAACACCATGCCTGACGCGACGCTGGAGGCGTTCTACGACCACGGCGAGGTGGGGGAACCGATGCCCGCCGACGGCGGCGACAGTGAGGCGACCCTGGCCCGGTTCCGCGACGCCGGCGTCGACGTTGCCGCCCTGGCCGCGAAACTGCAGTCCGACGGGGCGAAGTCGTTCGTCGCGTCCTGGAACGACCTGGTGCACAGGATCTCCGTACAACGCGCTGCGGTCACCTGAGGGGGAACCACGATGACAACGCAGACACCCATGCAGGTCGGCATGGTCGGGCTGGGCAGGATGGGCGCCAACCTGGTCCGCCGGCTCATCCGGGACGGCCACCGATGCGTCGGGTACGCCCGCACCGAGAGCACCGTGCGGCAGCTCGCCGGTGAGGGCATGACCGGCGCGACGTCGCTCGCGGACCTGGTGGCGAAGCTCGACCGGCCGCGCGTGGTCTGGCTGATGGTGCCGGCCGCGTCGGTGCAGGCCACGCTCGACGAGCTCGCCGGGCTGCTCGAGCCGGACGATGTGGTGATCGACGGCGGGAACTCGTACTACCGCGACGACCTCGTCCGCGCCGGGCAGCTCGCCGCGCGCCGGATCCACTACGTGGACTGCGGTACCTCCGGCGGGGTGTGGGGCCTGGAGCGCGGCTACTGCCTGATGATCGGCGGCGAGCAGGAGGTGATTGCCCGGCTCGACCCGATCTTCAAGAGCATCGCCCCCGGTCGGGGCAGCGCGGAGCCGACGCCGAGCCGCACCCGTGACGGGAGCGCGCCGGAGGGGTATCTACGCTGTGGGCCCAACGGCGCCGGCCACTTCGTGAAGATGGTCCACAACGGGGTGGAGTACGGGATGATGGCCGCCATCGGAGAGGGGCTGTCGATCATCAGGCACGCCAACGTGGGCAAGACGGACCGTCTCGTCGACGCCGAGACCGCGCCGTTGCGCGATCCGGAGGCCTACCGGTACGACATCGACGTCGCCGAGGTCGCGGAGGTGTGGCGGCGCGGCTCGGTGGTCGGATCGTGGCTCGTGGACCTCACCGCCGACGCGCTGGCCCGCTCGCCCGAGCTGGAGGACTTCACCGGGCGGGTGTCGGACTCCGGCGAGGGCCGCTGGACCGTCCAGGCGGCCATCGACGAGAGCGTGCCGGCTCCGGTGATCACCACGGCGCTCATCGAGCGGTTCGAGTCACGCGGGCTCGGCGAGTTCACCGACAAGGTGCTCTCCGCGATGCGCAGCGAGTTCGGCGGCCACGCGGAACGGCCGGCCGCCTGACGCGGGTCCGGCGTGCGGACGGGCGGTGGTGTCACCGCCCGTCCGGCAGGTACCACCGGTGCGGCGAGATGAGCCGGTGGATGGAGTCCGGCCCCCACGATCCGGGGGCGTACGGCTCCACGGGCGGAGGATCGTCCAGCAACGGGGCGGAGACCTCCCAGAGCCGCTCGATACCGTCGGCGCGGGTGAACAGCGACTGGTCGCCCAGCATCGCGTCGAGGATGAGCCGTTCGTAGCCGGCCAGCGCGTACTGGGTGCAGAACGAGTCCGCGTACCGGAACGTCATGGTCGCCTCGCCGAGGCGCATGGCGGCGCCGGGCATCTTGGCCAGGAAGCGGGCCGCGATCCAGCCCGGATCGTCGAACTCGATCACCAGCTCGTTGCTGGGCGTGACGTTCGTCGTCTCCGGATCCAGCGCGAACATCCGCATGACCGGCTGCTTGAGCCCGAGGGTGACCACCTGCCGCTTCTGCCCGAGCGACTTGCCGGAGCGCAGGTAGAACGGCACCCCAGACCAGCGCCAGTTGTCCACCTCGACGCGCGCGGCGATGAACGTCTCGGTCTGCGAGGCGGGGTCGACCCCGGGCTCGTCGCGGTAGCCGAGGTACTGGCCGCGGACCACGCTGGTGACGTCCAGCGGCGACATCGCCTCGAAGACCTTGGTCGTCTCGTCTCGCAGTTGCTTGGCCGCCAGGGAGGTGGGCGGCTCCATCGCCACGAAACCCAGCACCTGGAGCAGGTGCGTGACGATCATGTCGCGGAACGTGCCGGTTTCCTCGAAGAACCCGGCGCGGCCCTCGATCCCGATCGTCTCCGGCACGTCGATCTGTACGTGGCTGATGTGGTCACGGTTCCAGATCGGCTCGAACAGCCCGTTGGCGAAGCGCAGGGCCAGGATGTTGTCGACCGACTCCTTGCCGAGGAAGTGGTCGATGCGGAACACCTGGGACTCGTCGAAGATGGCGTGGATGGTCTCGTTGAGCGCCCGGGCGGACGCGAGATCCGTGCCGAACGGCTTTTCGACGATGACGCGTGCGTTGCTCGCCAGACCGGTGTCGCCAAGCATGCCGATCGTGGGCGTGAAGCCCCGCGGCGGTACGGCCAGGTGAAACAGCCGGCGTGGGTGCCCGCCGATCGCCTTCTCGGCCGCCGTCACCGCGTCGAGCAGCGGCTGCGGATCCGTCGGTACCGCCGAGCCGAAGGACAACGATTCGGCGAACTCGTGCCACGCCTCGCCGGTCGGCTCCGCCAGCCCGAACTCGGCCACGGCGTCCCTGGCGTGCTGGCGGAACTCGTCGTCGGTGAGCGTGGACCTGGCCGAGCCGACGATCCGATACCTGGCCGGCAGCAGGCCCGCCTTCGCCAGGCTGAACAGCCCCGGCAGCAACTCGCGTTTGGCGAGATCCCCGGTGGCGCCGAACAGCACGATCACGTGATCCTCGCGGGGCGCGCCGTTGCGCTCCCGCCGCGCCGTAACAGACTCCCTGGTACGGGAGCCGGGCGCCGCATATCGAACGCTCATGATCCCTGGTCACTCCGACCGTTCCGGGTGTACGTATGTTTGTCCCGCACCCGTACCCCGGCTCGGCGGGTCATACACAGTGCGCCTCTGCGATTCATGACAGGTCGCGCAGGAGTTCGGCGTCGGCGCCGGCGCCGCGCCGCACGACCGACACCTGGCCCCGTTGTTCGAACACCACGAACCGCACCGAGGCGAGCTCGTCGACGCCCTGCTGGCGCAGCAGGCCGTACAGGTCCCGGCGGGTCAAGCCGCTGCGGCGAAGCTCGTCGTCGAGCACCTTGCCGTCGGCGACCAGCAGCCGCGGCGGGTGGTCGATCAGCTTGGCCAGCAGCGGCCGGTAACGCAGCCGGGCGATGAGCCGGTGGGCGAGCAGGACCGTGACCAGGGTCGCCGCGCCGGCCAGGTAACCGGCGTCGTGCGCGTTGGGCACCCGGCCGACGATGGCGCCGGCCGCGACGGCCGCGACGAAGTCGAACGCCGACATCTCGGCCAGGGTCCGGCGTTCGCCGATGCGGAAGCAGGCCACGGCGGTGACGTACAGCAGCAGGGCCTTGGCCGCGACCCACCACACGTCGTGCGGGGATCCGAAGACTTTCGACACGACCGCCGCTACCCGATCCGGGTGCGGGGCAAACGCCGCACGGCCGCCGGGTGCCCGCCCGTCGTCCGGCTCGCCGGGTGGTCACAAGCCGTACTGCTCCAGCAGGCGCAGCCAGATCTCGCTGACGGTCGGGAACGGCGGGACGGCGTGCCACAGCCGGTCGAGGGGGACCTCCGCGTTCACCGCGATGGTGGCCGAGTGCAGCATGTCGGCCATGTCCGAGGCGACGAAGGTGGCCCCGAGCAACACCCGGCGGTCCTCGTCGACAACCAGCTTCGCCCGTCCGGTGAAGCCGACGCCGCGGACCATGGCGCCGGGGACCTCGCCGATGTCGTACTCCACGGTGCGGACGGTGAAGCCGTCGGCCCGGGCCCGCGACTCGGTGCGCCCCACCATGCTCACCTGCGGTTCGGTGAACACGACCTGTGGGGCGCCCCGGTCGTCGGCGGTGTCGCGCAGTCCCGGTGCGTCCTCGCGGGCGCCGTTGGCGCGGGCAGCGATCACGTCGCCGCACACCCGAGCCTGGTACTTGCCCATGTGGGTGAGCAGGTTGCGGCCGTTGACGTCGCCGACGGCGTACAGCCAGCCGTCGGTTGGGGCGGTGGCCCTCATGCTGGCGTCGACCTCGATCGGGCCGTCCACGCGCAGGCCGATCGTCTCCAGCCCGATGTCGTCGACCGCCGGCCGGCGGCCGGTGCCGACGAGGATCTCGTCGGCGTCGATCTGCCCGCCGTCGTCGGTGTGCACGGTCACCGGGCCACCGGGGACCGGCCGCTCGACGCGGACGGCCGAACGACCGAAGCGCACGTCGATGCCCGACTCCCGGAACGAGCGCTGCACCAGCTCGCCGGCGAACGGCTCGGCCTGGGTGAGCAGCCGCTCGCCGCGCACCAGCATGGTCGTCTCCTGGGCACCGAGTGAGTGCAGTGCCTGGGACATCTCGCAGGCCACCGGGCCGGCGCCGATCACGGCCAGCCGTTTGGGTACCTGCTGGACGCTGGTCGCCTCCCGGTTGGTCCACGGGTGGGCCTGCTGGAGTCCGGGTATGCCAGGAATCGCCGGCTTGCTGCCGGTGGCGATGACGACGGCGTGCCGGGCCCGCAGCGCGCGCGTGCCACCCTCCGGCGTCGTGACCTCGGCGCGCAGCGCCCCCGCCAGCCGCCCGTGGCCCCGCACGAACGTCGCCGGAAACTTCTCGATCGAGTTCACCACGTGGCCGTCGTCGCGGTGGGACACCGTATCGTCGCGGTGGGCCAGCACCGCGGCGGCGTCGATCGGCCCGCGCAGCTGCAGCCCCGGCATCCGCTCCACCTCGGCCGCCAGCTCCATCGGCCACAGCAGCGCCTTGCTCGGAATACACGCGTAGTACTCGCACTCGCCGCCGGCCAGGCGCTCCTCGACCACCACCGCGGTCAGGCCACCTCGCACAGCGCGTGCAGCGACGCTCACCCCGACCGGCCCCGCACCGATCACGATCACGTCAAAGACATCAGCCGTATCCGCCATGAGACACCCCTCCAGTGTCGAACGTGCCGCCCGGTGTGACTTCCCCGGCAGCGCGACTCGAACCGGCGAGGCGTCACGATTCCGGGCGCTTGCCGTCGATCGGGAGCCGCACGGTGAACTCGGTGCCCTCGCCGGGGGTGGAGCGCAGCCGACCGACCCCGTCTCGATCAGGCCGCCTCTTGCTTGCGCCCCGCTGACCTGGTACTAATGCTCAACTCAGAACTTAGGTTCATAAACATGAACCATCTGGCCGACCGGAGGGGTCACATGGATGAGCGGCGCCCGAGCCCGGGTTTGTTCTCCACCAGCACGTCGATCTCCCGTCGAAGCCTGCTGCGCGGTGCGCTCGCGGCAGGCCTGACCGTTCCCTCGGCATCGCTGCTCGCTGCGTGCGGCGGTGCCTCAACCCCGAAGACCAACGACACTCCCGGCACGCTGTCGATGACCGCGTGGGAGGCCTACCCCGATCAGATCCGCACGCTGCTCTCGTCGTTCAAGGACCAGTCCGGCGTGGGTGTCGACCTGTCCCTCATCCCGAACGTCGGCTACGGCCCCGCGCTGCAGACGCGGCTGCAGGGCGGCCAGGCGATCGACGTCTTCTACAACTTCGCCTACGCCTCGACCAAGTACGTCGACGCCGGCTGGGCGGGCACGCTCAACAAGTTCTCCGGCGTCGAGGACATGCTCGCGGACATGTTCCCGGCGTCGGCGGCCCGGCACCGGCTCGCGGACGGCCGGATCATCAGCGTCCCGTACTTCTCCGCAGTGCACAGCCTGATGTACAACGAGAACCACCTCAAGACGCACGGCATCGCCGCCCCTCCGACCACGAAGGAGGAGGTGTACGAGCAGAGCAAGAAGCTCAAGGCCGCCGGAGTGGCCAGCCCCTACGGGGCCTACTGGACCAAGCAGTTCCTGGAGGAGTACTTCCTCGTCTACCTGCTGGCCGACGGGATCACGCCGTTCGACGCCAAGGGCGCCCCGGTCTTCGCCGACGACGCCAAGACGCTCAGCGTCATGGAGTGGTGGAAGGCGATGTACCAGGAGGGGCTGACGTCCAAGGAGGTGCTCACCGCCGACCCGGGCGCGCACGTCACCGCGATGGCACAGGGCAACTCCACGTTCTTCGAGCTGCACCACTACTTCCTGCAGATCGTGCGGACGACCGACGGCCCGGAGTCGAAGAACGTCACGATGCTGTACCGCAACCCGGGCATCACCGGCAAGACGCTGCAGATCGGCGAGGTCATCCAGATCGGGGCCAAGTCGGGCGGCGCACGGGCCGAGGACGCCTGGAAGCTGCTGAAGTTCTACGGCTGGAAGGACGACGCCGGGAAGTACTCGACGTTCAGCTCCTGGGCCAAGGCGGCGGCGCTGCTCGGCCCCTACCCGGGGCTGTTCAAGGACAAGGACTTCCTGGCGGCGTTCCCGGACTACTACGACATGGCGAAGCTGGAGGACTCCTTCGCCAACCAGAGCGACGTCGTGCCGGCGCGGGTCGCGCCGTGGTACGCCTCGTTCCAGGTGAAGGTCGGCGACCGGTTGCAGGCGATGCTGCTCAACCAGGCCGGCATCAAGGACACCATCGACGGGCTCGCCGCGGACGCCAAGAGCCTCGCCGCCGCGGGTCGCTAACATGACGTCGGCAGCCGAGACGATCTCCCGGCCGGTGACCCCGCGTGGACGCAAGTCGGCGCGGGCCCGGGCCGACGCCCGGTTCGGGATGCTGCTTGCCGGCCCGGCGCTGATCTTCGTGTTGGGGCTGGTGGCCTGGCCGGCGATCCGCACGACGGTCTACTCGCTGCAGCGGGTCAGCTTCGCCGGCGAGGAGCGGTGGGCCGGGCTGGCGAACTTCCAGACCCTGTTCACCGACGAGCAGTTCCGGCACGCGCTCACCACGACGGTGCTCTACGCGGTCGGGTTTCTGCTGGTCTCCACCCTGCTGGGGCTCGGCTTCGCGCTGCTGCTCAACACCGCCTTCCACGGCCAGTGGCTGGCCCGCAGCCTGCTCATCGTCCCGTGGGCCTGCCCGTGGGTGATGTGCGGGATGATCTGGAAATGGTTCGTCGACGGTGAGGTGGGCGCGCTCAACGGCGCGCTCACGTCGCTCGGCCTGATCGACCACAACGCCGCGCCGCTGTCGAACACCACCGGGGCGCTGGTGGTCGCGGTCCTCGCCGGGGCCTGGCGGCAGGCGTCGTTCACCGGGCTGCTGTTCCTTGCCGGGCTGCAGACGATCCCGAAGGAACTGCCGGAGGCCGCGATGGTCGACGGCACCAACGCCTGGCAGCGGCTGCGGCACCTGACGTTGCCCTGGTTGCGGCCGGTCATCGTGGTGGTGGTGATCGTCAACACGATCTTCGGGTTCATGCAGTTCGACACCATCTGGGCGCTGACCCAGGGCGGTCCGGGCGACGCAACCTCGGTGCTGTCCATCTACCTGTACCAGCAGCTCTTCGTGTACACGAACACCGGTCTGGGCTCGGCGACGGCCGTGGTGCTCGGCGGCATCGCCCTGGTGCTCGGGTTCGTGTTCGTCAAGCTGCTGTACCGCTCGAACGCCATCACGGAGGGGGTGGAATGAGACGGTCACGGCTCGCCTCGGTGGCGGTGTATCTCGGGTTCGCGGCGTTCCTCGTCTGGATCCTGTTCCCGTTGTACTTCACCGTGCTGAGCAGCTTCATGGGTCCTTCGGAGATCGGCGCGAAGCCGTTCCACTGGTGGCCGCACGACCCTACGCTGGCCAACTACGTCGCCATCTTCACCGGCAACAGTGCGCCGTTCTCCACCGGGCAGGACGGCGGGATCGTGTCCAGCACCGACGCGGTCGCCCGGCTGATGCCGGCGATCGGCCGGAGCCTGTTCGTCGGCGTCGCGGTGGTGGCCAGCAACCTGGTCATCGCCGGCGCGGCGGGGTACGCCTTCTCGCGGTACGAGTTCCGCGGCTCGCGGCTGGCGTACCTGCTGCTGCTGGCCTCCCGGGTGGTGCCGGCGATCGCCATCGTGCTGCCGTTCTTCGTCGCGTTCCGGCAGCTGGGGCTGCTGAACACGTCGCTGGCGCTGATCATCAGCTACAACGCGTTCACGCTGCCGCTGGCGATCTGGCTGCTGAAGACGTACTTCGACAGCGTGCCGCGGGAACTGGAGGAGTCCGCCGAGGTCGACGGCGCCTCCCGGCTGCGGTGCCTGCTGGTGATCGTCACCCCGATCGCCCGGCCCGGGCTGATCGCGGCGGGTCTCCTGGTCTTCCTGGAGGCCTGGAGCGAGTTCTTCTATTCGCTGGTACTCACCAACGGCCTCACGGTGCCGCCGGTCGTCGCCGGCCTACAGAACCTCCAGCAGTTCTCCTGGACGACGCTGGCCGCGGCGACGATGTTCACCGTCATCCCGCCGGTGCTCATCGCGCTCGCCTTCCAGCGGTACATCGTGACCGGCCTCGCTGCAGGGAGTGTGAAATGACCGGGAGCTTCACCGGGAAGGTCATGACCGTCCTCGGGCCCATCGAGCCGGAGGCGATGGGTAATACCCTCACCCACGATCATCTGATGGTCGACGGGTGGGGACTGCGCCAGCTGTACGAGGCGATCCTCGACGACGAGGAGATCGCCGTGGAGGAGGTCCGGCGGTTCGCGGCGGCCGGTGGCGGGACGATCTGCGACCCGACGAACATCGGGCTCAAGCGCGACCCGGAGGCGCTGCGCCGGATCAGCGCGGCCACCGGCGTCAACGTCGTGATGGGCGCCGGCTGGTACCGCGAGATGGTCTACCCCGACCACATCACCACCGACAGCAC
>NZ_JBICTV010000009.1:0-293706 GCF_043197855.1 Dactylosporangium sp. NPDC048998
GGTACTGCACCCGAGAGAGTGTGGGAGAGTAGGACGCCGCCGGACAATCTTTCGCTCAGGGGCTCACCATTTCGGTGAGCCCCTGAAGCATTTTCCGTGCCGTTTTCGAATCGGCCCAGGACGATCGCGTACACGGGCATCCGGTAGCTGGCCGACGGGCGGGATTTACCGGCGCAGGAGCGCCGGCGGGTGACCTCGGCAGGCAGAGCCGCCACGGAAGCCGGCACAGATGAGCGTGTGCGGCCGACCTGGCCGGGCCGTTGGCCAGCGCTGGCTGGAACGCGCGATTGTCACGAGCGCCGGCGGGTGTGGCCCGCGGCTGGCGGAGGCTGGCACGGAAGCGTGCGGTCCCGGTTGTCAGGCGCGGTGTTCGACGGCGGTGCGCAGCTCCAGGAGCGACTTCGCCGAGTCGGCGGCCGAGCGGTTCGAGAAGAGGGCCACGCCGAGCGAGCCGTTGTCGGCCCAGCCGCACACCGACAGGTCCGCGTCGTCGACCTTCGTGACGCCGCAGCGCATCGTGCCGCCCAGGGGGCCGGCGTCGACGCCGTGGACGTCGCGGACGCCGCCGTTGTCGTCGGTCACCACGCCGAACGCCGAGTCGAGGGCGTTGTCCGGCTTCCAGATGCGGGCGGTGCCGGCGACCAGGATCGCGTCGGTCTTCCCGTCGCGGTAGATGAGGCCGCGGCTCGTGTCGAGGCTGACCTTCGTGGCGATGGCGTCCCGGATGTATTCGGCGGCTTCTGCCGCGCCGTCGCTGGTGTCCAGCGTGAAGGCGCCCACCTTGTCCGGGGAGTCGATCGTGGTGTCGCTCTGGCCCAGCACGCGCACGAGCGTCGGGCCGTAGATCACGCCCGAGACCGCCACCACCGCGGCCGCGATGGAGGCGCAGACGATGGCGATGCGCTTGAGGGGGAGGCGGCCGGAGGGGGCCTCCTCGGGGTCCTCGTCGTCGGTGTACAGGCCGGCGGGACCGCCGTCGGGGTCGACCATCGGCGCACTGTAGCAGCGAATCCTGCGCACCCGCCGCACAGGCGCCGGCCACCGCGTTCCCCAAGCTCAGCCGGGGTTGCGCGGCGGCCCTGCGAAGCGGCGTCCCTGTGGAGAGGGTCAGCTGCGGATCTGGACTACCTCGCGGATCTGGACGAACTGCGATGCGGACTCGCCGGCGCTGCGGCCCAAGAACAGGACCAGGCCCACGCTGCCGTGGTCGGCCCACACGCACATGGCGAACTTGCTGGCCGCCTCGGTGGAGCTCGTGCCGTCGGCGCACTTGACGGTGCCGCCGAGCTTGCCGGCGTCGTACGACGTCGGGGTGCCCAGGGAATCGTCGCCGCTGGAGTCGAAGCCCGAGAAGGCGTCGTCGACCTGCGAGCTGGGGAAGAGGAACGAGCCCGTCGCGGCGACCAGGACGACGAGGTGCTGCAGGTCGCTGTCGCCCGGGGTGTAGACGCCGGCCGCGACCTCCTCGAGGCCCGAGACGTCCTTGCGCAGGCTGGACTCCAGCTTGCCGGCCAGGGTCGCCGACGAGTCGCTGGAGTCCTTGGTGAGGTTGCCGGGCAGCGTCGGCGGCGCGGACACGTGCGAGGTGCCCTCCGCGAGGAAGGGGTAGACGAGCACGCAGGCGGCGATGGCGCAGACGAGGAACACGCCGCCGAGGACGCCCAGGGTGATCTTCAGGCCCTTGCCCTTCTTCGGCGGCGGGGGCGGGGGCGGCAGGTAGGCGGGCGGATGCTGGTACGCCGGCTGCTGATAGGCGCTGGGCTGCGCGGACACCGGGTAACCGGGCTGGACGGACGGGTAGCCGGGCTGCCCCGATGCGGGGTAACCGGGCCGGCTCTGAGCGGGGTAGCCGGGCTGGCCGGACACCGGATAGCCGGGCTGGGCCGAGACGGGCGGGACGGGCTGCGCGGCCTGCTCGGAGCCGGGGTAGGGGCCCGCGTTGTTCGCCGGCGGGGGTGTGCCGAACTCCGGAGCGAGGTCGTACGACATGGGTCGGAACGGCTCCGAGCGCGGCTCGTCATCCGGGTTTTGCGGCGGGTAAGTCACCGTCGATCAGTCTCCTGAGTTAAGGGGCAATGGCGAGCGTAGACCCCCTGTGCGACAGTTCTAGACTTTGCGTGTGACGGATACTCCACGCGCGGCGCAGGCAACCCCGGCGCTCTCGGCTCAGTATGCCCCTGGCGAGGTCGAGCAGCGGCGGTATGAGCAATGGGTAGCCGACGGTCTGTTCAAGGCGGACGCGTCCAGCGACAAGCCGCCGTTCGCGATCGTATTGCCGCCGCCGAACGTCACCGGGTCGCTGCACATCGGTCACGCCCTCGACCACTCCGTCCAGGACGCATTGATCCGTCGCAAGCGCATGCAGGGGTACGAGACCCTCTGGCTGCCCGGCATGGACCACGCCGGCATCGCCACGCAGAACGTGGTCGAGCGCCAGCTGGCCAGCGACAGCATGTCGCGGCACGATCTCGGCCGCGAGGCGTTCGTCGAGCGCGTGTGGCAGTGGAAGGCCGAGTCCGGCGGCAAGATCCTCGGGCAGATGACCCGGCTCGGCGACTCCGTGGACTGGAGCCGCGAGCGGTTCACGATGGACGAGGGCCTGTCCCGGGCCGTGCTCACCATCTTCAAGCGGCTCTTCGACGACGGGCTCATCTACCGGGCCGAGCGGATCATCAACTGGTGCCCGCGGTGCCTGACGGCGCTGAGCGACATCGAGGTCGAGCACTCCGACGACGAGGGCGAGCTCGTCTCGATCCGCTATGGCGACGGCGACGACGCGATCGTCGTGGCGACCACCCGGGCCGAGACGATGCTGGGCGACACCGCGGTGGCGGTGCACCCCGACGACGAGCGCTACAAGCACCTGGTCGGCACCGAGGTAGAGCTGCCGCTCACCGGCCGACGGATTCCGATCGTCGCGGACGAGCACGTCGACCCGGCGTTCGGCACGGGCGCGGTCAAGGTGACCCCGGCGCACGACCCCAACGACTTCGAGATCGGCCAGCGGCACGACCTGCCGAGCCTGACCATGATGGACGAGCGCGGTGTGATCACGGTGCACGGGCCGTTCCTGGGCCTGGACCGCTTCGAGGCCCGGCCGGCGGTCGTGGCCGCGCTGCGGGCCGAGGGGCGCATCGTGGCCGAGAAGCGGCCGTACGTCCACGCCGTCGGGCACTGCCAGCGGTGCAACACCACCGTCGAGCCGCGGCTGTCGATGCAGTGGTTCGTGCGGACCGAGCCGTTGGCCCGGGCCGCCGGCGACGCGGTGCGCGACGGGCGGGTCCGGGTCGAGCCGCCGGAGCTCACCAAGCGGTACTTCGCCTGGGTCGACAACATGCACGACTGGTGCATATCGCGGCAGCTGTGGTGGGGGCACCGGATCCCCGTGTGGTACGGGCCGAACGGCGAGATCGTGTGCGTCGGTCCGGACGACGAGGCGCCCACCGGCGAGGGCTGGGTGCAGGACGCCGACGTGCTCGACACCTGGTTCAGCTCGGCGCTGTGGCCGTTCTCCACGCTCGGCTGGCCCGACGAGACGCCCGACCTGGCGAAGTTCTATCCGACCAGCGTGCTCGTCACGGGGTACGACATCCTGTTCTTCTGGGTCGCCCGGATGATGATGTTCGGCCTCTACGCGATGGGCGGCCGGCAGCCCTTCGACGTGGTCATGCTGCACGGCATGGTCCGTGACCAGTACGGCAAGAAGATGTCGAAGTCCTTCGGCAACGTCGTCGACCCGCTGGACTGGATCGAGCGCTTCGGCGCCGACGCCACCCGGTTCACCCTGCTGCGCGGGGCCAACCCGGGCGCCGACGTGCCGGTGAGCGAGGACTGGGTCCAGGGCGCGCGCAACTTCGCCAACAAGCTGTGGAACGCCACGCGGTACGGGCTGGCGGGCGGCGCCACCGTCGAGGGCGAGCTGCCCACCGAGGGCCTCAGCACCGTCGACCGGTGGATCCTGTCCCGCCTGCAGCACGTCATCGGCGAGGTCGACCAGCAGTTCGAGGCTTTCGAGCTGGCGAAGGTGTGCGACACGCTGTACCACTTCGCGTGGGACGACGTCTGCGACTGGTACCTGGAGCTGACCAAGCCGGTGCTCACCGGCGACGACGCCGAGGCCAAGGCGCGCACCCGGCGCGTGCTCGGCCACGTGCTGGAGAGCCTGCAGCGGCTGCTGCACCCGATCATGCCGTTCGTGACCGAGGAGCTGTGGACGACGCTCACCGGCCGCCCGACCGTGGTCCGCGCGGACTGGCCGGTCGCGGACAAGGAGCTCACCGACGACGCCGCCGAGCGCGAGGTGGAGAACCTCCAGCGGGTCGTCACCGAGGTCCGGCGGTTCCGCGCCGACCAGGGCGTGAAGCCGGCGCAGCGGGTCGTGGCGCGGCTCGAGGGGCTCGACGCCGCCGGCCTGGCCGCGCACGACGGCCTGATCCGTTCGCTGGCCCGGCTGGAGCCAATCGGCGGGGACTTCGCGGCCACGGCGAAGCTGGCCGTCGGCGTCGGGGTCACCGTGGAGCTCGACACGCGCGGCGCGATCGACGTCGCCGCCGAGCGTGCGCGGCTGACCAAGGACCGGGCCGCGGCGGAGAAGGAGGCCGAGCAGTGCCGGGCCAAGCTCGGCAACCCGGCCTTCACCGACAAGGCCCCCGAGCAGGTGGTGGCGAAGATCCGCCAGCGGCTCGAGGCCGCCGAAGCCGACCTGACCCGGATCGCCGCCCAGCTGGAAGCACTGTGACGAGGTCATTTTCCGAGGTCGACCAGGAGCTGAACGCCCGCGGGTTCACCCGCATGGTGTTCGACCTGGGGCGGATCGAGGGGCTGCTCGACTCGCTCGGCAGCCCCCAGCGGGCCTACCCGGCGATCCACCTGACCGGCACCAACGGCAAGACGTCCACGGCCAGGATGATCGACTCGCTGCTGCGCGCGCACGGGCTGCGCACCGGCCGGTACACCAGCCCGCACCTGCAGAGCATCACCGAGCGGATCAGCATCGAGGGCGAGCCGATCAGCGAGGAGAAGTTCGTCGAGGTGTACGAGGAGGTTGCGCCGCTGGCGGAGTATCTCGACGCGCGCAACGACCAGCCCCTGACGTACTTCGACATGACCACCGCGATGGCGTTCGCCGCGTTCGCTGACGCGCCCGTCGACGTGGCCGTGGTCGAGGTCGGCCTCGGCGGCTCGGACGACTCCACCAACGTGCTGCAGGCGCAGACGACGGTCATCACGCCGATCGGCCTGGACCACACCGAGTGGCTGGGCGACACGCTGGAGGAGATCGCCTGGGCCAAGGCCGGCATCGTGCACAAGGGCACGACGCTGATCTGCGCGCTGCAGCCGGAGGAGGCGATGCACCCGATCCTGGAGCGCTGCGCCGAGGTCGGCGCGACGCTCGCCCGGGAGGGGCGCGAGTTCGGTGTCGTGCACCGCGACCTCGCCGTCGGCGGGCAGGTGCTGACGCTGCAGGGCCTCTCCGGGGTGTACGAGGGCATCTTCCTGCCGCTGCACGGCGAGCACCAGGCGCAGAACGCGGCGATCGCGCTCGCCACGGTCGAGGCGTTCCTGGGCGCGGGTGCCGAGCGGGTGCTCAACGCCGAGGCGGTCCGCGACGGGTTCGCCCGCGTCACGTCGCCCGGCCGGCTGGAGCGCATCCGTAACTCGCCGCCGATCCTGCTCGACGCCGCGCACAACGCGCACGGCATGGCCGCCACGGTCCGGGCGCTCACCGAGGAGTTCGCGTTCAGCGGGCTCGTCGCGGTCGTCGCGGCGCTCGCCGACAAGGACGTCGAGGGCATGCTGGAGCTGCTGGAGCCGATCACCGAGAGTGTCGTGGTGACCCGCAACAGCTCGCCGCGGGCGATGCCGGTCGCGCAGCTCGGCGCGCTCGCCGAGGAGCTGTTCGGCCCCGACCGGGTGCACGTGGTGCCAGACCTGCCCGACGCCATCGACGCGGCGGTCACGCTGGCCGAGTCCGACAACGCGGTGCCCGGCACCGTCGGCATCCTCATCACCGGCTCGGTCGTGACCGTCGCCGACGCCCGCGGGCTGCTGAAGCGATGAGCTCGCCGGCCGGACTGAAGAACCCCGGGGCCGCGGTCCGCGGCGTCGGGGCCGCCGGGCTCGTGGTCGAGGGCGTCGTGCTGCTGCTGGCGCTGCTGCCGCTGGCCAAGCTCGGCCACGGCGACACCACCGCCGCGATCTGGGTCTGCGCCGTCCTCGCCGTCGTGTGCTTTCTGCTCTGCGGGCTGCTGAAGCACTCGTGGGCCTGGATCGCCGGGCTCGTCGTGCAGGTCGTCCTGCTCGCCGGCGGCTTCCTGCACTGGTCGCTGCTCGCCCTCGGGATCGTGTTCGGCCCCGCCTGGCTCTACGCGCTCTACGTGCGCCGATCCGTCTACTCGAACAAGCCCGACTGATGCGAGCGAGCCGGCTCCTGTCGACGCTGCTGCTGTTGCAGACCCGGGGCCGGCTCACCGCACAGCAGATCGCGGACGAGCTCGAGGTGTCCGTCCGCACCGTGTACCGCGACATCGAGGCGCTGTCCGCCTCCGGGGTGCCCGTCTACGCCGACCGTGGCCCGGCCGGCGGCTTCCAGCTCCTCGACGGCTACCGGACCAGCCTCACCGGCCTCACCACCGACGAGGCCGCCGCGCTGTTCCTCGCCGGTAGCGGCGCGACCGCGGGCGACCTCGGGCTCGGCCCGACGCTGGAGGCGGCGCGGCTCAAGCTGCTCGCCTCGCTGCCCGCCGAGCAGCGCTCAATGGCGGGGCGCATCCAGGAGCGCGTCCACGTCGACGCGCCCGGGTGGTTTCGCGACCCGGAGGCCCCGCCCCACCTCGACGCCGTCGCGACGGCGGTCTGGGAGCAGCGGCGGATCGACATCCGGTACCGCAAATGGGACCAGACCCCCGTCGAGCGCACGCTCGACCCGCTCGGGCTCGTGCTCAAGGGCACCGCCTGGTATCTCATCGCGCGCGGCCGGTCGCGCGTCAACGGCTACCGGATCTCCCGCATCGACGAGGTCGCCGTGCGCGACGAGGCCTTCGAGCGCCCCGCCGACTTCGATCTGCGGCGGTACTGGCTGGAGTGGTCCGACCGGCTGCAGCAGACGCTCTACAGCGGTGGTTCTGCCACGGTACGGCTGGCGCCGCGCGCCGCGCGCATGTGGTGGATGCTCGGGCCGGTCGCGGAGCGGGCGCTGCGTGAGACCGGCGAGCCCGACGGCGACGGCTGGCTGCGCGTGGTGATGCCGATCGAGTCGTTCGAGCACGCGCGGATAGACCTGGGCCGGTTCGGGCCCGACGTGGAGGTGCTCGAGCCGCCGGAGCTGCGCGAGCTGATGCGCGCCACGGCCGAGGAGACGCTGCGCCGCTACAACGCCTCCTAGCGACGCAGCTCCCAGCGCGTGAGCGCGATGGCGTGGCCGTCCGGGTCGCGGAACGTCGCCGAGCACAGCTCCAGCTGCTCGCCCTGCGGTACCACCCGGGGGCGGTGCACGAAGTCGACGCCCTGTTCGCGGAGGCGCTCGTAGGCCTCGTACACATCGGGGACGTCGAGGTTGAGGTGCACCACGCGGCGGTCGACCGGCGGCATGTCCGCGACCCGCCGCAGCACGACCCGCGCCGACCCGGTCTCCAGCACCACGCTCTTCTCCCCGCTGTCCACCTCGGTCAGCCCGAGCGTGTCGCGGTAGAACCGGCGGGAGCGCTGCAGGTCGGAGACGATGAGTGTGACGCTCACCCCGTTGACCCCGTCCAGCGGCATGGCCTGCCGCCGCGGCGCGGTGGCCAGGAACTCGGCGACCGCGCCCTCGCTGAGCGGCTGCTCCTCCAGCTGGTCCTCGGGCGGCAGGTAGTGCTCGGTCGCGTACGGGTCGGGCGTCACCGCCTCGTCCTCGTCGTCCGGGTCCGCGGCCGGGGCGCTGGGAGTCCGCAGGACCGGCGGCGCGCTGTAGAGGCCCGCGCCGACCGGCACCGGCCCCCGCCCGTTCATCGACCAGGCGGATCCCGCGGGCCGCTCCGGCTCGATGATCTCCGCCTCGACCGTCTCCGGCTCGAGGACCTCGGCCTCGACCGTCTCCGGCTCGATGACTTCCGTCTCGGCGGTCACCGGCTCGAGCGTCTCCGCCGTGGGCTCGCCGGCGGCGGGCGGCGCCTCAGGCGACTCCCAGGCGACCTCGCCCTCGATGACCGCCGGGGGCGGCACCTGGTCGAGCCGGGCGATGCGGGTCGGCGGCTGCTCCGCCTCCCGGTCCGCGGAGAACGCGGCCGGGGCGGGGCTCTCCGCGGCCTCGGCCGGCGGTGTCTTCGGCGCGCCGGGCGCCGCCGGCCACCACGCGGCCCCGTGGTCCGCCGAGGCCTCCGGGGCGGCGACCAGGGAGCCGCTCTCCGGAATCGTGTACTCCTCCGGGGGCGCGACAGTGCCGATCAGGTCGTGGCCGTCGGTGGTCTCCTCGCCGGCCGGGATGGCGGGCGGCTCGCTCCCGGGACGGGCGCGGCCCGTGCGGGGGCGGCGGACCCGGTCGTGCGCGCCCGAGCGCGGATGCGGGCTGGGCCGGCGGTGCTGGCCGCCGCCGGGCCGGGGCGTCGAGCGCAGCCGCATGATGATCGGCTCGTCCTCCTCGCCGATGACGGTCTGCCCGGCGCCGGTGCCGAGGATCGCCACGGGCGCCGCCACGCGGTCCGTGCCCTCGGTCGTCGCCAGGTCCGAGTCGCTCGCGCTCTCCTCCTCCGCGGCAGCCCCGGCGGCGCCGCCGGTCCTCGCCTCCGCGGCAGCCTCGGCAGCCTCGCCCGTCTTTGCCTCCGCGGCAGCCTCGGCCGCGCCGGCTGCCTTCGGCTCGGTGGCCACCTCGGCCGTGTCGGCCGTTCCCGTCTGCTCCGCGGCGTCTTCCGTGGTGGACACCATCGGGGACGCGCCCGGCGCGTGCGTGGCGACCCCGTTCGCGGACGCGCCCGGGCCCGTCCGGTGCGCGTCGATGTCGGTCGGGGCCGTCGGGGAGGCGACCGGTGACTCGGCGAAGGCGACCGCGGTGGCTGGGGCGCCGAGCGGCTCGGCCGGGTGGTGCGCGGGGTCGGCGGTCGCGTGGTGGGGCCGGCCGGGCCGGCTCGCCGGGACGCCGGGTCGGGCCGCACGGCGGGCCGCGTCCGGGATCTGCTCGGCGGGGGCCGCGACCGGGTCGGCCACCGCGGTGCCCGCGCGAGTGCCGGACGGGGCGCCCAGTGGCTCGTCGATGCCCGCGTCGATCGGCGGGAGGTTGGTCATCGTGGGCCTGTTGTCGGCCGGGAACAGGTTGCCGTAGGCGTCCTCGGACGGCGGGCCGTAGTCGTCGCCGTCGAGGGTGTAGCCGACGTCGTCGCCGGCCGAGCCGCCAGCTGGATGGTGCTCGGCGAGGACGACCTCCTGGTGGGTCTGCACGCGGTCCCACAGCACCGCGAACTTGCGCGGGTTGCCCTTGAGGACCCGGACCGGCAGCACCGCGCCCGGCTCGGGCCACTTGTCCAGCGGGATGGCGGGGTCGGTGCCGGCGACCGTGTAGCCGCGGATGCCGGTCGCGGTGATGGTCAGCTTGAGGCGCCCACGGGCGGCGGAGCCGTTGACCGTCGGCCGCGGCGTGACGCCGTCGACGACAGCGGTGCCCTGGACGTACAGGCGGATCTTGTTACGCGAGTTCAGCACCAAGATCATGACGGGCCCGGCCGCGGCGACGACCACGCCGAGCGCGACCATCAGTGATTCCTCCTGGCCCAGGCCGCAGAAGGCCAGGAAGCCGCCGAACAGGATCAGCAGCGCGATGACCAGGTTCCGGCCGCCGGACGATGACGTGCGGTTGCTGGACGGCAAGTCGACCTCCCCAGACGACTGACATCAGGCTATGCCTGATCATCACCGAAACGGAAGTCTCCGGCACCCTGAGGGGCCGCGTGTGGTGACGCTCGGTAGGCTTCGCGCAGTACCGCGATACCTGGAGGAGTCCCGTGTCGGAGCGCACGCTCGTTCTCATCAAGCCCGATGCCGTCCGCCGCGGCCTGGTGGGTGAGATCATCGGCCGGTTCGAGCGCAAGGGCCTGGCCATCGAGGCGATGACCCTGCGCACGATGGACGTCGCGCTGGCCGACCAGCACTACGCCGAGCACGTCGAGCGCGACTTCTACCCGCCGCTGCGCGACTTCATGACGGGCGGCGACCTCGTGTCGATGATCGTCTCCGGCGACGAGGCCATCGCGGTGGTACGTGTCCTGATCGGCGCCACCGACGGCCGCAAGGCCGCGCCGGGCAGCATCCGCGGCGACCTGTCGCTGTCCAATCGCGAAAACCTGGTCCACGCCTCCGACTCGCCGGAGAGCGCGAAGCGCGAGATCTCGCTCTGGTTCCCGGACCTGGCGCTCTAGCACTGCGGCGGGCCTCAGTCGGCGCCCGGCTCCGGCAGCTGGTCGGGGCGCTTGGGGGCATAGCGGCCCACGTATTCCTGCCCGGTGAGCTGCTGGATCGCGTTCATGAGCTTGAGGGTCACCTCGCGCAGCGCCCGGCTGTCGACCTCGCCGCCGCCCTGCCACTGGCTCAGGTCGAGCGGCTCACCGATGCGGACCTCGACCTTCGGGCCCAGCTTCGGTAGCGACGCGCCGACCGGCATGACCTTGTCGAAGCCCATCAGGCCGACCGGGATGATCGGGGCGGGCGCGTCGAGGGCCAGCTTGGCCACGCCCGGGCGGCCGCGGTACAGGCGGCCGTCGGTGGAGCGGGTGCCCTCCGGGAAGATGCCCAGCACGTGCCCGGCGCGCAGCACCGGCAGCGCGGCGTCCAGCGCCAGGAGGCTGGCGCGACCGCCGGAGCGGTCGACGGGGATCTGGTTCAGCCCGTACATGATGTTGCGCAGCGCCGCGCCCTTGACGCCGGGGCCGAGGAAATACTGGTCCTTGGCGAGGAAGTACACGTTGCGCGGCGCGATCGCGCCCATCATCACCGAGTCGAGGACCGACTGGTGGTTGCTCGCCAGGATCGCCGGGCCAGTCTTCGGGACGTTGTCCAGCCCGATGATCTTGGGGTGCCACAGCAGCCGGACAAGGGGTGCGATCGTCATCTTGCCGACCGCATAGAGCGCGGACAAATGCCCTCCACCAGGCTCGACCTCGACGCTGTCGCACACTCTAACGGCCGGGTGGGGCCGCGGCAGCCGGGGAGCTCACAAGGTGGGCAACACCACCCGAGGGCTAACCCTCCCCGGCGGGGGATATCACCCGAAGGTTACGAGGCGACGAGGACGAGCGCGGTGGCGGCGAGGCCGAGGCCGGCCAGCTGGAGCGGGCGCATGCGCTCGCGGTCGACGAGCATGGCCAGCAGTACCGTCGAGACGGGATAGAGCGACGCGACGGGCCCGATGATGCTCAGGTCGCCGCGGCCGACGGCGAGCAGGTAGAGCGCGTTGGCGGACATGTCCAGCGTGCCCGCGAGCACCAGCCAGCGCAGCGGCGCCCCGGCCGGGCGGGGCGCGCCGGCCCGCAGGCGGCGCACCACCAGCGGCGCGCCGAGGGCGAGCGCGGCGAGCTGGGCACCGGCGATCGGCCACAGCCCGGCCTGACCGCCCGCCTCGTCGCCGGCCCGGGACAGGCAGGTGAAGAACAGGCCGAACGCGGCGCCGGACAGCAAGGCCAGCCCGACGAGGCGGCCGGTCACCCGGCCGGTGGGGCCGCCGGCCGCGCTGACGAGGCCGATCGCGGCGATGGCGCAGGCGGCGCCGGTCAGCGCGAGGGCGCCCGGGCGCTCGCCGGAGGCCAGGCCGAACGCGACCGGCAGCAGCGCGGTGGTCACGGCGCTGACCGGCGCGACGATCGCCATCGCCCCGCCGGCCAGGGCGCGGTAGAACACGAACATGCCGAGCACGCCGAGCAGGCCGGCGGCGGCGCCCCAGGCCAGCGTGCGCGGCTGCACGGCGGCCGGCATCACCAGCAGGTAGAGCGCGAGCAGCGGCAGGCTCGCAGCCTTGGACAGCACCACGACGAGCAGCGCGTCGGCCCGCTGGCTGGCCTTGCCGCCGGCGAAGTCGCCGACGCCCCAGACCAGCCCGGACAATGCCGCCAACATGATGCCGATCATGCCGGAACCTCCGCTTCGCTCCGGCTGCGGCATGATTGGGAACTGAGCCCATGATGACCGGCCCCTCCGCTCCGCTCCGGACCGGTCATGCGATCCGCTCGATGCGGACCGTGTCGGCGTCCAGCAGCTCCGCGAGGAGGTCGGCGGCGGGGCGCAGGTCGATGTCGAGGCCCTCGAGCAGGAAGACAGCCGAGGTCGTGGCGTCGGTCAGCGCGGTGCGGCGGCCCTGGCGCCAGTTCCACCGGCGGCAGGTCACGGCCACGTCGTCGCGCCAGATCACCTCGCCGGGCTCGGGCGACTCGACGACGGGCGCGCCGTCCTTGACGGTGTCGAAGTCCTCGTCGCCGTCGGCCCGCACCAGCCGCTCGGTGCCGGCGAGCCGGGCGCGGTCCTCGCCGCCGATGGGCACGGCGAAGCGGATGCTCACCGCGTTGTACGCGTCGACGAGCTGGTTGACCGACGGCACGTCGCCGCGGGCGGCCCGCTTGCGCAGCGCCTCCGCCGAGCAGGGGGTGCGCTGGGGCTTGGCGCCGAACGCGCGGTACACATCTCGCCACGCCTCCAGGTGGGGGTGCGGCGCGGTCAGGTCGCCGGCGGCGTCGATCGCGTCGCGCAGCAGGGCCGCACTCCGCGAGTCGCTCGGGCCGTTGCGCAGCCCGTCGGCGAGGACCGCGAACACGGTAGCCTCGTGCCCCACGGAACGGCACAGGTCGAGTACCTCATCGGCGACGGCGAACATGCCATAGTCGTACCACAATACTGACCGTGAAGGAAAATATGTTGACCGACCGCGAGCGGGACGCGCAGGCCGCGATCGCGCGGCAGGTGAAGAGCCTGCGGCAGGGCCGGCGCTGGTCGCTGGACGAGCTGGCCAGCCGCTCGGGCGTCAGCAAGGGCATGCTCGTGCAGATCGAGGGCGCCCGCACCAACCCGAGCATCGGCACGCTGTGCCGGGTCGCCGAGTCGTTCGGGGTGAGCATCGGCCGGCTGCTGGAGGCCGAGCCGGAGCCGGTGGTGAAGATCGTCGGCGCGGACGAGCCGGCGGTGCTGTGGCGCGGGCCGGACGGCGGCACCGGGCGGCTGCTGCGCGGCGTCAACGACCCCGCGTTCGTCGAGGTGTGGGAATGGCGGATGGCGCCGGGCGAGGGGCACGACTCCGGCGACCACGCGCCGGGCACCCGGGAGATCATCCAGGTCCGCGAGGGCGCGCTGGTCGTCACCGTCGACGGCGCCGACTACGAGGTGCGCACCGGCGAGACCATCGACTTCCCGGCGGACCGCCCCCACCGGTACCGGAATTCCGGCGCGGTGGAGGCGGTCCTCACCATGGTGGTCGTGATGCCGACCGGCGAGCTGGACCGGCGCGGCTAGACCTTGTTCAACCTGGACGCGGTCAAATCTGGACGCGTTCAACCTGGACGCGCACGGCCTCGCCCTCGCCGACCTCGCCGGCGAAGCCGTCCGGCGCCGAGCCCAGCGAGACGGAGTCGGCCAGGGTCTCGCCGGCGACGAACGCCGCGTGCGCCTGCAGCGCGTCGGCGACCGCGGGCGGGCCGTCGACCACGACCACGATCCGGTCCGACACGTTGAGGTCGGCGTCGCGGCGCGCCTGCTGCACCACCCGGACCAGGTCGCGGGCCAGGCCCTCGGCCGCCAGCTCCGGCGTCACCGTGCTGTCGAGCACGACCACGCCCTCGCCGCCGGGCAGCGGCGCGGACTGCGTCGGGTCGGCGGCGACGAGCTTGAGCTCGTACTCGCCCTCCTGCAGCTCCACCCCGCCGGCCACCACGGCGCTGCCGGTCAGGCCCCAGTCGCCGGCCTTGACGGCCTTGATGACCTGCTGGACCTCCTTGCCGAGGCGCGGGCCGAGCACCCGCGGCACCAGGGTCAGCACCCGCGTGCAGTGCGCGGCCACGTCGTCGGTGAAGTCGACCTGCTTGACGTTGACCTCGTCGGCGACGAGCGCGGCGAAGGGCCGCAGCGCCGCCGCGTTGGGCCCGTCTGCCACGGCCACCGTCAGCGCCGACAGCGGCAGGCGCACCCGCAGGCCGCGGGCCTTGCGCAGCGACAGGGCCGCCGAGCACACGTCGCGCACCGCGTCCATGTTCGCCACCAGCTCGTGGTCGGCCGGGAACTGCTCCGCCGACGGCCAGTCGGTCAGGTGCACCGAGCGCTCGCCGGTCAGGCCGCGGTAGATCTCCTCCGCGGTCAGCGGCGCGAGCGGCGCGACGACCTGCGTCAGCGTCGACAGCACCGTGAACAGCGTGTCGAACGCGTCGTGGTCGCCGGACCAGAAGCGGTCCCGCGAGCGGCGCACGTACCAGTTGGTCAGCGCGTCGAGGTAGGAGCGGACCGTGGCGCAGGCCCCGGACAGGTCGTAGGCGTCCAGCTGCCGCTCGACGGTGGACACCAGCTCGCCCGTCTTGGCCAGCACGTAGCGGTCCAGCAGGTCGGCGCTGTCGGTGCGCCGCCTGGCGGTGTAGCCGTCGGCGTTGGCATAGAGCGTGAAGAAGTACCACACGTTCCACAGCGGCAGCAGGACCTGCCGGACCGCGTCGCGGATGCCGTTCTCGGTGACCGGCATGTCGCCGCCGCGCAGCACCGGCGAGGCGACCAGGAACCAGCGCATCGCGTCCGAGCCGTACTCGTCGAACACCCGGTACACGTCCGGGTAGTTGCGCAGGCTCTTGGACATCTTGCGCCCGTCCTCGCCGAGCAGGATGCCGTGGCTGACGCAGTTGTTGAACGCCGGGCGGTCGAACAGGGCCGTGGCCAGCACGTGCATGGTGTAGAACCAGCCGCGGGTCTGGCCGATGTACTCCACGATGAAGTCGCCCGGGTAGTGGTGCTCGAACCAGTCGGCGTTCTCGAACGGGTAGTGCACCTGCGCGAACGGCATCGAGCCGGACTCGAACCAGCAGTCCAGCACCTCCGGCACCCGGCGCATGACGGACTGCCCGGTCGGGTCGTCCGGGTTGGGCCGGGTCAGGTTGTCGATCTCGGGCCGGTGCAGGTCGGCCGGGCGCACCCCGAAGTCGCGCTCGAGCTCGTCCAGCGAGCCGTAGACGTCCACGCGCGGGTACTGCGGATCGTCCGACTTCCACACCGGGATCGGCGAGCCCCAGAACCGGTTGCGGCTGATCGACCAGTCGCGGGCGTTGGCCAGCCACTTGCCGAACGAGCCCTCCTTGATGTGCTCCGGCGTCCAGGTGATCTGCTGGTTGAGCTCCACCATCCGGTCGCGGAACGTCGACACCGCGACGAACCACGACGACACCGCCTTGTAGACCAGCGGGGTGTCGCAGCGCCAGCAGTGCGGGTACGAGTGCGTGTAGGTGTCGTGCCGCACGACCACGCCGGCGGCCTTGAGGTCGCGGATGACCGGCTTGTTGGCCTCGAAGACCTGCAGCCCCTGGTACGGCGGCACCAGCGAGGTGAACCGGGTGTGCTCGTCGACGGTCACCACCGTCGGGATGCCGACCGTCGCGCACGCGTTCTGGTCGTCCTCGCCGAAGGCCGGCGCCATGTGGACCACGCCGGTGCCGTCCTCGGTGGTGACGAAGTCCGCGCCGATGACCTGGAAGGCGTTCGGCGTGTCCGCGAGGAAGTCGAAGAGGGGGGTGTACCGCCGGCCGACGAGCTCCGAACCGGGCACCGTGTCCACGCGGGTCGCGGCGGCCAGCTCCTTCTCGTAGGCGCCCACCCGCGAGTCGGCGAGGATGTACCGGACGCCCTCCTCCTCGAACACCGCGTACTCGATCTCGGGGCCGACCGCGATCGCCAGGTTGGACGGCAGGGTCCACGGCGTGGTGGTCCAGACCAGGATCCGCTCGCCGGTCTCCAACTGGAACGCCACGGTCAGCGCGGGGTCCTGCCGGTCGCGGTAGACGTCCTCGTCCATGCGCAGCTCGGTGTTGGACAGCGGGGTCTCGCACCGCCAGCAGTACGCCAGCACCCGGAAGCCCTCGTAGACCAGGCCCTTGTCGTGCAGGGTCTTGAAGGCCCACATGACGCTTTCCATGTAGTCCAGGTCGAGCGTCTTGTAGTCGTTGGTGAAGTCGACCCAGCGCGCCTGGCGGGTGACGTAGCGCTCCCACTCGCTGGTGTAGCGCAGCACCGACTCCTTGGTGGCCGCGTTGAACTTGTCGACGCCGAGCTGCAGGATCTCGGCCTTCGTCGTGATGCCCAGCTGCTTCTCCGCCTCGACCTCGGCGGGCAGGCCATGGCAGTCCCAGCCGAAGCGGCGCTCGACGCGGTAGCCCTTCATGGTCTTGTACCGCGGGACGACGTCCTTCGCGTAGCCGGTCAGCAGGTGCCCGTAGTGGGGCAGGCCGTTGGCGAACGGGGGCCCGTCGTAGAAGACGAACTCGTTCGACCCGTTGTCGCCGGCCGGCCGCTGCTCCACGGAGGCCACGAACGTCTCGTCGCCGGACCAGTAGTCCAGGACCTCGCGCTCGACCTCGGGCAGGTTGGGGCTGGCCGGCACCCCGGAGGCGCCGGAACGGTGCATCGGGTAGGCCATCGGTGGTCGCTCTCTCCTCGCGTGGTCGGTTGTCTCGACTCATCTGTCTCGACTCCACGCGGGGACGAACCGGTCGCCCGATCCGCGGTACCACCCCGCTTGCCGCCGGATGGTGCGTCGGCGGCCGCTCGTTGGCCGGCTGTCACGGGCCGGACCCGTCCGGGTCTAGTAGGCCGGCCTCGTGATCTTGGCTGGCCGTTCTTCCGGAGGCTCGCCGGTGATGGCCGGGTCGACGCCTGTGTATCGAGGATACCGCGACCAGAGACCAGGCCCGAAGCGGGTTCCGGCGGCGCCATAATAAATAGTAAAGAAACCTTGACATTAAATTCCGGTGCGTGGACCGTGGAGGAACACGTCGACGGCCATCGACGTCCGTGCCCCTCCTGCGGCCCAACCTGGAGCGACCCATGCGTCCACGCCATGTCACCCTGCTCGCGGGGGCCGGCGCGGCGGTACTGACCCTCGCCGGGGTCGTGCTCGCCATGCCCGCGTCCGCCGCGGAGCTGCTCACCAACCCGGGCTTCGAGACCGGCTCCACGTCCGGCTGGACCTGCGAGTCCGCGTCGGTCACCTCCGGCGCCGCGCACTCGGGCACCTACAAGCTGGCGGGCACGCCAGGCGGCAGCACCACCGCGCAGTGCTCGCAGACCGTGTCCGTGCAGCCCAACACGAAGTACACCCTCTCGGGTTACGTCAACGGCTCCTACGTCTTCATCGGTGTCACCGGCGGGGTCGACGCGAGCACCTGGACGCCGGGCACCGGCGGCGCGTACTCCCAGCTCACCGTCTCGTTCACCACGGGCGCGAGCCAGACCTCGGCGGTCGTCTACGTGCACGGCTGGTACGGCCAGCCGGCGTACACGGCCGACGACTTCTCACTCAACGGCCCCGGCGGCAACCCGACCACAACCGGGCCCACGACCCCGTCGGCGTCGCCCTCGCGGTCGGCGTCGCCCTCGGCGTCCCCGTCCGCGTCCCCCTCCGCATCACCTTCCAAGTCGCCGTCGTCCTCGCCGTCGAGCTCACCCTCGACGTCGCCGTCGACGCCCACCGGCTCGCTGCCGAAACACTTCCTGACCGGGTACTGGCAGGACTTCACCAACCCGGCCACGCCGCTGCGGCTGCGGGACGTGCCGAGCGAGTACGACCTCATCGCCGTCGCGTTCGCCACCGCCACGTCCACGCCGGGCGGGCTGGCGTTCAGCGTCGACTCGGGCCTGTCCAGCGCGCTGGGCGGCTACACCGACGCCGACTTCAAGGCCGACGTCGCCACGCTGCACTCGCGCGGCAAGAAGGTCATCCTGTCCGTCGGCGGCGAGGCCGGCACCGTGAGCGTCGGCGATGCCAACGCCGCGACCAACTTCGCCAACACCGCCTGGTCGATCATGCAGGCGTACGGCTTCGACGGCATCGACATCGACCTCGAGAACGGCCTGAACCCGACGTACATGGCGCAGGCCCTGCGCTCGCTGCGGTCCAAGGCCGGCGCGAACCTCATCATCACGATGGCGCCGCAGACGATCGACATGCAGTCCACCGGCGGCAGCTACTTCGCGCTGGCGCTCAACATCAAGGACATCCTGACGGTCGTCCACACGCAGTACTACAACTCCGGCAGCATGCTCGGCTGCGACCAGATGCAGGCGTACTCGCAGGGCACGGTCAACTTCATCACCGCCCTGGCCTGCATCCAGCTGGAGAACGGCCTGCGCCCCGACCAGGTGGCCCTCGGCCTGCCGGCCGGCACCGGCGCGGCGGGCGGCGGCGTGGTCTCCCCGTCGGTCGTCAACCAGGCGCTGGACTGCCTGGCCCTGGGCACCAACTGCGGCACCTTCAAGCCGCCGCACACGTACCCGGGCATCCGCGGCGCGATGACCTGGTCGATCAACTGGGACGTCAAGAACGGCAACGGCTTCGCCAAGACGGTCAAGCCGCACCTGGCGACGCTGCCTTAGCGGCTGCCGTAACCGGAACCTTCCACCACCAACACAGTGCGGGGAGATCGGGTGTTCCCAGCGCCCGGTCTCCCCGCACTGGCTTTCATCAGCGGGTGATCAGTTCCGGGTGATGATCGCGGCGCGGATGTTCTGCATCGAGGTCGACGCGGCGTCCAGGGACTTGCCGGTGAAGACCCCGATCGCGATCACGCCGTGGTCCGACCAGCCGCAGACGGTGGCGGCGCGGCCGTTGTAGCGCGACGCGGCGCAGCGCTGCTCGCCGCCGGCCACGCCCGGGTCGACCTCGCGCACGTCCTGGATCTGGATCTTCTGCCCGAGCTTGCGCAGGCTCGCCTCCAGGTCGCGCGACGGGTTGGTGATGAACCGCGTCGCGCCGAAGACCAGCACCCGCTGCCGGTTGTCCCTGTCGTCCTGGTAGACGGCCGTGAAGCCGGACTCGTCCAGGTGGTCCGAGGTCAGCGAGGTCTGCAACTGCTCGGCGGCCTTCGTCGACGCGGCCTCGTTCAGCCTGGTCAGGTCAGGCACGGTGGCGTCGACGTGCACGCTGGCCGGGTATTGCACCCACCACGGGCGGGCCCAGGCGTAGCCGCCGCCGCAGCAGCCCGCGCACAGCGCGAACAGCGCCAGCATCACCCACGGCCATTTGCGCCGCCGGCGTCGGAACTGGTGCGGCGGCGGGAACGGCCCCGGGCGGTAGCCTGGCGGCAGCGGACCGTAGCCGGGCGGCACGACCGGGACGTACCGGATCTGGGGCTGGTGCAGGGGCTGGGGCTGGGGCGCGGGGGCAGGCTCCGGCGGGGGAGCCGGCAGGTCCAGGGTGCGCGGCGCGGCCGGCAGGTCGAGGGTGTCCTCCCACTGCCGGCGCCGGCGGGAGCCGCCGGGCGGCACGGAGGCGGAGCCGACCCACGTCGGGGAGGCCGGCTGCCGCTGGGTCGGCGACTCGTCCGGCGGTTTTGTCACAACTCGAAGGCTAACCACCGCGTGCACGCCGCGCAGAGTTCGCCCGGCGGGGATACGGTCGCAGACGTGCTGGGTCTACCGGATCACGTGAGCGCGTGCCTGTTCGATCTCGACGGTGTGCTGACCCCGACGGCGGTCATCCACAACAAAGCCTGGACCGCGACGTTCAACGAGTTCCTCCGGGCCAGGGGCCTGCGGGAGTTCGACCCGGTCCACGACTACAACGACTACGTGGACGGCAAGCCCCGCGAGGCGGGCGTCCGCGACTTCCTTACCTCGCGCGGCATCTCGCTGCCGGAGGGCAAGCCGGACGACCCGCCGGACGCAAACACCGTCAATGGCCTGGGCAACCGCAAGAACGTCCTGCTACTGGAGCTGCTGCGCCAGGGCGGGCTCAAGCCGTACCCGTCCTCGGTGACCTACCTGGAGCGGGCCCAGCAGGCCGGGCTGCGCCGCGCGGTGGTGAGCTCGAGCGCCAACACGCTGCAGGTGATCACCTCGACCGGGCTGGCCGGCCTGCTGGAGGTCCGGGTCGACGGGGTGATGATCCGCGAGCGCGGGCTCAAGGGCAAACCGGCCCCGGACACCTACCTGGAGGGGGCTCGCGAGCTGGGCGTCGAGCCGGCGCACGCGGCGGTGTTCGAGGACGCGCTGGCCGGGGTAGCCGCGGGGAGGGCCGGCGGGTTCTTCGTCGTGGGCGTCGACCGGATCGGCGGCGAGCACGCCGAGGACCTGCGGCGCAGCGGCGCCGACGTGGTGGTACCGGATCTGGGAAAGCTGCTCGAGGAGGAGTCATGACCACGTTCCCGGTGGAGCCGTGGGCGCTGCGCGAGACCAGCCTCGACCTCGACGACCTGGCCCAGACGGAGTCACTGTTCGCCCTGTCCAACGGGCACATCGGGCTGCGGGGCAACCTGGACGAGGGCGAGCCGTTCGGCCTGCCCGGCACCTACCTCAACTCCTTCTACGAGGAGCGGCCGCTGCCCTACGCCGAGGCCGGGTACGGCTTCCCGGAGGAGGGGCAGTCGATCCTCAACGTCACCAACGGCAAGGTGTTCCGGCTGCTGGTCGACGACGAGCCGTTCGACGTGCGGTACGGCAACCTGCATGCCCACGAGCGGGTGCTCGACCTGCGGGCCGGCACGCTGCAGCGCGACGTGGAGTGGTCCTCGCCCGCGCGGCAGCGGATCAAGCTGCGCACGACCCGGCTGGTCTCGCTCGAGCAGCGCTCGGTCGCCGCCTTCCGGTACGAGGTCGAGCCGATCGACGAGGCGGCCCGGATCATCGTGCAGTCCGAGCTGGTGGCGAACGAGGACGTGCCGGCCCCGAGCAAGGACCCGCGGGTCGCCGCGGCGCTCGGGCACGCGCTGGTCGCCGAGGGCCACTACGCCAGCGACCTCAACGCCCAGCTGCTGCACCGCACCAACGCGAGCTGCCTGCGCCTCGGCGCCGAGATGGACCACGAGGTCGACGCGCCCGTGCCGGTGCGCTCGCAGACCGAGGCCACCGACGACTGGGCCCGCACCACGTTCGCCTGCGAGCTGCAGCCCGGACAGCGGCTGCGGATCGTGAAATACATCGCCTACGGCTGGTCCAGCCAGCGCTCCCGGCAGGCGATCCGCGACCAGGTGCACGGCGCGATCGCCGGCGTCCGGCTGGGCGGCTGGGACGGGCTGGTCAAGTCGCAGCGCAAGTACCTCGACCAGTTCTGGTGCCAGGCCGACGTCGAGATCGACGGCGACGCGGAGATCCAGCAGGCGGTGCGCTTCGCGCTGTTCCACCTCATGCAGGCGGGCGCGCGATCCGAGGCCCGGCCGATCGCCGCGAAGGGGCTGACCGGGCGCGGCTACGACGGCCACGTCTTCTGGGACACCGAGAGCTTCGTGCTGCCCGTCCTGACGTACACCCATCCCCAGGTGGCCCGCGACGGGCTGCGGTGGCGGCACGACACGCTCGACCTGGCCCGCGACCGGGCCCGGCAGCTCGGGCTGAAGGGCGCCGCCTTCCCCTGGCGCACGATCCGCGGGCAGGAGTGCTCGGCGTACTGGCCGGCCGGCACCGCGGGCTTCCACATCAACGCCGACATCGCCGCGGCCGTGGCCCGCTACGTGCAGGCCACCGGCGACCACCGGTTCGAGGCCGAGGCGGGGCTGGAGGTGCTGGTCGAGACCGCCCGGCTGTGGCGCTCGCTCGGCCACCACGACCGGCACGGCGTCTTCCACATCGACGGGGTGACCGGCCCGGACGAGTACAGCGCGATTTCGGACGACAACATCTACACGAACCTGATGGCGCAGCTCAACCTGCGCTCGGCCGCTGTGGCCGCCGAGCGGCACCCGGAGCTCGCCCGCACGTTCGGGGTCGACGACGAGGAGATCTCCTCGTGGCGGGACGCGGCGGAGCGGGTGCACCTGCCGTACGACAAGGAGCTGGGCGTGCACCAGCAGGCGATCAACTTCACGCTGCACCAGGAGTGGGACTTCGCGAACACCCCGCCGGAGCACTACCCGCTGCTGCTGCACTACCCGTACTTCGATCTCTATCGCCGCCAGGTGGTCAAGCAGGCCGACCTGGTCCTGGCGATGCACTGGCGCGGCGACGCGTTCACGCCGGAGGAGAAGGCCCGCAACTTCCACTACTACGACGAGCGCACGGTTCGTGACTCCTCGCTGTCGGCCAGCACGCAGGCGGTGATGGCGGCCGAGGTCGGGCACACCGAGCTCGCCTACGACTACCTCGGCGAGGCCGCCTTCGTCGACCTCTATGACCTGCAGCACAACGTCGGCGACGGGCTGCACATGGCGTCGCTGGCGGGCACCTGGCTGGCGATCGTGGCCGGCTTCGGCGGCATGCGCGACTACGGCGGCGAGCTGTCCTTCGTGCCGCGGCTGCCGGGCGAGCTCAAGCGGCTGCGCTTCGCGGTCACCGTCCACGGCGAGATACTGCGCGTCACGGTCGAGCACGGCCACGCGACCTATGCCGTCGACGGGGGCGAGGTCACCCTGCGCCACCACGGCGACCAGGTCACCGTCCGCGCCGGCGAGCCGGTCACGCTGCGTATTCCCGCGCCGCACCCGGCGACCCCGGCCCCGTCCCAGCCGAGCGGCCGGGCGCCGCGTCGTCGTAAGCGGGAGGGATAGGTACCCTGGTTGTCCGTGAGTGTGACGAGCGTCTTCCCGAAACTCGAGCGACTGCTGCCACGGATCAGCAAACCGATCCAGTACGTCGGCGGTGAGCTCGGCGCGGTCGTGAAGGACTGGGACGCCGTCACCGTGCGATGGGCGCTGTCCTACCCCGACGCCTACGAGGTCGGCCTGCCCAACCAGGGCGTGCAGATCCTCTACGAGGTGCTCAACGAGCAGCCCGACGTGCTCGCCGAGCGGACCTACGCGGTCTGGCCCGACCTCGAGCGGCTCATGCGCGACGAGGGTGTGCCGCAGTTCACCGTGGACGCGCACCGGCCGGTCGCCGCGTTCGACCTGTTCGGCGTGTCGTTCTCGACCGAGCTGGGCTACACCAACCTGCTCACCATGCTCGACCTGGCCGGCATTCCGCTGGAGGCGCGCGAGCGGGACGACCGGCACCCGATCGTGGTCGCCGGCGGCCACGCGGCGTTCAACCCGGAGCCGATCGCCGACTTCATCGACGCCGCCGTGCTCGGCGACGGCGAGGAGGCGGTCCTGGAGATCACCGGGATCGTCCGGCAGTGGAAGGCCGAGGGCGGGCCCGGCGGCCGCGACGAGCTGCTGCTGCGCCTGGCCCGCACCGAGTCGGTGTACGTGCCGCGCTTCTACGACGTCGACTACCTGCCCGACGGGCGCATCCAGCGGGTCGTGCCCAACCGCGCCGACGTGCCGTTCCGGGTGCACAAGCGCACCACGATGGACCTCGACGCGTGGCCGTATCCGAAGAAGCCGCTGGTCCCGCTGGCCGAGACCGTCCACGAGCGCTACGCGGTGGAGATCTTCCGCGGGTGTACCCGTGGCTGCCGCTTCTGCCAGGCCGGGATGATCACGCGGCCGGTGCGGGAGCGCAGCATCACGACCGTGGGGCAGATGGTCAAGGAGGGGCTGGAGTTCTCCGGCTTCCACGAGGTGGGGCTGCTGTCGCTGTCCTCGGCCGACCATTCCGAGATCGGCGACATGTGCTCGGGGCTCGCGCAGCAGTACGAGGGGACGAACGTCTCATTGTCGCTGCCCTCGACCCGGGTCGACGCGTTCAACGTGACGCTCGCCCAGGAGCTCTCGCGCAACGGGCGGCGTACCGGCCTCACCTTCGCGCCCGAGGGCGGCTCGGAACGGATCCGCCAGGTGATCAACAAGATGGTCACCGAGGAGGACCTGATCCGCACCGTCGTCACGGCATACACCAACGGCTGGCGCCAGGTGAAGCTGTACTTCATGTGCGGCCTGCCCACCGAGACCGACGAGGATGTGCTGCAGATCGCCAAGCTCGCGCACGAGGTGATCAAGGCCGGCCGGTCCGCCACCGGGTCGCGGGACATCCGCTGCACGGTGTCGATCGGCGGGTTCGTGCCCAAGCCGCACACCCCGTTCCAGTGGGCGTCGATGGCCGAGCCGGAGGTCATCGACCGGCGGCTCAAGGCGCTCAAGGAGGCCATCAACTCGGACCGGTCGCTGGGCAAGGCGATCGGGTACCGGTACCACGACGGCGAGCCCTCCCAGGTCGAGGGCCTGCTCAGCCGCGGCGACCGGCGCATCGGCGCGGTGATCCGCCGGGTCTGGGAGAACGGCGGCCGCTTCGACGGCTGGTCGGAGCACTTCTCGTTCCAGCGCTGGGTCGACGCCTCCGCCGAGGTCCTGCCCGCGTTCGGCGTGGACCTGGCCTGGTACACCACCCGCGAGCGCGGGCAGAACGAGGTCCTGCCCTGGGACCACCTCGACTCGGGGCTGGACAAGGACTGGCTCTGGCAGGACTGGCAGGACGCGCTGACCGGCTACGAGCAGGACGACTGCCGCTGGACGCCGTGCTTCGACTGTGGCGTCTGCCCCAGCCAGGACACCGAGATCCAGATCGGGCCGACCGGCCGCAAGCTGCTGCCGCTCACGCCGGTCGCGGGGCTGCGGACTCCGGACGGGGTGCCGCATGCCTAAGCGTCAGCCGGAGAGCAACCAGGAGCCCGTCGTCCAGCGGATCCGGTTGCGGTACGCCAAGCGCGGCCCCCTGCGCTTCACCTCCCACCGTGACTTCGCCCGTGCGTTCGAGCGGGCGCTGCTGCGGGCCAACGTGCCGATCGCGTATTCGCAGGGCTTCACGCCGCACCCGAAGGTCTCCTACGCGTCGGCCGCGCCGACCGGGGTGGCCAGCGAGGCGGAGTACCTGGAGATCGGCCTGCGGGCGGCGGTCGACCCGGCGCAGCTGCGGGTGGCGCTGGACGCGGCCCTGTCGCCGGGCCTGGACGTGATCGAGGCGATCGAGTCGCCGCTCAACGGCGGCGGCAGCCTGGCCGACCGCATCGACGCGTCGAGCTGGCGGATCGAGCTGCCCGGGATCGCCGCGCACGACGCCGCCGTCGCCGTGCACACGTTCCTCGACACGCCCGAGGTGCTCGTCGAGCGCCTCACCAAGCAGGGCCGGCGGACCTTCGACACGCGCGCCGCAGTGGTCCGGCTCACGTGTTCCGACCTTGAGAATCTGTCGGATTCCGCCCTTGGCGACCTACCTTCCGAGGTCACCGACATACCGTGTGCGATACTCGACCTTGTCGTGCGGCAGGTAACCCCGACCGTGCGACCCGACGATGTGCTGTCCGGTCTGCGCGTAGTGGCCGACCTGGAGCCGCCGGTACCGCCCCGTGCGACCCGACTGGCTCAGGGAGTGCTGACCGAGCAGGGCGACCTCGTCGATCCACTCGCCCAGGCTGGCGTTGAGGATCGGCCGGCGGCCGTCGTGGGGACTTCGTCGCTGTAGACGACGGGTGATCCGCCAGCTGGCGGGCCGCCGGCCGCCGGGCGCGAGGTTGGCAGACTTTCGGCGGATCGTCCGCGAGAGCGGATACCTCCGCCGGCACAACATATATGCGGTGCCCCCGTGTGGCTGCGTTGCTACGCGCCCGGGAGCGCCAGAACTGGAGAACGTCCGCATGTTCGACAACGAGTCGGCGAGCGGCGACACCACCGGCGCCGAGCCGGTGGCTGTTGCCGCAGCCAGCGAAGCAGAGAGCACCACCCCCGTCCGGCGCACGCGCCGCCGGGCCACGAAGGCCGCCGCCGAGGCGCCCCCGGCCGAGGCTGCGGCCGCGCCGGAGGTCACCGCCGAGCCGGAGGCCGCCCCCCCGCCCACCACCACCCGCCGGAGGCGGAAGGCGACGGCGAGTGCCGAACCGGGCGAACCGGGCGAGTCTGGGCAGCAGGAGTTGCCGCTCGAGGAGCCGCCCGCCCCGGTCAAGGCCACCCGGACCCGCCGCAGCCGTGCGAAGGTCGTCGAGGAGCCGCCCGCCGAAGCGCCTCCCGTCGAGGAGCCGGTCGCCATCGAGCCCGCCGCGGAGGAACCGGCCGCCGAGGAGCTCACCGCGGAGGAGCGCGAGGAGGACGCCGACACGCCGGAGGAGCTCGAGCCGCTGGTCGTCGAGGGGCCGCCGGCCCGCCGGGGCCGCCGCGCCGCCCCCGTCCAGCTGCTGTTCATGCCGCCGAGCGAGCAGGTCGCGTCCACCCGGGCCGAGCGCGCGGAGCTCGCCGAGGAGGAGCTCGCCGAGGAGGAGCCGGCCGGCCGCGGCCGGCGACGGCGCCGCGGCCGTGCCGCCGCCGAGGAGGCCTTCACGGAGGCGCCGGTCGACGTGGCCGTCGAGGCCCCGGCCGAGACCGACGAGGCGGAGGCCGACGAGGAGGAGGACGACGAGGGCTTCGACGCCGCCGGCCGCCGTCGCCGCCGCCGGGGCCGCCGTGGCCGTGGCCGTGGCCGTGGCCCCGCCGGCGAGGAGCTGGACGAGGCGGAGGCCGACGGCGAGGCCGAGGCGGAGGCCGCCGACGAGGAGGCGGAGGCGTCCGCCGACGAGGACGGCGAGGACGACGGCGAGGGGCTGACCCGTCGCCGGCGCCGCCGCCGCCGGAAGGGCTCGGCCGACGCCGAGGCCGGCGACGACCCGCACGTGGTCGTGAAGATCCGCGAGCCGCGCACCGCCACCCGCGACCGCGACGAGGTGCAGGGCGTCTCCGGCTCGACCCGGCTGGAGGCCAAGCGCCAGCGTCGCCGGGACGGCCGCGAGCAGCGCCGCACGCGCCCGCCGATCCTGAGCGAGTCGGAGTTCCTGGCCCGCCGCGAGGCCGTCGACCGCACGATGGTCATCCGGCAGAAGAACGACCGCACCCAGATCGCCGTGCTCGAGGACAAGGTGCTCGTGGAGCACTACGTGACCCGGGCGTCGTCGAGCTCGATGGTCGGCAACGTCTACCTCGGCCGGGTGCAGAACGTGCTGCCCAGCATGGAGGCGGCGTTCGTCGACATCGGCCGGGGCCGCAACGCGGTGCTCTACGCCGGCGAGGTCAACTGGGACGCCACCGGCTTGGAGGGGCGCACCCGCACCATCGAGCAGGCGCTGAAGTCCGGTGACTCCGTGCTCGTGCAGGTCACCAAGGACCCGATCGGCACCAAGGGCGCCCGCCTGACCAGCCACATCGCGCTGTCCGGGCGGCACCTGGTGTACGTGCCGCACGGCAACGCCTCCGGCATCAGCCGCAAGCTGTCCGACGTCGAGCGCAAGCGCCTGCGCGACGTGCTCAAAAACCTGGTCCCCGACGGCGCCGGCGTGATCGTGCGCACCGCGGCCGAGGGCGCCTCCGAGGACGACCTGGCGCGCGACGTCAAGCGCCTGCAGGCGCAGTGGGAGGCCATCCAGGAGAAGTCCTCCAGCAGCAGCGCCCCGGCGCTGCTCTACGAGGAGCCCGAGCTGGTCGTCCGGGTCGTCCGCGACCTGTTCAACGAGGACTTCCGCGACCTGGTCATCCAGGGCGGCGACGCCTACGACTCGGTCGAGCCCTACCTGTCGCACGTCTCGCCGGACCTCGTCGACCGGGTGCACCGCTACACCGGCACCAGCGACGTCTTCGCCGACCTGCGCATCGACGAGCAGCTGATCAAGGCGCTCGACCGGCGGGTGTTCCTGCCCTCCGGCGGCAGCCTGGTCATCGACCGCACCGAGGCGATGACCGTGATCGACGTCAACACCGGCAAGTACACCGGCGCCGGCGGCAACCTCGAGGAGACGGTCACCCGCAACAACCTCGAGGCGGCCGAGGAGATCGTCCACCAGCTGCGCCTGCGCGACCTCGGCGGCATCATTGTGATCGACTTCATCGACATGGTGCTCGAGTCCAACCGCGAGCTGGTGCTGCGCCGGCTGACCGAGTGCCTGGGCCGGGACCGGACCAAGCACCAGGTAACCGAGATCACGTCGCTCGGCCTGGTGCAGATGACCCGCAAGCGGGTCGGCCAGGGCCTGCTCGAGGCGTTCAGCGAGACCTGCGAGGTCTGCAAGGGTCGCGGCCTGATCATCCACACCGAGCCGATCCCGGAGAAGCGCGGTGGCGGCAGTGCCGGTAGTGGCGCCGGTGGACAGAGCCATGCCGTGGCGAAGGTCGCCTCGGCCACCGCCTCGCCCGGCGTCACCACCGGCGTCGAGGAGGCCGACGCGCCCGCTCCGCGCAGCCGGCGGCGTGGCCGCCGCGGCGCCACCGCGGTGGTCGAGGAGGCCCCTGCGGAGGAGGAGAGCGCCAGCGGGGCCTTCGAGGCCCCGCACGTGGTCGAGGACGTCCAGGAGGAGGCGGAGTTCACGCCGATCGCCTCCGAGGACGACCCTGACAACGTCGAGGACGACGAGGACGAGTCCGCGGGCAACGGCGCCCGGCGCCGGACCCGCCGGGGTGGCGTCCGCCGCCGGACCCGCCCCTGATTTGGGGAGTACGCCGGCCATGGCGTACGCTCTCTAAAGCGCACTTTCGTGCGCAGGGTCTTTTGCGTGCCTCTGCCCGGGATTTTCTGGCGGAGGCACTAGCCCGAACCAGCCCGCCAGTAGCTACGACAGGAGTCCGCGTCCCATGTACGCGATCGTCAAGACCGGCGGCAAGCAGTACAAGGTCGCCGAGGGCGATGTGATCGAGGTCGAGAAGCTCGCGGGCGAGCCGGGCGATGCGCTGACGCTCTCCGCTGTCCTGCTTGTCGACGGCGAGGATCTCATCACCGATGCGGCCGCGCTTGCCAGCGCCGCGGTGACCGCTGAGGTCGTCGCGCACACCAAGGGTCCGAAGATCCGGATCCACAAGTTCAAGAACAAGACCGGCTACCACAAGCGCCAGGGTCACCGTCAGCCGCTGACCCAGGTGAAGGTCACCGGCATCTCCACCGGGAAGTAGGGCAAGCGCGATGGCACACAAAAAGGGTGCGTCCAGCTCGCGGAACGGGCGCGACTCCGCCGCCCAGCGGCTCGGCGTGAAGCGGTTCGGCGGCCAGCTGGTCAACGCCGGCGAGATCATCATCCGCCAGCGCGGCACCAAGTTCCACCCGGGCGACCTCGTCGGCCGCGGTGGCGACGACACGCTGTTCGCGCTCGCCGCCGGTCACGTGACCTTCGGCACCAAGCGTGGCCGCAAGACGGTCAGCATCACGCCGGCCTAGGGCTGGTCCTGGGTCTGATTTCGTTCGTACACGCGGCGGGCAGGGGGCATACCAGCCTCCGGCCCGCCGTTGCTGTGTTTGCTGTGTAGTTGCCTGAAGGGGAGTTCGCGGTGACCTCGTTCGTTGACCGGGCCGTCCTGCACGTGAAGGCCGGCGACGGCGGTCACGGTTGCGTGTCGATCCATCGGGAGAAGTTCAAGCCGTTCGGCGGGCCGGACGGCGGTGACGGCGGCCACGGCGGCAGCGTCACGCTGATCGTCGACCCCGGCGTCCACACGCTGCTGGACTTCCACTTCCACCCGCACCAGAAGGCTCGCAATGGCAACGGCGGGGCCGGCAACCACCGCGACGGCGCCAACGGCGAGACGCTCGCGCTGCGCGTGCCCGACGGCACCGTCGTGCAGACCGTCGACGGCGAGGTCCTCGCCGACCTGGTCGGCGGCGGCACCCAGTTCGAGCTGGCCCGCGGCGGCCGCGGCGGGCGGGGTAACGCCTCCCTGGCCAGCACCCGCCGCAAGGCGCCCGGCTTCGCCGAGTTCGGCGAGCCCGGCGAGGAGCTCCACGTGGTGCTCGAGCTCAAGAGCGTCGCCGACGTGGGCCTGGTCGGCTTCCCGTCGGCCGGCAAGTCGTCGCTGATCGCGGCCATCTCGGCGGCCCGGCCGAAGATCGCCGACTACCCGTTCACCACCCTGGTGCCCAACCTGGGCGTCGTGCAGGCCGGCGACGACACGTTCACCGTCGCCGACGTGCCCGGGCTCATCCCCGGCGCCGCCACCGGCAAGGGCCTGGGCCTGGAGTTCCTCCGGCACATCGAGCGCACCGCGGTGCTCGTGCACGTCGTCGACACGGCCGCGCTGGAGACCGAGCGCGACCCGCTCTCCGACATCGACGCCATCGAGGCGGAGCTCGCCGCGTACGGCGGGCTGGAGGACCGGCCCCGGCTCGTCGTGCTCAACAAGATCGACGTGCCGGACGGCCGGGATCTCGCCGACATCGTGCGCCCCGAGCTGGAGGCGCGCGGCTACGCGGTGCAGCAGGTCAGCGCGGTCAGTCACGAGGGCCTGCGCGAGCTCGTCTTCGCCCTGTCCGAGCTGGTCAAGCAGCACCGGCTGGCCGCGCCGCCGCCGGAGCGCACCCGGATCGTCCTGCGCCCGGCCGCGGTCGACGACAGCGGGTTCACCATCGAGCGCGACGCCGAGGGCGTGTACGTGGTGCGCGGTGGCGCGCCGGAGCGCTGGGTGCGCCAGACGAACTTCGACAACGACGAGGCCGTCGGTTACCTTGCCGACCGCCTCGCCCGGCTCGGCGTCGAGGCGGCGCTGAAGAAGGCCGGCGCACAGCCCGGCGATCCGGTACGAATTGGCGTTCGTGAATTCGATTGGCAGCCGAACCTGTTCGTCGAGGAGGAGTTCGTCCCCGGCAACCGGGGCACCGACTACCGCCTGGAGGGGCCGGCCAAGCGCATCGGCGCGGCCGAGCGCAAGGCCATGCGCGCCGCCCGCCGCCGGCCTTACGAGGAGCTGGAAGTTTCGCCCGCGAGTGACGACGAGGACGAGGATTTTTAACCCGTCGCGCAACGCGATTTGCCCGTCAAGTGAAACACCGGGGAAATCGAGGGTGCGTACCGTCGTTCCATGTTGATCGAGCAACGTCCATCGGGCGACTCGGAGGTGATCGCGCTCGTCGTCGACCAGCAGGTCGAACTGCGGGCGCGCGACGGTGGCCGGGAGGGCCACGTGTACGCGGTGGACCCGGCCGCCCGCTATCTGGTCGCGGTCGTCGGCGGGGACGCCGTGGCGTGCGGCGCGCTGCTCGCGATCGACATCGACACCGCCGAGGTGACCCGGCTGTACGTCCGCCCGGCGTACCGGGGCTGCGGCCTGGCCCGCCGGATGCTCGCCGCGCTCGAGGACCTCGCCGCGTCGCGCGGCCACCGGGTGCTGCGCCTGGAGGCGGGCGTCACCGCGCCGGAGGCCATCTCGCTCTTCCTCGCCGCCGGCTACCGGCCGATCCCGCGTTTCGGGCGATACGTGAAGTACGAGGCGAGCCGGTGCTTCGAGAAGCGCTTCGACGACGCCGGGCGGGAGGTGCGGATGGTCCGCCGCGCCGCCGCCGACCCGGCCGTCGAGGAGCTGGTCGCGCTCGCCGCCGACGAGGCCGCGAACCGGTACGGCAGCGCCGACGCCCGGCGGTTCCCGGTCGACCCGAGGGCCAGGTTCGTGCTCGCGACCGTGGACGGCGTCGGCGCCGGCTGCGGGGCGATCCAGCCGTTGGACGACCAGACCGTCGAGGTCAAGCGCATGTACGTGCGGCAGGCGTACCGTGGCAACGGCATCGCGCGGCGCGTGCTGGCGGCGCTGGAGGACCTCGCCGCGGGCTCGCACTACCCGGTGATCCGGCTGGAGACCGGCGCCCGCCAGACCGAGTCCATCCGATTGTACGAATCTGCCGGTTATCGACCGATTCCGCCGTATGGGCCGTACGTACACAGCCCGCTCAGCCTGTGCTATGAAAAACTTGTGATTGCTCCCGAGCCCATCGCGTCTGAGCTCGCCTGAGGCTAGTGTCTGGTCGGTGGGCATCCTCGAGCGGCTGACCCGACCGGCCCGTTCACCACGGGAGCGCTTCGCCGACCAGGTGCTGGCCGAGCTGCGCAGACTCGGATTCACCGACGCCGAATTCCGCCCGACCCAGTTCGCCATCGTGTGCGAATACGGCCAGGACGCGTACAGCACACTCTTCCTGTCGAAGGCCTTCACGCAGTATCAGCGGAGCCAGCGAAGTCCCAGCGACCGCAAACAGTTCGTACGGGAGTTCGTGGCGCACAGCCTCGCCCCGCCCGCCCAGCCGGCGACGTTCGCCGAGGCGCTGCCCGACCTGCGCCTCGCCTTGCGCCACGCCGCCCGGGGCACCCGCACGCTGCGCCGGCCGGCGCTGCCGCACCTCGACGAGGTCGTCCTCGCCGGCGAGGTGCCCCTGGACATCGACAGCCCGGCGCGGTGGGGGGTGAGCGCGGAGGAGATCTTCTCCGCGGCCCATCACCGGACGCTGGCCCGCGCGGAGCTGCCCGCCTCGGCGGGATTCTTCGGGCCTTCGGTACTGCACGTGCCCGACTACGGCGGCGAGCAGCTGGTCTCGTGGGTCCTGCTCGACGGCTGGCTGGCCGAGCTCGACGAGCAGGTCGGCGGGCGGGCGGTCGCCTTCCTGCCCAGCACGCTGATGCTGCTCGTGTGCGCCGACGAGCCGCGCCTGGTCGAGCAGCTGTACGAGCTCGCCTCCGACGAGTACGCGCGCACCCCGCGGCCGCTGTCGCCGATGGCGTACACCACCGACGACGAGGGGCGGGTCGTGCCGTTCCTGCCCGAGCGCGGGCACCCCGCCTACCCGGCCGCGACCCGGGCCGCCCGCCGGCTCGCGGTCGACGTCGCCGAGCACCAGCGCCGGACGATGGGCGACCCGCGGCTGGCCGCGGCCACCCTCGCCGCCCGGCCGGACGGGTCGGCGTTCACGGCCGCCACCTGGGCGGTCGGTACGCCCACACTGCTGCCCGCCGTGGATCTGGTGGGCGTGTCCGTGCCGGGCGAGCGGGTGTTCCACGTGCCGTGGGCGCTGCTGGCCGAGGCCGATCTGGTGGTCGAGGAGATCGACTACCGGCCGACCCGCTTCAGCGTGACGCCGTCGCCGTCGCCGGCCTCGCTGGGCTACCTGCGGGAGCGCGCCGTCCGCTGGTGAGGCCCAGCGCGTGGCGGACCCGGCGGACCGTGGCGTCGGGGCGTTCGCGCGCCCGCTCCGCGCCCTCCTGCAGGGTCTGCTCGATGTCGGCGGGGGACAGTTCGCGGTACCGCCGCTGGATGGGCTCCAGCAGGGCGATGACGGCGTCCGCGGCTGTGGCCTTGAGCCCGCCGTACGTCGCATGACGCTCGGCGATGCGCTCGGCCTCGTCGCCGGTGCAGGCCGAGATCAGGTCGATGAGGTTGGACACACCCGGCTTGCGCTCCGGGTCGTAGGCGACCTCCGTCCCGCCGTCGGTCACCGCCCGCATGATCTTGCGGCGCAGCACGTCGGGCGGGTCGAGCAGAAACAGCACGCCGGCGGCCGAGGCGTTGGTCTTGCCCATCTTCGCCGTCGGGGTGGCGAGGTCGCCCAGGCGCGCGGCGACCGGCGGGTGCACCGCTCGGGGGACGGTGAACACCGGGCCGTAGCGCTCGTTGAACCGCAGCGCCAAGTCGCGGGTGAGCTCGACATGCTGGCGCTGGTCGCGGCCGACGGGCACCTCGGCGATGTCGTGCAGCAGGATGTCGGCGGCCATGAGCACCGGGTAGGTGAGTAGCGACAGCCGGGTACCGCTGCCGCCACCCTTCTCCTTGAACTGGATCATCCGGTGTACCTCGCCGTAGGTCGCGGAGCACTCCAGCAGGTAGTGCAGCTCGGCGTGGGCGGGGAGGTCCGACTGGCGGTACAGGATCGTCTGCCCGGGGTCGATCCCGGACGCCAGCAGCAGCCCGGCGACCTGCATGGACAGCTCCCGAAGCCGCTCCGGGTCGTGCGGCACGGTCAGGGCGTGCAGGTCGGCGATGAACGCGACCGTCGGGTGGGCGTGCTGCCCCTCGACGAGGGGGCGGATCGCGCCGACGTAGTTGCCGAGCTGCAGCGGGCCGGTCGGCTTGAACCCCGAGATCCGGCGGTTGGGCTGGGACATTCGACTCGTTCCTCCTGGTCTGGCTGGTCTGGCCGGCCGGCGGAGGTCCGAGCGATACACACACGAAGAGACCGCCCGGACCCGGGCGGCCTTGGTGATCTGTGGGGATGTCGCGGTGCGCGCGAAGTCTGGCCGCCCCTATGGGGCGCGCCAGCTGAACTGTCGGGCGATGCACTGCGACATGCATTCGAGGGTACACCGGTCTTCCCCGTTGCCAATGGTGTCGGCGACGGGTTCCCCGCTGGCCCCTCCCAAGCGGCGTTTTCTGGTGTTCGCTGTACCCGGGAAGGGACCGACGGGGGGAGGAACCTGTGCATCGGAACATCGACGAGGAACGGGCCTGGCTGCGGCTGGAGTGCCCGGTGTGCCGGGGCTGGCTCGGCGTGCCGGCGGACGTGCCGCGCGGGCTGCCGGCCGAGCGCGTGGCGCGGCGGATCGACGCGTTCACGCACCGGCACCGGGCGTGCGGGCGGGGGCTGTGATGCGGCTGCGCCAGTTCCGGCTGCTGATCGTGGGCGAGCCGGCCGAGTCCGCGGCGGACGCGCTGTTCGACCGGGCCGACGACGCGTGCGTGGAGGTGCTGCCGCCGTCCTACGCCCCGGGGGCGGCCGGCTCGCCGCCGGCCGCGGGCCGGGCTCCGCGCGCGTTCGACGGGCTGCTGGGCGGCCTCGCACCGGCGGGCCTCGGCGGGCGGGTCGCCTGGGTCGCGTTCGACCGGGTGGCGCCGACGCTGGTCGACGCGGTCGTGTCGGGGGTGCGTGATCTCGACGGGGCCGGGCTCGCCATCGCGGCGGCGATCGCCGACGATCCGCTCGTCACGCTGGAGACGATCGGCGAGCGGCTGGACCGGCCCGCGGGGGTGGTGCGGACCTGGGATCTGCCCGAGCCGGTGCATCCGCATCCGCGGCGGCCCGTGTACGACTGGACCGAGGTCGCGGAGCGGCTGGCGGCGCGGCGGGGCTGGACGCTGCCCGACGACGAGGCGACCATGGAGGCGGTGACGCTGACCCTGCGGGTGCGCGAGCTCCGGCCGCGGCTGGAGCGCACGGGGCCGCTGCGGGCGCTGCTCTGCTGAGGTCGGAGGAGTTCGGGCGGGCGTCAGGCGTCGAACTCGCCGTCCTTGGCGCCCGCCACGAACGCTTCCCATTCGTCCTGGGTGAACACCAGGATGGGGCTGTCCGGGTCGGTGCCGTTGCGCAGCCCGATCAGATCGTCGACGAACGCCACCTCGACGCGGCTGCCGTGACTGTCGCCGGGGGCCGATCGCCATACGGCACGCGATCCGTCGAACTCGCCTTTGGGGTGGGACAGCGTCATGTGCGTCACGCTACCGCCACCGCCCGGCGAAGGCGGCGTGCGGCGCGCCGATCGGGTGACGCACGGTGACCGCCGCGGCGGCGCCGGTGGCCGGGGGATGTGCCGGAGGTGACGAGCAGCACGACGCCGGATGACCGTCCTGATCATTACGATGCGGTGATGCGCGTGGGCATCATGGGCGGCACGTTCGACCCGATTCACCACGGACACCTCGTGGCGGCCAGCGAGGTGGCCGACCGGTTCGGCCTGGACGAGGTGGTCTTCGTCCCGACCGGGCAGCCCTGGCAGAAGAGCGAGGTCGCGGTCAGCCCGGCCGAGGACCGGTATCTGATGACCGTCATCGCCACCGCCTCCAACCCGCGGTTCACGGTCAGCCGGGTGGACATCGACCGCGGCGGGCCGACGTACACCGTGGACACGCTGCGGGACCTGCGGACCTATTACGGCGCCGACGCCGAGCTGTTCTTCATCACCGGCGCGGACGCGCTCGGCAAGATCCTGTCGTGGAAGGACGCCGCCGACCTCTTCGAGCTGGCGCACTTCGTGGGCGTGACGCGGCCCGGCTTCGAGCTCAACGCGGAGCACCTGCCGCCCGACCGGGTGAGCCTGGTGCAGGTCCCGGCGATGGCGATCTCGTCCACGAACTGCCGGCGGAGGGTCGAGGAGGGCAAGCCGGTGTGGTATCTGGTGCCGGACGGCGTTGTGCAGTACATCGCAAAGCGTGGTTTGTACCGAAAAGTCGGCAACAACTGAGCAGCAAAATGTCGTACCCGCGTGAGAGGCTGGAACGAGCCCGGCGAACCTGGCCGGGATAGTCCGACGAAGGGAGTCCGGTGCCCGCCACTGAGCGTGCCCGCGAGCTGGCGCTCACCGCTGCACAGGCGGCCGCCGACAAGAAGGCCGAAGACATCGTCATCCTCGACGTGGCCGACCAGCTGGTCATCACCGACGCGTTCCTGCTCGCCTCCGCGCCCAACGAGCGCCAGGTGCTCTCGATCGTGGACGCGATCGAGGAGCGCCTCGTCCAGCTGCCGGAGAAGGCCAAGCCGGTGCGCCGCGAGGGCGAGCGCGGCGGGCGGTGGGTGCTGCTGGACTATGTCGACATCGTCGTGCACGTCCAGCACACCGAGGAGCGGGAGTTCTACGCGCTTGATCGGCTGTGGAAGGACTGCCCGCAGATCGAGTTCGTCGACAGCGACCTGCCCGCGTCCGCATGACGCTGTGTCGCGCGTGTTCGTGCGGTCTGCCGGGGGTGGCGGCGTGACGCTGCTCATCCTCTGGCGGCACGGGCAGACGGAGTGGAACGCGGCGAGGCGGATTCAGGGGCAGACCGACACGCCCCTGTCCGCGGTCGGGGTCGAGCAGGCCCGGGAGAGCGCGCCGCGCGTGGCCGCCCTCGGGCCGACGGCGCTCGTCGCGAGCGACCTCACGCGGGCGGCCAGCACGGCGGCGGCGCTGGCCGACGTTTCGGGGCTGCCGGTGACGTACGATTCGCGGCTGCGCGAGCGGAGCTTCGGCGAGTGGGAGGGCCACACCCACGCCGAGGCGACGCAGCGCTGGCCGGAGTCGTTCGCCCGCTGGCGCCGCGGCGAGGAGGTCGGCGACGCCGGCGTCGAGGACATCGACGCGGTGGCGAAGCGGATGGTCGCGGCGCTGCAGGAGACGGTCGACGCGGCCGGCCCCGACGCGGTGATCGTGGCCGCGACGCACGGCGCGGCGGCCCGGTTCGCGACGGTCGCGCTGCTCGGCTGGCCGATGGACCTGGCACCGACGCTGGGGGCGCTGCATAACTGCCACGCCACCCACCTGCGCCACGATCCGGTACGCGGCTGGACGCTGCAGGCCCACAATTTGCCCTGATCGCCGTCCCGCCGCGGTTGTCGGCCCGTGTGCCGCGTCCCCGCGCGCCGGCGGTCCGCGGACGAGTGGCGCGGCGCCGCCCGGATCTTGGGCAGGGGCAGCGGAACCGCGGGCGGGGCGCTAGCGTCAAAGGGTCATGAGACTTCGGTTCGTCGCGTTGATCGTGCTCGCCGGGATCGGGCTGGGCGGGCTGGCCGGCTGCGGCTCGGCCGGTTCCTCGGAGCCGGCCGCCGCCCCACCCCCGTCCGTCATCCCGCCGTCCTCCGCCGGGGCGTCGGTCAAGCCCGACGACTCGGCGCCGTCCGGGTCGGCCGTGACCCTCCGCGGCACGATCAAGAATGGCGTCGAGCCCGGCTGCGTGCTGCTCGCCACCGACTCCAAGACGTATCTGCTCGTCGGGGGTGATCGGGCGGCGATGAAGAGCGGGGCGCAGGTGACCGTGTATGGGACGCCGCAGCCCGACCTGATGACCACCTGCCAGCAGGGCACCCCCTTCCAGGTGACCAAGGTCGAGAGCTGAGGGTGAGCCGGCGCTGAGACGGCGCGGCTCTGGGGGGCCGGGACGGGCCGGGATCGGCTACGGTGCGGTCATGACCGGTCCACGCCCCGCCGTCTCCGTGGTCACCGACTCGACCGCGTATCTGCCGCCGCTGCCCGCCGCCGAGTCCGGCGGGCGGCTCACCGTCGTGCCGCTCGCCGTGGTCGTCAACGGCGTTCCCGGCCTGGAGACCGTCGACGTCGACTCCGCCACGGTCGCCGAGGCGTTGAACGCCCGGCGGGTCGCCGTGACCACGTCCAGGCCGTCCCCCGAGGCGTTTTCCCAGGTGTACCGCGGACTGCTCGACTCCGGCGCGGACGCCGTGCTGTCGGTTCACCTGTCGGCGCGGCTCTCGGGGACGTACGACGCCGCCGTGCTCGCCGCCGCGGAGTTCGACGGCAAGGTCGAGGTCATCGACACGGAGTCGACCGGGATGGGGCTCGGCTTCCCGGCGCTGGCCGCCGCGGATGCCGCCGCGGCCGGCGGGACGCTCGCCGAGGTCCGGAAGGCGGCGGTGGACGCGGCGACGCGTACCACCACCCTCTTCTATGTCGACACGCTCGAGTTCCTCCGCCGGGGCGGCCGGATCGGCGCGGCGGCGGCGCTGCTGGGCACCGCGCTGTCGGTGAAGCCGATCCTGCACACCACCGGGCAGGGCGTGGTGGTGCGGGAAAAGGTCCGTACCGCGAGCCGCGCGCTCGCCCGGCTCGTCGACATCGCCGTCGAGGCCGCCGGCGACACGGACGTGGACATCGCGGTGCACCACCTCGCCGCCCCGGACCGCGCCGACGCGCTGCTGACCACGCTCAAGGAGCGGCTGGGCGAGCGGCTGCGCGGGGCATACCTGACGGAGGTCGGCGCGGTGGTCGGCGCCCACGTCGGGCCGGGCATGGTCGCCGTGGTGGTCCACCGGGTCGCATAACAGATCAACCGCCGTTTCGGGGCTTATCCACAAGCGGTCGGTTATCCACAGATTCGGCGTCCGGGTCGAGCGAGACACCCCGCGTCCGGCCTAACCTGCCGGGTCATGTGGCGCACAGACGACTACGACGACGGCTCGACGGCTGCGACCCGCCTGGCTCGCGTGACAGCTCTGCCGCCGGACGAATCTGATATTTCGGAAATATCGGATTCGAGGCTGGAGGGTGCGGCGGCCGGCATGCCGGAGAGGTCGCCGAGTGCGGCGGCCGGCTTGCGGGAGAGGTCGCCGAGTGCGGCCGCGACCGGACCCTGGGAATGGCCAGAGGACGCGGAGGCGGCCTATCCGTGGGATCGGACGTTCCGCCGCCGGCGAAGACCGGCCGCGGACGAGATGGGCGATGACCAGCGGCGGGCGCAGGAATGGCAGGCCGCCGAGCTCGGAATGGGCGCTGAGCATCGGCGGGCGCGGGAATGGCAGGGCGTCGAGGTCGGGGCCGACGGGCAGGGCGAGCGTTCGGGCTTCGAGGAGGCGTTGGAGCCGGCGCGGCGGCCGGTCTTCGGGGCGCCCGATCCTGGCCGGCCGTCGGTGTTCGCGGCGTTCGATCCCGGGCGGCGCGGGGTGCGGGTCCTGCTCGTGGTGGCCGGGCTGGTGGTGTGCATCTCGGCCGGGGTCGTGTGGTGGTCGCGGCCGCGGGTAACCCCGGCGCCGCAGGTCAGCTCGGGGTCGCCGGCCGCCGCGGCGTCCAGCGCGCCCGCGATGCTCGTCGTTTCCGTCACCGGGCGGGTGAACCGGCCGGGGCTGGTGCGGCTGCCCGCCGGCTCGCGGGTGGCGGACGCGATCGAGGCGGCCGGCGGGGTCGTGCCGGGCGTCGATCTCACCGGGGTCAATCTCGCCCGCAAGGTCGTCGATGGCGAGATGATCGCGATCGGGGTGACGCCGCCGCCGGCCGCGGCGGGTGGCGGGAGCGCCGGCGGCGCGGGCGGCGCGGGGCTGGTCAACGTCAACACCGCGACCGTGACGGAGCTGCAGACGCTGCCGGGCATCGGGGAGGTGCTCGCGCAGCGGATCGTCGAGTTCCGCGACCGGCACGGCGGGTTTCGGGCGGTGACCGACCTGCGGCAGGTCGAGGGGATCGGGGACGCGAAGTTCCGGCAGCTCAAGGACCGTGTGACGGTATGAGCGCGGACATGCGGCTCGCCGGGGCGGCGCTGGGCTGCTGGTTCGCGGCGATCGCGGCGCTCTTCGTGCCGGCCGGGGCCGGCTGGGCGATCGCGGGGGTCGCCCTGCTCGCGGCCGTGGCCTGGCCCGCGGCGACGACCCGCGCCGGGCGTCGCCGCGCACCCGTCCCCGCGCCGCGACGGGTCTCGGTGGACGGGCGGCGTTCCGGGCCGAGTGCCGCGCTGGGGCGGGGTTCGGCGGTTGGGCGGGGCATCCGCGGTACCAGATGGATTGTCGCGGCGGTCGCGGCCGGGGTGGCGTGCGGGGCGGCGGCCACCGCGGCGCGGGTCGCGGAGCGTGACGCGGAACCGCTGCGCGGGCTCGCCGCGCGGCACGCGACGGTGCGGGTGGGGCTGCGGATCACCGACGACCCGCGGCTCGGGCGGGCGCGCGCCGGGCGGGACGCCACCGTCGTCGTGCCGGCCCGGCTGGAGTGGGTGTCGACCGGGGACGGCACGCGGATCGCGGTCTCCGCGCGGGTGCTCGTGCTCGCCGGCGACCGCGGGTGGCTCGGGCTGCTGCCGGGGCAGGCGGCCGAGGCCGACGGGCGGCTGGCGCCGGCGGACGGCGGGGACCTGCGCGCCGCGCTCGTCTCGGTTCCCGGCGCGCCCGCGCTCGCCGGGGGCGCGCCCCTCGTGCAGCGGGCCGCCGGGGTGCTGCGGGCCGGGTTGCAGCGGGCCTGCCGGGGGCTACCGGCCGAGCCGGGCGGCCTGCTGCCCGGGCTCGTGGTCGGCGACACCAGCCGGCTCGATCCAGCGGTGGCGGACGACTTCAAGGCGACCGGGCTGACCCATTTGACGGCCGTATCCGGGGCCAACCTGGCAATCGTCGTGGGGCTGGTGCTCGCGGTCGTGCGGTGGTGCCGGGCCGGGCCACGGGTCGCCGCCGTGGTGTGCGTGCTGGCGCTGGCCGGGTTCGTGGTGCTGGTACGGCCGTCGCCAAGCGTGCTGCGCGCGGCGGCGATGGGCGGGCTCGCGCTCGTCGCGCTGGCGCTCGGGCGGCCGCGGGCCGCGGTGCCGTCGCTCGCGGCCGGGGTGTTCGCGCTCGTCGTCGTCGATCCGGAGCTGGCGGTGGACGCCGGGTTCGCGCTGTCGGTGCTGGCCACCGGCGGGCTGGTGCTGATCGCGCCCCAGTGGACCGAGGCGCTGCGGGCGCGGGGCTGGCCGCGGGTGGCCGCCGAGGCGCTCGCCGTCCCGGCCGCGGCGCAGGCCGCGTGCGCGCCGGTCATCGCGGGGATCTCGGCGAGCGTCAGCCTGACCGCCGTCCCGGCCAACCTGCTCGTGGCGCCCGCGGTCGCGCCGGCCACGATCGTGGGCATTTTCGCCGCGGTACTGTCGCCGCTCGCCCCGTCCGCCGCCGCCTTCTCGGCCTGGCTCGCCTCGTGGCCGGCCCGCTGGCTGGTGTTCGTCGCCCATCGCGGTGCGGACGTGCCGGCCGGGCTGCTGCCGTGGCCCGGCGGGGCCGGGGGCGGGCTGTTGCTGGGCGCGCTGGTCGCCGTGATGCTGTTCGCGGCCCGGCGGCCGGCGGTGCGGCGGTGGGCGCTCGTCACGGCCGTCGCCGCCGTGCTCGGCGCGGTGCCGGTGCGCCTGCTCGCCGCGGGCTGGCCGCCGCCGGGGTGGCTGGTCGTGGCCTGCGACGTAGGGCAGGGCGACGCGCTCGCCGTGGCGGCCGGGCCGGGCGCGGCCGTGGTCGTCGACGCCGGGCCGGACCCGGACGCGGTGGACGGGTGCCTGCGGAGACTCGGCGTGCGGCGCGTACCGCTGCTCGTGCTCAGCCACTTCCACGCCGACCACATCGGCGGCCTCGACGGGGTGCTGCGCGGGCGGCGGGTGGACGCCCTGCTCGCGCCGGACTTCGCCGAGCCCGCGGCCGGCCGGGCCGCCGTGCTCGGGCGGGGTCTGCCCGCGGTGGCCGGGCCGGCCGGCGCGGTGCTGGACGTCGGCCCGGTCCGCATCGCGGTCCTCGGCCCGGTCCGGCCCGTGACCGGCACGCGATCGGATCCGAACAACAACTCGCTGGTGCTGGCCGTGGCCACGGGCGGCTTCCGGCTGCTGCTCACCGGCGACGCGGAGACCGAGGAGCAGCTCAGCCTGCGCGCCGCGGACGATCCGGGGCTGCTGCGGGCGGACATTCTGAAGGTCGCGCATCACGGTTCGGCGTACCAGGACGAGGGGTTCCTGGAGGCCGTGGCGCCCCGGATCGCGCTGGTCAGCGTGGGAGTCGGCAACGACTACGGGCATCCCAGCCCCGTGCTGCTGGCCCGGCTCGCGCGGGGCGGGGCGCAGGTGCTGCGCACCGACCTGCAGGGCGATCTGGCCGTGGTGCGCGACGGCGGTGGTCGCCTGGCGGTCGCGGTCCGCAAGGCGTGACACGATGGCTGGCGTGTCGAATCTTCCCCGCCTTCGCCTGGTGATCGGTGACGAGGAGCTGCTCATCGCCCGCGCCGTCGCCGAGACCGTCGCCGCCGCCCGAGCCGACGACCCGGACACCGAGGTGCGCCAGCGGCCCGGCGGCGAGCTCGTCGCGGGGGAGCTGGCCGAGATGCTCAGCCCCTCGCTGTTCGGCGGGCGGCGGGTGCTTGTCGTGCACGACGGCCAGGACGCGAAGAAGGACGTGTCGGCGGCGCTGGTCGCCTACGCGGGGGATCCCGAGGACGACGTCGTGCTCGTGGTCACGCACGCCGGCGGGGCCAAGGGCAAGGCGCTGGCCGACGGTCTCAAGTCCGCCGGCGCCGACGTCGTCGCGGCCGCGAAGATCACCAAGCACCGCGAACGGGTCGACTTCGTGCGCAACGAGATCCGGCGGCAGGGCGGCAAGATCGGCGAGGACGCGGCCGAGGCGCTGCTCGCGGCCGTCGGCAACGACCTGCGGGAGATCGTCGCGGCCTGCTCGCAGCTCATGGCCGATACCGGTGGCCGGATCGACGCGAAGACCGTCGCGCAGTACTACAAGGGCCGCGCCGAGGTCTCCGGCTTCACGGTCGCCGACGCGGTGATGGTCGGCGACGTGGCCGGCGCGCTGGAGGCGCTGCGGTGGGCCCTGCACGTCGGCGTCGACCCGGTGCCGATCGCCGACGCCATCGCCGACGGGGTCCGCACCGTCGCCCGCGTCGCCGCCGCCGGGAAGGGCAGCGCATACCAACTCGCCGGAAGTTTGGGAATGCCTCCGTGGAAGGTCGAACGCGCGCAGCGCCAAGCCCGTGGCTGGACGGCCGAGGCGCTCGTTGATGCCATGCGGGCGGCTGCGGAGTGCAATGCCGCCGTGAAGGGTGGATCGGATGACCGCGGTTATGCACTCGAACGGGCGGTGTTCGCGGTGGTCGCTGCGCGCGGTGGAGGAATAGGACGATGACGAGCGCGCGGCCCGCGATCTGGCGGCGCAGGGTGAGGCGTACCGCGCGGCGGAGAGCCATAACGTGGCGCCGTCCTACGGTTACGGCGATTACGCCGACGGTCACGGGGCCGCCTCACGACCGGTCGGCACGCGGAGCGGCAGTGGCGGTCGGACGAGGACCTGGCCCGCCAGCGTACGGCATCAACCAGGGCCGCTTCGCCTGACGAGGCCGGACACGGCTTCGATCCGCCGCCTGCCCGCGGGTTCGGCGCGCTGTGACCTTGGAACCTCGGCCTCGCCGGGATCTTCCAAGGTCACTTTTATGACAACGGGCGCCCACGCACGGCAGAAGCTCTGCCGCACAGCGAAAGCGCCGCCCCACCGGGGGTGGGCGGCGCTTTTCGCGGGTGCAGAAGCGCTGGCGGTGAAACCGTCAGGCGGAGGTCAGCGCGCTCAGCTTCTTGGTGATCGCCGACTTGCGGTTGGCGGCCTGGTTCTTGTGAATGACGCCCTTGCTGGCGGCCTTGTCCAGCTTGCGGGACGCGTCACGAAGCAGCGCGGTGGCCGTCTCGGTGTCACCGGAGGCGCTCGCCTCGTGGAACTTGCGGATGGCCGTCTTCAGCGACGACTTGACCGACTTGTTGCGCAGGCGGCGCTTCTCGTTCTGCCGGTTGCGCTTGATCTGGGACTTGATGTTCGCCACGCGACAGCCTCGTCTTGATAGCTCGGGTTGGATTTCCTTGGCGCATGGAACAACGACGCGTCACCGTGCGCGATGAATCAGGCTACCAGGTCCCCCTCGGCCAGCCAAAACGGGGCTCTAGAGGGCGCTTCCCTTGACGTACTGGTCCCAGGGGAGCTCCCAGTCGGTCCAGCCGTCGCCGTACTTCACGCGCTCCTCGGTCCCCTTCACGATGACCGGGTCGCCGATGTGCGTGACGCCATAGAGCCACTGGGCCAGCTCCAGCGAGATGTTCACGCAGCCGTGCGAGACGTTGCGCTTGCCCTGGTCGGCGACGGACCACGGGGCGGCGTGGATGTACTGGCCGCTCCAGGTGATGCGCTGCGGGAACTGCACCTTCGTGCGGTAGCCGTCGGGAGAGTCCACCGGCACGCCGTAGGTGGAGGAGTCGAACCACTCCCACTCGTTCTTGACCATCACGATGAAGTTGCCGCTGTCGGACGGGTTGCTCGGCTTGCCCAGGCTCACCGGCATGGTCTTGAGCAGCACGCCGTCCTCGGTCACGGTCATCTTCTTGGTGGCGTTGTCGACCTCCATGATGAGCCGCTTGCCGACGGTGGCATCGACGGTGAGGTCCTTCTCGCCGTACGTCTCCTTGCCGGATTGCCCGCCGAACGAAACACCCCCGAGCGCCGCGCGCAGGGTCAGCTTCGTGCCCGCCTGCCAGTACTCCTTCGGGCGGTAGTGGATCTCCTTGGAGCTGAACCAGTTCCAGACGCCCTCCTGCGGCGGGTCGGAGGACATGAAGAGCCGCCGCTGTACCTCGGCCCGCTTGTCCTTCGGGATGTCCACCCCGAACGACAGGATCATCGGCATGCCCACGCCGACGACCTGGTTGTCGCCGACCTGGCTGGTCACCCGGGTCACGTTCGCGGGCTTGGCCATGGTGGTGAACTTCACGCTGCTGGTGGCGCCGCCCGCGGTGACGGTGGCGGTGTAGTCGGTACCCCATTTGAGCTGTTTGTCGGGAATCCACCGAACACTGTTCGCCGCGGAGGACGGCGAAGCGGCGGACGAGGCAGGGGACGAAGGGGTGCTGGAGGACCCGGGCGCGGGAGCAGCGGGAGCGCCGGTGATCGTCGCGCCGGAGTCGTCCTTCAGCGTCACCGTCGCCGACGACGGGGCCGAGAAGACGAGGTCGAGCGCGGTCGGGACGTCCTTGGCCCCGTCCGACGGCGACGTGATGCGTACCGCGGAGGAGGGGGCTTTCGAGCCGTCGCCGCCGGGGCTCTTCCACGCCGTGTCGGAGCCGGAGCACGCGCTGAGCGCCAGCCCGCTGACCAGGAGTAATGTCATCCATCGAACGCGCATGCATCCAGCTTGCCCGACGGCGGCAAAGACACAACTCAGGGGCGGTGCGCGGGGAGACGCACCACAAACGTGGTGCCGGGCTTGTCGCCGTGGTCGGTGACGGTGATCGTGCCGCCGTGCCGCTCCACGACCGTGCGGCTGATTGCCAGGCCGAGGCCGGTGCCGGGCACGCCCTGGTTGCGGATGTTCGAGCCGCGGAAGAAGCGCTCGAAGAGCCGGGACCGCTCCTCCTCGGGAATGCCCACGCCGGTGTCGACCACCCGCAGCGCCACGCCGGCCGCGTCGCTGTCGAGGCGGATCTCCACCCGGCCGCCGGCCGGGGTGAACTTGACGGCGTTGGTGACCAGGTGGTCGACGACCTTGCGCAGCCGGCGCAGGTCGCCGGAGACGGGCGCGGCACCGCCGGGCAGCCGGACGCAGACGTCGAGGTCCTTCTCCCGGGCCGCCCGCGCGTTGGCGTCGGCGACCTCGCGCACCACGGCGGCGAAGTCGAGCGGACGCTCGACCATCGTCACGTAGCCGCTCTCCAGGCCGGCCAGGTCGAGCAGGTCGTCGATGATCGCGCGCAGGTTCTCCGCGTTGCGGGCGACGACGGCCAGGAACTGGCTGCGGGTGGTCTCGTCGTCGTGGTCGTGCAGCAGCAGCTCGGTGTACGACGAGATGGACGTCAGCGGCGTGCGCAGCTCGTGGCCGACCAGCGCGATGAACTCGTCCTTGGTGCGGGCCAGCTGCTCGGCGAGGTCCTCGGCGCGGCGGCGCTCCAGGAACTGCCCGACGTGCGCGGCGATGCCGGACAGCAGCGCGATGAGGGACTGCTCGGGCTGCTCGGCGGCGTCGCCGAAGAAGCTCAGCGTGCCGGTCACCCCGGTGCCGTCGCGGATCGGCACGGCCAGGCCGACCCGCAGCCCGTGCTCGGCCAGCGACGGCACGTTGAGCCGGCTGCCGACCGTGGAGATGTCCGGCACCCAGGTCGGCTGCCCGGTCTCCCAGGCCACGCCGGAGACGCCCTTGCCCGGGGCGAGCAGGTCGGGCGGCGGGATCTCGTATCCCGGCTCGGTCCACATCGCCGCGTTGCGCAGCACGTTGCCGACCCGGTCGACCAGCCACAACTCGGCGTGCGGCCAGTGCAGCGTGCGGGCCACGGTCTCGAGCAGCTCCGGGCCGGCCTCCTCGATCGTGGCCGCGTTCTCCAGGATGCGCGACACGGCGAGCTCGCACTCGAGCAGCCGCCGCGCCCGGCGTCGCTCGGTGACCTCGTGCAGGGCCGCGACCGCGCCCAGCCGGGCGCCGTCGGCGTCGCGGATCGGCTGGGCGTTGACCGTGAACGAGCGGCGCGGGCGGTCCGGCAGGTGGATGACGACCTCGGCGTCGCGGATGTGCTCGCCGTGGAACGCGCGCCTCAGTGGCATCTCCTCGCCGAGGATCGTGCCGCCGCCGGGCGCGCCGCGCTCCCCGGTCCACGCCTCGGCGGTCGAGAAGTTCGCGTCGTGGCCGGTGATCTCGCGCATGGCCCGGTTGAACAGGATCAGCCGGCCGCGCTCGTCGCAGGCGACCACGCCCGCGTCGAGGTTGTCCAGCAGGGCGCTGAGGAAGTGCCGCTCGCGGGCGAGCTGCCGCTCGGCGATGACCCGCTCGCTGATGTCGTAGATGAAGGCGTGGGCGTGCCGGCCCAGCGGGCCGTCGACGACGTTGAGCGTCAACTCGACGGGGAACTCGGTGCCGGAGCGGTGCACGGCGTACAGCTGCAACCGCTGGCCGATCAGGCGCGGCAGGCCGCCGCGGGCCAGCCGGGACAGCCCGGCGCGGTGCGCGGCGTGGAACCGCTCGGGGATGATCAGCTCGTGCACGTGCTGGCCGATCGCCTCCTCGGCGGACCAGCCGAAGGTGCGCTCGGCGGCCCGGTTCCAGCGGGTGATCTCGCCGGTCAGCTCGATCGCGACGAACGCCTCCAGCGCGCTCTCCAGCACCGCGTCGGTCTCGGCCGCGGCCAGCGCGATGTCCTCGCGGGACGTCTCGGCGGCGAGCAGGACCTCCAGCAGGCCCGCGCACTCGGCGATCGCGGCGATGTCGTCGTCGGTCCAGTGCCGCGGCACCGAGTCGGTGACGCAGACCGCGCCCAGCGTGTGGCCGCCGGCGTCGTGGACGGGCTGGCCGAGGTACGCCGTGATGTTCCGGCTGTGCACCACGCCGAGGTCGCGCAGCACCGGGTCCTCGCGGGCGTCGCGGACGACCAGCGGGCTGTCCTCGCTGACCACGAACTGGCAGAACGAGCTCGTCGCCGGCTCGGCGCCCACCCGGTCGAGGTCCTGTGGCAGGCCGTGCCGGCCGACGACGTGCAGGCGCTCGTCGTCGACGAGGGTGAGCAGGCCGACGGGGGCGACCACCGAGCGCGCGGCGAGCCGGACCAGGCCGTCGACCGGGGCCGACGAGGAGGTCAGCAGCAGGCGCGCGCGGCGCAGGGCCCGAAGCCGCTCCGGGTGCGTGAGCACACCCGTATCGAGTTGCGGCATAACACCCCCAACCCGCAAGCACGTGATACCGATCGTACCCGTGAAATGGTGCAAACCGCGGCTAAAGCCGCAGCTGGGTAGCGCGCGCGAGCGTCGACTCGGGCGATTCGCCCGCGGTGAGATCGATGTCCTCGACCAGGCGCCCGTCGGCGAGGCGGATCATCCGGTCGCAGCGCGCCGCGATGTGCTGCTCGTGAGTGGCCAGCAGGACCGTCATGCCGCGCTCCTCGCGCAGCTCCAGCAGCAGGTCGAGGATCTGCCCGCCGTTGGCCGAGTCGAGGTTGCCGGTCGGCTCGTCGGCCAGCAGCAGCCGCGGCGCGCCGATGAGGGCCCGGGCGATCGCGATCCGCTGCTGCTGGCCGCCGGAGAGCTGGGCCGGCAGCGCGCGCTCCCGGCCGGCCAGCCCGACCGCGTCGAGCAGCTCGCGGGCCCGCGCCCGCTTGTCGAAGCCGACCTTGAACGGCAGCACCGGCGCGATGACGTTGTCCAGGGCGGTCAGCGCGGGCAACAGGTGGTACCGCTGGAAGACGAACCCGACCGTGCGCCGGTACTCGCTCAGCCGGCGCCGCCGCAGCGCGGTCACCTCGACCCCGTCGACGACGATGGAGCCCGCGTCGGCGGACTCGATCGCCCCGACGAGGTGCAGCAGCGTCGATTTGCCCGAGCCGCTCGGCCCGGTGACCGCGGTGAAGCTGCCCGCGGCGACGGACAGGGAGAGCTCGTCGGCGGCGACGATGTCCTGCTCCCCGGTGTGGAACCGCTTTGTGAGCGCCTCGACGGACAGCGCGGCCCCGGTGGTTTCGGGCATGGTCACTCCTCGGCGAGTAGGCGGGCGGTGGGCAGGCGCTGCAGCAGCAGCGCGGGGACGAGCGCGGCGGCGGTGGCCACGGCCGCGCCGGCGGCGAGCGCGGCGATCGCGGTCCACACCAGGCCGGTGGTCACCGCGCCGACCAGCCAGGCGGCGCCGGCGAGGCCGAGGCCCGCACCGAGCAGACCGCCGAGCACGCCGATGCCGAAGCCCTCGGCGGCGACCAGGCGGCCCAGCGCGCCCGCCGTCCAGCCGGTCGCGCGCAGCGTGGCCAGCTCGGCGGAGCGGTCGCGGATGTTGAGGTAGAGCACGTCGGCGACGGCGAGGGCGCCCAACAGTACCGTCGCCGAGACCGCGATCGTGTCGACGGAGCGGACCTGCAGGGACACGGCGTCGCCGAGCAGCGTGCCGACGATCGCGCCGTGGAAGGCGAAGGTGACCGCGCCGAGCAGCGTGGCGGCGGTGATCCCGATGGCCAGCGCGGCCGCGCCGAGCAGCGTGCGGCCCGGCACCCGCAGCAGGTTGCGCAGGCCGAGCCCGAGCGGGCCGCGCGGCCGTCCGGCCCGGCGCGGTCGCAACGCCACCGGCCGCAGCCCCCGCGCCGGACGTGCCCGCGACGCGGCCACCGCGGGCGGCAGGCCGGCCAGGACCGCGAGAGCCAGCGCCATCGGTACCGCGAGCAGCGCCCGCCCCCACGGCACGCGCACGTCGAGCAGGGCCCCGAGCGGCGCCGCGAGCAGCATCGTCCCCGCCCCGGCGAGCAGCCCGATCGCGGCGACCTCGCCGATCACGGCGGCGAACACCCGGCGGGCGGGCCAGCCCAGCGCCGCGAGGGTGGCGAGCTCGGTGCGCCGGTCACGGACCCCGGCGGCGACCGCGTTGGCCAGGAAGAGGGCGCAGACCACGAGTACCAGGGTGAAGAGGACCACGCTCTTGCGGTCGACGGCGCTGACGATGGCCGCCGCCACCCCCTTGCGCGTCCAGAGCTCCGACAGCCGCAGTGCGGGCCGCCCGTGCGCGCCGGCCGCGATGTCCACGGCCTGCGGGGCGGGGGAGGAGCCGTACGTGATGTCGACGTCGAGCCCGGTCTCGGCGGCGATGCGCTCGGCGACGACCCGCACCCGCTCCCGCGACGCGGCCGTGAACCCGCTGACCCCGGCGACCCGCACCCGGACCGCGGAGATCGGCGCCTCCTGCTCGCTGGTCATGTGCTCCTGGCCCAGCAGCTCGTCGAGCGCGGAGAGGGTGGTCAGCAGCGTCGGCGGCGTGGACAGGTACCCGGCCGAGCCGTCCGGGCGCAGCGGCTGCCCGCCGAGCAGGTCGCGGCTGCGCTGGTCGTCGCCGGGCGCCTCGGGCGGCTGGTACGTCTCCATCGGCACCTTGCTGAGCGGGTCAAAGGCGGCGATCCGGCTCGGGTCGTAGGTGCCCACGATCTCGGAGACGCCGAGCTGATGCGCCTGGCTGATGGTGCGGAACGCGGTGTCGTCGATCTGCCAGGGCAGGATGATCCCGTGCATGTCGGGGGTGCGCCACGCCTCCGGATCGGCCTCGACGGTGGCGGCGGCCAGCGAGCCGTCGGGGTTCTCGTGGTAGTCGACCCCGCCGACCCGCATGAACGGGTAGAAGTACTGGCCGGGGCCGACCCGAGACGGGTCGGCCTGCAGCGACCTGGTGTCCAGCACCGGCCCGGTCAGCGCTTCGAGGGCGTCCAGCGCGTCGCGGGGCGCGTTGCCGGGCGGCGGGGCGCTCAGCCCGAAGCGGCTCATGCCGATGCGCAGGCTGTTGTCCGGGTAGGGCTGCTTGACCGCGATCACCGGCAGCAGCGGGTCTCTGAACTCCTTGCCGACCTTGTCCGCGGCGTTCAGGTACCGGCCGTCGACGATCGCCCGGTCCAGCCCCACGAGCCGCGCCTCGGCCTGCGGATCGACGGCGGCGAGCAGCATCGGCACCTCCCAGTACAGGGAGACCGTCATCCGGTCGCGCGTTCCGGCGCTCGCGCCGCGGCCGAAGCCGTCCTGCTCGAAGCGCCCGTCCGGGGTCAGCCGGTAGATCCGCAGGTCGGTGCTCTGCACGTCGGTGATCAGATCGGACAGGACGGCCTCGGTGAGCCAGTTGCAGACCGGCGCGCCGTCCTCGAGCACGCTGATCGCGCCGCTGCACAGCTGCTCGCCGGGGAGTACCTCCCCGCCGCTGAACTGCGCCCTCTTCGACCCGTATCCGTCCAGGATCGGCCAGGAGACCTGGTGCTTGGTGAGGTACACGAAGAATGGCCGGCCCTTGGCCACGCTCAGCCCGCGGTCGGCGAGGAACGTCCGGTCGATGCGGATCACCTGCCGGTCCAGCGAGCGGTCGACGAGGTCGGTGATGTCGACGGTGGTGTGCGCGATGGCGTTGGCGTAGCCGACCATCGCGATCGGCGCGGCGACGTCGACGCCGGCGAGGCCGGAGATGCGTGCGACCTGCGCGGGGGTGATCCCGCCGTAGATCCCGCTGAGCGAGTTGGGGCTCACCTTCTGCCGGTCGGTCTCCAGCTGCGTGCGGGCGCCCTTGGGGCGGACCAGCACCTGGTAGGCGGCCGTGGCCGTGCGGTCGACCTCGCCGGTGACCTCCAGCCGCGCCGTGTCGGTGGCGCCGGTCAGCACGGTGAAGCCGGTGGTTGCGGTGAGCACGCCGAGCAGGAGCGCCACCGACCTCGCCGCGCGCCCCCGGAGGTGTGCCCAGATGAATGGGATCACCCGCCTACTCTGTCGCAATGCATTGTGACAATGCAAGGGGTACGCTCTGGGCATGCCGATCCATCACGCGGTGCTCTCGCTGCTGTCGAACGGGCCGAGCTACGGCTACGAGCTCAAGGGCGCCTTCGAGACGGCGGTCGGCCCCCAGTGGGGCCCGCTGAACATCGGCCACCTCTATCAGATCCTCGACCGGCTGTCCCGCGACGGCATGGTGATCTCCCAGCGGCACGCCCAGGCGGTGAAGCCCGACCGGGTGGTCTACGAGATCACCGACGGCGGCCGGGAGGAGCTGCGGCGCTGGCTGGGCGAGGCGTCCCCGCGCAGCGGCGGCTTCCGGGACGACTTCTTCCTCAAGGTGACTGCCGCGGCCCGGTCGGGGGATCCGGACACGGTCCGCACCGTGCTCAGCCAGCAGCGCACCCATCTCATGCGCGAGCTGCGCAACCTGGACGGCCTGCGGCGCAAGGCCACCGACCCGGTGGTGGTCCTGCTGCTGTCGGCGGCGAGCCGGCACGTGGAGGCCGACCTGTCCTTCGTCGACGACGCGGATCGGGCGCTGCTGCGCACGGAAGGCGCGCTGCCCGCGCCCCCGGTCCGCCAGGCCCCGGTGTCCAGGGACCTCTCCGCGAGCGCGTAGCCCGGCGTTCGGCTGGGCCGAGGCGGTGGGTCAGCGCGGCAGCAGCGTCTCCAGGCGCAGGCCGGGGATCTCGTACGGCTCGTCGAGGAGCTGAGCGGCCGCCAGCCTCGCCAGGGCGGGGGCGGTCTGGATGCCGGTGCCGCCCAGGGCCGCGAACCAGTAGATCCCCTCGTGCCGCGGGTCCGGGCCGACGATCGGGTTGCGATCGGGTGCGAAGGTGCGCAGGCCCGCCCAGCTGGTCCGGACCCGCTGCAGGCGCAGCGTGGTGGCGGTCGTCGCGCGCTCCACCGCCAGGCTGACGTCCCGCGGCACGGCCACAGCGTCGGTCGGCGGGGACGGGGTCTCGTCGGCGGGGGAGACCAGCAGGCCGCCGCGCTCGGGGCGGAAATAGAAGTGTTCGCCCACGTCCATGACGAGGGGCCAGGACGGGCCGATGCGCTCGGCGGAGACGATCGCCACGGTGCGGCGCAGGTTGGTCAGGCCGGCCGGGGTCACGCCGAGGCGGCCGGCCACGGCGTCGGCCCACGGGCCGGCCGCGTTCACGATGCGGCCGGCGTGCAGCTCGCCGCGGTCGGTGGTCAGCCGCCAGCCGGAGCCGTCCGGATCGCGGGTGCCGGTCTCGAGGCCGATCGCGGTGCGCAGCACGGCGCCGGCGGCGGTGGCGCGGTCGCGGTACTGCTGCTGCAGCGCGTCCACGTCGATGTCCTGGGCGGTGCGCTCGACCGCGGCCCGGGCCACCACCGATTCGCGCAGCACGGGGCACATGGTCTGCGCGGCGGCCGGGTCGACCGCCCGCAGCGCCGGGTTGCCCGTCAGCAGCCGGTTGAGGCGGTCGAGGTGCTCCTCGTCGGCGACCCACACGATCGGCCGGGTGCGCAGCAGCGGCGTGCCCGACTCGGCGCCGAGCGCGTCGAGGATCGTGCGCGACGCGCGGGTGACGGCGCGCATCTGCGGGCTGCCGAGGCTCTCGGAGAAGGTGGCGATGGAGCGGCCCGTCGTGTGGTACGCGAACTGGTTCTCCCGCTCGAGCAGCACGATGCGCAGCTCCGGCCGGGCGCCGCCCGACCGCTCGACCAACCGGCCATCCAGCTCGGCGAGTTCGGCGGCGAGGGCCAGGCCGGCGATGCCCCCGCCGATGATCGCCACGTCTGCGCGTTCGATACCCCGATTGTCGCAGGGAATGAAGCGCGCCGAGCCGGGTAACGGCGGCCGGTGCAAACCTCAGGCAACTTCGCCGCGCTGGCCGACGGCTGGCGCGACGCCGCAGTGCTCGTCGTCGGGGACGCGCTGCTCGACGGCTGGCTCTGCGGAACCCCCACCCGGCTGAGCCGTGAGGCCCCGGTACCCGTGATCGCGCTCGACACCACCCGCGAGGTGTGCGGCGGCGCGGCGAACACCGCGGCGAACTTCGCCGCCCTCGGCGCGCGGACCACGCTCATCGGCGCGGTCGGCGACGACGACGCCGGCGCCCGCCTGCGCACCTGCGTGTGGGACAGCGGCGTGGCCGACCGCCTGGTGACCGCGGTCGGGCGGCACACGGTCACCAAGCGGCGCGTGGTCGCCGACGAGTACGTCCTGGTCCGCTTCGACGACGGCGACACCGGCCCGCTGAGCCCGATCGCCGCCGAGACGCTCGTGCGCCGGCTCGACGAGACGCTGCGGGCCGACCCGCGCCCGGACGCGGTGGTCGTCTGCGACCACGGCATCGGCGCACTCGGGCGGGAGGTCCGCGCGCTGCTGGCCGCCCGCCGCCTCGACATGCCGCTGCTCGCCGTCGACGCGCACGACCTCGCGCCGTGGGCGGCGGTCGGTGCCGACCTGGTGACGCCGAACCGGGACGAGGCGAGCCGGGTGCTGGGCCGCGAGCCGGGCCACGCCGTCAAGGGCTCCGCCGCCGAGTTCGACCGGGAGCGGGACCGCGGTCAGCTGCTGCGGCGCACCGGGGCGGCCGTCGTCGCGGTGACGCTCGACGTGGAGGGATCGGTCGTCATGAGCCTCGACGGCGAGACGGTCGGCACCGCCGCGCCGCCGGCCCCGGTCGCCCACGCGACCGGCGCCGGTGGCGCCTATCTCGCCGGGTTTGTGCTGGCCCGGCTCGCCGGCGCCGGGCTGGCCGAGGCGGCGGACGTGGCGCAGCGCTGCGCCTCGATGGCGATCCGGGGCGTCGGCACGGCCGTGGTTCCGGAGAAAATGGGTGTACTGCAGCGGGAGCCCGCCTGATCCTTTAGGGATGTCCCCCGTTGAGCCCACCGCCGCGGTGCCCGTCAGCAGCTGGATCGACGACGGCGACGGCGTGATCGATGTGCTCGACGTGCTGGCCCTGTCCGCGTTCGTCAGCGGCCGGCAGCCGCACGCGCGCACCCGCCGCCTGACCAACCTGCGCAAGGACGCCACGCTGCTGCCCGACGGCGCCGCCGTGCTGCGCGAGGCGATCGACGACCAGGACCGCTCGACGCTGGCGGCCGGGGACGGCTGGACCCTGCGCGCCACGCGCTGGCACCACAGCCGCAACGCCACCGTGACGGTCACCGCGGTTGACGCCGAGCTCGCCGACCGGATCCTGGCCGGCGCGGTCGACGGCGCCGAGGAGGCGGAGCCGCCGGCCGACGACACCGTGCCCATCGGCTTCTGGCACGCCGCCCAGCACGGCCCGCGGCGGCGGGAGCGGCGCATCACCGCGCCGGACTGGACGGAGATCCGCGCCAACTACGCGGCGAAGACCGCCGAGGCCATCGACCGGCTCATGGCGCTGGACGCCGAGCACGTCGCCGGGCGGCTCCTGCTGCTGCACGGGCCGCCCGGCACCGGCAAGACCACGCTGCTGCGCGCCCTGGCCCGGCGGTGGCGGGACTGGTGCCAGGTCGACTGCGTGCTGGACCCCGAGCGGCTCTTCGCGGAGCCCGCGTACCTCATGGACACCGCCCTCGGCACGGACGGCGACGACCAGGGCAAGCGCCGCTGGCGGCTGCTGCTGCTCGAGGACTGCGACGAGCTGATCCGCGGCGAGGCCAAGCAGGCCACCGGCCAGGCCCTGTCCCGCCTGCTCAACCTCACCGACGGGCTGCTCGGGCAGGGTCGCGACGTGCTGGTGGCGGTCACGACCAACGAGGATCTGGCCAGGCTCCATCCCGCGGTCGTACGCCCCGGCCGCTGCCTCGCGCAGCTGCACGTGGCCCCGCTGCCGTTCGACGAGGCGGCCGCCTGGCTGGAGGCCGCCGTAGGCACGTCCGCCGGGATCGGGCCCGACGGCGCGACCCTCGCCGAACTCTACGAGCTGCGCGACGGCGGCCCGCGGGTCAGCGTGCCCGCCGACGATCCTCCGGGTGTCGGACTGTACCTGTGAGCCGGCCTGAGCCGGCCCGAGCCGGCTTGAGTCAGCCCAGCGTGATCTCGGCGTGCGGCCCGTCGTCGGCGCAGCTCACGATCACGCGCACCTCCCGGCCGTCGGCCTTGAACGTGACCCCGGACTGCGGGGCCGGCGCCCGGTCCGCGCTCGCGATGCGGAATCCGATCGCCGGGCTGAGGTACTGCACCCGCACCTGGCCCTTGTCGCACCCGGCCAGGATGTTGCCGCCGGGCGTGCGCAGGATCGTGGGTGATCCCGGCGACGGCGACGGCGAGGCCGGCGGGCTCACGCCGGGCGCGGGTCGCGTGGCCTTGATCAATGCGTCGCGGGTCGTATTGACCCGGTAGAGGCTGAACGCGCTGAGCGCCGCCGCGCAGATGGTCCAGGCCGTGATCGCCAGCACCCAACGTGCAACCCGCATGCCGCCGGGTTTGCCCTGGGACGGGTCGCCCACACCGGGCAAAGGGCGAGATAGGGGACGAGACCGGTTTCGACCGCTCACTGCCTTGCTGGTGACTTCACGCCCTCCGTGTCCGTATCATGCCCCGAGGCGCCTTCCCTCCTGCCCCGCGACCCCAGCGAGGAACCGACCGCATGAAGAGTCCTTCGTGGAGAATCCGCACCTGGTCGATCCGCGCGAAGATCATCACGCTGTTGGTGCCGCCGCTGGCCTCGCTCGTGATCATGTGGGTGTTCGCGACGACGCTGACCGCCGGCGCCGCGGGCGAGCTGTTCGACAGCCAGACGTACTACGCGCTGAGCGGTAAGCCCTCCGAGAACGTGATCGTCGAGCTGCAGCGCGAGCGCAAGCTGACGCAGGTGTACCTCGCCATCGGGCGCCCGGATGGCGGACCCGAGGTCACGGCGCTCAACGACCAGCGGGGCAAGGTCGACGGGGTGCTCGCCGACTTCCGCCAGCGGGCCGACGACTCCGCCCTGCAGGACGCGATCCCCGAGCTGGCCCGCGGCCGGCTGCAGGATGTGGTCGCCGCGTTCGACGGGCTCGCCGCCGACCGCACCGCCATCTCGCTCGGGCAGGAGGACCGCGCCCGGGCGATGGAGGCGTACAACCGCCCGATCGACGCGATCTACCGCTGGTACAACGCCCTGCCCGGCATCAGCGACGCCGAGCTGACCCGCAACGCCCGCACGGTCATCGCCACCAGCCGCGGCCGCGAGCTGCTCGCCCGCGAGGACGCGCTGATCAACGGCGCCGCGGCGGCCGGCAAGTTCCAGAAGACCGAGTCGGCCGACCTGATCGCGGTCATCGGCGCCAAGCGCAACGCCTACGCCGAGGCGGTCGTCGAGCTGCCCGCCGAGGGCCGGGAGATCTGGGATCCGATCGCCGCCAGCGACTCCTACCGGCGGGTGCAGGAGTTCGAGAACAAGATCATGTCGGACGCGCGGCCCAACGCGGCGCTGCCGATCGACGTGAGCGCCTGGCGCGAGGCCTACGACAAGCTCGTCGAGCAGCTGCGCTACCTCGACCTGCGCTTCGGCGAGGTGATCGTGGCCAACGCCGGCCCGGTCGGCACCGCGATCGTGCTGCGCGTGGTCGCCGCCGGCGTGCTCGGCCTCATCGCGGTGCTGGTCTCGATCCTGCTGTCGATCCGGATCGGGCGCTCGCTGGTCCGCCGCCTGGTCGGCCTGCGCCAGGAGGCGCAGGACCTCGCCGACGTGCGCCTGCCCGATCTGCTCGCCCGGCTGCGCAAGGGCGAGCAGATCGACGTGGTGGCCGCGGCGCCCCCGCTGGAGTACGGCTGGGACGAGATCGGCAAGGTGGGCAACGCGTTCAGCGCCGTGCAGCGCACCGCCGTCCAGTCCGCGGCGCACGAGGCCCAGCTGCGGCAGGGGCTCAATGAGGTCTTCCTCAACATCGCGCGACGCAGCCAGACGCTGCTGCACCGCCAGCTGGGCCTGCTGGACCGCATGGAGCGGCGCACTACCGACCCGGAGGAGCTGGAGGACCTCTTCCGCGTCGACCACCTTGCCACCCGCATGCGCCGCCACGCCGAGGACCTGGTCATCCTGGCCGGCGCCGCGCCCGGGCGGGGCTGGCGCAACCCGGTGCCGATGGTCGACGTGATCCGGGGCGCGGTCTCCGAGGTGGAGGACTACGCGCGGGTCGGGTTCCTCGCCCTGCCGGAGGCGTCGCTGGTCGGCCGGGCCGTCGCCGACGTCATCCACCTGCTCGCCGAGGTTATCGAGAACGCCACCGCCTACTCGCCGCCGCACACCCGGGTGCAGATCAGCGGGCAGCTGGTCCCGAACGGATACGCGATCGAGATCGAGGACCGCGGCCTGGGCATGGCGTCCGAGGCGATCGAGGAGGCCAACCAGCGGCTGCTGAAGCCGCCGGAGTTCGACCCGGCCAACAGCGCCCGGCTGGGCCTGTTCGTCGTGGCGCTGCTCGCCGCGCGGCACGGTGTGCGGGTCACGCTGCGCGCCTCGCCGTACGGCGGCATCACCGCGGTCGTGCTCGTCCCGCCGCACCTGATCAGCGGCGCGACGCACGAGCTCACCGCGTCGACGCCCGCGGAGGAGCACCAGGCGGCCGCCGAGGCGATTCTCGAGCTGGAGCCCGCGGACGTGGTACGCCCGACGCTCGCCGACGTCGGATCGTCGCCACACCTGTCGTTGGTCCCCGATGCGATCGTGGTTTCCGATGCGGTCGTGGTCCCCGAGCCGCCAGCGGCCGAGCCGGTCGCCGTGCCGGAGGCGGCCGCTGCGCCGCCCGCGATACCGGCGCAGCGGCAACCGCACGACGCGCGGACCGAGGAGCCCACGTTCACCGACGACGGGCTGCCGCGCCGCCGCCGCCAGGCGAGCCTCGCACCGCAGCTGCGCGAGCGGGCCGAGGACGAGCTGACCGTGGACGGCATCCCGGCGGCGCAGTTCGCAACCACCGCGGTCGGCGGGCGCTCGCCCGAGCAGGCCCGCGCCATGATGTCGTCGCTGCAGGCCGGGTTCACCCGCGGCCGGCGCGACGCCGGGCAGATCCCGCTCGGCGACGAAACGGCCACGAACACACCGGAAAGGGACGCATAGGTGACGCACTCGACGAGCAGGACCGGCAACCTCGACTGGCTTCTCGACGACCTCGTCGAGCGGGTCGAGTCGGCGGAGCACGCCGTGGTGCTCTCCGCCGATGGGCTGCTCATGGGCGCGTCCAGCGGGCTCGGGCGCGACGACGCCGAGCACCTCTCGGCCGTGGCCTCCGGGTTTCAGAGCCTGGCGCGCAGCGCCGGGCGGCAGTTCAACGGCGGCGCCGTCCGCCAGACCATCGTGGAGATGGACAACGCGTTCCTGTTCGTCACCGCCGCCGGACAGGGTGCGTGCTTAGCGGTACTCAGCGCCGCCGACTCCGACATCGGCGTGATCGCCTACGAGATGGCGATGCTGGTGACCAGGGTCGGGCAGTACCTCACCGCGCCGTCACGACCGGGCCTTTCCCTCGATGCCACAGGGTGAACACGACTGGCTGGACTCCGACGCCGGCCCGGTGGTGCGCCCCTACGCCGTGACGGGCGGCCGGGCCAGGCCCGCCGTCGGCGCCTTCGACCTGGTCGCGTTCGTGGTGAGCAGGGTCGACGGCTCGGGCGAACTGCACCTGCTGCCCGAGCAGCGCGCGATCCTGGCGCGCACCAGCGAGCCGGTGTCCGTCGCCGAGCTCGCCTCTCACCTCGATCTCGCGCTCGGCGTTGTGCGCGTGCTGCTGGGCGATCTGCTCCAGCAGGGGCTCATCGAGATGCACGAACCGGAGTACCAACAGTCCGTCGGGCCGCAGCGGCCCGACGATCGCATCCTCAAGGCGGTTGTCAATGGCCTCCGAGCGCTCTGACGGTCACGTCCCCCTCGCGGTGAAGATCCTCATCGCGGGCGGGTTCGGCGTCGGCAAGACCACGCTCGTCAGCGTGGTGAGCGAGATCCGTCCCCTGCAGACGGAGGAGGTGCTCACCAACGCCGGCGTCGGCATCGACGACGTGCACGGCGTCGAGGCCAAGCAAACCACCACGGTCGCGATGGACTTCGGCCGGATCAGCATCAACCAGGACATCGTCCTCTACCTCTTCGGTACCCCGGGCCAGGACCGCTTCTGGTTCCTATGGGACGAGCTGGCCCTGGGCGCGCTCGGCGCCGTGGTGCTGGCCGACACCCGGCGGCTGGACGACTGCTTCCCGTCGGTGGACTACTTCGAGCGGCGCAACACCCCGTTCCTGGTCGCCGTGAACTGCTTCGACGGCGTGCAGAAGCACAGCATCGATCAGGTCGCCAAGGCGCTGGACCTCAACCCGGAGGTGCCGATCGTGCTCTGCGACGCCCGCGACCGCCGCTCGGTCAAGGACGTGCTGATCACGTTAGTGGAGCACGTGATGACGCTCAAACAGGTGGCGGCCTAGGTCCCTCGCCTGGGCGCGGATCTCCGGGACCGCGGTCGTCTCCCACCAGGCCCCGCGGCGGGTCGGGCCGACCGCGAAGAGGTGCTCGACCGGCTCGCCGGCACGGTCGATGAGCCGCCCCCGCCCGTCCACGTCCAGGCCGATGCCGGTGGCGTCGCGCCGGGCCAGGCCGTCGTCGAGCAGCGCCCGCCCGAGCGTGGTGGTCGCCGCGCCGCCCGGGCCCGTGCAGTTCACGATCGCGCCGACCGGGACCGCCGCGTCGCCGACGGTTACCACGAAGCCGCGCTCGCCACGGCGGATCGCGCGGATCTTCCCCGATCGGACCGTCAGGGCGCCGCTGTCGAGCAGGCCCCGGATCTTCTCCGCGACCGGCGGCGCCATGCGGTGGCGGTGGACCTCCCAGTACGCGGCCACGTGGCGCAGCAAGCGTCGCCGGGCGTCGACCGACAGCTGCCACCACAGGCGGTCGATCTGCGGCCGGATCGCGTCCACGGCCGAGCGCCAGTCCGGCTGGGCCGCGGCGTACTCCCGCACCGCGCGCAGCAGCCCGGCCGTGCCGGTGCCGTGGTAGGAGAACCCGTCGTCACCGGCCGGCTGGCGCTCCAGGTGCGGCTGGGGTAGCAGCCCGCGGCGTGAGACGGCGAGCACCGGCGCCGGCCGGCCCCGCCCGTGCAGGGTGAGGGCGACGTCGAGCGCAGTCAGGCCGGTGCCGATCAGCAAGACCGGAAGATCGCCCGGCACCCGGTCCAGCGCGCCCGGGGTCCAGGGGTTTCCCACATAGTAGGGGTGGGTCCGCACCGCCGAGGTGATCGCCAGCGGGCCGGCCGGCGCGCCGTGCCCGAGCGCCAGCACGACCCGGTCGGCGGGGATCTCGCCGCCGCCGCGCAGCAGGACCGTGCCGTCCGGCCGCACCCGGGTCGCGACCGCGCGCACGTGGACGAACGGCACCCGGCGCAGCCGGTCGTGCAGGTAGTCGCCGTAGACGCAGCGTGGCGCGAAGTCCGCCGGGCCGACGGAAAGCCCCTGCTCGCGGCACCACTCGACGAAGTCGTCGGGAGCGTCGGCGAACGCGCTCATCGCCGCCGCGCGCGAGTTGAGCAGGTGGGCGGGGTCCGTGGTGCGGTACGCCGCGCCGCGGCCGAGCCCGTGCGGCGGCGCCGGATCGACGATCACCACGTCCCGCGCCGCGGCCCGCTCCGAGTCGTCGCGGCCGTCGCGCAGGTGGATCGCCGTCAGCGCCCCGCTACAGCCGCCGCCCACCACGACGGTGGTGCCCGTTCGCCCCATCGTCCACCGCCCTTCCGTGAAAATCCTATTTAAGAGATAGGTTTAATGGTACTGCGTGCAGCGCGCCGACGTGTAGCAAGGTGGTCCTCCGGGCATGTCGAGGGCATGTCGTCCCTCTTTCGCACCAAGCCGATCGAGCAGTCGATGCGGGACACCGACGCGCCCGGCCACAGGCTCCGCAAGAACCTCTCCGCCTTCGACCTGACCGTCTTCGGCGTCGGGGTGATCATCGGTACCGGCATCTTCGTGCTCACCGGGCAGCAGGCGGCCCGCAACGCGGGGCCCGCGATCGTGCTGTCGTTCGCGCTCGCCGGCGTCGTGTGCGCGCTCGCGGCGCTGTGCTACGCGGAGTTCGCCTCGACGGTGCCGGTCGCGGGGTCGGCGTACACCTTCTCCTATGCCACCCTCGGCCAGTTCATCGCATGGATCATCGGCTGGGACCTCTGCCTGGAGCTGGCGCTCGGCGCGGCCGTGGTGTCGCGGGGCTGGTCGGCGTACCTGCAGGCGCTCTTCCACCTGCCGACCTGGCTGGCCGGCGACCTGGCCCGGCCCGACCTCGGCGCCGCGTTCATCGTCGCGGCGCTCACCGTCGTGGTCATCCTCGGCGCCAAACTCTCCGGCCGGGTGACCGGCGCGCTGGTGCTCATCAAGGTGGCGGTCGTCCTCTTCGTCATCGGCCTGGGCCTGTTCTTCGTCAAGGCGGCGAACTACACCCCGTTCATCCCGCCGGCACGGCCCGCGACGAAGGAGTCCGGCGGCGACGCGCCGCTGCTGCAGGTGCTCGCCGGCATCACGCCGCAGCACTTCGGCTGGTTCGGCGTCGTCGCGGCGGCGTCGATTGTCTTCTTCGCGTACATCGGCTTCGACGTCGTGGCGACCACCGCCGAGGAGACCCGCCGCCCGCAGCGCGACGTGCCCTGGGGCATCATCGGCTCGCTGGTGATCTGCGGAGTGCTGTACATGGCCGTGTCGTTCGTGGTCACCGGCATGGTCCCCTACGGCGACCTGGACACCGCCGCGCCGCTGGCCAAGGCCTTCGACCTGGCCGGGCAGGGCTGGGCGGCCAGCCTCATCTCCCTCGGCGCGGTCTGCGGCATCACCTCGGTCATCCTGGTGCTGCTGCTGGGCCAGGCCCGGGTCTCCTTCGCGATGGCCCGCGACGGGCTGCTCCCGCCGGTGCTCGCGAGGGTCCACCCCCGCTACGGCACCCCGTGGGTGATGTCCGCGATCACCGGCGCGGTCGTGATGGTGCTCGCCGCGTTCGTGCCGCTGTCCGAACTGTCCGAGCTGACCAGCATCGGCACGCTGTTCGCGTTCGTGGTCGTCTCGATCGGCGTGGCGGTGCTGCGCCGCACCCACCCCGACCTGCCCCGCGCCTTCCGCGCCCCGCTGGTGCCGTGGCTGCCCGTCGTGAGCGTGCTGGCGAGCGTCTGGCTGATGCTCAACCTGCCCGTGATCACCTGGGCGCGGTTCCTCGTCTGGATGGTGGCCGGGCTGGTGCTGTACTTCGCCTACGGCATGCGCCGGGCCAACCTGGCTGCCGAGCGGCCGGACGACCGGTCGGCCCCGGCGACGCCGTCGTCGTCGTAACCCTCGAACCCGCACGGCCGTCTGACGCCGCTAGTGGACTCCAAGTCGTCTGAAAGTGGCACGGAGGAGCCTGGCAGCAGCGATTATCAGGAGGCTGTCATGTCCAAGTTCCTCGGCCGGCTCAGCGGAGCGGCCGCCGCACACCCGTGGCGCACGATCGGCGCGTGGCTGATCGCGCTCGTGGCGTTCACCGCGCTGTCGCTCGGACTCGGCGGCACGCCGCACGACGACTACAACGTCCCGGGCACGCAGTCGCAGGCCGGCACCGAGTTCCTGCGCGCGCACTTCCCGCAGATGTCCGGCGCGGACGCGCGGGTCGTAGTGCACGCCGACCGCGCGCTCGACCCGGCCGCGCTGGAGGCGCTGCGGGGGCGCCTCGCCGAGATGCCGGGCGCGGGCGTCGTCGCGCCGCCGCGCCTGTCGGCCGACGGGGATACCGCGCTCATCGGCGTGCGGTACGACATCCCGGTCACCGACTTCCGCGGCACCGCGGGCATGGACGCGCTGCGCGCCGCGGCCGCGCCGCTGACCCGCGAGGGCGTCCAGGTCGAGTTCGGCGGGCAGGTCGCCGAGAACATCTCCGCGCCGAGCGGCACCGCCGAGGGGGTCGGCATCGTCGCCGCGCTGCTGATCCTGGTGTTCGCGCTGGGCTCGGTCGTCGCGGCCGGCCTGCCGCTCGTCGTCGCGATCGCCGGCCTCGGCGTGGCGACCGCGATCGTCGCGCTGCTGGAGAAGGTCACCGACATCAGCGGTACCGCGCCCACCATCGCCACCATGGTCGGGCTCGGCGTCGGCATCGACTACGCCCTGCTGCTCGTCGCCCGGCACGTCGAGGGCCTGCGCGCCGGCCTGTCCCCGCGCGAGGCGGCGGCCCGGGCCGGCGCCACCGCCGGCGCCTCGGTCGTCGTCGCCGGCCTGACCGTCCTCGTATCGCTGTTCGGCCTGAAGCTGTCGACGCTGCCGGTGTACTCCTCGTTCGGCTACGCCACCTTCGCCGCCGTGGCCGCGGTCATGGCCGCCGCGCTCACCCTCGTGCCGGCGCTGTGCGGCCTCGCCGGGCGCCGCGTGCTCCCGCGCGCGGTCCGCCGCGGCACCGCGGAGGCGACCGCCGGCGGTGCGGCTCATGACGCCGCCGCGCGCCCGGGCCTGACCGCGCGGTGGGCCGCCGGCGTCGGGCGCCGCCCGATCCTCGCGGCGCTCGCGTCGCTGGTCGTGCTCGCCGCGCTGGCCGCGCCGACGCTGGGCATGCGGACCTGGCCGCAGGACGCCGGCAGCCAGCCGACGTCCAACACCACGCGCAAGGCGTACGACCTCGTCTCGGCCGAGTTCGGCCCGGGCGCGAACGGCCCGCTGCTGCTCGCCGTCGACACCACGAAGGTGTCCGATGTGGACGGTCTGGCGGCGCGGCTGCGCGCCGAGCCCGGCGTCGCCGCGGTCGCCCCGCCGGAGGTCAACGGCACCGCCGCCGTCATCGCGGTGGAGCCGAAGACCGGGCCGCAGGACGAGGCGACGACGCGGCTGCTGGACCACCTGCGCGCCGACGTGCTGCCCGACGGGGTGCTCGTCACCGGCCTGGTCGCCGTGTTCGCCGACATCTCCGACCGGCTCGCCGAGCGGCTGTGGATCGTCGTGGCGTTCGTGGTGGCGCTGTCGCTGCTGCTGCTGACCGTGCTCTTCCGGGCCCCGGTGGTGGCGGTGAAGGCCGCGGTGATGAACCTGCTGTCGGTCGCGGCGGCGTACGGCGTGATGACCGCGGTCTTCCAGACCGACGCGGGCGCCCGCGCGGTCGGGCTGCCGCACGAGGTGCCGGTCTCCAGCTGGGTGCCGATCCTGCTCTTCACCGTCCTCTTCGGACTGTCGATGGACTACGAGGTGTTCCTGCTCTCGCGGGTCCGCGAGGACTGGCTCGCCACCGGCGACGCGCAGGGCAGCGTGGTGCGCGGGCTGTCCGCGACCGGGCGGGTCATCAGCAGCGCGGCGGCCATCATGGTCGCGGTGTTCGTGGGCTTCGCCCTCGATCCGGACGTCACGGTGAAGATGACCGGCGTGGGCATGGCCGCGGCTGTCCTCGTCGACGCGACGGTCGTCCGCCTGGTGCTCGTCCCGGCCACGATGGCCCTGCTGGGCCGCGCGAACTGGTGGCTGCCGCGCTGGCTGGACCGGCTCCTGCCGCGCGTGGAGGTCGAGCGCCACGCGCCCGAGCCCGAGCTGGAGCCGGCTGGCCGGTAACGGCTAGCGCAGGCCCAGGGTCGCGAGGACGCGGCGGGTGGTCTCGGCGATCGGGTGGAGCACCGCGGAGCGGACCCACCTGGCCGGCGGGACCACCAGCGTCCGCCAGGCCCAGGACACCGGGATGACGACGAGATAGCGCCACAGCAGCACCACGGAGTGGTTCCAGGCCCAGGCGACCGCCTTGGCCACCGGGACCACGACGTAGATCCCGATGAAGGCGAGGACGTACCCGATCGGGCGCATCAGATAGCGGTAGCAGGCGATCGTCGCCCACTTCAGGGCGAGGCCGAGGGGGCGCAGGAGGTAGCGGTACACCAGGTCCAGCGCCCAGCCGACCGCCTTCGCCATCTCCAGCAGCACGCGGCCGAGCAGGCGCCAGAACGGGCCGAGCGCGCGCACGAACCACACCAGCCCGTTCCACAGCGCCGTGAACAGCGGGGCCAGGATGTGCTCGGCCACCCAGACCAGCGGCCGCCACAGGATGTTGACGGTGATCCAGCGGATCGGCACCCACAGCCCGTAGTACAGGACCGGGTACAGCACGTACCGCCAGACCGGCGCCAGGACGTACCGTCCGATGCAGCGCATGACGACCGCGAACAGGTCCCAGGCCAGCTTGAACGGCACCACGAAGATGACCGCCAGCACCCGGACCGGCCAGGCCAGCCACGCCGGCAGCGGCTCAATCTCGTCCCTGGTCATAACTGCTCGGCCAGCTCGAAGCGGGCGCGCATGAGGGCGAAGCCGAGCAGGTTGAGGCCGCGCCAGCGGGCGGGCTCGTCCGCGGACGCGTCGCCGGCGGCCAGGCCGATGCCCCAGACCCGGTCCAGCGGGCTGGCCTCGACGAGCACCCGGTCGCCGGTGCCGAGCAGGAAGGCGCGCAGGTCGTCGTGGGCGGCGAACTTCGCGATGCTGCCGGCGACCACGATGCCGAACCGCTCCCGCGCCCAGGTCTCCTCGTCAAACCCGGCGATCCGCCGGCCGAGGGTCTTCGCCTCGTTCGGATGCGAAACGTCCAGCAACCGCGCGGCGATGGCGTCGTCGCCGAAGAGCTTGGCCTTGCGCCACATCATGTAGTGCTCGGCGGACGGGAACCCGACACCGTCCGCCTCGAACGCGGCCGGCCACCACTGGCTCAGGCAACTCGCCCCGATCGTTCCGTCGGGCCGTGGGTGATGGCCCCAGAAGTGCAGGTACTTGACGCGGACCCCGGATTCGATGAGCCGGAGCAGTTCGGCGGTGCAGGACGGTGGCGCGGACATGCAGCGAGTCTGCCCGATCTTCGCCACCGGTTATGTCGGGAAATCGCTGCCCGCGGCGGTGGGCAGGATCACGGTCACGGTCAGTCCGCCCCCGTCGCGGGGGTCGGCGAACACCGCGCCACCGTGCGCGGACGCGACCGCCCGCACGATCGAGAGCCCGAGGCCGGCGCCGGGCGAGGCCGCCCGCTCCGGGCCGAGCCGACGGAAGGGCTCGAAGAGATTCGGGATCTCGTACCGCGGGACGGCCGGCCCCGTGTTGCTGACGGTGACGAAGACCCCGTCGGGCCGCGTCCCGCTCTCCACGCGCACCCAGCCCCCGGCCGGCAGGTTGTACCGCACCCCGTTCTCCACCAGGTTGTGCACGAGCCGCTCGAGCAGCACGGCGTTGCCCGTCGTCGGCGCCTCGCCCGCGGCCGCCGTCACCTTCACCGTCTCCGCCGGCACCTGCGAGGCGACGTGCACGACCACGTCGGCAAGGTCCACATAGGACCGTTCGGCGACCGCGCGCTCCGAGCGGGCGAGCAGCAGCAGCCCGTCGATGAGCCGCTCGTGCCGGGCGTTGACCGCCAGCAGCGTCTGGCCGAGCTGGCGCAGCTCCGGCGAGGCGTCGGCGGCGTCCGTGGAGACCTCCAGCAGCGTGCGGTTGAGCGTCAGCGGGGTGCGCAGCTCGTGCGAGGCGTTGGCGATGAAGCGGCGCTGGAGGTCGAACGACTTGTCCAGCCGGGCGATCATCAGGTCGAAGGTGTCCGCCAGCTCCTTCACCTCGTCGTACGGGCCGTCCAGCGCGATGCGCTCGTGCAGGCCGCGGTCGGGGGCGCCGGCGATGCGCCGGGCGGTCTCGGTGACCCGATGCAGCGGCTGCAGCAGCCGCCCGGCGATCAGCCAGCTGAACGCGAGCCCGGCGACGACCACCACCGCGAGGGCGATCCCGCCCTGCGTGAGCACCGTCTGCAGCGCGTTGTCCTTGACCTCGACCTGGATCCTGGTGAAGACCTGGTCCCCGGGCGCGACCGGGAGCGCCCCGGCGAGCTCCCGCTGCCCTACGAAGCTCTGGCCGCCCAGGCGCTGGTAGACCAGCAGGTAGGTGATGCCGAGCAGCAGCAAGCCGCCGGTCAGCAGCAGCCCGCCGTAGACCAGGGTCAGCCGGGTCCGGATGGTCATCTTCATCATGCGATGCGGTACCCCACTCCCGGTTCCGTCAGCACTACCGCCGGGTCGCCGAGCTTGCGGCGCAGCTTCAGGATCGTCATGCGCACGGTGTGCGTGAACGGGTCGGCGTGCTCGTCCCACGCCTTCTCCAGCAGCTGCTCGGCGGAGACCGCGGCGCCCTCGGCGCGCAGCAGTTCGGCGAGGACGGCGAACTCCTTGCGCGACAGCGGGACGTAGCGCCCGTCGCGGTACACCTCCCGGCGGTGCGGGTCGAGGCGGATCCCGGCCCGCTCCAGCACCGGCGGCGCGGCCGGGCGGGCCCGGCGGCCCAGCGCCGCCACGCGGGCGGCCAGCTCGCGGAACGCGAACGGCTTCGGCAGGTAGTCGTCGGCCCCCAGGGCCAGGCCGGCGACCCGGTCGTCGACGTCGGCAGCCGCGGTCAGCATGAGCACCCGCGCCGCCGTCTCGCGCCGGGTGAGCTCGCGGCAGACGTCGTCGCCGTGCACGACCGGCAGGTCCCGGTCGAGCACCACCACGTCGTAGTCGTTGACGTCGAGCCGCTCCAGCGCCGCGGCCCCGTCGTGGACCACGTCGACGGCGTGCGCGTCGCGCCGCAGGCCGTGCGCGACGGTCTCGGCCAGCAGTTGCTCGTCCTCGACCACCAGAATCCGCATGTCTCCCATCGTCCCGCGCCCTCGTGTCACTTCGCCGTCAACATTCGCGGTTACGGCCCGATGACGCGCCCCCGGCTTGACTGCCGGTGAGCGGCCGGCGAACGCCCGGACCGCGGCCAGACTCGGACGGAGGCAGACCATGCGCACCAGGACAGGGCTCGGGCTCGTGCTCGCCCTGCTGCTCGCGCTACCCGCGGCCGGCTGCGCGCGCAACGCCGGCGCGGACGACGGGGTGGCGACCGCGGGCGGCGCCAAGCCCGACGCGAGCGCGAGCGGCGGCAACGCGCCGCGCGACCCGAAGGACGACCAGGAGCAGTTCCTGCGGTTCGCCCAGTGCATGCGCGACCACGGCATCCCCATGGACGACCCGGACTTCGAGGGCGGGGGCGTCCGCATCGCGATCCCCGACGGCACGGACAGGTCGAAGGTCGAAGCGGCGCAGGAGCAGTGCAAGCAGTACATGCCCAACGGCGGCCAGCCGCAGCGGGTCAGCGCCGAGGACCAGGAGAAGATGCGCCAGTTCTCCGAGTGCATGCGGGAGCACGGGATCACCAACTTCCCCGACCCGAGCGAAGAGGGCGGGCTGATGATCGACGGCGACAAGCTTGGCATCGACCCGCAGAGCCAGCAGTTCAAGGACGCGCAGAAGGGCTGCGAGCAGTACCAGCCCAAGCCCCCGGGCGGCGCGGGCGGCGAGGGCGGCAAGACGCAGCACGTCGAGAACGGCGGCCCGGCGGCATGAGCAACAGGAGAAGGCGGGGGCGGGCCGGGCGCGTAGTGTTCGGCGTCGCGGCGGTGGCGGCGGTCGGCGCGGCCGCGGCGGCCGGGTTCGGGCTGCCGGACCGCGGCAGCGACGCCGGGACCCACTCGACGCTGCCGCCGAGGACGGCCGAGGTGACCAAGCAGACGCTGGTGGACACCCAGAACGAGGCCGGCACGCTCGGCCACGGCGACACCCGGACGGTGTCCGGCGGGCGCCTCGGCGCCGGCACCCTCACCGAGGTGCCGGCCGTCGGGGCGACCGTCCAACGTGGACAGGCGCTCTACCGGGTCGACAACACGCCGGTGGTACTGCTCTACGGCGCCCTGCCGTCGTACCGCAACCTCGGCGTCGGCGACGAGGGCCCCGACGTCAGGCAGTTGGAGGAAAACCTCGCCGCGCTCGGGTACACCGGCTTCACCGTCGACGACCAGTACACCGCGGCGACGGCGACCGCGGTCCGCAAGTGGCAGGGCGACCTCGGCCTGACCAAGACCGGGACGGTGGAGTCGGGCCGGGTCGCCTACGCGACCGGCGCGGTGCGCGTCAGGGAGCGCAAGGCCGACGTCGGCGACGCGGCCGGGGGCGCGATCCTGACCTACACCGGAACCGCTCCGGTGGTCACCGTCGACCTCGACGTGTCCGACCAGCGGCTGGCGCGCGCCGGCGCCGCGGTCACGGTCAAGCTGCCCGACGGCCGCAGCGTGACCGGCAAGATCACGCTGGTGCAGACGATCATCCAGCCGGCGCAGAACAACAGCCCGGAGGAGACGAAGTACCGCGCGACCATCTCCCCGGACGACCCGAAGGCGTTCGACGGGCTCGACCAGATGACCGTGACCGTCGGGTTCACCGCCGGCAAGAAGGAGAACGTCCTCGCGGTGCCGGTGCAGGCCCTGCTGGCCCTCGCCGAGGGCGGCTACGGGGTCCAGGTCGTCGAGAACAACGCGACGCGGATCGTCGCCGTGCAGCTCGGCCTGTTCGCCGCCGGCAAGGTCGAGGTCTCCGGCGACGGCATCACCGAGGGCACGGTCGTGGGGATGCCAGCATGAGCGGTACGGAGCGAAGCGGAGTGGCCGCTCATCAGAGGCGCAGGTGCAGCTCATGCCGCTTTCGGAGCGAAGCGGAGGTCTCGGCATGAGTGCTGTCGTGGAGTTGGAGTCGGTGCGGAAGGTGTACCCGGGCGGCGTCGTGGCGGTCCGGGACGTCAGCCTCACCGTGACGGCGGGGGAGTTCGTCGCGATCCTCGGGCCCTCGGGCTCCGGCAAGAGCACGATGCTGCACCTCATCGGCACCCTCGACCGCCCTTCGGCGGGCGCGGTGCGCATCGACGGGCACGAGGTCGCCGGGCTCCGCGACCGGCAGCTGTCCGCCCTGCGGGCGCGGCGCATCGGCTTCGTCTTCCAGCAGTTCCACCTGGCCGGCGGCCAGCCAGCGCTGGACAATGTCGCCGACGGGCTGCTGTACGCGGGCCGGTCCCGCGCGGAGCGGCGCCGCCGCGCCGAGGAGGCGCTCGTCCGGGTCGGGCTGGGCGACCGGCTCGACCACCTGCCGCACGAGCTCTCCGGCGGCGAGAAGCAGCGGGTGGCGATCGCCCGGGCGGTCGTCGGCGAGCCGGCGATCCTCCTCGCCGACGAGCCGACCGGCAACCTGGACTCGGCGTCCGGGGCCGGCGTGATGCAGCTGCTCGGCGAGCTGCACCACGCCGGCACGACGATCCTCGTCATCACCCACGACACGCAGATCGCGGCGAGCCTGCCGCGCCAGGTGAGCATGCGCGACGGGGAGGTGGTCTCGGATGACGGCGCCGTTGCAGCCCGCGCGGCTGTTCCCCGCTGACGTGGTGCGAGTTGGCGGCGCCGGCCTGCGCACCCGGCCGATGCGGGCGTTCCTGTCGGCGCTGGGCATCGCGATCGGCATCGCCGCGATGACCGCCGTCGTCGGGATCTCCTCCTCCAGCCGGGCCGAGCTCGACCGGCAGCTCGCCGCGCTCGGCACCAACATGCTGACCGTCGCGCCCGGCAACGACATCTTCGGCGGCAACGCCACGCTGCCGGACGAGTCGGTGGAGATGATCAGCCGGATCGGGCCGGTCACCCGGGTCGCCGCGGTCGGGAAGGTCGCGAACGTGCACGTGTACCGCTCCGACAGGATCCCGGCGGGGCAGACCAACGCGATCACGCTGCGCGCCGCCCAGCTGGGCCTGCCCGGCACGGTCGGCGCGACGCTGGCCGACGGGGTGTGGCTCAACGCGGCGACCGGGCAGTATCCGGCCGTCGTCCTCGGCGCGGCCGCCGCCCGGCGCCTCGGCATCGAGAGCGTCAACGACGGGGTGCAGGTGTACATCCACCAGCGCTGGTTCACCGTCATCGGGATCCTCGCCGAGGTGCCGCTCGCCCCCGAGCTGGACTCCTCGGTGCTGATCGGCTGGGACGCGGCGAAGAGCTACGCCGGCTTCGACGGGCACCCGACGACCGTCTACACGCGGTCGAAGGACTCGGCGGTCGAGGCGGTCCGCGGGGTGCTCGCCGCGACGGCCAACCCGCAGGCGCCGAACGAGGTGAAGGTGTCGCGGCCGTCCGACGCGCTCGCCGCGCGGCAGGCGACCGACAAGACATTCACCGGGCTGCTGCTCGGCCTCGGCGCGGTCGCGCTGCTCGTCGGCGGCGTCGGCGTGGCCAACACGATGGTCATCTCGGTGCTGGAGCGCCGTGCCGAGATCGGGCTGCGCCGCGCCCTCGGCGCCACCCGCGGGCAGATCCTGCTGCAGTTCCTCTCCGAGTCGCTGCTGCTCTCGGCGCTCGGCGGGGTCGGCGGAGTGACGATGGGCATCGGGGTGACCGCGTTCTACGCCGCCACGCGGGAGTGGCCCGCGATCGTGCCGGCGTGGGCGACGGCCGGCGGGGTCGCCGCCACGCTGGTCATCGGCGCGATCGCCGGCCTCTATCCGGCGGTGCGGGCCGCGCGGCTCGCCCCGACGGAGGCGCTGGCAGCGCCCTGAGGGTCCTGAGGGCTCTGAGCGCCGGTCGCCTGCGCCCGGGCGAAGTCGTACGCGGCGAGCAGGCGGCCGAGGTAGTGCTCCGCGGAGTACGCGTCCGCGGCGGCGCGGCCCGCCTCGGCCACCTCGCGGTGCAGCTGCGGGTCGGTGAGCACCCGGGCCAGGGCGGCGGCGAAGGAGTCGGCGTCCGGCGCGGCGCTCAGCCGGCCCGTGGCCCCGCCCGGCCGCTCGGCCAGCGCCGCGTCGGCGAGCACGACCGGCAGTCCGGCCGCCTCCGCCTCGATCATCACCAGGCCCTGCGTGTCGGTGGTGGAGGCGAACGCGAGGACGTCGGCCATCCGGTAGTACGCCGCCATCCGGCTGTGCGGCACCGGCCGGATCACCCGCAGCGCGTGCGCGACGCCGACCTGGCGGGCCAGCCGGATCACGTTCAGCCGGTTCTGCTTCACGCCGACCATCACCAGCCGCGCGGCGGGGACCTGGCGCAGCAGCCGGGCGAACGCGGCCAGCAGCAGGGCCGGGTCCTTCTCCTTGGTGGCCCGGCCCACCGCGAGTACCACCGGCGCGCTCTCCGGAATGCGCAGCGAGCGCCGCAGCTCCGCCCGGCCCAGCGGGCAGTCGGCGAGCTGCACCGAGGTCGGCACCATCCACACCGGTGGGAGCCGCTCGAACTCGGCGAGGCCGGCCGCGGTCTTCGCCGAGGGCGCGATGACCAGCGCGGTGCGGTCCATGAACTCCTGGGCCAGCCGCAGCAGCTGCGCGCGGCGCTCGGTGCCGGCCCGGGCCAGCCGCAGGTAGTCGCGCGTGGTCCAGCCGAGGTCGAGGCGCTGCGCGGCGTGCGCCGCGCCGAGCTGGATCTCCACGAAGTGCGCCGAGTACGCCAGCAGGTCGGTGTGCCACGTCATGACGACCGGGATCTCGTGCGCCCGCGCGTAGCGCAGGCCGCCGATGCCGACGGGCCCGGGCGTGTGCACGTGCACTACGTGCGGGACCGGCCGCATGCCGGAGAAGCGCGGCACACCGACACGGATGTTGCGCAGCGGCACCGGCACCGAGCGCACCCCGCACGGCTCGCCGCGGCCGCGCAGCAGCGGCGCGGGCTGATACAGCTGAACGTCGTGCCCGGCGGCGCGCAGCAGGGACACCGTGGCGGCCACCGAGGTCGCGACGCCGTCGGAGCGCCCCGGATGGCTGTCGCAGAAGTGCGCGATTCTCACGCCGCACATGGTGCGATACGGCCGCTCGCCGGCACGAGGATCAGCATCCGTTGTACGTCAGCTGTTCATTGAGCTGTTTCCACGAGCGGGGGGAGCCGGTACTCGCCGTGCAGCATCGCGTCCGCGGGCGCGTAGACGCGCAGTACCGGGTGGAACTCGCCGCGCGGCGCGGGCAGCCAGTTGGGCACGGACGCCGGGTCGTCCGGGCGGTCGTGCTGGACCAGGATCGTGACCGAGCCGCCGGGGCCGGTGCGCAGGCCGGGCGTGCCGGCGCCGACCGAGTGCTTGTCCAGCTCGTTGGGGACCAGGCGGGAGCCCGGCCCGTCGTACATCGTCAGCGACCAGCCCGCCGCCGACGGAGGCGGCGGGTCCAGGCGCAGCGTGTAGGCGCGGGCGCCGGTCAGCCGGACGCCGTCGCGGTCCTTGTGGACGGTGGGGTACACGGCCTCGTAGGCGTGGTGGCCCCACAGGCGGGTGCGGGCCGCGACCGCGCGCACGTGGTGCGCCGTGTCCCGGTCCGGCAGCGTCCACTGCGGGGCGTCGACGGTGCCGACCTCGAAGTAGTCGAGGTTGTAGTCGAACGAGTGCAGGTCGTTCGTCCAGCCGTTGACCAGCGCGGCGTGATCGGTCGTCGCCGCCTCCTCGAGCGCCTCGCGGCCGCGCTCGAGGCCCTCGCGTATCGCCGCGCGCTGCTCGCGCGGCATGGTCGGGCACGGCGAGTTCCCGCCGTCGAACAGCCCCAGCGGCGCGAACCGGCGCTGGAAGCGCCGCTCGGCCGGGGAGGGCGGAAACGCGGCGAGGCTGCGCCGCAGCGTCTCGAGGAAGAGCAGTTCGTCCGGCACGCCGGCCTGTGGGTGCGGCAGGCCGTCCAGGGACACGTGGGGGTACATCCGTTCGATGGCGAGGGCGTCCTGCAGGGCGTGCACGCCGGGCCCGGTGCCGAAGCGGGCGATCAGCGTGGTGATCATCGTCGGCACCCGGATGACCTCGGCGGCGGGCGCCTCCCGGCCGGCCCAGCCGGGCGGCACGAGCAGGAACTCGCGCTCCTCGTCGGGGGTGGTACGGCTGCCGACGTACGCGTAGTTGTCCGTCCACGCGTCGACGAACTGGACCACGTGGTAGCGGCCGCCGGTGTCGGGCACGCGCAGCCACAGCGGGCCGCCGGACAGGTCGAGCTGGGCGGTGGAGTACAGCAGGTCGGGATTGGCGTTGGGCCCGTCGGGAATGCTCCGCTGGTGTGTGAACGTGTTGAAGACGGGTGCGGTGCCGACGGCGTGCAGGTCCTGCAGCAGGGGATAGCCATAGCCGTACGCCTCGGCGGCCAGCGTGGGCAGGTCGTCTCTCATAGGCAGCCTCCCTCGTCCTGCCTTCCAGCGTCCAGTGCGGGCCGGTGCCAGCCGGGTGAGGCCGGGGGTGGGCGTCGGCTCAGCGACGCGGGTTGGCCCGGCGGGTTGGCGCCTGGTCCGGGTCTTCGGGCCACGGGTGGCGCGGATAGCGGCCGCGTAGCTCCGCGCGCACCTGCGGATAGCCGGTGCGCCAGAACGAGGCCAGGTCACGGGTGACGGCGACCGGGCGCCCGGCGGGGGAGAGCAGGTGCAGCAGTACCGGCCGGCCGCCGACCTCCGGCGTCCGCGCCAGCCCGAACATCTCCTGCACCTTGACCGCGAGCACCGGACCTTCCGGGTCGGCGTAGTCCAGCCGGACCGCTGACCCGCTCGGCACCGTGAGCCGCTCCGGCGCCAGCCGGTCCAGGTCCTTCGCCTGCGGCCACGGCAGCCGCGCCTGCAGCACGGTGTGCAGGTCGGTGCCGTCCACCATCGACTCGATGAGGGCCTCGTCGCTCACGTCGGGCCATGGCTCGCCGACCGCGCGGTGCAGGAAGTCCAGGCGGCGGCGCAGCGGGGTCCACGGCACGCCCTCGCGCCGCAGCCGCTCGCGCCGGGCCGCCGCGGCCAGCTCCGCGGGCGCCGCGCCGATCTGCCGCTCCGACAGCACGATCGCGCCGAGCCGCTCGACCCGCCGCACCCCGGTGGCGCTCGCCTCGTCCGCGGTGGACAGCAGCGCCGCGCCGGCCTCGCGGGCGATGTCCTCGTCGATCGCGGCGGCGAGCCGGATCCGCGCGTTGACGCGCCCCGCCGGCCGGTCCGCGGCCGCGATCGCCAGCCACGGGTGGCCCTGCAGCGACGAGCCGTCGGCGAGCTCGGCCTCGGTGCCGCCGGCCATCAGGTAGCCGTTGCGGCGGCGCCGGGCGATGCGCTCCGGGTAGGCCAGGCCGGCGATGATGCCCGCCGCCCGGTCCGCGCTCGTGTCGCGCTCGACCGGGTTCTCGATCATGCGGTACAGCAGGCCGGCCTCCGCCCGCCACCGGTCCGTGGTCCGCCGCGCCGCGGCCAGGTCGTCGGTCGGCAGGGCGTCTTCGGCCAGCACCGCCACGACCTCGGCGGCGTTGCGCGCCCCGACGATCGGCGCCCCGTCCAGCAGCGCCCGGGCGAGCCGCGGATGCGCCCCGACCCGGGCGATGCGCCGCCCGCGCTCGGTGACCTCGAGCCGCTCGTCCACCGCGCCGAGCGCCCGCAGCGTCTCCCGGGCCACCCGCAGCGCGGCCTCCGGCGGCGCGTCCGGCAGCGCGAGCCCAGTGCCGTCGGGGCGCCCCCAGCACGCCAGCGCCAGAGCGAACCCGGTCAGCTCGGCGGTGCGCACCTCGGGCTCCGGCCGCGCCGGGAGGCGCTCGTCGTCCGCCGGAGACCAGCACTTGTACACGACCCCGGCCCCCTCCCGCGCGGCGCGCCCGGCCCGCTGCGCGGCGCCGGCCCGGGACACCCGGACGGTCGCCAGCGATCCGAGCCCGCGGGCGAGGTCGGTGCGCGGCACCCGGGCGAGCCCCGCGTCGACCACGACCCGCACGCCCGGGACGGTCAGGCTGCTTTCGGCCACCGCGGTCGCCACGATCACCCGGCGCGCGCCCCGCGGGCTGAGCGCCTCGTCCTGTGCCGCCGCCGGGAGCCGCCCGTGCAGGGGGACGGTCGGGATCTCGGGGATTCGGCGGCGTACACCCTCGATCTCCGCGACGCCGGGCAGGAACGCCAGGATGTCGTGCTCCGTCTCACGCCAGGCCGCCCTGATCGTCTGCGCGACATGGTCGAGGAACGCGGGCTCGGCCCCGACGTGCGGCCGGCGCGGCGGCGCCCAGCGCACCTCGAGCGGGAACAGCGGGCTGTCGGCCTCGACCACCGCGGCGTCGAGGATCTCCCGGAACCGCCGCACGTCGACGGTCGCCGAGGCGGCCAGCAGCCCGAGATCGGGCCGGATCGTCTGCCGCGCCTCGACGAGGAACGCGGTCGCGAGGTCGGTGTCCAGGTGCCGCTCGTGGCACTCGTCGATCATCACCGCGCCGACGCCGGGCAGCTCGGGGTCCGCGAGCAGCCGCTGCACGAGCAGCCCGGTCGTGACCACCTCGACCCGGGTGTCGCGGCCGACCCGGCGATCGCCGCGCACGGAGTACCCGACGGTCTGGCCCACCCGCTCGCCGCGCAGCTCGGCCATGCGCCGCGCCGCGGCCCGGGCCGCGATCCGCCGCGGCTCCGCCACGACGATCCGCCCGCCGAGGCCACCGGCGAGCGCGAGCGGCACCAGCGTGGTCTTCCCGGTCCCGGGCGGCGCGACGAGCACCGCCGCGCCCGCCTCCACGGCCCCGACGACCCGGTCGAGCACCGCGGCGACGGGCAGCTCCGGTTCTCCCACGCGGACATCCTCCCAGGGCGCTAACCTCGCCAGGGTGCCGGAGCTTCCCGAGGTCGAGTCCGCCCGCGCCGTCCTTGAGCGGTACGCGCTCGGGCGCCCGATCGTCGACGTCGACGATGCCGACACCTACGTGTGCCGGCCCCACCTGCCCGGCGAGATTCGTGCGGCGCTGCTGGGGCGGCGGCTGACCGAGGCCAACCGGCGCGGCAAGAGCATGTGGTGCGAGACCTCGGGCCTGCGCGGCTCCGGGGTGGCCGGCCCGACCCTCGGCATCCACCTCGGGATGTCGGGCAAGGTCGTGTTCGCCGGCGAGGACGGGCGGGAGGTCGACGGCGGCGACTACTGGCGGCGCGGGCGGGCGCAGGGAGACCACCGGTTCACCCGGTTCTCGCTCGGTTTCGGAGACGGGACGCGCCTGCTGCTCGTGGATCCCCGGCGGCTGGGCCGGGTGCGCCTCGACCCGCCGGTCGAACGGCTGGGGCCGGATGCCAGGGAGATCACCCCGGCCCAGTTCCGGGCGGTGATGGCGCGGGGCACGGCGCCGGTGAAGGCCCGCCTGCTCGACCAGGAGGCGGTCGCGGGGATGGGCAACCTGCTCGCCGATCAGGCGCTCTGGCTGGCCAAGCTCAATCCGGCCCGTACGGTCGACGACCTGTCACGAGCGGAGGTCGACCGGCTGCACCGCGGGCTGCGGGCCGCCGTGGCGGCGGCTCTCGACGGTGGCGGCGTCCACGCGCTGTCGGTCGTCCCGGCCCGGCGGGCCGACGCCGTCTGCCCCAGGTGCGGGGCGCCGATGCGGCGCGGCACGGTCGGCGGCCGGACGACCTGGTGGTGTTCGCGCGAGCAGCCCTAGGCATCCGGCGACATGGCGCCCGGCCGTCAGGCGGCGGCGCCGGCGAGCGCGGGCGCCATGGCGCGGGTGCACAGCTCGCGCGCCCACTGGATGCGGTCGAGGGCGATTTCGGGGCGGTCGCCGAACACCTCGGCGGCGCGGGCGTAGCACTCGTCGGCCCCGAGCTGCTCGAGGGTGCGGCCGACGGTCTCGCGGATGGTGGCGTCGTCCAGGTCGCGCGACTTGGAGGCGTCGGAGACGAACAGTGCCATGCACTGGACCGGGTCAACCGGGCAAGTCGTGGTCGTCATCGTGATCACCTCTTCAACGGGTGTGTGTGTGCTGAGTCCACCGTCCCTCGTACCGTTGCGCGACGACCTCGGCGCCAGCAGGATTCTCCGGCTGCGGGTTTCCGCACCCCCGTATACCTGCTGGCCTGCATGCCCGCCTCTACCCGCCTCACCCTCCGGGCGGGAGCGCGCGCGACGGCGTCGACCGGCGGCACCATGGCAGGCTGTCATCTGTGACCAGCAGACCCGACCCGCGCCTGCGCGACCTCGCCCTGCTGCGCCGCGTCCGCGACCGGATCGACCGTGACTACGCGCAGCCCCTGGACGTCGAGGCGCTGGCGCGCGGCGTCCACCTCTCGGCCGGACACCTGAGCCGGGAGTTCCGTGCCGCCTACGGCGAGTCGCCCAGCAACGTAGCGCCGACAATCGCTCCGGCCGGGTGAGTCTGCCGGGACCCTGCGGATATTGGTTGGTACGGAACGGCAGAGGACGCCGGCGTGACGACCATCGCGCATGATCCTGGGAGGTCGGCCCCGATGTTGACGACCGCGACAACCGACCTGGACACGTTGTCCATCAACACGATCCGTGGCCTGTGCATGGATGCGGTCCAGCGGGCCCAGTCCGGCCATCCGGGCACCCCGATGGGGATCGCGCCGGTCGCGTACACCCTGTGGCAGCGGTTCCTGCGGTTCGACCCGGCCGATCCGATCTGGCCCAACCGGGACCGGTTCGTGCTGTCCGAGGGCCACGCCTCGGCGCTGCTGTGGTCGCTGCTGCACCTGAGCGGGGTCCGCGCGGTCGACCCGGACTACGAGATTCTCGGCCGCCCCTCGGTCACCCTCGAAGACCTGAAGACGTTCCGCCAGCTCGACTCGCGCTGTCCCGGCCACCCCGAGTACCGCTGGACCAGCGGGGTCGAGACCACCACCGGGCCGCTCGGCCAGGGCGTCGCGACCTCGGTGGGGATGGCCATCGCCGGCCAATGGCTCGCGGCCCGGTACAACCGGGCCGGCTTTGCCCTGTTCGACTTCGACGTGTACGCGATCGCCGGGGACGGCGACATGATGGAGGGCGTCTCCGCGGAGGCCGCCTCGCTCGCCGGTCACCAGCGATTGTCCAACCTGTGCTGGATCTACGACTCGAACCGCACCACCATCGAGGGTCACACCGACATCACGTTCACCGAGGACCTGGCCGAGCGCTTCCTGGCGTACGGCTGGAACGTGACGACCGTCGCGGACGCCAACGACCTCAACGCCGTGGAGCGGGCACTGCACACCTTCCGAGCCGAGCAGGAGCGGCCCACGCTGGTCGTCGTGCACAGCCACATCGGGTACGGCTCCCCGGTGGAGGACACCGCGCAGGCACACGGCGAGCCGCTCGGCCCGGAGGCCGTACGGACGACGAAACGATTCCTCGGCATGCCCCAGGACGTCGACTTCTACATCCCGGACGAGGTCCGCGACTGCTTCGCCCAGGGCATCGGTGCCCGGGGCGGCGCGGCCCGCACGGCCTGGCGGTCGAGCTTCGAGACGTACCGGGCGCGGTATCCGGAGCTGGCCGACGAGATCGAGCGGATGCAGCGACGGGAACTTCCGGACGGATGGCAGGATGCGCTGCCCACCTTCCCGGCCGATGCGAAGGGCCTTGCCACCCGCGACTCCTCCGGTCAGGTGCTCAACGAGCTCGCGCAGGCGGTGCCGTGGCTGCTGGGCGGATCGGCCGACCTCGCCCCGTCCACCAAGACGCGCCTCGTGTTCCCCGGCGCCGGCGACTTCCAGGCCGACGACCGGCTCGGACGCAACTTCCACCTCGGCGTTCGCGAGCACGCGGCGGCGGCGATCGCCAACGGGATGGCGCTGACCAAGCTCCGGCCGTACTGGTCGGGCTTCCTGATCTTCTCCGACTACGCCCGTCCGGCGATCCGGCTGTCGGCCTTGATGGAGATCCCGACGCTGCACATCTTCAGCCACGACTCGATCGGGGTCGGCGAGGACGGACCGACCCATCAGCCCGTCGAGCAGCTCGCGTCGCTGCGGGCCATGCCGGGGCTGCTGGTGTTCCGGCCGGCCGACGCGAACGAAGTGGTCGAGACGTGGCGGGTCGTCGCCGGGCTGCGGCGCGAGCCCGCGGCGCTCGTCCTGTCCCGGCAGCCGCTGCCCACCCTGGACCGCAGCCGGCTGGCCGCCGCGGCCGGGGTCGCGATGGGCGGGTACGTGCTGGCCGACCCGCCGTCCGGCGAGCCGGACGTGATCCTGCTGGCCACCGGCTCGGAGGTGGCACTCGCGCTCTCGGCGCGGGAGGACCTCGCCGGCGACGGCATCGCGGCCCGCGTGGTGAGCATGCCGTGCTGGGAGCTGTTCGACCGGCAACCACGCCGGTACCGCGATCAGGTGCTGCCCCCGTCCGTGCGGGCCCGGGTCGCGATCGAGCAGGCATCCACGCTCGGCTGGGAACGGTACGTGGGGGACTCCGGCGCGATCATCGGCATGCACACGTTCGGCGCCTCCGCGCCCCTCAAGCAGCTGCTGACGAAGTTCGGCTTCACGCCCGAACGGGTGTCGCAGGCGGCCCGGGAACAGGTGGCCGCTCGTTAGGCGGGCCTCGAAACGGGTAAGCAGTAAGTTATGGACGGCGCCGGCTACCTGCCGATCGCCGAGCATGGACTGATTGGCGACCTGCGCACCGTGGCCCTGGTGGGCACCGACGGCACCATTGACTGGTACTGCTGTCCTTGCTTCGACGCCCCGAGCGTGTTCGCCTCGATCCTCGACGCCGACCGGGGCGGGTCGTTCGAGCTGGCCGCCGACGCGCCGGCGCGGACCAAGCAGTTCTACTTCCCCGACACCAACGTGCTGATCACCCGGTTCTTCACCGAGGACGGCGTGGGCGAGGTCCAGGACTTCATGCCGATCACCGGTGGTTCCGGCGAGGAGGGCCGCCACCGGCTGATCCGGCGCGTCCTGTGCGTGCGCGGCGCGATCCCGTTCCGGGCACGGGTGGCACCCCGGTTCGACTACGCCAGGCAGCCGCACACCGTCCGGTGGCACGCCGGGCAGATTCGCTTCGAGTCCGCCGACCTGGCGCTCGCGCTGACCGCCACGGTGCCGGTCGAACACGACGCACTGGACGCGACGGCGACGTTCAAGCTCCTGGAGGGCGAGTCCGCGGTGTTCGCGCTCGACCGGGTCGGCGACGACGTCGAGCCCCGCGGGTGCCCGCACGCCGAGGCCGAGCAGGAGTTCACCGCCACGGTGGCGTTCTGGCGGCGGTGGCTGTCCGCCTCCCGCTACCGCGGCCGGTGGCGCGAGACCGTGCACCGCTCCGCACTGACCCTCAAGCTGCTCACGTACGCACCGACCGGCGCGATCGTGGCCGCGCCGACGACCAGCCTGCCCGAGCGGATCGGCGGCGAGCGCAACTGGGACTACCGGTACGTGTGGATCCGCGATGCCGCCTTCTGCGCCTACGCGCTGCTGCGACTGGGCTTCACCGGCGAGGCCGAGGCCTTCATGACGTTCCTGGCCGATCGCATCACCCGGCAGGGCGACAGTCCGTCCGGGCCGCTGCAGATCATGTACGGCATCGACGGCCGCACCGACCTGCCCGAACTCGAACTGGACCACCTGGCCGGATACCAGGGCTCGGCCCCGGTGCGCATCGGCAACGCCGCCGCCGACCAGCTCCAGCTCGACATCTACGGTGCGCTCATCGACTCGGTCTACCTCTACGACAAGTGGGGACAGCCCATCTCCAGCGACCTCTGGGATGCGGTCTCCGCCGTGGTGGACTGGGTCTGCGACCACTGGGACCAGCCGGACGAGGGCATCTGGGAGACCCGCGGCGGGCGCAGGAACTTCCTGTACTCGAGGCTGATGTGCTGGGTGGCGATCGAACGCGCCATGCGGATGGCCAACCACCGCGGCCTGCCCGCGAACATCCCGCACTGGGCGCGGGCCCGAGACGCGATCTATCGGCACATCATGCGACGCGGCTGGTCCATCACCCGGCAGGCGTTCGTCCAGCAGGAGGACAACGACGTCCTCGACGCCGCCGTCCTGATGATGCCCCTGAGCAAGTTCATCGCGCCCACCGACCCGAAATGGCTCGCCACCCTCGACGCGCTCGCCGCCGAGCTGGTGTCCGACTCGCTGGTGTACCGCTACGACCCCACCGCCAGCCCGGACGGTCTCCGCGGGGAGGAGGGCACCTTCTCGATCTGCTCGTTCTGGTATGTCGAGGCTCTCACCCGGGCCGGGCGGCTCGACGAGGCGCGGCTGGCCTTCGAGAAGATGCTGACCTACGCCAACCACCTCGGCCTGTACGCCGAGCAGATCGGCCGCACCGGTGAGCAACAGGGCAACTTCCCGCAGGCCTTCACGCACTTCGCGCTGATCAGCGCCGCGTTCAATCTTGACCGGGCTCTCGGTTGACCTGCTCGACGCCCGGGCTTTCGGATCGGCCCGTCCCGTGTGCCCGGGCCGCTTGGGCCACCGCCTCGACGCCGGTGGTCAGGGCGCGCCGCCATGGCGGTACCCCATCGATCTCGATCTGCAGCGAGAAGCTCAGGAACGTCCTGATCAGGACGATCAGCCCGAGAACGGACACGCTCTGCAGCGTCGGCGAGATCGCCACGGTGCGGATCAGGTCGGCCGCGACCAGGATCTCCAGGCCCAGCAACAGCACGCCGCCGAACGTCTCGCGCAGTGCCAGATACCCACGGCGGCCGCCCGCGGCGCGCCAGATCCGGGCAGCGAGGACGACCGACCACACCAGGCCGAACAACAGGACAAAGACGCCGAACGCCTCGAAGCCCTGAGCCGCGTGTTCCATCACGTCCGTGAAAGCCATTGCGGCAACCAGACTAGTACCGGGAAGCCGCGTTGCGGCGGCTTACACGGCTGCCGGGACCGCCATCGCGCGGGTGCACAGCTCGCGCGCCCACTGGATCCGGTCGAGCGCCGTCTCGGGACGGTCGCCGAACACTTCCGCGGCGCGGGCGTAGCACTCGTCCGGCCCGAGCAGTTCGAGCGTGCGGTCGACGGTCTCGCGGATCGCGGCGTTGTCGAGGTCGCGGGCCGTGGAGGCGTCGGAGACGAACAGTGCCATGCACTGGACCGGGTCAACGGTGCGGGTCGTCATGTGGATCACCTGCCTGTTCCAACGGGGGGCGTGGGCGTTGAGTCCACGTTCGCTCGTACCGGTGCGCGACCACCTCGGCGCCAGCGGGATTCTCCGGCTGCGGGTTTCCGCACCACGGGATACCTGCTGGCCGTGATGCCCACCTCAACACGCGTCACCCGGCGCGTCGCGGCCCGCGATCACCCGGCGTCTCACCCCGCGTCGCCTGGCCGCAGGAGTAACTTCGGATGTGGGCCTACGAGACGTGCGGGAGAGCCCAACTGGATGACAGTTGAGCTGAGAGGCTGAACGACCGAGAGGCTGAACGGCGATCCCCACTACCTGATCCGGGCAATGCCGGCGAAGGGAAACCGCCTCGTAGGTCTTTTGTTGTGCCCTAATGCTGTGTCCTCATGCGGAGGGCGGATCGCCGAAGCCGAGCCAGGTGATCCGGTGGCCGGCGGTGTCGTGGAGGACTTGCAGGCGCAGGCGAGATACGCCGTACACGGTGTCCCACAGCGACATCACGCTGACTCGGCGCGGTCCGTCGTCCTCGACCTCGACCACACTGATCAGGTCGGGCGGAATGCGCTGCGGCGGCATGAGCAACGGCACCGGATACGCGTCGACGACGGCACGGAGCCGATCGGAGGGCCAGCCCCCACCGCTGGTGCGTTCTTCGAGCGTCCGGTACCAGCCGCGGACAAGGTCTTGGACGATTGCCGCGAGTTCGAAGCGAACCGACTGCGGCAGGTCGGCCGCGGCTGGCGGGCCCCACGGGATGGGGCGCAACGCATTCGGCGGCAGCGCATCATGCATGCCGTCGTGGATCTCGGGGTTGCCGCTGAGCTCGCGCAGCGGCCCGTTGAGGTGGTTGTCCAGCGCGGCGAGCACCTGCATGATGCCCAGCATCATCGCCTTCGTCGTCTGCGAACCCTGACGGTTCCAGGCATTGAGCTGGAAGATCAGGAATTCCCGCAGCTTCAACGGGTCGAAGAACAGCTCATCGGACTCGGGGCCCACCACGCCACTGGAACGCTGAATCCACTGCTCCAGCGCCCGCACCTGCGTGCAGAACACCTGCGCGGTGCTCATGCCGGGCTCCCAGAACGAGACCCTGTCGACGTACCCGATCATGCCCATGCGCGAAACGATGCCAGATCCCGGTCGGCCGCTCGCACGACCCAGCGAGCCTTGACTCCCGGATACGGCTCGGGGTCCAGCAGCCAGGGGCGGCCCGGGGTCGGTCCCTGATGCCCTGAGACCGTTCCGGCGGCGATGCTGAATGCATCAATCAGATGTGGTACCTCGAAAAGGAGTTCCAAAATGGAGACCGTCTACGGCTCGATGCGCCAGCACGGCTTGGTCCGCCCGACGCAGGGCCGGGTCTTCGGCGGCGTGGTCGCCGGGCTGGGGCAGCGGTTCGGCATCGACCCGTGGCCGGCGCGGCTGCTGTTCGTGTTGATCCTGTTGGCCATCCCGGGCAGCCAAATCCTGATCTACCCGATCCTGTGGATCCTCATGCCGGCCGAGACGTCGGCAGCGCCGGTCGCGCCGCTGACGCCGACCACTACCCACACCAACGCCGTGTAGCCGGATGCCACGGAAATCGGGGGCGTGCACCCGTAGCGAATCCATCGATACGCTGTCCCGAGATTGAAGGGTGTGACGACGGGAGGGCGCGGTGCGGCGCAGTCAGGTCGGGGCACTGCTCGCTGTGACGTCCGCGCTGTTCTCGGTCCTGCTCGCGGTGGCTGTGAACGTGGCCACCGGCGGCACTCTGCCCGATCCATTCGCGGGGGTGTCGTGGCTCGCGTGGCCAACGGTCGGCCTGCTCGGTGTTGTCGGGGTGGCCCTCGCAGTGTGGCAGCAGCGCCTGACGGCTGTACCACCCCAGGGTACGGCGCCCGAGGTGGCGCAGCTGACGGGAACGGCGCCAGAGCCGCACCCAGCGGCGGCCGGGCTTGCGGCGCCGGCCGAACTGCCCGCCGCGCGGCCGCTGTTCGGAAGGGAGCGTGAGGTGGCCGAGATCGGGCGGCTCCTTCAGCAGGAGGCTCCCGTCATTCTCCTGGCGGCCGCGCCCGGTAGTGGCAAAACCTCGCTCGCGTTGCGGGTGGCACAGGACGTGCGGAGCCGGTTTCCCGGTGGGCAACTGTTCGCCGCCCTGCTCGGGGCGTCCGCGGAACCGGTGGCGGCCGAGGCGGTTCTCGCCCGGTTCCTCGGGGCGTTGGGGGTGCCCGAGGACGAGCGCCGCGGTGGCACGGCCGCGCTCGCGGCCCGATTCCGTTCCGCCGTTGCCGACCGGGCCGTGCTCGTCGTTCTGGACGATGCCCGTGACGCAGCTCAGGTCATGCCGCTGCTGCCAGGCGGAACGCGTTGCGCCACCATTGTCACCAGCCGGCGGCAGCTCGCGTCGGTGCCCGGCGGGCGGCCCGTCGCCATCGGTGCGCTCGATGACGACGCGGCGCTGGCGCTGCTGGCCGAGACCGCGGGGGATGAGCGCATCGACAGCGACCCAGAAGGGGCCAAGGCGCTCGTCGCCGTCGGCGGAGGGCTGCCCCTCGCCGTGCGGATCATCGGCGGGCGGCTGCGGGCTCGCGCTCAGTGGACGCCGTCGGCGCTCGCGGAACGTCTCAAAGACGATCGGCGCAGGCTCGACGAGCTGCGGCAGGGGGATCTCGCGGTACGAGTCACGTTTCAGGCAGCGTACGCCGAGCTGTCCGAAGTGGACAGGATGGTGTTCCGCCGGGCCGGATCGCATCCGGGTCAGGTGTTCGGGCTCGGCGCGGCGTCCGCGCGGGCAGGGCTGGACCGAGGCGTGGTGGCGGAGTCATTGGAGCGGCTCGTCGACGCATTCCTTGTGGAGTCGCCCAGTCCGGAGCGGTACCACCTCCACGATCTCCTGCGGTTGTTCGCGGAAGAGAACCTCGATCCAGCCGAGACCCGGGAAACGTTACGGCGGCTGCTGCTGTGGCTGACAGAGGCAGGCGAGCTCGAAGACATCCCTGCGGTACTGCATGAGGGTGCGCAGTGTCCGCGAGAAGTGCTGGCGTTGGTCGACGCGAAGGCGGGCCGGCTCGCGGACCCGTTCGACCGGCTCGCGGCCTGGCAGGCGGCGGCCGAGGCGGCCCGGACGACCGGCGAGGACATGCGGCGGGCGCGTGCGCTGCGCTGGGTGTCGCACTCGTGGACGTTCGTCGGTGAGGTCCAGCGGGCTCTGCCGGCGGCGGAGGAGGGGCTCGCTCTCGCCGAGGCGGCGGGCGACACGTGGGAGATCGCACAGACCGGGCGACGGTACGGGGAGGCGCTGCGGGACCTGCATCGCTTTGCCGAGTCGGAGACCGCCCTGCTGCGCGTCCTCGACCTGTTCGTCACCCTGGGCGAGGTCGACGAGGAGGTGGAGGTCCGCACGGCGCTCGGCACCCTGTACAACGTCCTGCGCGAGCCCGAGCTCAGTCTCCCGATGCTCGAACGGGCGCACGAGCTGATTCGAGAGAGCGGCAGGAACGGCGACAGTGGGGAGCGTGGCTGGGTCCTGCTGGGTCTGGGACTGGGACACAAGTTCGCCGGACACCGGGCGGACGCGGAAGTATTCATCGAGGAGGCATTCGGGCTCGCCACCAGGATCGGCGACGATTATCTGTTGGGCTACTGCTATCAGGAGCGCGGTTGGCTCGCCGACGACGACGGTCGCTTCGATGACGCCGAGCATGAGTTCGACGAGATGCTGCGAATCTTCCGCGGTCTCCGGATCGGTTCCGGCGCCGCATCAGCCCTGGTCGCACTCGGCGTTGTCGGTGGCCGGCTGGGCGCACACGAGCGGGCGCTCGACCGGCTCGGGGAGGGCATCTCGGCGTACCGCCGCCTCGGCGATGCCTACCGTGAGGGTGAGGCCCGCGTCCAGCGCGCCCGGATCCTGGACCGTCTGGGGCGGCGCGTCGAAGCGGTCGAAGACCGCGCGCAGGCAGACACACTCGGATACCAGAGGACAGGGGTCGCCGGCGTCCACCGCGGTGACCGGAGATCCGCATAGTCGCTGCTGCGCGTCGGCCCGCCGGAGTCCGATGTCGGAAACTGCGCCGTAGCAGCGCATCCAGGCTGCTATCGCCGCGCGCGGGCCAGGCATTGTGGCCGCAACCGAGGGTGCACAGGAGGCCAGGAAGCTCACGGGAGAGGGCGACACGACCAGGTAGGGCATCAGCCATCGACGGAAGACCGTTGCGGGTGGTAATCGGTCGCTCCGACGACGGAGCGGTCCAGTCCGGCCTCACGCTGCCACCGTGACGTCCCGGTGCCCCGCCCATGGCGAAGTCCGCAACCGGGCAGTGCGAACCTGTTCAACACCCGTTACATGGGTGCCCTTCGGCGTACGGCGCCGTCCGCAGCTGTCCGGGTGGGAGCCGGCGACTCCTTATCCTCCCTGGGCGGTGCACGCCATGATGGGCGGGTCTGACGGAGGGGGTATGGTCGGTCCGGGTGGGAGTTTGTCGCCGGCGATTGGCGACGGACGGGTTCCCACCACCATCAGGAGGAACGTGTGGCCCGCGGTACCGTCAAGTGGTTCAATTCCGAAAAGGGCTTCGGCTTCATCCAGCAGGATGACGGAGGAGCGGACGTCTTCGTCCACTACTCGGCCATCGCCAGCGGTGGATACCGTGAGCTCGCGGAAGGCCAGAAGGTTGAATACGAGGTGACCCAGGGGCAGAAGGGTCCGCAGGCGGAGAACGTCCGCGGCGTCTGACCGGCCCCCGGCAGGAACCCACAGCGAAGATTGAGCGCCCGCACAGTCTCTGTGCGGGCGCTCAGTCCGTCTCCGTCGTGACCAACAGACCAGTGCGCATCGATGATGCCATCGACCGTGTCCCCGACCGGTCGGCCATTCACTCGCTCTGCGAGGTGTCCGGCCGCGTCCCCCTGTCTGTCAGCGGGATTCGTCGCGGCTGACAACACTTCGCACGGGACGGCGTGTCATCGATCGACGTCGTAGGCCCGATCGCCGCGGCCATCGCGATGAACTGATCCGCGCGATCAATCCAAGCGCCGCGACGCCGACCAGGCCGCGCAGCTCAACCGGGCCCTCGATCTGCTCAACTTCCACGTCGCCGGGATCTCCGCCGACGCGAGCTCGGCCGGGTCCGATTACCGCAAGGCCGCCCAGCGGCTGCCGGCCGTCCGCATCGCGCGAACGCTTCACCGGCCGCGCCATCCACACCGATGCCTGGCAGGAACAGCTCCGCACCCTCATCGACTGAGAACGCATCGACGGATATTCATCGCACCTTCACCTTTCGCGGCGGACACGCCACCGTGGCGCGCGCGATCATGCAGGTCCAACCTTGCTCGGCCGGTGTCGGGACAGGTACCGGCGGGGCGTCTTTCGGGGGAAGGGACCCTTCATGACCGCAAGACCCATGCGTGGGCGAACGCTCCTGGCGGGGAGCCTCGCGGCGTTCACCGCCGCGGCCGGGCTCGTCGCCGGCGTGACCGGGCCGGCCGCTGCCGATCCGAGCACGGGGCTCGCCGGCGTAGGATCGGCCACCACGCAGTACGTGATGGACGCGATCGCCACCAGCATCGGCCTCGGCTACGTCGGCTCCTGGGACGCGGTGGACCCGGCGACCGGTGCCGTGCTGGGTGTGATCCAGCCGAAGCCCGGGTGCACGATGACCCGGCCGAACAGCTCCGCCACTGGCATCGCCGCACTACGCAAGTCCATCAACCCCAACACCACCGCGCCGCAGCTCTCGGACCCGCCCGAGGCCGGGTGCGTGGACTTCGCCCGCAGCGGGCTGCCACCGTCCGCAGCGGACGTTTCGGCGAACGGGGGGCTGATCTACATGCCGTTCGGGCTGGACGGCATCGCGGTGGCGACCGGTCCGAGCACCGCCGTCACCGGGACCGACCCGGCTGTCGCCACGGCCATCGTCAACGCCGACCAGTTCACCGTCGCGAACCTGCGGACGCTGTACCGCACGTGCGGCTCGGTCACGGTCGGCGGAGTGACCTACACGCCCGACGGCACCGTGACCGATGCGACGCACCAGCCCGTGCACCTGTACCTGCCCGGCGCGGGCACCGACACGGCCCTGTTCTGGGCCCAGACCTTCGCGTTCAACGCCAGTTCGCCGCCCTCCTGCATCCACCGGCAGATCGTCGGCACCTCGACGAATGTCGACGAGGGCGACGGCGCCGTGCTCGCGGCCGACCCCACCGCGCTGTGCCCGTTCCCGATCGCGGAGTGGATCTCGCAGAACAGGGGGCACCACGACAAGCGGCACAACGCGGTGCTGCGCGCGATGGTGGACAGCAACGGCGTCAGCCAGCCGGCGCGGCTGGGCAGCGGTGTGCTGAACGCCCAGTTCCCGGTGCGGCACGAGGTCTACAACGTCGTGTCGTACAACCAGCTCGCCGGCCCCGACAAGAACGCGCTCGTAGCCTCGGTGTTCGGTGCCTCGTCGGGGGTCTGCAGCAACTCCGCGCAGATCCTCAGCTACGGCTTCGGCCTGCTCGCCAGCGCACCCCTGGGGCACACCTGCGGCCAGATCGCGAGCGACCTGCGGGCGCTCGACCCGTCCTTCAACCCCGTGTAACGGATCCGGCGGGTCCCCGGCCCGGCGCCGGGGACCCGCCGAGAACACCGATGAACGTGAACGCGAGACCAACATCGATGCACGTTTCTCGGATTGGTCATCGGGGCGACACGATCCGTGGCAGGCTTCGGGATCTATCGATGGATCACCGGGGGAGGACATCGTGCGCGCTTCGCGTCGCATCCTGCGTCCGAACGTGCTGCGGCGGCTGGCCGTCGCGGGCGTGATACTGCTGCTGGCTCCGCTGGCCTACGCCGGGGACACCCCCGCCGGGTTGCCGCGCCGGACGCCCGTGACGTTGCTGTCGTCCGACACGCTCGCCCGTCCGGCGACCCAGTCGCCGCAGGGCAGCTTCTCGCCGGCCGGGTCGCGCGAGCGGCCGAAGCCGGTCCAGGAGATCGTCAGCGAGCGGACGGCGTCGACCTCCACCTGGCGCAACTCGGATGGCTCGCGCTCGGTGCACCAGTACCTGGCGCCGAAGTACTACCAGACCTCATCGGGCGGGTGGGAGCCCATCGACTCCAGTCTGTCACCGGTGCCCGGCGAGCCCGGCTCGTGGCAGTCGGGTGCGAACGACTGGCGGGTCGTGTTCGGTCCGGCCGGATCGCCGGCCGGGGCAGAGCGCTTCACCATCGGTACCCACGAGTTCGCCGTCACGCCGCAGCAGGTCAAGGATCCCGGCCAGGTACCGTCGGTTGTCCGCGACACCGCCACGTACCACGGCATCTGGCCGCAGACCGACCTCACCGAACACGTCTCCTCGACGGGCGTGGAAGAGGATCTGGTGCTCAGCGGCCCGAACGCGCCCGCCAGCTTCTCGTTCGTGCTCTCCGGGGCAACCGCGGCGCCGGACGGCAAGGGCGGGCTGAACCTGATGTCCGGCGGCGACCAGGTCGGCAACCTGCCGGCGCCGATCGTCACCGCCTCGAGCACGCTGGCCAAGTCGCACAACCCCAACCACCCGGACGCCGTGTCGCCGGACCAGACGGCGGCGTCGAAGGTCCGGATGACTGCGAGCGGCAACGTGGTGCGGCTGTCGGTGTCGCCGCAGTGGCTGGCCTCCCTGCCGGCGTCGGCGTTCCCGGTCGTCGTGGACCCGACCTTCCGCGTCTCGCACAAGACCGCCAGTGTGATCGCGAGCGTCAGCAACACCGGCATCACCCAGCAGGGTGTGATGAAGAACGGCGTGGACTCCACCGGGACCGTGTGGCGCAGCGCGGCGTACGTGGCCGCCCCCACGAAGCCGGCGCTGGCGCCCGGCGCGCCGCCATGGCAGCTCGTCGACGCGTCCTTCAACGCCGACTGCATCGGTTTCTGCAACCTCACCGCCATGGCGGTCTACGGCGAGTCGAACGCCGCGAACGACGTACCGTCGTTCGCGGCGATCCCGACCGGCCAGCCGCTCGTGGTCAACCCGCCGGCCGGCGGTTGGTCGTTCATCTACACCGACGTCACGTCGTACATGGCCAACCGGAACTACGGCTGGTTCGGTGTGGTCACCAACGAGGCGGGCATCGGCCGGGGTACCATGGTCAACTTCAACCCGAGCGAGGTCTACTGCAACTTCATGTACCTCGCGGAGCCGCCGCCAACCAGCATCACCTCGCCGACCAGCGGCAGCACCATCGCGACCGCCACGCCCACGCTGGTCGCGGCGCCCGTCACCGGCGAGACCGGCGGCGCGGCATACAACTTCACCATCGCCACGACGCCGATCCAGAACGGCACCGGCGTCGTCGCCGACTCCGGCTGGCTGACGTGGGACCAGACCTCGTGGACGGTACCGCCGGGCACCCTGCACGACGGCGTGACCTACTACGCGACGGTCCGGGTCGCGATCTCCCAGCAGTTCGACAAGACGCAGCCGTCGTATGTGCCGCCCGCGGCTCCACTGCCCGCGGTCAAGTTCCAGGTGAAGAAGCGGCTCGGCGGCGGCGGACCGTCGCCGACCGACACCGTGGGAGCCGCGCCCGGTTCCACCAGCACGCCGAGCCAGGGTTCGCCGTCGCCGGGCATGCCGCCGGCCAGCGAGACCGTGGACATGGTCACCGGCAACCTCGCGGTGTCCGTGACCACCCACTCCCTGCAGACACTGTCCGGACCGGCGGGGATCAGCCTGGCGTACAACTCCGCGGAGTCGTCGGTCTCGACCGGCTCCAACTACGGCCTGCTGACCCAGTACTTCATCGACGCCGATGGCAGTCACACGTTCCCGACCACCCCCGTCGGTCAGCGCGTCGAACCCGGCGTCAACCAGACGTGGAGCGGTGGGCAGCGGCCGGTGGGCGGCATCGGGCCCTACGACTCGTTCCTGGCGCGCTGGACCGGCCAGGTATCACTGCCGCCCGGTACCTGGCAACTCGGCGGTCTCGGCACCGGCGGGCTGCGCGTCTACCTCGACGGTTCCAGTACCCCCATATACGACAACTGGTCGGGTAACGCCCCGACCAACAAGGCCTCGTTCGGCACCGCCACGGTGGCGGGCGGAACCCAGCACAGCATCCGGGTCGACGCGTGGGACGAGGACGCGTACTTCACAAACACGATCCAGCTGTGGGCGAAGAACACCGCGGAGAGCGACCCCGGCAAGCAGGCCGTCCTGCCGTCGTCGAGCTGGTTCACGCCGCAGCCCGCCGGGCTGCCGCCGGGCTGGTCGCTGTCCGCCAGCCCGATGAGCGTGGGCTGGACCCGCGCCGACGACCAGGGCAACCAGGTGGTGCTGCAGAGCGCGACCGGTGACACCGCCACGTTCACGCTCAACCCGCAGGGCTACTACGTCGCACCGCCCGGCGATCAGGACTACCTGAGCGTCAACGGCGCCGGCCGCCTGCAACTGTCCACATCGGACAACTACCTCTACACGTTCAACGCGGACGGCAGCCTCGCCACACTGACCACGATCAGGGACGACCGGCACCCGGCCGCGTTGCAGTACAGCTACCGCGGCAGCCCGGTCGTGCTGCGCACGATCACCGACCCGGTGTCCGGCCGGGCCATCAACCTGTACTACGGCGGCGACAGCAACTGCCCCGCCGCCAACCATGCGCCGACCGGATACCTCTGCACGATCGCCTACTGGGACGCCACCTCCACCGCGTTCGGCTACAACACCAACGGGCAGATCGCGTCCGTGACCAACCCCGGCAACAACGTCATGCTGTTCGGCTACGACAGCGACAACCGGCTGGCCGACATCCGCGACGCGCTCGCCACCGACTACGTCACCAGCGGCAACCCGGCCGGTACCCCGGTCGCCTGCCCGTCGGGCACGACCGGCATCAACGTGCCTCCCGTGGACACGCAGATCTGTTACAGCGGATCGAAGGTGGCCCGGATCATCCAGCCGGCGCCGACCGTCGGTGCGCCGCGGCCGACGCGCATCTACAGCTACCAGGCCACGACGACCAACGTGTCGATCGCTGGGTTCGGCCCGGGCAGCGGGTACGCCAGCCAGCTGGTCCACGACGACAAGGGCCGCGTCACCAAGAAGGTCGACTCCATGGGCCGCCCGTCGAGCGCAGTGTGGGACAACCTCGACCGGCCGATCGCCACGGTGGACGTGGCCGGCGAGCAGACCAGCAGCGTCTACGACGCCGGGGGCAACCTGACCGACACGTACGGGCCGGCGCCGCTGGCATGTTTCAGCGGCGGCTGGCCGAGCGGTGTCACACCCAACAGCCCGATCACGGGGTACCTTCCCGTCGCCAACCCGCAGAGCACGCTCAACTGCCAGGTGCCCGTGATCCCGCACACCCATCGCGGGTACGACGAGAACATCAGCGGCCTCGCGCAGACCTTCTGGTCCAACGGGGAGTTCGCCGGGCCGGCCGCGTCGCACGGCACCGGCTCGGGCGGCACCCGGGTGACGCCGTTCTGCACCACGGTGAACGGCATGTGCGGCGTCTGGCCCGCCGGTTCCCCGCCGGTCGGCTCGGACGCCTCGGGCACCTTCAGCCTGCGCATGACCGGGACGATCAACTTCCCCACCTCCGGCATGGTGTATCTGTGGATGTGGTCCACCCAACCGGCGCGCGCCTACATCGACGACCTCCAGGTCATGAACGACACCCCGGAGGGCGGGCTGTGGCTGCCCGGCCAGCCGAACGCGGCCAGCAACGGCGGGCAGAGCTTCAGCGCCGGCGTGCACCGCTTCCGGCTGGACTTCACCGGGTCGGCGACCCAGCTCAACGAGTACGAGCTGCGCTGGTCGACCAGTTCGGACTACGCGACCGCGGCCGAGATGCCGTCGTCGATGTTCTCGCCCAGCTACGGCCTGCAGACCAGTGTCACCGATCCCGACGGGCACACGACGGCCACCAGCTACTCGGCCACGAACCTAGGCCCGGAGTACGGCCTGCCGACGTCGACCACCGTCGGCGCCGGAACCGGTGACGCCCTCACCACCGTGACCGCCTACGAGACGCCGAGCACGACGACGTTCCTGCGCAAGACGTCCCGCACGCTGCCGGCCGGCAACTCCACCACCTACAGCTACTACAGCGGCACCGGCGGCCCGCTCGCCGCGGTCTGCGGGGTCGCCGCCAACACGCCGCAGGGCGGGCAGTTGCAGAGCCAGATCGACCCCGCCCCGACGGCCGGCGCCGCCGCGCGGCAACAGCAGTTCGTGTATGACGCCACCGGTCGGCCGGTGGGTCGGCGGGTCGGTCCGTCGACGAGCATCAGCAGCGTGCCCTGGGAATGCACCAGCTACGACACCCGAGGCCGGCTGGCCAGCCAGAGCTGGCCCGCGTTCAACGGCGCGCCCGCGCGCACCGTCACCTACGGGTACTCCGTCGGCGGCAACCCGTTGGTGGCCAACGTCTCCGACGGCACCAGGACCGTCACGTCGACGAGCGACCTGATCGGCCGGATGGTCAGCTACACGGACTCCTACGGGCAGACCAGCACGGTCACCTACAACCAGTCGGGGCAGACCACCGCGACCACCGGGCCGGGCGGCTCGATCAGCACCGCATACGACCCCAACAGCGGTGCCGTCAACACCGTCACCGTCAACGGCACCCTCATGGCGACGAACCACTACGACCTCGCTACGGGGCGGCTGACCAGCGTCACCTACGCCAACGGCACGACGGCGACCGTCGGGTACGACGGCCTTGGCGCACAGAACAGCCTGGTCTTCACCAACACCAGCTCGGGGGCCCTCGTCGGCGGCAGCCAGGCGACCCGCTCGGCCGCGCAACGGATCACCAGCGAGCTCCAGGACATCAACGGCACCAGCCTCACCAACCCCAACCCGGCCGGGCCTACCGCCACCGACTACACCTACGACGGCGCCGGTCGCCTGGTCACCGCCTACCTGCCCGGCGCCCAGGCGACGTACAGCTACGCCAACAACGTCGCCGGCGACAACTGCGCCGCGCTCGGCCAGGGGGCGAACACCAACCGCACCAACGTCACCGTCACCCCGACCAACGGCACCGCGGCCAGCACCCACTACTGCTACAACAACGCGGACCAGCTGGTCTCGTCGATCGCCAACGGCGTTACGAACACCCAGTACGGCTACGACGGTCACGGCAACCAGACCAACGACCACGGCACCACCATCGGCTGGGACGCCGCCGACCGCATGACCTCGACGACCGCCTCCGGCGCCACGACAAGCTACGGCTACGACCCGCTCGACCGGGTCATCAGCCACGTGAGCAGCAGCGGCACCACCCGCTACGCCTACAGCGGCTACAGCGACGCCCCGGTGGCCACCCTCGACGCCAGCAACAACCTCCAGCAGCGCCTGGTCACCCTGCCGGGCGGCGTGCTGCTCACCGTCCAGGGCGGCGGAAACCTGTGGTCGTACCCCGACCTGCGCGGCAACTACACGGTTCTGACCGACAACTCCGGCACCCGGATCAACACCCCCACCAGCTACAACCCCTGGGGCCAGACCGCCTCCGGCAGCCAGCCGCCGAACAACGTCGGCGGCGGCAACACGATGGGCCCGTTCGGCACCAGCGGCAAGCTCACCGACACCGTCACCAACATCACGATCCTCGGTGCCCGCGCGTTCCAGGCGGCCGAGGGCCGGTTCCTCAGCCCCGACCCGGTGGACGGTGGCTGCGCCAACCTCTACACGTACTCCTTCGGCGACCCGCTCAACACCACCGATCTCAACGGCCAGCAGGCCTGTGGCAGCAGCTCCGTCCCGGACTACAAGGCCGGCTGCGGAGCCGGATTCGTGGGCGTCACGTGCACGGTGGCGATCTCCCCGACCGAAGCCGGCCACCTCGTCAACGTCCTCGCCTCGCTGGGCGGCGTCCTCGGGGCCGCAGTGGTCAGCGGCCTCATCTGCGGCGCCATCGGCATGATCGGTACTGCCGTGGTGGGCTTCCTCCTCGGCCTCACCTGCGGCGTGGGGTTCGTCTTCGGTCAGTTCGAGCTGCAGAGCTGGCTGCAGACAGCCGCCAACGATAAACGCCAAGCCGTCGTGACCATCGGCAGCAGCTGGATCGGCACCCCGATCGTCAACTTCACCTACGGCCCGCCACCCATCAAGTGCCCGACGTAGGCAGACGATGCAACAGCCGCTGACCAGGGCCCTGCCCTTGGTCAGCGGCTGTCACGCTGTTGTCTCGGGACGCTATCCAGATTCGCGGACCCATTCGATGACCAGCTTCGCCACGTTGTCAGGCAGTTCCAGCAGCGCGACCTCGAGAGCAGGTTCTCGCGCACCGCCGATGGGACGTTCACGGTCACCGTCGCCTGCTGAAGCGGGCCAGCCGCCGCCGGATCGGCCAGAGCGACGACGACGGGGATCACCACGGTCTTGCCGTTGCTGCCTTCTTTCTCCGTCGGCACGCCGACCGCCGTGATCGTGCCCTTCGTCGACCGGCCTGAGGGGAGGCCGATGGTGACTTTGCCGCCGACATCGCGAGCGTGAGCCGCCATCGCGACTGCCGTGTTGACATGCTGCCTCCCGGGTAGGGTCACGTTCGTGGGGGTCATGCGCCCGGTCCGACGCGGCGACCCGGCCCCTGTTTCCTCGCGTTACGTCTCGTTTCGGCGTCGAGGAGGTCACACGGATGAAGATCGTCAAATACACACACTCCTGCGTGCGCGTGGAGCGTGACGGGGCGGTGATCGTGATCGACCCGGGCGCGTTCACGGAGCTGGAGTCGGTCGACGGGGTCGACGCGATCCTGCTGACGCACGAGCACTTCGACCACCTCGACGTGCAGAAGCTCGTCGACGCGGTGGCGAAGCGGCCCGCGGTCACCGTCTTCACCCACCCGGAGGTCACCCCGAAGCTCGGCGAGTTCGGCGGCGCGGTCACCGAGGTCGTGCCGGGCGACGAGTTCACCGCCGCGGGCTTCAAGGTCCGCGCCTACGGCGGCCTGCACGCGATCATTCACCCGGAGCTGCCGCGCGTGGCCAACGTCGGCTTCTTCGTCGAGGGCGAGGGCGCCGCCGGCGGCGTCTACCACCCGGGTGACTCGTTCGACGTGCCCGCCGACGCCGATGTCGACACGCTGTTCGTGCCGGTGGCGGCACCCTGGCTGAAGTTGACCGAGGCGGTCGAGTTCGTCCGGGCGATCAAGCCGCGCCGGGCCTTCGCGCTGCACGACGGCATGCTCAACGACATCGGGAACCAACTGGTCACCCAATTCATGTCGCTGCTGTCGGGCAGCGACTACGCCCGGCTCGACCCCGTCGCGAGCGCCTGACCCGCCGCCAGATGCCTGTCACCCTGCCTTGGTCGGCCTGTCCCATGGCGACTATCAGGTCGATGTCAGATCGGACCAATATGGCGATCGTCCAGCCGGAGCTGTCACGCAAGACCCTACAGCGGGTCCGGGGCCAGGGCATCGCCTGACCTCCGGCACACCTGCGCCCGTGCTAACGCAGTCAAGCGTGCAGTGCGGCCCACGGCGGCGGACACCCCGGCACGTTGTCCGTGTGGACGGGAAAGCCCCCACCCAGGGTGGAGCCCCAGGTCAGGGGCTCGAATTGGAATCTGGCGAGCAGTCGGCGGCCGGTAGACCCTGTGCCGCGCCAGAACTCGCCGCACTGGGGCTGACCTGCGGCTTCGCTTCGCTGGAACGAGTCGTCGGGCCGCCGCTGAGTCTTCTCATCGGGCCGACCGCACGTCGAACGCCACGACGAACGTCCCGTCCGGGCGGGTACGCTCCCCGACCCTGATCTGCGGCCGGCTGCTGAACCCGAACCCGTACGTGACATATGCCTCGTAGTCGCCCGTGAGTTGGTAGCCGTTGAGCTGCCGGAATCCCGGACGCTGCAAACCCATCGGCACGGTCGCGTGCCCGGCGTCGTCGTGTGCGTACGCCGGGTTGAACACGATCTGCACGAAGCTGTTGCCGGGCAGGCGGACCGGGTCCCCGCTGCCGTCCTGCGTCACCTGCCGGACGAGCTGGAAGTGGTACCCCGAGAAAGCTTCTCTGAAGGCGAACGTCACGCGCTCGAACCCGTCGGCGGTGTGGTCGCCGGCCCGCACCTCGACGAGCGTCGGCACCGGCGGAACGGCCACGTCGTGCTTGACGGTCACTTGCTGCGAGGGGACGGCCCAGCCATAGCGGACGGTGAAGTCGCCCTCGTCCCGGGGCGGCGGGGTCTGCGTGCCCGGTGGAGGCGTGGCAGACGTGGCGCCCGGCGGGGATGCCGCGGGCGGAGTGGTGCTGGGGGCGGCAGTCGACGGCGCGCCGGCCAACTCGGGCGAACAGCCGGCTAGCAGCAGTGCCGCGATCGCGCCGACCAGGATGGCGATTCGGACAGTGGGGACGAAACGGTTCACGGCACGGACCTCCGGGTTCGTGATGGGAATTTGGCGCCGTATTGACGCGCACCCCCGAGCGCCGGTTGTCTGCGCGCTGCTGTCCAGAAGGCGTCAACGCGCCGTCATGCTCCGCAGTCGCCCGGCGTAAGCGGCTTGGTCCGCCTGCCCCCTCCAGAGGTAACCGGGTGCAGTCGCTCACCGCGTGGCGTCGCTCGTCGGCCAAGCTGATCGATATAAACCCTTCTGCCAGGTGGATCGCGAAGCTTCCAAGAGTTTGTCGCCGGTTTGCCCGCCGTCGAGGGTGCGCCGGCGCGGCGGGCCGCAGCCGCGGCCGTCACCTCGGCATCAAGCGCTTATACCTTCCCGAGCGGGGCAGGTCGCACATCAACTGGTGAGCGGCCGAGCCCAGCACGGACCCGGCCACAAGAGTGAGTCTCTCTTGAAGGTAGGCCTTGGCCGTGCGGGGTTTTTGGGATGCGCTGACAGCCAACATTGACCGTTTGACGTTGGCCGGGTGGATTCAGATCATCTCAGCCATAGGTGCGGTCGCCGCGGCGATTGCCGGCGCCTCGGCCGCTCGCTCGGGGCGCGGTGCGGCCCGAACCGCTGCCAAGCAGTTGCCCGAGTTGCAGAAACAGGTCGAGATCAACGCGGCTCAGGCGAAAGCCGCCGACGAGCAGGTCGTCCTCGCTCAAGAAATGCTGAAAGCCGCCACGGCGGTGGTCCGGGAAGCGGCACGCGCCAGGACGGACGAGCGGGCCCCCCTCGTCGTCGCGCTGCTTGAGGCGCCGAAATGGCCCCCACTGATCGACGCGTCGCGTGATCGGATGCCCTATGGGAACGAATTGCGACTACTTGACCATCGTTCTGTGGCGCAGGCCGAAGCGGCCTCGCCAGCGCGGCTCTTCGCGCGAAATGGAGAGCGTAACGGGCTCATGTGGTTTCAGACCCGGGGTGTACTGATCAACGAAGGCGCGACCACCGCACGGGTGCGACTCGATGACGAGGCCCAGTTCGTGGAGGCGACCAACGCGAGGAGAGAGCGCCTCTTGCGACCGGGAGAGGTAGCCCTGTTCGAATGGGGAGCGGGTCACACGATTGCGGAGTGGGCGGACGCCCGCGAGAAACCCGACCCGCCCAACCCGCTTGGCGCCTGCTTCTTGACGATCACCGTATTCGACTCGTTCGAACACGGCATCTTCGACCACATTCACGTCGTCATGAGCGGCCGGCCGATCGTCTCGGTGGACGACTCTTTCGACGAAGTGAGGCTCGCTTCGCGGGAGTCCGAGGCGGAAATGGGAGTCACGGTCTTCCCCACCCGGCGCACGTACCGCTCCGACGGTCCGCGAAGGGACCCTCTCCCATGGGACGGCACGTACGCGGCATGGTGGAGGGAAGAGGGACGGCGCACCACGAAGCCCGCGTAGGGTGCGTTCCCGGCGCGGCTATCTCGTTGTCTCGGCTGCCCGACGACCGGCAGCCGTGGTGCCGCGTCGATTGCGGGCAGCGCGATCGGTGCGGACCTGGGCGGCGACGAGCAGTCCACGACGGTGCTCGGCGAGTGGTACGCGACCCCTCAAACCAGCCGTCGGACAGCGGCCTGAACGGAAATGACGCTACGTGAACTGAACGCCGTCTATGGCTCCTGAAGTGAAGTTGCATCTTTCAGGCGAGCCCGGGTTGCCGAGTGTTCCATCGATCACCCTGCGTATGTAGTGTGACCGTCGTCACTTTCGCGCGTCAACCGGCTGCTGGAAGGCGAGCACTGCGGTCAACGTCCGCGTCGTGAGGTTCTCGGTCAACGGGTGATGGTGACGGTTGTGCCGCCGGTTCCCATGTCGGCAATGGTGGCTTCGCCGGTGCTCATCGCGGCCATCCAAGTGAGCTTGTGCTGGCCCGGCTCGGTGTCCGGCGGGATCTGGCCGTGCAGCGTGAATCTGATGCTGTCGTGGCCGTGGATGGCGGCCTGAGTGCAGTTGATGCGCTGCCACGGCCCGATGTCCGTGGCAGCGATCCCGAGGCGAAAGATCGGGCACGACGACAGCGGATAGTTGCGTGCGTACACGTTGTCGATCTGGACGGTGTAGGTGAAATCCTGTCCGCGGCCCAGAACTCTTGGTGCCTCAAGCTTGGCGTTCAGGGCGGCGTACAGCATGGGTGGCTCGACGAACCACTGACTGACGTCCGCGCCGCAGATCCCGGTCAGGCTGCGGGAGCTGGGAAGAGGGATTTTCTGGGTACCAACCGTGACGACCAGGCTCCGGTAGGAGCGGGGTTCCTGGCCGGCGGGGCATTTGCCGCCGCGGATCTCGATGCGCGCGGGCTCTCCCGGATCGATGGTGGCCGGGAATTGCCGGGTGACGCTGGTGTCGAGTTGGCCGGCGTCGACGGCGGCGATCGGTTCGGACGCGCCGGTGGCGGTGTTGATGCCCGACAGCTGTGGCCTGCCGGAAAGGGTGCAGCGATCGCTGTTGTTCGGGCGCAGCGCGAGTCCTGTGGACAGGCCCCACGGTGCCGACTGCACGATCCAGTCCATTGAGTCGACGTTGTCGATCCTGCACGGCTGCCGATCGGGTCGCGGGGAGCGACGGAGGATCTGCGGCGCGGCGGCGACGGGCTCGGCGCCGACGGCCGTGGACGTGTCCGCGGTGGAGCGGAACGGGCGATCAATGATGAGGCCGGTCCCTGCGACGACCGTGCCGACCGCCAGTGCTGCCGCAGCGGTGGTGACCAGCAGCCTTCGGCGCCGGCGCCGGGTGACGCCGGATTCCACTCTGGCGACCGGGTCGGGCCGGGCGGCGACCTGTGACGGGCCGGTGCGCATCGCGGCGCGCAGGTCCGCTTCGATGGTCTGCGGGTCGAAGCTCATCGGATACCTTCTTCCGCCGGTCGCGGGTGAGTTTCGGAGGCGAGCTCACGGCGCAGCCGGTTGAGCGCCCGCGACGCGGTGCTCTTGACCGTTCCGGCTGAGCAGCCGAGGACCTCGGCGATCTGCGCTTCGGACTGGTCCAGGTAGTAGCGCAGCACCATGACCGCGCGTTGCTGGCGTGGCAGGCAATCAAGCAGCCGGAGCAGGGAGCCGTCGGACGGCTCGACGACGACGCCGCTGGTTTCGGGTGCGTCACCGACCAGGTGTTCCCGGCGCAGAGAGCGGACCCGGTTCAGGTAGCGGTTGGTGATGATCCGGCGTATGTAGCCCTCGGGGTCGCCCTGCCGCTCGATCCGCCGCCAAGCGATGCCGGCGCGTTCTAGTGCATCCTGCACCAGGTCTTGTGCGAGGTGTGGATCCCCGGACAGCAGGTACGCGTAACGCAGCAGAGCGGCATGTCTCCCGCGCACGAATTCGGCGAATTGGTCCGGCGCGGCCCATCTCATCACGAACCTAGGACACCTCAACGGCCTGGCCGGTTGTCAGGCATCGAAACTTTCTTCGCCCGGCTTGAGTGGTTCCGGCCGGCCTGTGATGGAGTTGGTCAAGAGGGCCATCTCTGTTGCTGGTTGGGCGGTGCAGGCGGGTAGCCGGGCTGTCCTGATCCCGGGTACGGCTGCCCGGGATACGGCCGATGAGGTCTTCGCCGGGGGCGCCGAGGGCGACCTCGTCGCCGGCGTAGTCGATGGAGAGCGTGATCTCGCAGACCGGCTCTGTGCCGTCTCCGGCCCGCCCAACGCTGACGCGTCATGAGGTGTCCCGTTACGAGCACGGCATCCGGCCGTCCTGGCGGCGATGGCGGTCTGCCTCGACCTACCGCTGGCCGTGTTGGCGGACGAGGTCTCGAAACGGCGCGAACGACACCCGGCTGGCCGCTGCATCGACCGTGACCGGCGCTGGGCATGTGAAGATCGCAAACAAGCCCCTGACCAGGGAGGAATCCCTGGTCAGGGGCTTTGAGGAGAAGTACGCCGCGTCGCAGATTAAGAGACGCGATCGTGTTCCCGGTCGGCGGGCCGGGATGTCTGCTCCGCTGCCTGCATGGTGCTGCGTCGGAACGGCCTCGTTCGGTGCGGTTGCTGTCGCCGTTGCTGTCGTCCTGGGCGTGTGTGTGTCTGCGTACCGCCACCGCTGGCCCGGTCAAAGCCCAGCACGCCGAACGAATGCGACAGGGCATCGAGCAGGCAGTCCACCCGCGACGCGGTGATCGGTAGCGGCCCGCCGCCAGCCTCCTTCCCGGCCGGCTCCAGGCCCAGGTCAAGCTCGCCTTGCCCGGGCCGCCAGCCGCTGCCGCGCGACCGTCTTCAGCAGCTCCAGCTCCACGTCATCGTGAGCCGACCCGATGTGCTCGATATCCCGCGACCCGCGATGAGAGGAGTAGACGATCTGCACTGCCGTGGCACCCGACGCCGTCCTGACTGTCCGCACATACGGCGCCGCGCCAGCCTACGGCCCGGATTAGTGCACAACTTCAGCCTTCACGAACGACGAAAATCCAGGTCAGCGGCCCGCGGAAGCGCTCAGAGCCAAAACGTGGCCCAACTCGGGACGCGAACGTTTACGCAGATGATCCGTGGCGATATACGTGGTGAGTACGTCGACGTGGCCCCAAGGCGCCGTGGAACGTACCGCCCGATTCGGGACTGCCGAGGTTCCCGCTCCTGCTGTGCGGGGAGGGACCGTTTCCCGCCGCCAGCTGTTCAGGCGGCTGTCGGAAAACGCGGGGCAGCTCACACATTCCCGCCAGGCCCCGCCTGCCCGGCACGACAGCGGGCCTGGCCTGCCGGCAGCTCCCGGTCGCGGGCGGCCACGGGCGCCAGCTAGCTGGATAGGAGTAGCCCCATGGCCGTCACGCTGTCAGTTGACGAGGCGCGTTCCCTGGCCCAGCGGTGCTTGCAGACCGCCGGATACTCGGCCGCGGATTCTGCCATCATCACCGACCACCTGATCGACTGCGAACTGCGCGGCGTGAGCTGGGGAGGCCTGCCGCGCCTGCTGTCGATCCTGGAGCGCCTGCGCGACACCCCGCAGCCAGCAGGCGAGATCACGCTGCTGCGCGAGAACGCCGTGTCGGCATCGTTTGACGGCGGGGACCAAGTCGGCTACCTGGTGGCCCACAAGGCGGCCACAACCGCTATCGCGAAGGCCAAGGAGGCAGGCGTCGGGGCCGTCGGAGCCTGCAACACCTGGATGACCGGCATGTTCTGCTACTACATGGAGATGGCCACCCGCGAGGGCCTGGCCGCAATGGCCGCGGGCAGCAGCGTCCAGGCCGTCGCCCCATTCGGCGGCACCGAGCCGCGCTTTGGCACCAACCCGATCGCGTTCGGCTTCCCCTCAGCCGACGGGCCGGTCATCTGGGACACCGCCACCTCCAACGTCAGCCACGGCCAGGTGGCGCTGCGCAAGCGGCTCGGCCAGCCGCTGGGCGAGGGCCTGGCTTTCGACGAGCACGGCCAGCCGACCACCGACCCCGCTGCGGCGCTGTCGGGCGCGTACACGGTGTGGGGCGGGCACAAGGGCTCGGGACTGGCGATCGTGATCCAGCTGCTGGGCATGATGGCCGGCGCGGACGCCGACCCCGTCGGCATGTCCGGCTGCGGCTTCTTCATCGCCGCGATCGACCCCGAGATCTTCACGCCTGTCGACGACTTCCGCCGCCGGGTCGACGCCTACGCCGAGTCCATCCGGACCTCCCGCCCGGTGGACCCGGCCAAGCCGGTGCGCGTCCCCTTCGACCGGGAAACCGCAACCAGGGCCGCGCGGCGGCGGGAGAACCGGATCGAGGTCCCCAACGTGGTCTATACCACACTTCGCCAAGCCGCGGACAGCCCACTGGCCCACTCCACCACGGCCCTTCCCGCCTGGTGGCGGCCGCCGCGCCAGGCCAAGCCGGCCCGGCAGTCGACCCGGCCGCGCTCATGACCGGCCGCGCCGGCCGTTAACTGACTGAGGGTGCTGCTGTCACCGTTGGTGAGCGGCCGCCCTTCGGCGGCGAGCTGGTCGCGGGCATGCCGTGCCGGCGGGAGCAGCCTTGCAACTTTGGTGGACCGCTCGCCTGGACGGCGGTCCGCTGCTGCCGGGCGGACGGTCCGGACGGCGGGGGAGCGGTCCGTGACAGCCGCCGAGGTCGTCCGCCGCGTGGTCGTGGACGGCGCTATGGACCGGACGATTACGGTCCGGTTCGCCGGTCCGGTGTAGCCGAGGGCGACCTTGACCATGACGAGGAAGCCCAGCGCCGGTACGGCCGCCGCGGTCCAGCCGATCGGGGACGGTTCGGCCTCGACGACCTGCGCGGCCAGCGACAGTGTGACCGCGCAGACGAGGACGGCTGCCGGGAATGTGGTCGAGGCGTGGGCGCGTTTGCGGCGACGCAGTTCGAGGCCGGACGCGATGGACATGAGTTCGAGGACGATCGCGTCGGCCCAGGCGAGCCAGCCGGGCTGGCCGTGGGCGGCGGCGACGTTGTGGACGTGGGTGAAGCTCGCCGCGCCGGCCGCGCCGCCGATGGCGAGCATGATGAGGATCTGGACGGCGCTCTCAGCCCGGCCGGTCCGCTCCGGACCGTCCGGATCGGACGGCGGTGTGGCAGTCGTGGGGCACCTCCTCGGAGCGGACCGGGACGGTGGTACCGCCCGTTGGCGAGTTGGTTTGTGGGTATACGGAGGTCATGTCGTCGAGCCTCTCTATGAAGGTCGGGGGAGTGCGGGACGGTACCTCTGGATGTGGCTTGCCGGAAGGGATTGGGACTGTCGCCGCGCTGTCGCCGGGACAGGTGCGGCGCTGACAGTCGCGTGACAGTTGGGCGATGGTGCTGTCAGGGCGGTCGGCGAGGTATCGTCCGGCCTTCACGCCGCCGCTCCGCGCGGATGTCGCAGGTCGGCGACGGAGGCGACGAGGTCGGCGAGCCGGTGGCGTCGGCCGTCGCCGTGCGCGGTTGCCCACACCGCCTCGGCGGGGCACAGACCGGCCGCTGCGGCCCAATCACGAGCGCTGGTGGCGACCGGTACCGGCGGCGGTGCTTCGACGAGCAGACGCCGCAGGTTGCGTTCCCGGGCAGCGGAGTGCAGCCAGAACAGCACCGGCCATACCCATCCGACGGTGGCGTACAGTTCGCGGTATCCGGCCAGCTTGTCGACCAGAACCGACAACTGCTCGCCGCCCGCGTCGTACTCCACGAACACGGGCACCGTCACGCCGTGCTCGGCCCATACGCCGTAGCCGTCCGGCCGGACGCGTGGCTGGTACGCGCGCACCAGCGCCGGATCGGCGGCCGTCGTGAACGCCCCGGAGCGGGCACAGGCCGCCTCTGGCAGCCACTGCCGCAGTTCCGCTCCGGCGTGGGTGCGGGCGTAGCCGGCCAGGTCGGTGAAGAACTGGTTCACGCCGAGTCGGTGGGCCAGGGTACGGCTGGAGGTCCACCGCCGCCGCTCGGTGCGGGCGTGGTCGCGCCGCGGCGGCCGCTCGTCGCGGCCGGCGGCGACGACCTCGGCGCCGAGCTGATCGATGACGTAGTGGTACGGGTACGAGCCGCCCTCGGCGCGCTGCGGCCGGAACCGGGCCACCAGCCGCAGCCGGTGCAGGGTACGCAGGCGGCGCTGGCAGAAGTCCAGCGAGCTGAACTGGGCGTGGGCGATCTGGAACGAGGTCAGCACGCCGTGGTCGTACAGCCAGCCCAGCAGCACCCGGTCCCGGTCGGTGAGCTGGGACTGCACGCGAAGGACAGGGTCATCCATCAGATGTGGCCTCCCCAGGGGAGACCCGAGACCACGCAGGGTCTCTCGGAGGACAACCGGCAGGTCCTGACAGCCGCCGCTACCTGCGGTGTGAGCGGAGCCCGGGGGTCAGTTCGGGGGTCCGGCTGAAGAGCGACCCCAACGCGGACGCCAAGGCGGACGCCCGAACAGGGGTCAAGCCGGATTCTTTCACCGCGGTCAGCTGGCGACCGCGACGGCGATGGCGAGTGGTGGAACGACAACGGAACTCCCTTTCGAAAGTGGGCAGGGGGAACCCTGCCGGGTCACGCCCGGCCGGGCGGGCCGCGCGAGGGTGGCCAAGGTGGTACATCCACTGTGGAGTTTTCAACGAACGTGCCGTCTGGCGTAGGGCGGATCAGGGCAGCAGTCATCGTCACGACCGTGGCAGGCGCGGCCGTGAGCAGAGGGGGACAACAAAGCAGCGGCGCGAACCGACGGCCCTGGACAGAGCATCCTGCCGGTCCTCGTCGATGCGGGTGACGGGACGGGCGCTGGCTCAGCCCGCCGGGAGAAGATCCTTCATGGCGGTCCTCCTGTCAGTCGTACCGGCGCCCGGTCGGCAGGGTCGGTTGAACACCGGCCCACAACGACAACGAGCGCCCCCAACGGGAGCGCTCACCCATCGACCTATATGGCCCGGCGCGCGACGCCGCACGGGGAACGTATTTCCAGTACGCCGCGCCCGAACCGGCGAGTCAAGTGCTTCTGCTGGACCATTTCGACGGAGACACCGGACCGTCCTCAGTGGACCGTCCGGAACGAGGTCGATCCGTGCCGGAGCGTCCATGGGCGTCCGTCAACGGTGCCGAACGTCCACGCCGGTAGAGTGTGCCAACTTTCGCCCGTCACTCGCCGTCAGCGACTTCGGAAGACTTCGGTCGGCCGCTCGATGATCGTTTGTGTTGCGACGCAGTCAAGCGCGCCGTTCCCGCAGTGGGCCGCCTGGCCATCGACGTTGATGACTTGACTCCTTGGCGAAGTGGAGCGTGGATCGACGTCCACGTCCCAGTTCGCCGCCCGCGAGGAGCCTGGTCCGATGGCCGCACCAGTCCGTCAAGCGCCACTGCATTACTCGGACGGCGTGCGGTTCGGGCAGTTGATCGCCCAGCGCAGGCGGGAGCTCAAGCTGAGCCAGCGTGTCCTCGCCGACCGCCTGTGCGCGGCATCGGGCCGCGCCACATTCACCCGTCATGAACTGTCCCGGTACGAGCGTGGCGTCCGGCTGCCGAGCGGATGGGTCCTCGCCGCCATGGCGAACTGCCTCGATGTACCGCTGGCCGTGCTGGAGAACGAGGTCGCGAAGCAGCGCAGCTGGGCACGACAACAGACCTCGTGATCAGGTTTCGCTATCGAGGAGCTCGGCACGCCACTCGGTGAACCGGCCGCGCAGCTCGTCCAACTGTTGGCCGCTTGTGCCGTACTCGCTGAAGTCATCAGCGTCGAGCACTTGCACCTGGTTGATGGCGTCGGCGAAGATACGCCGGTCGAAGCCGCTGTCGGCCCGCTCCGCCAGCTGCAGCAGCGCTTCCCGGCTGTAACGGCCGGATCGGAGCGCGGCCTCGATGTCGATGAAGTCGCGGGCGAACGCACGGCCGTAGAGGGCGGCCATCTTGTTCGCTACCGCGTCATCCGGGTGCAGCACCGGTCCGATGGCCATCAGGATGGGTTCGTTGGCCCGCCAGTCGACGCCGAGCTCAACCTTCGACCTGCGCTGCCCGTCGGTCACGGTGAACCGCGCGAACGTGTCGTATTGCAGCTCGACCCGCGCATCGAGGCCATCGGCACGGTAGGCGTCCAAGACTGCCGACACGGCGGCGCTGAACTCGCTCCGCCTGTCCCATGCAGTGAAGAGGTCGACGTCCTCGCTCGGCCGTTCGAGGAAGCCGGCTGCCTGGACCGCGTAGCCGCCAGCGAGCGCGAAACCGTACCGGTCCGAGGCCGCGAGCCCTGTCTTGGCGAGCCGCTCGTGGAATGCGTCCATGGTCAGGCTGCCGCCGCGCGGGCGTCGGCGAGCTCGGGGAAGCGGCCCTCCCATGAACGGCGCAGTTGCGGCGGCAGCCAAAGACTTGGCCACAGCTGGATGAGCAGTGCTTTGTCGAGCCAGTTGCGAAGGTCGTCGCTCGTGACCGCCTCGGTGAGGACGGTCCGGTACATGGAGGCGAGCCGCGCCGGCCGATCCAGGACGTATTCGGCACTCCCGGACCAGTCGAGATGGTGCGGAAGCGACACAATGCCCGTCGTGGGGCCGTGGAGTTCGGCAAGGTGGTCCGCGACGACATACCGCTTCCGGTCGCCGAACGGGACATAGTCGGCCGGCGGTCTGTTCGAGGCGCCAGCAGTCTTACGCCGGCTGCTGTTGGCTGCGAGACGGGTCTCCGGATGGAGTGCCTGGCGGATGGTCTCCCGGCTGTACCCGGTCACGCGTTGCAGGTCAACGGCTCGCCAGCCAGCAGTGTGGAAGGCGCGCAGGGCAGCGTCCCGCTTTGCGATGGCGGCGTTCTTGGTCGCTTCATATTCGGCAACGACGCCACGCAACTCGTCATCGGTGTGGCCGTTCATGCATCTATCCTACCGTGCTAGGCCAAGCAAGCTTGGCGTCGCAGCGCTCACACAGCTCGGTTGGAGTCAGTACACGGTTTGTGGAGTTCAGACGTCGGTACATGATCGTGTGCCGTCGAGAGGCTCCGGCCTCGATCTCACGCTCCAGCCGGTCGGTCTCCTGGCCTGTGTCGCTCACGGGCGCCGCCGCGAGGCGCGCTTGGTGACGGGCGGCGAGGTCTCGGCTCGAACCGCCTGGAAGCCCGAGTCGTCGCCGAGGTGGAAGAAGATGCGCCCGTCGAGGGTGCCGTCATCGGCCAGCACGGCCCAGCCACGGCCGCTGACCGGATCGCCCTCGTCGCTGCCCTCCCAGGTGAACTCGACACAGGCCCGTCCGTCGCGGATCACCTCACGGCAGTCCATCCACCCCTCTACGGCGATGAACCCGAACCGCCCGGTGCGGTCGCTGCCGAACTCGATGAACCCGGGGGCCACCAGGTCGATTGCATCGATGTCCCACAGCTCCATCGCCACAATCCGCCATTGGCCCGTCAGGCTCATCAGTCCGACCTTTCCGAGCAGTCGACGTGCCTCCCGAGCTGACAGCCGGGACCCCTGCACTTCCTTTAGGGGCATCGTATTGCAGCTGGCATAGGGTCGCAGGACACGGTGCCCGCGACCCACCCGTGCCGGCCGGTGTCAGCTGTGGCCGATTCGGGTTGGCACGGCCAGCTCAATGTCTGGAGATCTGGCCCTGTGACCTGCCCGCACTCGCACCCGCAGCCGGGTACCCCTCCGCTCGCTTCAGGACGGGCATCGTGCGGGGCCGAGCCGCAGTGGACGGGCCGGGATCGGTCGAGTGCGGTTGGGTCAGGGGCCCCAGGAACGCACTCTGGCGGTCACTCAGTGGGGTGACACCCGGCGGCGGCGTGCGGTCGACCCGTGCCCATCAGGATGGTCTCGGGGCGAGTTGCTTGAGTAGCGCGCTGCAGGAGCTGCAGCGAACCAGCGCCGAGGGGGGCCGGCGCTGATGCGCCACGGTCGTACCGAGGGGTGTCAGTCTCGATTGGTGGTCGTCGACCACAGTGCCTCGATGGGAAGGGCGCGAATCTTCTCGCCGTAGGGGAGTGTCTGCTGGCCGGTGTAGAGGATGTAGCCGGCGACGAAGCGGTCACCGACCCGCTCCGCGAGGTGTCGCAGCCCGGCCAGGTCCCCGCCGCGCACATTGGATGCGGCCTTGACCTCGATACCGACGATCCGGCCGTCGGCGGCTTCGAGAACGGCGTCGACCTCCACACCGTCCTTGGTGCGGTAGTGGTACAGGCGTACTCGCTCGTCGTTCCAGGTGAGTTGGCGGGCCAGTTCCATGAGGACGAAGTTCTCCATCAGCTGACCGGCCGCGCCGTCGGGTTCGGCGAGTCGTCCGGCGTCCTGGCCGAGCAGGTGGCTGGCAAGGCCGCTGTCGATGTACGCCAGTTTGGGTGTGCCTATGGCGCGGTGGGTGTGGTTGCCGGACCAGGCGGGGATCTGCTTGATGAGGAAGACCGCGGCGAGCAGTTCGAGGTACCGGTTGAGTGTGGTGCGGGGGATGCCGGACTGGGTGGCGAGTGACGCGGCCACCAGCAGACCGCCGGAGCGACCGGCGAGCAGGGCCAGCAGGCGGCGCAGCTCACCACGGCGTTCGATGGCGGCCAGTTCGGTTACGTCCCGCTCGATCAGCGTCGTCAGGTACGACTCGAAGAACGCCGCCCGCCGGCGTGGCGTACGGCGTACCGCCTCCGGGTAGCCGCCGCGCACGACCCGGTCCAGGTAGTCGCGGCGGCGCAGCGTCGAGGTGTGGGACAAATCGGGGCCGTGCGCGAAAGCGGCGTCGACGAACCGGTCGGGCGTACCGTCGATTTCTCCTTGGGAGAACGGCCAGAGTTCGACGGTTTCCATGCGCCCGGGCAGGGCGTCGGGCAGGTCGCGCAGGGCGAGGATGCGGGCGGATCCGGTCAGGAGGAACTGTCCGGGCGTCGGGTCGGCGTCGACGACGAGCTTGATGGCTCGGAACAGTTCTGGGGCAAGCTGGACCTCGTCGATGACCATGAGGCCGTCATGTTCGACGAAGTCGGTCGGTGCCTCGTGGGCGGCGCGCAGGATCGCGGGGTCGTCCAGCAGCCGGATGACGGGGTTGCGCGCCCTTGACGTCAGTGCCGTGGCGAGCGTGCTCTTGCCTACCTGTCGGGCGCCGTTGACGGCTACCACGCGGGTGTCGGTCAGTGCTTCGGCGACCAGGGGTTCGACGTGCCGGGGGAGTAGTTCGCGGTCGTGCGCCATGCCAGCATTATGGACGATCGGTCGCACGATCCGTGGACATTTGGTCGCCATATTCGTGGGCGTCTGGACGCTTCTCCTCCGGGCAGATAGTCGGTGGCCGGCGCCGATGCTTCGGTCTGTCGCGCTCATGAGGCTGCGTCTCATCCGGGATGATGGCGTGGTGTTGATCGTGCGTGCGACGAAGAAGCTTCGTGACCGGATCGGTCCGCCGGACCTGCGCGGCGACGAGCAGTCCACGACGGTGCTCGGCGAGTGGTACGCGACCAGGTTCGGCTGGCGGCCGGACGTCCTGCTCCTGGTCAATGAGTCGACGCTGCTACCGGTGCTGCTCCCGCTCGCCCCGGCCGCCACCGCACTGTCCCGGGCTGCCGACCGTATATCGCCGCGGCAATGGCCACCCATGGCGCCTCGGACGCGATCATCGCTGCCGAGCTCGAACAGATGCGAACGCGCCGGATCGGCCCTACCGCCAACCGCAGTGTCGTCGGGACCATGAACGAGTTCAGCAACCTCGCCGACGCCTACCGCGACCGGGGCATGCAACCGAACCTCGACGGCCTGGCGGCACGGCTCGCGAGCACACCCTGCAGCCCGCTGTACCGCACCCACATCAGTCCCGACCGCGCGTTCACCGCTCTCGTGCACGCGACCCCGCGCCGAGGCGACGCCCCGACGGCATGATCAACATCACCCATACCCGGACACTGGCGGACCGTTCCGGCAGCCCGCGGACCGGGGTGGGGGATCCCGGACGAGCACCCACCGACCACCCGCCCGGATGACCGTCGGCACGAAAAAGCCCCTACCCGGGGTGAAATCCCAGGCTAGGGGCCTTGAAGTGGAGTACGCCGCGTAGGACTTGAACCTACAACCCGCAGATTAAGAGTCTGCTGCTCTGCCAGTTGAGCTAGCGGCGCCCGGCTGAACGGAGGTAACCCTAGCACGGCCCCCTGGGACCTCACCAAACGAGATACCCCCGTCCAGAACGTGGCCCGCGTTACTCTTCGTCGTCCTCCCAGAAGAAGTCAGTCTGGGACGCCTGGTCCGGGTCCTCCTCGAGCAGGTCGGAGTCCGGGCCGGCGAGCTCGTCCATCTCCTCGTCGGCCTGGTCCCAGGTCACGGGCGAATTCGGCATCTCGGCTGTCATGGCACACCCCCGTGGGTACCGGATCGTGATTCCAAACTGGCGAGGCGCGTCCTACCCGGCGTCGGCGGTCCTAACCGCGACCGGCCAGGTGGAGGCGCGCAGCACCAGGGTGGTGGGCATGAGCAGTTCCTCGGGGGTCCAGTCGCCGGCGGTCATCGCGCGGCGCAGCATGCCCGCGGCGAGCACGCCCTGCTCGAAGACCCGCTGGCGGACCGTCGTCAGGTCGAGCAGTGCGCTCAGTTCGTGGTCGTCGAAGCCGATGACCGATACGTGACGTCCGGTACGGCGCAGGGCGCTGAGGGCTCCGAAGGCGAGTTCGTCCGATTCGGCGAACACGGCGGTCGGCGGGTCGGCGAGGGTGAGCAGGCGACGCATGGCCTGCTCGCCGCCGTCCATGCCGTGCGGTACCGACATGACGAGCTCCGCGGCGATGGGGATTCCGGCGCCGGCGAGCGTTTCGACGTACGCGCGCCGCCGTGCGTGCGCGACCGGCAGGAACATGCTCTGGTCGTTGTACGTCGAGATCATCCCGATGCGCCGGTGGCCCAGCGCCAGCAGGTGCTGCACCGCCGTGGACGCGGCGGCCAGGTCGTCGATCCGGACGCACCCGGCGCCGGGGACGTTGTGGCCCACGGCGACGATCGGGACGCCGAGCGACAGCAGGTCGGCGATCTCGCCGTCGGTGAACTGCATGGCCACGGTGAGCACGGCGTCGACGCGGCGGCGCAGGGGGAGGGCGCCGAAGAATCGCTGCCGGGCCGGGATGTCGCCGATGTTGTACAGCAGCAGGTCGAGGGAGTGCTCCCGCAGCACCGACTCGGCGCCGGCCACGATCTGGCCGAAGAACCAGCGGGATGCGTACGGGACGATGACGCCCACCGTGTACGTGCGCCCGCTGGCCAGGCGTGACGCGATCGGCGAGACGACATACGAAAGCGACGCCGCGGCCCGCAGCACACGGTCGCGCGTCTCGTCGGAGACGTTGGGCAGCCCGCGGAGGGTGCGCGACACGGTTGCGGTCGAGACTCCCGCAAGCCGAGCAACATCCTCCATGCTGACGGGCGGTGGAACGTCAGCCACACGCGGAAGGCTAGGCAACGCGGGCACCAACGGCAATATGTCCACCGTGTTGCTAACTCGTTATCGATGAATGCGCCTGAAGGGCTCGACAAACCGACCTTGCAAACGCTTACATCCGAGGAACACAAGGCACACCCCAGCACACCGGCCACGCGGGCGAAGGCTGTTCGCCCCGGACCGGGTATAGCCAAAAGGAGGCTAACCATGGCCGTCCTCTCGAGGCGGCGTCGGGCGTTCACGCTCGCCGGTGTGGCCACGCTGGCCCTCGCCGCATCCGCCTGCGGCGGTGGCGACAGCAGCACCGGCTCCAACAACGCCGACAAGCCCGAGTGCGCGCCCTACGCGCAGTACAAGGTCGACAAGACCAAGCACGTTTCGATCTACGCCACGATCCGCGACACCGAGGCCGACAAGCTCGAGCAGTCGTGGAAGCAGTTCTCGGACTGCACCAATATCAAGATCGACTACGAGGGTTCCGGCGAGTTCGAGACCCAGATCAAGGTCCGCGCCGACGGTGGCCAGCCGCCGGACATCGCGGTCTTCCCGCAGCCGGGCCTGCTCGCCTCGTTCGTCAAGAGCAAGCAGCTCAAGGAGCTGCCGGCGCCGGTCAAGGCCAACCTCGACAAGAACTGGTCCAAGGACTGGGCGAAGTACGCCACGGTCGACGGCAAGGTCTACGGCGTCCCGATGGGCGCCAACGTCAAGTCGCTGGTGTGGTACTCGCCGCAGCTGTTCAAGGAGAAGGGCTGGTCGGTCCCGACCACCTGGGACGAGATGATCGCCCTCTCCGACAAGATCGCCGCGAGCGGCATCCAGGCGTGGTGCGCGGGCATCGAGTCCGGTGACGCGACCGGCTGGCCGGCCACCGACTGGATCGAGCAGATCGTCCTGCTCGAGCAGGGCCCGGAGGTCTACGACCAGTGGGTCGACCACACCATCCCGTTCAACGACCCGAAGATCCTCTCGGCGGCCGAGCGCACCGCGTCGATCCTCAAGAACCCGAAGTACGTCGGCAACCCCAAGACCATCGTGACCACCTCCTTCCAGGAGGCCGGTCTGCCGGTCAAGGACAAGAAGTGCGGTCTGCACAAGCAGGCCAACTTCTACTCCAACCAGTGGCCGAAGGGCACGAACATCGGCCCGGACGGCGACGTCTACGCGTTCTACTTCCCGTCGCTGGACCCGGCCAAGGGCAAGCCCGCTGAGGTGGGCGGCGAGTTCGTCTCGGCGTTCTCCGACCGCGACGAGGTCGTCAAGGTGCAGACCTACCTCGCCTCCGGTGAGTGGGCCAACAGCAAGGCCAAGCTCGGCGACTGGATCTCGGCCAACAAGAGCCTGGACGTCAACTTGGTGAGCGGCGCCATCGACAAGGTGTCGGTGCAGATCCTGCAGGACCCGGCCACCGTGGTCCGGTTCGACGCCTCGGACCTGATGCCCGCCCAGGTCGGCGCCAAGTCCTTCTGGACCGGCATGACCGACTGGATCAACGGCACCAAGGACACGAAGGCGACGCTGGACTACATCGAAAGCACCTGGCCCAAGTAGCGAACTGAGGTCCGGGTCCGGCGCTGTGGTGCATGTCGGCACCACAGCGCCGGACCCGGCTGGTCGGAGGACACCCCATGGAATACGACTTCTCCGAAGACGTCGCCAAGATCTGGCCGACGCTCCTGTTCATGGCCGGCTTCGTTGTGGTCGTCGGCGCGCTGCTGCTCGTGCTCGACGTTCTGCCCCGGTGGGGGAGGGGCAAGGAGCGGCTCCAGGCGATGGGCTTCCTCGGGCCGGCGCTGGTCCTGGTCTGTCTGGGCCTGGTGTACCCGCTGATCCGCACGGTCTACCTGTCGTTCTTCAACGCCGAGGGCGACACCTTCATCGGCGTCGACAACTACAGCTGGATCTTCACCAACGACGACACCCTGCTGATGCTGCGGAACACGCTGCTGTGGGTCGTCTGCGTGCCGCTGTTGTCGACCGCGTTCGGCCTTACCTATGCGGTGCTGGTGGACAAGGCCCGCGGCGAGGGCATCGCCAAGTCCCTGATCTTCATGCCGATGGCGATCTCGCTCGTCGGCGCGTCGATCATCTGGAAGTTCATCTACGCCTATCGCGACCCGGGCGTCGAGCAGATCGGCCTGCTCAACCAGGTCCTGGTCTGGCTCGGCTTCGAGCCGCAGCAGTTCCTGAGCAACTCGCCGGGCAACACGTTCTTCATGATCATCATGCTGATCTGGATCCAGGCCGGCTTCTCGATGGTCATCCTGTCCGCCGCCATCAAGTCGATCCCCGCCGAGATCGTCGAGGCGGCCCGGCTCGACGGCGCCAACCCGTGGCAGATGTTCTGGCGCGTGACGATGCCGAGCATCCGCCCCGCCGTCGTGGTCGTGGTCGTCACCATCACCATCGCCACGCTGAAGGTCTTCGACATCGTCCGGACCTCCACCGGCGGTCAGTTCAAGAGCAGCGTGCTCGCCCTGGAGATGTACAACCAGGCGTTCCGCTCCTACGACAGCGGCAAGGGCTCCGCGCTCGCGGTCCTGCTGTTCGTCCTGGTCGTGCCGATCGTCATCTACCAGGTCCGGCAACTGCGGCACCGAACGGAGGTTCGATGAGCACCGTCAGCACCAAAGCTCCCGAGGCCGGCACCGCGCACGTGCCCGAGACGGAGAGCAGGGCGAGCCGGGTCCGCCGGAAGCTCACCTCCCGGGCCGCCAGCATCGTGTCGATCATCATCGCGCTGGTGTGGACGATCCCGACGTTCGGCCTGTTCGTGTCGTCGCTGCGTCCGGAGAACGACATCAAGACCACCGGCTGGTGGACGTTCTTCAAGCACCCCACGCTGACCCTGGAGAACTACAACGAGGTCGTCTTCGGTACCTCGGGCACCTCCGGCCGGCTCGCCAGCTACTTCGTCAACTCCCTGGTCATCACGGTGCCGGCGGTGCTGTTCTCGGTCATCCTGGCGGCGATGGCGGCGTACGCGCTGTCCTGGCTGAACTTCCGCGGCCGCGATTGGATCTTCATCGGCGTGTTCGCCCTGCAGATCGTGCCGCTGCAGATGGCGCTCATCCCGCTGCTGAAGCTGCTGCACAACTACACCGAGTGGGGTGGCGGCTTCTTCGCCGTGTGGTTCGCGCACACCTGCTTCGGTCTCCCCCTGGGCGTGTTCCTGCTGCACAACTTCATGGCCGAGCTGCCGAAGGACATCTTCGAGGCGGCCCGGGTGGACGGCGCACGTCCGGCGATGACGTTCCGGCGCATCGTGCTGCCGCTCATCACGCCGGCGCTCGCCTCGCTGACCATCTTCCAGTTCCTCTGGATCTGGAACGACCTGATCGTGGCCCTGGTCTTCACCTCGGGGCCGGGCACCCGCCCGCTGACCGTGCGGCTCGCTGAGCTCGCCGGCACCCGGGGCAACGACTGGCAGCGGCTGACCTCCGGCGCGTTCGTGTCGATGATCATCCCGCTGGCCGTGTTCCTTTCCCTGCAACGCTATTTCGTACGCGGCCTGCTGGCCGGTGGAGTCAAGGGGTGAGTCCGCTGCTCTGGTGGCGCGATGCCGTGATCTATCAGGTCTACCCGCGCTCGTTCGCCGACGCGGACGGCGACGGGATGGGGGACCTGCGCGGCATCACGTCGCGCCTCGACCACCTGGTCGAGCTGGGCGTCGACGCCCTGTGGATGTCGCCGTTCTACCCGTCTCCACAGCACGACGCGGGGTACGACGTCGCGGACTACCGCGACGTCGACCCGCGCTTCGGCACCCTCGCCGACTTCGACGCCCTCGTGACCGCGGCCAAGGAGCGCGGCCTGCGGGTGATCGTCGACCTGGTGCCCAACCACACCTCGAGCGACCACGCGTGGTTCCAGGAGGCCCTGGCCGCCGGCCCCGGCAGCGCGGCCCGCGACCGGTACCACTTTCGCAAGGGCCTCGGCGTCGACGGCGAGCTGCCGCCCAACGGCTGGCAGAGCGTCTTCGGCGGCCCGGCCTGGACGCGCGTCGCCGACGGCGAGTGGTACCTGCACCTGTTCGACACCAGCCAGCCGGACCTCAACTGGGATCTCCCCGAGGTGCGGGCCATGTTCGAGGACGTGCTGCGCTTCTGGCTGGACCGCGGCGTCGACGGCTTCCGCGTCGACGTCGCGCACGGCCTGATCAAGGAGAGCGGTCTGCCCGAGTGGACCGCGGCGCAGGTGCCGATCACCAGCCCCGGCGCCGAGCATCGCACCCCGCCGATGTGGGACCAGGACGGCGTGCACGAGGTGTACCGCTCGTGGCGGCGCATCCTCGACGGCTACCCCGGCGACCGGATGATGGTCGGCGAGGCGTGGGTCGCCCCGGCCGAGCGGCTCGCCCGGTACGTGCGCCAGGACGAGATGAACCAGGCGTTCAACTTCAACTATCTGATGGCCCCGTGGACCGCCGCCGACCAGCGCGAGGCGATCGAGTCCAGCCTGGCCGGCGTGGAGCCGGTCGGCGCCAGCTGCACCTGGGTGCTGTCCAACCACGACGTGGTCCGCCACGCCAGCCGGCTGGGCTTCGCGCCCGGCTACTCCACGCAGGGCGGCATCGGCGATGACGACCCGCAGCCGGACGAGGCCCTCGGCCTGCGCCGCGCCCGGGCGGCCACGATGCTGATGCTGTCGCTGCCCGGCTCGGCGTACCTGTACCAGGGCGAGGAGCTCGGCCTGCCCGAGCACACCACGCTGCCCGACGACGTGCGCCAGGACCCGACCTGGTTCCGCTCCGAGCACGAGGTCCGCGGCCGCGACGGCTGCCGCGTGCCGATCCCGTGGGAGGCGGACGCCCCGGCGTACGGCTTCGGCCCGAGCGGGAAGACCTGGCTGCCGCAGCCGTCGGACTGGGCCCGCTTCGCCGCCGACCGGGAGCGGGAGGTGCCGGGCTCGACGCTGTCGATGTACACCGAGGCCCTGCGCCTGCGCCGGAAGCACGGGCTGGGTCAAGGTACCGTCGAATGGCACGAGGCGGCCGACGCGATCGACTTCCGCAACGGCCCGGTCCGGGTGATCACCAACTTCGGCAAGGTCCCAGCCCCGCTGCCGCCGGGCGAGGTCCTGCTGGCCAGCGGCGACCTGGCCGCGGACGGCACTCTCCCCCCGGACACCACCGCCTGGCTGCGCGCATGACGGCCCGGGGCGTGACAGCCCCGGCTACCGTCGAACCATGAGCGCACTCATCGCCCTGGTCTACAGCTACCTCAGCCCGGCGACCCTGGACGCCCTGGACGCCGGGCTGGAGCTCGACCGGCGTCGCCGCAGCTACGGCGGCAGCCTGATCGGCTGCTGCTGCGCCGTGGTCGTGGTCATCGCGATCGTGGTCTTCGTGATCGTCATGCGCCGGCGCCGCCCGCGGGCTTGATTTTCGCCGCCGCCCCGCCGATGGGGGGATTGCGACCCCTCCGGAAGGGCATCATGCGGCCATGGCGCGAGTCCTGCTCATCGACGACGACGCGGAGATCCGTGAAACGACCGCCATTCGCCTGCAGATCGGCGGCCATCACGTGATCTCCGCCGCCAGCCCGCAGGAGGCCCTGAACGTGGCGGCGGACCACCCCCGCTTCGACGTGGCCGTGCTGGACGTGCACCTGCCCCGCGCGGACGGCGACGAACTGCTGGACCTGCTGCGCCACAACAGCGCCACGGCGGATCTGCCGGTGGTCTTCTACAGCTCGAACACGCCGCACGCGACGTCGGTGCACGGGCTGTCGCTGGCCGATTCCCGGCTGACGAAGGGCCGCCCGCTGAACAGCCTGCTCGCCACCATCAATTGCCTTTCAAACTAGAACTTTGCTCGGGTCCGTATCACCTGCGGACCGTTCCTCCCGCGAGATACCGGTCGACGCTGACGCGTCTCCCTGCGAGGTCCGCGGGGCAAGAACACGATCATGCGCTCGGCGGTCGCGGGTGCGCGGGGTTTCCATCATCACGGAGTGAACGTGCTGCTCCTTGTACATGTTGACTCCGTGATCACGGCGAACCGCGCACGCCCGGCCAGCGTCGGCTCGGACTCGGCTCCTCGAGATGCCAACGGCTCAATTGGCGGCGGATTTATCCGCCACTCCGTGACGGATAAATCCGACTTTTCGGTTATGTCCGAGCCGCGAACCTCGGCGCTCCGGTGGCGGCCGTCGGCTGGCCGGCCGGTCGGCGGCGCTCCTGGAGTTGGCGAGGGGTGTCCGGCTGGTCGGCGGTCGGCCGGCGGCGCGCCCGGAGTTGGCGAGGGGTGCGGAGGTGTCTGGTCGGTCGTGTCCCGCCTGCGACGGCGTGGGTTCCATGGCTGTGAGTAACAGTCGCCGCACGCGGCGCAGGGTTCACGGTGGTGGGGGCAACTCGGTGGATCACCCGGACATGAGGAGCGAATCTCGAGTTTTCGCAGGTCAGGGATGGGTAGGCTTCGCACCGGGCGCGGCGCCGCGGCAGAGTGGCGACAGGGATGGGGCGTTTGGGCGCACCGGAACACCGCGCCGACCGAAGGGGGTGTCCGCTTGATGCGGATCGATTTGCGGATCGGGTGCAACGCCGGGCGCATCGCCGTCCCAGTGGAAGGCTACGGCCATGTGGCCGCCTGAACACGAGCGCTTCGCGGACCGTTCGGCCGCAGGACGCATGCTCGGCACCGCCGTCGCGGAACACTTGCGGCAGATCGGAACCCGCGCCGCAACAAGCATGGACGCGGCGCAGACGCGCGCTCCGCTGGTGCTGGCGCTGCCGAGGGGTGGGGTGCCGGTCGGCGTTGCGGTGGCCGAGGCCATCGGGGCGGACTTCGACCTGGTCATCTCGCGCAAGATCGGTCTGCCCTGGCAGGCGGACCACGGGGTCGGCGCCATCGCCGAGAACGGGCCCGCCGTGTTCGATCTGAGCGCGGTCGCCGCCGTCGGGCTCAGCGTCAGCGACCTCTCCCCGGCGGTACAGCGCGAGCGGGTCGAGCTGCGCCGGCGCCAGGAGCGCTACCGCGGCGCCCGGCCCAACCCGGACGTGGACGGGCGAGTGGTCGTGGTCGTGGACGACGGGCTCGCGACCGGGGTGACCGCCCGGGCCGCGGTCCGCGCGCTGCGGGCCGGCAAGCCGGCGCACCTGGTCTTCGCCGCTCCCGTGTGCGCGGCGGAGTCGGTCGACCTGCTCGCCACTGACGTGGACGCGGTTCTGGACATTCACAGCCCGCGCGAGTTCCACGCGCTGGGGCTGTACTACAGCGACTTCACCCCGCTCACCGACGCTCACGTCCTGCAGATGTGCACGCGGATGTGGGAGGCGACCAAGGTGCCGGCCCCGGTGTGAACCACGTATAGACCACGGTGCGAACCACGAGTTTTCGCACCCGTCGCGATCCCGGCATCGAGAAGGTGCCGGGATCGCGGTGTTTATAACGCAGGGGGTGGGTAGAGCATCACCCTATGAGGGCGGAAGATCTGCGGGCCCGCGTCGAGCGGCGGGGGGATGCGACGGTCGTGCGCCTCGACGGGGTGCTGGACGTGGACAGCTCGCCGTCGCTGCGCTCGGCGGTCCTCGCCTGCCTGGCCGCGGAACCCTCCGTGATCGTGCTCGACGTCGCCGACCTGCGCCACAACGACGACGTGGCGCTGACCGTCCTGCCGGCGCTCGCCCAGCACGCCGCCGCCTGGCCGGGCAGCGCGATGACGCTGGCGGCCGCGCCTCCACCGCTGGCCTCGGCGCTGGACCGGATGGCGGTCGCCCGGCTGGTACCGGTGTTTCCGACGACCGACGCCGCCCTGGCCAACGCGTCCGGCGCGGGCGAGCGGATGCGCGTTCGGCTGCAGCCGATGCTGGACGCGACCGCGGCGGCCCGGCACCTGGTCGGCCGCGCCTGCATGCGGTGGGGCGTCGAGCGCGTCCGTGACGTCGCCGAGCTGGTCGTGACCGAGCTGGTGAGCAACGTACTGCGGCACGCCGGCACCGAGATGGAGGTCGGCGTCGCCCGCGATCGGCGCCTGCTGCACGTGTCCGTGCGCGACCACGGCTCCGGCCTGCCCCGCCTCGGCGGCCGCGCGCACGAAGAAGCCCGCGAGGAAGAACGGGCCCGCGAAGAGAAGCGGGCCTGGGATGAGGAGCAGGAAAAGGACGAGGGGCGGGAAAAAGACGAGGATAAGGACGAGTGGCAGGACGGCGGCATGCTGCGCGAGGATGGGCGTGGGCTGCTGGTGGTGAGCGCACTGTCGCACGCGTGGGGATGCATCCCGGTGCCCGACGGAAAGGTGGTCTGGGCGACATTGCGCATTTAAAAAGCTCACCCACGAACTCATCCTTCCGCTTTGAAAATGGGCGCGAATTGGTGCGTACAGTGATCCGGAAAGCAAATCCGCCTGACTGATTAGGGGGAGTCTCCGCCATGGAGACAATGCCTACGGATTCGGTACCTGCACTGGACATCTGGCGGAATGGGGACGACGAGGTCCTGCGTCCCTCCGGAATCCTCGACTATGCGGCGAGCGTCGGCCTGAGGGTCGCGCTTTCACGACGGCTCGACGCCGGCCAGCTGAACCTGACCGTCGACCTGTCCCGGCTGCGCCTGCTGGACTGCGCCGCGGCGGACACGCTGCTGCACGCCCAGTCCGAGGCCCAGGAGCGCGGCGGCGCCCTGCGCGCGCCCGGCGCGAGCGACCTCGTCCTGGACGTGCTGGAGATCATCGGCGCGGCGAAGCAGCTCCGTGCGTACGACGACCCGCCGCCGGGCGCGCCCCCGGTGCAGGAGGACGAGGCGGAGGACGTCGAGCCGCCCAGCCAATGGACCACGGTCAACGAGCTGCTGCGCCAGGCCGCGGCGATGGACCGCGGCGACCCCAGGCGGGGGGCGCTGCGCGATCGCGCCGTCGCGCACAGTCTGCCGCTGGCCGACCGGCTGGCCCGCCGTTTCCACGGCATGGGGGAGTCACCCGCGGACCTGAGCCAGGTCGCCGCGCTCGGGCTGATGAAGGCAATCGAGGGCTTCGACCCGGACTACGGCACCGACTTCGGCGGCTACGCCACCCCGACGATCGTGGGAGAGCTGAAGCGGTACTTCCGCGACAAGGGCTGGGGCGTGCACGTCCCGCGCCGGCTGCAGGAGCTGCGCATCGAGATCAACCGCGTGCGCGACTCGCTGGGCCAGCGGCTGGGCCGGTCACCCACCCCGAAGGATGTGGCGGATCACCTCGGCATCGACGAGGAGCAGGTGCTCGAGGCGCTGGTGGCCTCCTCGGCGTACCGCCCGGTGTCGCTCTTCGCCCCGCTCGGCGGCGACGACGACGCCGGCACCCTGGCCGACGTGCTCGGCGACGACGACCGCGACATCGACGGCGTCGAGTTCCGGCAGGCGATCAAGCCGCTGATCGCCCGCCTGCCCGAGCGCGAGCGGCGGATCCTGTCCCTACGCTTCTACGGCAACCGCACCCAGGCGCAGATCGCGGCCGACCTGGGTATCTCCCAGATGCACGTGTCGCGGCTGCTCAGCCGGACCCTCGACGGGCTGCGCAGGGCGCTGCTCGACGGTTGAGATCACCGCGCGACGGGTAGTAGGCCCCCCGGTTCGACGAAAGGGGAGCCGTGACAGAGCTCCACACCGTGGAGATCGCCGCAGTGCTGCGCCAGCTGACCGCGAGACTGATCGCGAGCGACGACCTCGACGAGGCACTGGAGGACCTCGTCGAGACCGCCGCCGATCTCGTGGAGGGCGCGTCCTGGTGCGCGGTCACACTGGTCCGCTCGGGCGGGCCGTCCACGGCGGCGGCATCGTCCGGGCTGCCGGAGTCGCTGCTCGACAGCCAGTACGGCAGCGGCGCCGGCCCGTCCATGGAGGCGATCCGCGCCCGGGACCTCGTCCTCAGCGACGACCTGGCGGCCGACTCCCGCTGGCCGCAGTGGCGGTCCCACGCGCTGGCGGCGGGGGTGAAGGCGGTGCTGGCCGTGCCCGTCGACATCGACGAGCACGTGATCGGCGCGCTCACCGTCTACACCGCCGAGCCCGGGAGCTTCACCAGCGACGTCGGGCTGACCGCGATGCTCGTCGCCGAGCACGCCGGGCTGCTGCTGTCCGCCGTGCTCGACCGCGGCCGCCGCGCGGACGTGCACGCCGAGCTGACCGAGGCGCTCGCCGACGGCGAGACGGTCAACCGCGCCGTCGGCATCATGATGGTCCAGCGCGCCTGCTCCGCCGAGGCCGCGCTGGACGTGCTGCGCAGCACCGCCCGCCGGCTCGACCTGCCGCTGACCACGGTCGCCGGCCGCCTGGTGCAGACGGTCGAGCGCCGGGTCAGCCACGATCGTCAGCCCTGACCGTCAGCCCTGATCGGGGGTCAGCCCTTGACGGTCAGGATGGGGCGCAGCTCGACCACCGGCTCGGCGACGCCCGCGGTGCGCAGGCTCTCCACGACCGGGCGCACCTCCTTGTACGCCCACGGCGCCTCCTGCTTGAGGTCGCGCCGCCATGCGGCGATGATGTCGCGGCGGGCTGCCACCGCGGGATCGCGATGGTTGAGCGGAGTGACCACCCGGAACTCGCGCAGGAACTCGTCGAGCTCGGCGTCGCTGCCGCGGGCCGCCGCGCCGCGCGGCACGCTGCGCCCGGCGCCGTGGCAGGCGCTGCCCAGCGCCCGCTCGTTGCCCAGGCCGCGCAGCAGGTAGCTGGGCGCGCCCATCGAGCCGGGCACGATGACCGGCTCGCCCCACCCGTCGGCGCTCGTCCCGGCCGGCGTGGCGCCCTTGCGGTGCAGGACCACCCCGTCCGGGTGGTCGCCCGAGTCGTCGCCGGGCCAGAGCAGATTGTGCGGCGCGTCGTACACCAGCCGAGCGTCCAGCTCGCCGACCGCCGCGCTCAGGCCCGCCCGCAGCATGAGCGCGAGGAAGTACCGGTTGCCGATCGCGAAGTTGGCGGCGTTGGCGAAGGCCGTGAGGTACCGCCGCCGGCTCTTCTCCGTGCGCTCGTCCAGCAGCATGGGCAGGATCCGGTTCTCCGGCATCGGCACGCCGGCCGGCCACGCCTGCTTCGCCAGGTCCCGCCCGGTCGCGCCGGCCTGGTGGCCCAGCGACAGCGAGCCGCTGTGCACCATCGTCACCACGCGCCCGGGCGCGAGGCCCCACGCGTAGGCGGCCGGGCCGTCGTGCACCGCCGAGACGTACTGCAGCTCCGCGAAGTGGTTGCCCCCGCCGACCCCGCCGATGATGCTGTCGTAGCTCACCCCGCCGCCGCTGTCGACCCAGTCCCGGAACTCCTCGGCGGAGTCCGCGGCGAACCCGCTCGCGTGCAGCCGGTCGGCGTCGCGCACGTGCGGGCCGAGCGGCCCCTCGGCGAGCAGGCCCGGCAGGCCCGCGCGCAGCAGGCCCTCGCGCTGGGCCGGGGTGAGGCCGATGTGCCGCCCGCCCTCGAAGAACAGGTGGCGCAGCCGCCGCTCGAGCTCGTCGAGGCGGGGCCGCACCCGGTCGACCGTGAGCGAGGTGACCTCGACCCGCATGCCGCAGTTGATGTCGTTGCCGACCGCCTGCGGGATCAGCGCGCCGGAGGTCTGCAGGACGGTGCCGATCGGGATGCCGGCGCCCTTGTGGAAGTCCGGGGTGCACACCACCCGCTCGATGCGCGGCTCCCACGCGAGGCCGGGGGTGGCGCCGGCCAGCGTGCGCAGGGTCCGCGCGGTGTCGAGCACGGTCAGCAGCTCGTCGATCGCGGCCGGCTCGATGGGCACGTCGGGCCCGGCGCAGATCTCGACCGGTACGTCGTAGGGGTTGGGCAGCGTGGTCCAGGACTCGTCGAGCCGGACGAGGCGGGGGTCGGTCCGCTTGGTCATCGTCCACCGAGGGTAGGCGCGGGGGTGGTGGGCGGCGATCGATTTCGAGCGTGAGGGTCCAGGCGTCCAGGTAGCCGGCGCCGCCTGTCGTACCCCGAGCTGGCCCGCCCGCCGAACTCCGCGTGTGTCGTCCGGATGCCGGTGTCGAGCACGTACGCGGTGACGTTCGGGGGCCGTCGTGGCGTACGTGTAGGTGCCGTCCAGCGGCCGGTACTGCTGGTCGATGCGGTCCAGCCCCCACGGCGCGTTCGCCTCGGTGTCCGCCAGCCGCACCGTACGGTCCTGCTGCACGTAGTCCACCAGCGGGCTTGCCGCGAGCCGCTTCGCGCCCCGCTCGGTGAGCTGGGCCGAGAAGCCCTTGAGCGTCTTGCTGAACGAGCGCCGCACCTGCCCGCCGGACCGCCGCGCCAGCCGGCTCGCGTCCGCCGCGGTCGAGCTCGCCGGCACGGAGTCCTTGAACACCACGATGTAGCGGTCCCGGATCGTGCCGGCCTCGTTCGCGCCCAGGATCGTCCCCTCGGGCGCGGCGAGGGCGGGCGTGCCGAAGCCGGCGAGCCCACCGGCCGCCGCGACCGCGATCAGGGTGGCACGGAGGGAAACGCGCATCGGCGAGGACTCCTCAGGGTCGGGCGGAGAACCGGGCCACTCCAGGCTCGGGACAATGCGGTGCGCTCGCGGTTCGCCACCCGTTGCCGAGGGGTTGCGGTGGAGCCTTTCGTCGGATTTATCCGCCACTTCGTGACGGATAAATCCGACATTTCGGTTATGTGCGGAGTATTGGTCGGGGGCAATGCGGCGGGCCTGCGAGACTGGGCGCATGGAGTCCTCGCTGGCCGTGTTCGACATCGACGGGGTGGTCGCCGACGTGCGGCACCGGCTGAAGTACCTGGACCGCCGGCCCAAGGACTGGAACCGGTTCTTCGCCGCCGCCGACCGCGACCCCGTGCTGGCCGAGGGCGTCGAGCTGGCCCGGGAGTACGCGCGGCACCACGTGCTGGTCTGGCTCACCGGGCGGCCGGAGCACCTGCGCGACCTCACCGCCGCGTGGCTGGGCGCCGCCGGCCTGCCCGCCGAGCTGCTCTTCATGCGGCCCGCCAACGACCGCCGGCCCGCCCGCGACTTCAAGCCCCGCCAGCTCGCGCGGCTCGCCCGGGAGTCGCCGATCGAGCTGGTCGTGGACGACGACCCCGAGGTGGTGGAGCGGCTGCGCGTGCTCGGATACGCGGTGCGCCTCGCCGACTGGGTGCCGCGCTCCTCGACGCTGCGCACCGCCCAGGAGCGCGAGGGCCGGACCTAACCAGCGCGGTGGCGGTCAGCAGCAGCTCGTCGCCGGCCGGAGGGCCGAGAGTGTCGTTGACGTCCTTGAACCCGTCGAGGTCGACGATGAGCAGCCCGACCTCACCGGAGGCGTCGCCGGCCGACCTACTCAAAGCCGCCGACGTCCCACGCACCCTGGTCGCCCTCTACACCGACGAACGGCTCCAGCTCATGGCCGTGATCGGGATGGACTTCGAACTCACCGCCTATGCCGGCGCGGCGATCGGGTTGATCCCGCCGGGCGGCGCGGAGGCGTGCATCGAGGACAACGAGATCTCGAAAATGATCGGCGAAAACGCCATCGAGGTGTGCAACATCCTCGCCGGGCTGATCAACAGGGAGGGCGCGCCGCGGGTCAAGCTGCACCAGACCTTCCTGCCCGGCGGCGGACCGCCGGCCGACGCGGTGAACCACCTGCTCGCCCTGGGGCGGCGGCTCGATCTCAAGGTGGACGTTTCCGGGTACGGCGGCGGCAAGGTCTCGCTCGCGCTGGCCGGTTGACGTTGGTGCCCGGAAAATGTCGTATTTTTCGGGCGCCACACCGGCAAGATCCAGGTCCGCATGGTTGTGTGGGCGACATCGTGCAAAAAATTGCGTAGTCATGCACTACGCTTGCGGGCATGACTCGACGACTCGCTGAGGTGGCGAAGTACGCCGGCGTGAGCGAGGCGACCGTGAGTCGGGTGCTCAACGGCAAGCCGGGCATCTCCGACGCTACCCGCACCGCGGTGCTCACCGCGCTCGACGTGCTGGGCTACGAGCGGCCAACCAAGCTTCGCGGCGAGCGGGCCCGCCTCGTCGGCCTCGTGCTGCCGGAACTGCAAAACCCGATCTTCCCGGCCTTCGCCGAAGTGGTCGCCGGGGCGCTGTCCAAGCGCGGCTTCACCCCGGTGCTGTGCACCCGGACCGCGGACGGCGTCTCCGAGGCCGACTACGTCGAGATGCTGCTGGACCAGCACGTCTCCGGCATCATCTTCTGCGGCGGCCTGTATCACCAGGCGGCTGCGGAGCACGAGCACTACCACCGGCTGCACGACCGCGGGCTGCCCGCGGTGCTGGTCAATGCCGCCATCGACGACCTCGGCTTCCCCCGCGTGTCGGTCGACGACGGGCACGCCGTGGACCAGGCGTTCAACCATCTCAGCTCGCTGGGGCACAAGCGGATCGGGCTGATCCTCGGCCCCGCCGACCACGCGCCATCCAACCGCAAGCTGGCCGCGTTCCAGGCCGCCGCCGCGCTGTCGGGCACGGTCAACGTGGACGACGTCGAGCGGGTCATCTTCTCGATGGAGGGCGGGCGCGCGGGCGCCACGCGGCTGATCAAGCACGGCGTCACCGGCATCATCTGCGCCTCCGACGTCCAGGCCCTCGGCGCGATCCGGGCGGCCCGCCGGCTCGGCCGCGAGGTCCCCGACGACGTGTCCGTGGTCGGCTTCGACGACTCGCTGTTCATGAACTGCACCGACCCGCCGCTGACCACGGTCCGCCAGCCCATCCAGGCGATGGGCCAGGCGGCGGTGACGCTGCTGGTCAGCCAGGTGGCCGGCACGCTGGTGCCGACCGAGGAGATGCTCTTCGAGCCCGAGCTGGTCGTGCGCGGCTCCACCGGCGCGCTGCAGGAGGCCCGGGCGACCACCGCCGCGTAACCCCGAAACCACGCAAGACCCGAGAGCGCCACGACTTCTGCGCGAAGTCGTGGCGCTCTTTGCAACTCTTGCGCAATCCGCTTGCCGTCGCCCGTCGGCGACGGAGACCACACCCGTCGGTAGCCGTGCGCTCGCTTTCCGGCGCCGACCTCGGCCGCAGGGGCCCGGACGCTGCGTGTTATCGGCCGATTCCATGCAAGTTGCGGGTCCGTGGGAGCGCGCCCGTGCAAACGGGTGCCAGAAGATCATTAAAATTTTGCAACGAGCCATGGACTTCTTGTGCAGCGTGAGCCTAATCTCTTGCCTACGCCAGGCCGAAACCCTGACGCGATGCCACGGAAACCGATCAGTAACGCGCCTGAAGCAACCCGGCAGCCGAGGCCAGGCTGCGCCACCCGTGCGGAGCGGTCCAGGTTTGGACGCCCCAGACCGGCCTCGCACGGCTCCTACAACGGAAGGAATCCATTGCGAGCGATCGCCGACTCGTACGAGGAGCCGCGCGTCCTCGTCGGCGCGCCCGCCACGTGGGTCCTGTCCAACCACGACGTCACACGACCGGTCACTCGCTATGGACGCGAGGACACCGCCGCCGTCTGGCTCCGGCTCTGACGGCTGGTCCCTCGCCCCGACGGTTCCCTCCATTCGATCCATCAGGTCCGGATGTCTACACACCCCAACAAGGAGCGACGATGAAGTACTCACGTACCACGCGGGCATTAGCCTTCGTGGGTGCGCTCGCGCTCGGCGGCACGCTCGTCGCGTGCTCCTCGAGCGACAACAGCAGCGCCGACTCGAGTTCGACGACGCTCGACCCGAACACCAAGGTCACGCTCAACGTCGTGGGTCTGCTTCCCGGCGCCAAGCCCGAGGCGCAGCAGGCGCTCGCGGACGAGGTGACGGACTTCCAGAAGGAAAACCCGAACATCACGGTCAAGACGCACGACTACGAGTGGAAGGCCACCACGTTCGCGGCCGACCTCGCCGGTGGCACGCTGCCGACGGTGTTCGAGATCCCCTTCACCGACGCGAAGACGCTGATCGCGAACCAGCAGGTCTCTGACATGCAGACCTACCTCGGCCAGCTCTCGTACGCGTCGAACTTCAACAAGAACCTGCTGCAGTACGGCCAGGGCTCGGACGGTCACGTCTACGCCATCCCCGCGAAGAGCATCTACGCGGTCGGCCTGCACTACAACCGCGACCTGTTCACCCAGGCCGGCCTCGACCCGAACAAGCCGCCGACCACCTGGGACGAGGTCCGCACGGCCGCCAAGGCCATCGCGGACAAGACCGGTCAGGCCGGCTTCGCCCAGATGTCCAAGGACGCGACCGGCGGCTGGCAGCTGACGGTCGACACCTACGCCCGCGGCGGCCGGGTGGAGGACGGCAAGAAGGCCACGCTCACGAACGACGGGACCAAGGCCGCGCTGCAGTTCCTGAAGGACCTGCGCTGGACCGACAACTCCATGGGCGCGAACTTCAACTACGACTGGTCGGGCATCAACCAGGCGTTCGCCGCTGGCAAGATCGGCATGTACACCTCGGGCCAGGACGTCTACACGAGCCTGGTGCAGACGAACAACATCGACCCGAAGACGTACGGCCTGACGATGATCCCGCTCTCGGGCAGTGACTCCGGTGTGCTCGGCGGTGGCACCATGGCGGCCGTGTCCAGCAAGGCCACCAACAACGACAAGGCCGCGGCGATCAAGTGGATTGACTACCACTACCTGCGCAAGTACACCAAGCAGGACGCCGCCGCGAAGGCCGCGCAGATTCAGATCGCGAGCAAGCAGCCCGTCGGTACCCCCGAGCTGCCGATCTTCTCCCAGTCGCAGTACCAGCAGTACCAGGACTGGATCAAGTCCTACGTCAACGTGCCGCTGGACCAGATGACCACGTTCACCACCAAGGTCTTCGACGCCAAGCTCGTCAACGAGCCGGCCGTCGCCACCCAGGACGTCTACAAGTCGCTCGATACGGTGGTGCAGGCCGTCCTGACGAACAAGGACGCCAACATCGACCAGCTGCTCACCGAGGCCAACACGAAGGCGCAGCGCGCCATCGACGCGGCCGGCTGACGCTCACCGCATCAACAAACCCGCAAGGTGTGGGCCGCCGGTAGACCGGCGGCCCACACCGGGGGCCTCTGCCCCGAAACCAGGACGAGGAGTGATGTGCCGTGAGTGCTTCGGGCGCCCTGCGGCAGACCGGCGACGCCGCCGTCGCCGGGGGCAACCACAACCCGGGGACGGGCAGGCCCCAGGGCGGGCGGGTCCGCCGGCGCAACCCGGCGACCTGGGTCCAGCGCGGTGGGCTGAGCTCGGTCGTGTTCGCGCTCCCGCTCCTGGTCGTCTTCGGAGTCTTCTCGTGGTGGCCGATCGTGCGATCGGTCGTCATGAGCTTTCAGAAGACCAACCTCGTCGGGGACCCGAGGTGGGTCGGCTGGCACAACTTCCAGTACGTGCTCACCGATCCCGACCTGCCCACGGCGATCCGCAACACCCTCTACTTCGCGCTGCTCGCCCTCGTGATCGGCTTCCCGATCCCGCTCGTCACGGCGGTGCTCATCAGCTCGGTCAGGCGGCGCAAGGGCCTGTACTCCGTGCTCGCCTACCTCCCGGTGGTGGTGCCGCCCGTCGTCGCCGTCCTGCTGTGGAAGTTCTTCTACGACGGCTCCGCGGACGGTGTGTTCAACACGATCCTGCGCTGGGTCGGGCTCGGCCCGTACACCTGGCTGTCGAGTCCGTCGCTGGCCATGCCGTCCCTCGTCATCGAGGCGACGTGGGCCGCGGCCGGCGGGACCGTGATCATCTACCTCGCCGCGCTCATCGGCGTTCCGGACGAGCTGTACGACGCCGCCGAGGTCGACGGCGCCGGCATCTGGCGGAAGGTGTGGCACGTGACCATGCCCCAGCTGCGCGGCGTCCTGCTCATCACCTTCATCCTGCAGATCATCGGTACCGTCCAGGTGTTCCTGGAGCCCTACCTGTTCACCGATGGCGGCCCGGCGAACGCCACGCTGACGATCCTTCTCATGATCTACGACTACGCGTTCGGCAGATCCCTGGGCGGAAACTACGGTGCGGCGACGGCCCTGTCCGTCATGCTCGCCGCGTTCCTCGCGATCCTGTCACTGGTGTACTTCAAGCTCACGTCCGGCTGGAGCAAGTCGTGACCGGCCAACACGTCCCCGAGGGGAAGAGGAGCACCATGACCTTGCCGTCGACCTCCGACGTATCCGCCGCGGGTGCGCGGGGGCAGGCGCCCGACGTCGCGACTCCGGTCGGTGCGGCCAGGGTTGCGCGGCCGGGCCGCAAGCGCAGGGCATCCCAGTTCGAAGGCGGCCGCGGCTACGTTTCCAGCCAGGACTGGCGCATTCCCCGGGTCAGCGCGACCATCAAGACCCTGCATACGATTCTGCTGGTGTTGCTCCTCGTGGTCGGCGTCGGGCCGATTCTGCTCCTCGCGAAGTACGCGATCACTCCCACGCAGGACATCATCCGTACGCCACTGGCGGTCTTCCCGCACGGTGTGCGCTGGCAGAACATCACCGAGGCGTGGAACGACGTCCAGATCAGCAGGTACTTCCTCAACACGATCTGGCTCGCGGCCGGCTCGTGGTTCGTGCAGCTGCTCGTCGCGACCACGGGCGGCTACGTGTTGTCCGTCCTCCGGCCCGCCTGGGGCAAGATTGTCAACGGTCTGGTGATCGCGACCTTGTTCGTGCCGACGGTCGTGCTCCTCGTGCCGCTGTACCTCACGATCCTCAACCCGCCGGTTGTCGGTACGTCGCTCATCAACAGTTTCTTCGCCGTTTGGCTGCCGTCGGGCGCAAGCGCTTTCAACGTCGTGCTCGTGACGCGGTTCTTCGACAGCCTCCCACGTGAGGTGTTCGAGGCGGCCAAGGTCGACGGCGCCAGCTCATTCCGGCTGTTCTGGTCGGTCGTCCTGCCGATGTCCAAGCCCATCCTCGGCGTCGTGTCGGTGTTCGCGACCATCGCGAGTTGGAAGGACTTCCTGTGGCCGATGCTCGTGCTCAAGGACCCGGCCAAGCAGCCGCTGTCGGTGCGCCTGCCTGCGATCGCGTCGCAAACCGATCTGGGCGTGTTCCTCGCGTCCCTTGCGATCTCGACGCTCATCCCGGTCGTGTTCTTCCTCGCCTTCCAGCGCCTGTTCCTTTCGGGCGCCGGATTGGGAGGGGCTGTCAAGGGCTGACCTCACGACCCTTTGTCAGATGCCCGGGGACGACGGGTCCACCGGGCCCGGGCGTCACCCCCTGAATCCACCTGTCGTGTGTAGGCATTCACAGTGCGAGAAAGCAGGTTCCACGTGGCCGACCAGAACCACCAAGCATGGTGGCGCAGCGCCGCTATCTACCAGATCTACTTGCGCAGCTTCGCCGACGGCAACGGCGACGGCGTCGGCGACCTGGCGGGCCTGCGTTCTCGCCTGCCGTACCTGGCCGGCCTCGGGATCGACGCGATCTGGATCGTGCCGTGGTACCCGTCGCCGCTCGCCGACGGCGGCTACGACGTCGCCGACTTCCGGGCCATCGACCCGATCTTCGGCACCCTCGCCGAGGCCGAGAAGCTCATCGAGGAGGCCCACGCCGCGGGCATCCGGGTGATCTGCGACATCGTGCCGAACCACTGCTCCGACCAGCACGCCTGGTTTCAGCGGGCGCTCGCGGCGCCGCCCGGCTCGCCGGAGCGGGACCTGTTCTGGTTCCGCAAGGGCCGCGGCGAGCACGGCGAGCTGCCGCCGACCGACCTGCAGTCCATCTTCGGCGGGCCGGCCTGGAGCCGGGTTGCCGACGGCGAGTGGTACCTGCACCTGTTCGCGCCGGAGCAGCCGGACTTCAACTGGGACCACCCGGCCGTCCGCGAGGAGTTCGAGGACATCCTGCGGTTCTGGCTGGACCGGGGCATCGACGGCATCCGGATCGACTCCGCCGCCGTGCTCATCAAGGACCCGCTCGTCAGCGACAACTACGAGGACAACGACGGTATCCACGAGGTGTACCAGTCGTGGCGGCGCATCGCGGACACGTACAGCCCGCCGCGCGCGCTGATCGGCGAGGTGTGGCTGCCCGACCACGAGGCGTTCGCGCGCTACCTGCGCCCCGACGAGCTGCACACGGCGTTCAACTTCGCCTTCCTGGGCGCGCCGTGGGAGGCCGAGCGGCTGCGGTACGAGATCGACATGACGCTCGAGGTGCACGCGCCGGTCGCCGCGCCGGCCACCTGGGTGCTCAGCAACCACGACGTGACCCGCGAGGTGACCCGCTTCGGCCGCGAGGTGACGAACTTCGCCTTCGCCGACAAGCGCCGCAACGTGCCGTCGGACTTCGAGCTCGGCACCCGCCGGGCGCGGGCCGCCGCGCTACTGACCATGTCGCTGCCCGGCGCCTACTACCTGTACCAGGGCGAGGAACTCGGCCTGGAGGAGGTCGAGGACCTCGACGACGCGCTGCGCGAGGACCCCATGTTCCACCGCTCCGGGGGTGTCGACCCCGGCCGGGACGGCTGCCGCGTGCCGGTGCCCTGGTCGGGGTCGCAGGCGCCGTTCGGCTTCAGCCCGCCCGACGCCTCGGGCGCGCCGTGGCTGCCGCAGCCGGCGCACTGGGCCGGGCTGTCCGTCGCCGCCCAGCAGGGCGTGCCGGGCTCGTTCCTGGAGCTGTACTGCGACGCGCTGCGCATCCGGCGGGCCGAGCCGGCGCTGGGCGACGGGCCGATGCGCTGGCTCGACTCCGACCCGCAGGTGCTCGCGTTCGCCCGCGACGACTCGTTCGCCAACGTGACCAACCTGGGCACCGAGCCGGCCATCCTGCCGCCGCACCGCGAGGTGCTGCTGAGCAGCGTCCCGCTCAACGAGGACGGCACGCTCCCGCAGGACGCATCCGCCTGGATCCGGCTGGCGTAGGCGCCACTTCACGGGGTTCCGAGACGCCGGGCGGTCGCACAAGTTGGCGGGTGCGGCCGTCCGGCCTTTTCTACTCTTAACTGTTAAGAGCGGGCGGGCCCGCGAGCGTTAACTGTTAAGGCGATCCACAATCTTGAGGCGGCGCGCGTCGGCCAATAAGTTTCTCCCCAAGGAGAATGACTTCCTTGTGGAGGCGGCACATGCGTTCCACCCTGACCGTCGCGGCGACATCCCAGCCGTTCCGATGGTGACGCCGGGTTTTTCCGGGAACAGAGGCGGGGCGCTGGCCACACCGGCGCCCCGTTGTTCTTCCCTACCGTCCAAGGTGTTGCGATCGACCCTGTCCAAGGTGCTGTGAGCAGCGCAAACTACTCCCAGTCCCACCGAAGTCCATAGCGGCCGGGGCCATAGTCAAGGGCGATCGCGTGGACCGAGTGGCCCACGTCGACCTCCATTGACGTGACCTGTTCGTCTTGGCCGTCCATCTGCTGATACTGATAGACGGCCCGCGGTAAGGCGGCGGGGTCGAAACAGACCTCGACGACGTATTCGCGGACCGGAAGCCGGAACTTGCGCTCGTACTGCGTCGCCAGTGGAAATGGCGGATAATTGTCCAGCGCGTGTTCGGTGATCACCGTCTCACCCTTGGCGAGCGGCCGGTCGAACAGCAACTCGGCCAGCAACAGGCCGCTCTCCGGGTGCTCCACGATCCGGCCCAGGCGGCAGTTGCGCACCGGCGTGAGGAGCGGGAGCGGGTTGCCCGGCACGTCCAGGCGGATGATCGCCACATAGCGGTCCGGCCCGTCGGCCTCCGCCCGCAGCACCTGGCGCACGAGGAACGACACCTCGCCCCGGTCGGGGCCGACGTTGACGCGGTCGTGCTGGCTCAGACGGGTCAGCCGCGCGTCCCAGCGGGTGTCGATGCCCTGCGCCAGGTCGACGATGAGGGCGCGCTCCGACCAGAAAGCGCCCAGCTCAGGGTTGTCCGCACTCTTGTGCAGGTGCCGGCCCCGCGGCCGCGGCGGCCCGACCAGCGCCGCGAGCGAGCCGGGCTCGACCTCGAGGATCTTCTCGAGCTCCGCCAGGGCCGCCAGCGACTCGCGCCGCTCCGGCCGGCTGCGCCCCGTCTGCCAATAACTCAGCGTGGCGAGGCTCACCGAATAGCCCTCGGCGCGCAACCGCTCCTGGATGCGTTCCAACCCCAGACCACGTGCCTGGATTGCGTCCCGTAGCGCGCCAGCGAAGTCGACCATCAGCCCCCCGGGAGCCATCCTCGCGGTCCGGGCGGCGCGCACGCAAGCGCACGTTTGCGCGGAGTCCGATTCGGTTATCCCGACCGCATGGGCGAGCGACGGTACACCGAGAGTGTCATCTATTGCCTGGACGTCGAGACGTTCCAGGACTCCGACGGCGATGGCATCGGCGACTTTCAAGGTCTCATCGGCCGCCTCGACTACCTGACCAGGCTCGCAGTCAACTGCCTGTGGCTGAATCCGATCCACCCGACCCCAGGCGGGACGACGGATATGACGCCACCGACTTCTACGACGTCGATCCCCGCTGGGCTCGCTGGGGGACTTCGCGGAACCGCTCCCACCAGGCGGCCAACCGCGGCATCGAGGTCATCATCGATCTTGTGGTGAACCACACCTCCGGCCAGCATCCGTGGTTCCAGTCGGCGGTGGCGTCGCGCCGCCCTATCGCGCCTGGTGCTTCTGGTCGGACCGCGAGCCGGCCGACCGCCATCAGGGCATGGTGTTCGCTGGGCCTACGGGTACCAGCTGGATCAGGCTTCGGCGGGAGCACGCACAGCGGGGATCCGTGCCGGCGCCACCGGCCGCCCGAAGTGCCAGCCCTGGCCCAGGTCGCAGCCCAGGGCGGCGAGCCGGGCGGCCTGGTCGGCGGTCTCGATCCCCTCGGCGGTGACCGTCATCTGCAGTGTGTGCGCCAGCCGGATGACGGTCTCGACGATCTGCTCGTCGACGTGGTCGCTCTCCAGCTTGCGGATGCCGGCCATGAACGCGCCCGCGAGCTTCAGCCCGTGCACCGGCAGGTGGCGCAGGTAGGCCAGGTTGGAGTAGCCGATGCCGAAGTCGTCGATGACGATGCGCACGCCGAGGTCGGCGATGGTGCGCAGGGTCTGCACCGGCCGCCCGGTCGACTGCATGAGCACCGTCTCGGTCAGCTCCAGCTGCAGGTTGGCCGGCTCCAGCCCGGAGTCGGCCAGCGCGTGCCGCACGTCGTCGAGCAGCCGCGGGTCGGTGCACTGGCGGGGCGAGACGTTCACGCTGACCAGCAGCGGGGTGCCGGGGTGACTGCGCTGCCACGCGGCGGCCGCCATGCACGACTCGCGCAGCACCCACCGGCCCAGCGGCAGGATCATGCCGGACTGCTCGGCGACCGGGATGAACGTGTTGGGCGACACCGTGCCGAGATCCGGGTGCCGCCAGCGCAGCAGCGCCTCCGCGCCGCGCAGGCGGTTGTCCTGCAGGGCCACGAGCGGCTGGTACACCAGCTCGAACTCGCCGCGGTCCAGGGCGCCCAAGAGCCTTCCCGTGAGGCCGTACTGCAGCAGCTGCTGGGCGTTGCGCTGCTCGTCGAAGACCGCGTAGCGGGCCCGCCCGTCGGCCTTGGCGAGGTAGAGCGTGGCGTCGGCGGCGCGCAGCAGCTCCTCCGGCTCGGCGCCGCGGGCCGCCTGCTCGACGATGCCGATGCTGGCCGACACCGCGAGCTCGTGCCCGTCGAGGCGGACCGGCTTGTTGAGCTCGGCGAGCATCGCCTCGGCCAGCTCGGTCAGCTCGTCGGGGCCCTTGGTGTCGCGCACGACGACCACGAACTCGTCGCCGCCGACCCGCGCCACGAAGTGCCCGGCGTCGATCACGCACGACCGCAGCCGGTCGGCCAGGGCGACGAGCAGCTGGTCGCCGAACCCGTGCCCGAGCGTGTCGTTGATGGTCTTGAACTCGTCGAGGTCGACGAAGCACACCCCGACGCGGGCGCCGTCCTCGGCCTCGCGCAGCGCCTCGGCGAGGTGGCCGTAGAGCAGCACACGATTGGGCAGGCCGGTGAGCGGGTCGTGGTGCGCCTGGTGGTGCAGCTCGCGCTGGAGGCTGTCCTCGGCGTCGCTGAGCGCCCGCGACCAGGCGCGGCGGATGCGCTCCTGGTCGTCGAGGACCTTCTGCCGGCTCGCCCGGGCGAACCCGGCCGCGAACGCGCCGATCAGCTCGCCGTCGGCGGACGGCAGCTGGAACAGCACGCCGATCGAGCGCCGCAGCGCCTCGGGGCTGTTGATCCCGACGGCGACCAGGGCGGCACCGGCGGCGTCGCCGGCCCGCGGGTCTCCCGTGCGCAGCGCGGCGGTCTGCTGCTCGAAGAAGCGCTGCAGGGCCTCGGCGCTCAGGTCGAGGAAGTTGGTCTGCCGCACGGCGGAGACCCACTGGCGGGCGAGGTGCGACAGCGCAGGATCGATGACGGCATCGTCCCGGCCGTCGGCGCCCGCCACCGAATCACCCCCGGCGCAGATTACTGCACCGCGGGCTCCGGAAGAATCGACGCTCAGTGCCGGTCTGGTGCCGGTTCCGTGAGCCCGTCGACGAAACCTGGTCAGGAGCTGCGCGAACGTGGCCCGCTCGGCCGCCGTCGAGTGCTCGGTGGCCGCGCGAACCGCCCCGGCGGGAGCGGTGGACGCGCTCGTAGAGTTTCCGGCCGGCCACGGTGCGTACCGGCAGCCCGCGCCGCCGTCAGCTGGTGCTCACGGCGGCGCGCGAGATCGAGCCCAGCGTGCGGGCGGTCAGAAGGCCGTCGCCCAGGCCGAGCTCGATGAGGTCGTCGAAGACGCGCTGGTCGCGGTCGGCGGCGTGTACGGCCGCGTCCACGATCCAGCGTCGCGAGCTCAGCGCCGCAGCCACGCGGGAATGGCGCAGGTGCCGCCCCAGCCGGTCGCGCAGCGCCGCGCGGTAGCGGCCGGCGGGGGAGTGCCCGTGCGCGGCGGCCGCGCCGGCCAGCGCGCCCGATAGCACCGCGTAGAAGATGCCCTCGCCGGTGAACGGGTTGATCAGCGACAGCGCGTCGCCGGCCAGCAGCAGGCGCCCCTGCGCGGGCGGTGGCCGGTGGGTCGACAGCGGCAGGTGGTGGGCGCGCAGCTCGGTGGCGGCGGCGGTGTTCACGTCGGGCAGGAGGGCCGCCAGCCGGTCCAGCAGGTGGGCCCGGGTGAGCGCGCGGCCGCGGAGCACCTCGCCGTAGCCGACGTTCGCCCGCCCGTCGCCGATCGGGAACGCCCACGCGTAGGCGGGCCAGCCCGCCGCCGTGGTCACGATCCGCTGCTCGGGCGGGAGGCCGGGCGCGGGCGCGTATCCGCGGATCGCGAGCGCCAGGTGCCCGGGCCCGTTCGGGGCGTGCCCGAGGGCCTTGCGGACCAGCGAGTACGCGCCGTCCGCCCCGACGACCGCCCCCGCGCGGATCTCGCCGTCCAGCACCGCGTGGTCGCCCCGGTCCTCGACCCGGCGCACGGTGTGCCGCCGCAGCACCGCGCCCGCGCGCACCGCCGCGTCCACGAGCCGCCGGTCGAAGACCGTCCGGGGGATGGTGTACGCCGCACGCGCATGCCGCCGCGCGACCGCGCCCCCGCCGGGCCCGACGAGCCGCAGGGCGGGCACCGGGGCGTACCCGTCGGCGAGCCCGGTGACGCCGAGCTCCGCCGCCACGTCGAGCGCGTGCGGCGCGATCCCGTCCCCGCACGGCTTGTCGCGCGGGAACGCGGCCCGGTCAAGCAGCAGCACGCCGGCCCCGGCCCGCCGCGCGGCGAGCGCCGCGGCGGCCCCGGCCGGGCCGGCCCCGACCACCACGACGTCGAACCGGTCGCCGTCGGCATCCATGCCCACGAGCCTGCCACCCGCGCCGCGCCCCCGCACCCCACCGCCCGATGCCCGCGCCCGGGCCGTTGGCGGAAACGCCCGGCCGTCCGTCCGATCGGGGGCCGCACAGACGGGTGACAGGACCATCCGTTAGCGGACGACGGGGAACGCACGGTGGTTCCAGGGGGAGTGGGCGCTCGAAGCCGGCGTAGAGCGCCGGCGACGCGATCACCAACGCCACGAACAGCGTCGAGAACCGCGCCACGCCCAGCACGTCAGCCGCCCACCAGGCTCAGCCGCTCGCAGAGCATCGCGGCCCACTGGTACGGCGTCGACGGCCGCCCGTCCAGCAGCGCCACCGGCAAGCGCAGCGACAGCGGGCTGGCCGGGTCGCCGCTGGAGCCGGTGCCGCGCAGGCAGATCGCGTCCACGCGGCGCAGGCCCTGCAGGTGGTGCGCGACGTCCGGCGCCTTGCGGCTGGCGTCGACGACGACTCAGACCGCGACCGGGCGTACCGCCTCGACGATGGCCGCCGCCCAGTTCGACTCGTCCAGCGCCGCCTCGACCGCGACCACGCTCGGCGCGTCGGACTTGCGCAGCTTCTTGGCCCACAGGCGGGCGTCGTGCGGGCCGGTGATGCGCCGCTTGCCCTCGATGCCCGCGGCGGCCGCAGCCGGCGAGGAAGCCGGGCGTCTGGATGTTGGCGATGTTGTCGGCGATCACCCGTTGCCGCTTGGCCAGCCCGTCCAGGGCGCCGTGCAGGGTGACCGACGTGATGTCCTCGAGCACGAACCGAACTCCCGTCCGTGTGCCGCCGGTCCATGGCGTGCGCGATGAGCGATCCTTGCTCATTTGGGGCATCGGCCCGGTCGCGGCGTTGTTGAGGCAGTTCGGTGGTTTCTTCGGTTGCCGCTGGGTTGCAGGCCGGTGGCTTCGGGTGATGACGGGTGGCCCAAATACTCAGGGATATCCCGGGTTCGTGGATCCGGGTGCGGGCGGGGTGCAGCCCGGATGTCCGCGAGGCCGCCGATCCATAGCGTTTTCGGCGTGGAGAAGAGACCGATCACCGTTCGGGTCGCGCGCTGGAGTGCCGAGCATCCGTGGCGCGCCATTGCATTGTGGGTCGTGTTCGTCGCCTTCTGTTTCGTCGGCGGGAGCATGGCGGGGACCGTCGAAGCCACCAATCGCGACCAGGCCATCGGGGAGTCCGGCCGGTCCGGCGTCATCGTCGACGACGGGCACTTCGACAACCCGGCGACCGAGAGCGTGCTCATCACCGCCCGCTCCGGCGCCCTGGACACCGACGCCGCGATGCGCGCGGCCACCGACGTCACCGCCGCGATGAAGGCGCTGCCGGAGGTCGAGGCGGTCAGCGACCCGCTGCCGTCGCACGACAAGACCGCCCTGCTGGTGCGGGTCACCTTGAAGGGCGACCCGGACACCGCGCAGGACCGCCTCGCGCCGCTGACGAAGGCCACCGCCGACGTGCAGAGCCGCCACCCGGACCTGCGGGTGGAGGAGACCGGCGGGCCGTCGATCTCCAAGGCGATGGACGACACGCTGGGCAAGGACTTCAAGCGGGCCGAGTACCTCAGCCTGCCGGTCACCTTCGCGATCCTCATCGTGGCCTTCGGCGCGCTCATTGCCGCCGGCGTGCCGGTGCTGCTGGCCCTGTCCTCGGTCGCCGCCGCGCTCGGCCTGTCCACCCTGGCCTCGCACCTGGTCCCGTCGACCGACACCACCTCCAGCGTCATCCTGCTGATCGGCATGGCCGTCGGCGTCGACTACTCGCTGTTCTACCTGCGCCGCGAGCGCGAGGAGCGGGCGAAGGGCCGGGCCCATCTCGACGCTGTCGAGATCGCCGCCGAGACCTCCGGGCACGCCGTCGTCGTCTCCGGCATCGCCGTGACGATCGCGATGGCCGGGCTGTTCCTCGCCGGCGACGTGGTCTTCTCGTCCCTGGCGCTGGGCTCGATCCTGGTCGTGCTGGTCGCCGTGCTCGGCTCGCTGACCGTGCTGCCGGCGCTGCTGTCCAAGCTCGGCCGCTGGATCGACCGGCCGCGCGTGCCGCTGCTGTGGCGCCTCACCCGCCCGCGCACCGACGAGCAGGGTTCCAAGGTCTGGTCGGTCCTGCTGCGCCCCGCGCTGCGCCGGCCCGCCGCGACCCTGGCGGTCTCGGTGCTGGCCCTGCTGGCGCTCGCCGCGCCCGCGCTGAGCATGCGGCTCACGTTCCCCGGCATGGAGGACCTGCCGCGCGGCACGCCGGCGATGCAGGCGTACGACCGGCTGGTGAAGGCCTTCCCGAGCAACGGCACGGTGCACACGGTCGCCGTTCGCGTGCCGGCCGGGCACCTCGACGCGACGAAGGCCGCGCTCACCCAGCTGGCCCAGAAGGCCGCCGCCGACCCGCTGTTCGCGCCCCTGGACCAGGAGCCGGACGTCCAGGTCTCCAAGGACGGCCGGGTCGCCGTGCTCAACGTCGCCACGCCGTTCGAGGGCCGCTCCGAGCAGGCCAAGGAGTCGCTGACCCGGCTGCGCACCCAGCTGGTGCCGCAGACGCTCGGCGCGGTGCCGGGCGCGGAGACCGCCGTCGGCGGGTTCGTCGCGGCCGACGTCGACTACGCCGACCACGTCCAGCACAAGCTGCCGCTGGTCATGGGCTTCGTGCTGGTGCTGACGTTCCTGGTCATGGCCTTCACGTTCCGCTCGGTGGTCGTCGCGCTGACCTCCATCGCGCTGAACATGCTCTCCGCCGCCGCCTCCTACGGCCTGGTGGTCCTCATCTTCCAGGGCACCTGGGCCGAGGGCATCCTGGGCTTCAAGTCCATGGACGCGGTGGTGTCCTGGCTGCCGCTGTTCCTCTTCGTCGTCCTGTTCGGCCTGTCGATGGACTACCACGTCTTCGTGGTCAGCCGGATCCGCGAGGCGGTCCGCCGGGGCCTGAGCACCCGCGAGGCCGTGGCGCAGGGCATCTCCGGCTCGGCCGGCGTGGTGACCAGCGCGGCCGTGGTGATGGTGGCGGTGTTCTCCATCTTCGCCACGCTGAGCACGATCGACATGAAGCAGCTCGGCGTCGGCCTGGCCGCGGCGATCCTGCTCGACGCGACGATCATCCGGGCGGTTGTGCTGCCCTCGCTGATGACCCTGCTGGGCAACGCCAACTGGTGGGCGCCGCGCTTCATGCGCCCCCGCCACGTGCCGGCGCACCGGGCCCGCGAGGTCAAGGGCGAGCTGGTCGCCACCCGCTGAGGTTTCCTCAGGGGTGCCGTAAGGGTGCCGATGGGGCCGGCGTGCGGAACAACACACGCCGGCCCTGTGCGGCCGTCATCCTCCCGTCGCGCGACGCCGTCGCGTACCGCCGCTGCGCCGACCTGGCCCGGCAGGTGGCCTCCCGCGGCTGGGAGGTGCTGGCGATCGAGCCGGCCTTCGTGGAGGGCACTGCCGAGGCCACCGCGCTGCGGGAGACGGGGCTGGAGCGGGGCGTGCGGCAGTTCGTGCTCGACGTGGCCAACCCAGCGCCGTTTCTCGGCGACACGCCCTCGGAGCGGGTGCTCGCCGAGCTGCTGGCCGGCTGGCCCGTCGACGTCGTGCACGTCCACCTCGCCGGCGACCTCGCCAACGCCGCGCTGCTGGAGCGCTCGTGGCTGCTGGGCCTGCCGCTCGTGGTGAGCGTCCACGCCGGCTGGCAGCCTCCGCCGGGCGAGCCCGCCCGGGTCTTCCTCGCCGACCAGTTCACCCGCGCCGACCTGGTCTGCGTCGCCGACCACCGCGGGACCAGGACGACCTGCTGGTGCTGCTGGTCGTCACCGCCGGCGAGTCGGGGGCGGAGGACGCCACGGCCAACCTCATGGCCCCGATCGTGCTCGATCAGCGCAGCCGCCGGGCGGTGCAGCTCATCCTCAGCCACGGCGGCCTCCCGGTACGCCAGAAGCTCCTGGTCGCCTGAACGGGGCGGGGCCCGGCTTTCCCGCCCGGTGCGGCCGACAATTCGGGTACTGTTCGCCTATCGCCCAGCGAAGGAGCGGCTTGTGCTCGTCCTGACCCGACGTCCCGGTGAAAGCGTGATGGTCGGTGACGACGTCGTCGTCACCGTGCTCGACGTGCGCGGCGACGTGGTACGGCTGGGCATCAAGGCACCTCGCAGCATCCAGGTCCACCGCGAAGAGGTGTACCGCGAGCTGCAGAAGGCCAACCGCGAGGCCGCCTCGCCCAGCGACGTCGCCGTGCGGGCGCTGAGCCGCATGCTGCGCACCGAGAGCAAGTAGGCCGTTCTGCCCGCGGCGCCGCGGGGTAGTTGACCCGACGATCACCCGGCGGCCGGGGTGCCGGGTGGGTGTCGATCCGGCGCCAAAGGGAATCCAGCCGGCCATGGCGTCCCAGGCGCATTTGCCGAAAGTCACCCCTACGGTGGGTACCGCGGATCAGAATGGGTCTGTGCCAAAGATCGACAATGGTCTGGCGGCAATCCCGCGGACGCTGCTTCCGCTGGTCCTCTGCCTTCTCTGCGCGGCCTGGCTGGTGGGCGAGCCGCCCATGACGATGCAGACCGCCCGCTTCGCGATCGTGATCCCGGGGCCGCCGACCGGGCAGCCGGCCGAGGCGGCGATGGACGGGGGCCGGTGCGCGGACCCGGCCGGCACGTGGCTGGGCATGCGGTGGCGCAGCGAGCTCAAGTGGCGGGTGAACGAGCGGACGATCCCGGCGTACCTCGGCGACCGAACGGCCGTCGTGAACGCGCTGCGCAGCGCGGCCACGACCGTGGACATCGGGCGCAACGACTGCGGCCTGCCGGAGAACCTGGGCATCCAGGAGTCGTACGACGGGAAGACCGACCACATCGCGGGCGTCACGCCGTCCGGCGGGTGCGGCGAGCGCGACGGGCACAACACCGTGTCGTTCGGGCCGCTCAAACACGGGCTGCTCGCGGTAACGTGCATCTGGTGGTACGGCCCCAAGGAGAACGGCCGCAGCGTCGAGACCGACATCCTGATCGACAACACCGAGGGCCTGTTCTTCCTCACCACGCCCCCGTCCTGCAGCAACCGCTGGGACCTTGAGGGCACGGTGACCCACGAGTTCGGGCACGCGTTCGGCCTCGGCCACGTGGCCTACGCGCAGCACTCGGCGCTGACCATGACCGACGGGCTCCCGGACTGCTCGACCGCCTACCGCGGCCTCGGCCTCGGCGACTACCTGACGCTCAAGCAGCAGTACGGCACCAATTGAGCCACGCGCCTCGTTGAGCGCGGCAACGGCCTGGCACCCGGCGGGGAACAGGGCGCGCAACCGCTGATGACGACCTTTGAGGGGACCACCCACCCCTCATGGGAGATCCGTTCATGCTGCGCACCCTCAAGAAGTACGTCTTCCTTCCGGCGCTCGCCCTTGCCGCGACCGCCACGACACTCGTCGTGGCCGCCGCCCCGGCCGACGCCGCCGTCGTCAGCGTCCGCGTCAAGGGCTCGCTCGCCGCTCGTACCGGCGCCGCGAACTGGTTCGGCCAGACCCGGTCCGTCAAGGACAAGCAGAAGGTCACCGTCACCTGCCGGGTGAGCGGACAGTACCTGTGCGGCAACGTGCGCCGCACCGCCCAGTGGGATCGCACCGCGCTCGGGGACTACATCTCCCACGCCTACGTCTCCGGCAACCCGAAACTGCCCGTCTGCGCGCCGCCGGCCGCCCCCACCGCACCCGCCGCGCCGCGCCCCGCCGCCGCTCCCGTCGCGGCCGTGCCGGCGGGCCCGACCGGCACGATGACCAACGAGCAGTTCCTGGCCGCCTCGATCCCGGCCGCGCAGCAGAGCCAGCGCGACACCAGGGTCCCGACGTCGGTCACGCTCGCCCAGGCGATCCTGGAGTCCGGCTGGGGCCGCAGCTCGCTGTCGGCGAACGACCGGAACTTCTTCGGCATGAAATGCTTCAACAACGTGCCGGGCCCGTACGCTTCGGGCTGCCTGCTCGACGACGGTTGCGACGTTTCGCACCTACAACGCGTCGGTCGATTCGTTCCGCGACCACGGCGCGAGCCTGAGGTCGCTGCCCCGTTACGCCGCCGCCTTCAACTACACGGACAACCCGAACCAGTTCATCGCCGAGATCCACAAGGGCGGCTGCCAATGCGACCGAATGGTGCGGTGCCATATTTGAGACGACACCGCACCATCGGACCAACAGCATCACCGTGACCCCGCGTAACCGCGGTTTGTCATGCGCGAGACACGGTCGTCTGATGATCGAGGAGCGCGGCGCGGAGTCGGCCGCGTGCTCGCAGCAGTCGCTGCCGGACCGCCGCAGGCGTGATCTTGAGTACGGCGGCGACCTCGTTGGTGCTGAGCCCGTCCCACGCGGTGAGGGTGAGCAGCTCCCGATCGGGCTCGGGCAGCCGGCCCAGCGCGTCGCGGATCGCGACGGCCTCGCCTGACGGATCGGGACGTGTCGGCTGGTCGGCGAGACGCGCACGGAGGCGGTCGGCGAGGGCCGCGCGTCGGGTCCGGCCGCGGCGGTGGTTGGCCAGCACGCCCCGGGCGATACCGATGAGCCACGCCGTGGCCTGATCGTCGTCGGCGGGGAGGTCCGCGATCCGCCGCCACGCGACGGTCAACGTGTCCGCGAGCAGGTCCGCTGCGTCGCAGGGCGGATCCACGCGTCGGGTCAGGTACGACAGGATCCGACCGCCCGCCGACTCGACGAGGAGTGTGAACCGTCGTTCCGAGCTCACCGAGAGCCCTCCGCCGGGAGCGGCCGGCAGTTGTTCTCCACGTCGCGGCGGACGGGATCCCCATCTCCCCGATCGGCCGCTTGGGCCACGGTGCGCAGGTGGTCGACCGTCGAGCCGCTGGCGGTTGCCACGATCAGCGGCCACGACGGCACATCCCGCAGGATCGCGGTGGCCTCCGCACGGCGAGGTCCGTCACCGGCGGCGTGCGCGGCGAGCCACTCGCGTTCCCACGCGCACTTCGCCCAGTACGCGTAGGAACTCCGCACGCTTGTGACCTGGATAAGCGCTGGCTCCTTGGTCGTCCACTTGATGAACGCGTCCACGTCCGCGGTGTAGGAGAAGCCTGGGGGCACCGGCACCTCGGTCGGACGTAGCTCTTCCACCACCTCCCGGTAGTCGTCTCCGTTGGAACGCAGCCACTCACTCTTGTCGTTCTCAGTGTTGCCGGGGCCGTACTCGCGGGTATGCGTGCTCACCACGGAGTTGTAGGCGACAGCCGTCGTGGCGGTCAGCAGGGCCGCGACCACACCTACCACGGTGGCAACACTCCATCGGCGTCTCCGACCGACACCGCGACGGGCCGTGGACCGGACGGGGTTGGCCGCCGTCACCGCCTGCCCAAGCTCGCCGACCAACGCATGGATATCCGGCCCCGGTCCGGGGTCCGCGATCCGCAGCAGCCGGTCCAGTTCCGCGTCTGCCTCATTTGGCTCGACCATGCCATCGCTCCTTCGCTCGCTTTGGCCATCGCTATCGGAATGTCCGGTCGGGCCCTCGGTGTGACAGACCGAATTTCTGTCTTGGACGCTCGCCCCGGCGTAGTCCTGGTGCGCGCATGTCAACGCAAGCATGTGCGATCAGGTAGAGCTACCAGCGTTGAGGCTTTGCCGGGTCCGCCGCGATCAGCGCTCTACGCAGCGTGATGACCCAGCAACCGCTCGGCGCGCGGATCCGCCGAAAAGCGGATACCCCGATCAGGGGCACCGCCGGTTGACGAAATTGAGCGGCGTCCGGCGAATGCGTGTCATGACCTTGGGGCCGACCCCAATGCGGCGACCCGACGGCAAAGCTCAACGGCGAATCGCCCTACGGCCGTTCGTCCGTTCCCAAACCGTGTGTGGCAGGTGTTGACCGGAGCTGTACTCAGCCACCAGGGCAGTTCCCGTGAACGCAAGGGTTGACCGGTGTGGAGGGCGCCGGCTGCGGTCGAACCCGGTGCGACTCGTGCCAGCCCCGCTCGAACGTGGGCGCCCAGCAAACCAGGACGATCGGCATCACGAGTGCCTGGAGCAACGCAATCCCGGGCCGGCCGCGGAGCAGCCCGGCAACGGCGATCGTCACCATCACCACGCCCCAGCACGCCAAGATGATCAACCAGTCGCGGAACTCCGCCGGGCTGACCGAGGCCGACCGGAAGCCCTCCCGGCCGATCCGGTCGACTGCGATGCCCAGGAACAGCAGGACTGCGAGAACGATGTCGGCCACGAGGGTTAGGGCGACGACGATGAGGCGGCGGCCTGGTTGCAGGGGCTGACGCATGAACGTGATCCTAGGGCCGACGCGGCCGGCCCCATCCCGCTCACATACTCATCGCGGGTAGGTCGACGTACTCAGTTCGACAAAAGTCGTACGCCTGGCCGGCGCACACCTACAGCAGCGACGTACAGCAACCGCCCCACACAGGGACCGCCGATCTCGACGGCCGCCAGATGCACGAGCCAGCGCGACGACCGATCGACCGCTGCCGTGATGGTGCCTCTTCATCTCCGGCTCGACCAACCGAGCAGCCAAGCCGCCCCAGACACCTTGTTGGGAGCAATTGGTGCAGCGCCGGTACAGAAGACGGGCCGCAGCGCTGCGAAGTGATGAGAAACGATGTAGGCCAAGCCGGCAGCTCAGGCGGTGGGAAGAGGCCATAGCCCGAGGTGGCCGGGTCGGCGCGGGAAGTACAACCCGTACCAGTACGACCTGCAGGTCTGAGTCGGCTCAACCAGCGCGGCGGTCATGCTCCGGCTCACCCCGGACCTGGCCGCTGCCGGCTGTTTGTCCAAGCGCCCGATCTGCGAGCGAACGGGCCGGTGTGTGGCGTCTGCGGCGGACCGCACCCAACACGCTCCTACCGAAGAGCCACACCGTTACGCCGAAAACGGGGACGACCGCCCAGGATCGCCAAGTGCCCTCCGTCAGTACGTCCGGCACTCGGATGGCCGTGAAAGCGACCAGGATCCCCAGAAGTGCAGGTCTCTTCCAGGAGACCCCTGATTTCGCCATCGCGGGCTGCTCCGTATCGCCTTGGGTGTCAGGCGTGGTGTTTTCAGCCAACGCTAGCTCGCCGCCGGCTGCTGGGTGAGAGGGGGCGAAATCATGAAGAAGACCGACCTGCTCGAGACCCGGCCGGCCGACTGGGTAACGCCGACGCGTCCATAGCACGACGGCGGCGGCTTGAGCGGAAGGCTGGAAGTGGTGGGAATCATTACGCAGGACATGCGGAAGATCGTTGGCAGTGCCAGGCTCGCGTTCGTGGCGACGGTCTGTGCGGACGGCTCGCCGAACCTCTCCCCGAAAGGTTCCCTGCTCGTCTACGACGACGATCACCTGGTGTTCATGAACATGGCCTCACCCACGACGGTGGCGAACCTCCGGCGCGACCCCCGGCTCGAGGTGAACGTCATCGATTTTCTCCTCAGGCGTGGCTACCGCTTCAAGGGGACCGCCGAGCTGCGCGGCGACGGCGACCCCGTGTACGCATGGTCCCGCCAGTGGGTGCTGGACACCCACGGCCCCGACTATCCGTGCCACGAGGCGGTGCTGATCCAGGTGGAACGGGCACTGCCGGTGGACTCGCCCGCATACACGTTCGGGCACTGGAGCGAAGGTGACCTGAAGCGGGCGTGGTCCGCCACATACGGCCTGCACGAGTAGCGAAAGCGCGCCGGGCAGCGAATAGTGAATAAAGTTCAACAATTGCAGCTGTGGGACTGCAATGCCACCAATGCGCAGCGCGTGACCGTGCCCGCCTGACGGGGGCTCAGGCGGCGTCGACCGAGTCCAGCAGGCCCTGGTTGACGGCCGCCATGAGCGCCTGCGAGCGGTTGTTCACCCGGAGCTTGCTGTACAGCCGGGATACATAGGTCTTGACCGTCGCCTCGGACACGGCGAGGCGCTGGGCGATCGCCGGCAGGCTCAGCCCGTCGCGCATCAGGGACAGCACCTCCTGTTCGCGCTGGCTGAGCAGGCCGGTCTGGCCGCGGCGGCGGGACAGGGCGGAGGACAGCCCGGGCGCGGTGAACGAGTGCGGGGCGACGGCGGCGTGCCGGATCGCGGCGAGCACGGACGAGATCGGGGCGGCCTTGGTGACGTACGCCGAGAGCCCCGCGTCCAGCGCGCGATACAGCAGGTTGTCGTCGCTCACCGCGCTGAGCAGCACCACCCCGAGGTCGGGGCTGGCGGCGCGCAGCCGGCGGGCGAGCGTGATGCCGTCGGTGTCGGCCAGGGAGGCGTCGATCGTGACGACGTTCGCGCGCGTCTCGGCCACGACGCGCTCGGCGTCGGCGGCGCTGCCCGCCTCGCCGACGAGGGTGATGTCGGGAACCGTGGCCACGACCCGGTTGAGTCCGAGGCGGAGGAGGACGTGTTCGTCGACGGCGACCAGACGGATCGTCATCAATGGGCTCCCTCCGGGGTGTTGCCGGGCGACTTCGGTGCCTGACCAGCGTCGCAGCGAGCCGCCGGCGGCGGCCAGACGCTGCAATGGACCTGCGCTCGTCCGCACCCGTGCTGCACCGCAGGACAATCGGACGCCGGCCGACACCGTCCCCGTTTAGGGTGGATTCCATGACCGAAGTGGTGACCCGGGTCCGCGCGATGTGCCTGGCGCTGCCGGGCGTCACCGAGCACGTCAGCCACGGCACGCCGCTGTTCAAGCGCGCCCGGAAGGCGTTCGTGCAGGTCTGGCCGGACGGCCACCATCAGAACCGGTTTCCGCACCTGTGGTGCGCGGCGCCCGAGGGCGTCCAGGAGCTCCTGATCGCCGAGGATCCGCGGGTGTACTTCAGGCCGCCCTACGTCGGCCACCGCGGCTGGGTCGGCATGGACCTCACCGACCCCGACTGGGAGGACGTGGAGGAGCGCATCGACGCGGCCTACGGCGCGACCGGGTAGCCAGGCGTGCGCGTCACGCGACCGGGAGCGTGACGCGCACGGTCACCCCCGGCCGGTCGACGGACGTGACCATCGCGCCGCCGTGCCGCGCGGCGATCTCGCGGCCCAGCATCAGGGCCAGGGCCCCGGTGCGGTACTCCTCCGGCTGCTCCGGATGCGGAATCCGCATGGACAGCAGCCGCTCCGCGGTGAGCCCGGACCCGTTCTCGACCGACACCACCACGCTCCAGCGGCCGCCTGGCGGGTGTCGGCCGGCCGCCGCACCTTGGGGTCCACCGGACCGCCCGCGAACGCGGCGTCGACCTCGGCCGGCCCGGCGATCGCCGCGATCTCCACCGCGGTGTGGAACAGCTCGCGCAGCAGGGCGCGGTCGCCCATCAGGTCGGGGCCCGGCCCGGCGCGCAGCGGGACAGCACCGGCCCGGTGCCGGGCAGCGCGCAGGTAGAGCTCGGCGTCCGGGGGCGTGCGGGAGCTCAGCGGGCGGAACCCGACGGAGTGGCCGTGCTCGGCCGGGCGCGCGCGCAGCGCGGCCCGCAGCTCGCGGCCGTCGGCGTGCAGCACCGGCACGTCGAGCTCGACGCCCGGCGGCAGCTCGGCGTCGCGCCTCGCCGCGGACCTTGCCCAGCAGGGCGACGGCGCTGGGCTCGACCGCGAGCCACACCTCGTCGGGCAGGCGCACCAGTTCCTCGATCTGCCGCGGGTCGTCGTCCCGGCCGCGATCGGGAGCAGCTGCCGCGCCGGCCCGGCCAGCCGGGCACGCCTGGCCTCACGGGCCCGGCGCACGGTGCGCCCGCCGACGATGAGGCCGCTGAGGACGAGCGCGGCGAACAGCACGACGAACAGCGCCACCAGGGCGGCGCCGGCGAGCGTCACGTGCGCATACGGGCCAGGACCGCCTCGACCCGGCTCACCAACTCCCGCGGGCTGAACGGCTTGACGATGTAGTCGCCGGCGCCGGCGCCGGCGCCGAAGCCGACCTCGACGTCGCCCTCCTGGGCGCGCGCGGTGTGCAGGATGATCGGCAGGGCCTTGGTGCCCTGCTCCTGGCGCAGCTGGCGGCACACGTCGATGCCGGACATCCCGGGCATCATGACGTCGAGGACCACCAGGTCCGGGGGTTCTCGGTGGCCGCGGTGAGCGCGGCGAGGCCGTTGTCGACGGCCACCACGTCGTAGCCGGCCTGCTCCAGCTTGAGGGCGACGAGGTCCCTGATGTCCATGTCGTCGTCGGCGACCAGGATCGCGGTCATCGGTCCGCTCGCTCCTCTCGACGGTGGCGATTTTCAGGATATGCGCGATTTGATGGTGATTTTCGCCGGATGGCAAAAGGGGCGCCGGCCGTCGGCCGGCGCCCCCTCGCGGGTCGTGGTCACAGGTCGTGCCGGCGCCGCGGCGCCTGCCCGGCGCGGGCGCCGGGCTCCGCCGCGCGCCGCATCGGGCCCAGGTTGCCGGCGGGCGGCATCGGCTGGCCCGGCCGTTCGTTGGTGGCGTGGGTGAGCTTGGAGGCCGACGCGATGCCGCGCGCGATGGTGGCCGGGCTGGGCCGGGCCGACGCCGTGGGCCCGTTCTCCCGGGCGGCCGTGCCCTCCCGGGTCGCCGCGGCGGTCGGTGCCGCCCCGCTCTCCTGCGCCGCGGCGGCGGTCGGTGCGGCCCCGCGCTCCTCGGCCTCCGCTGCGGCGCGTGCGGCGTACTCCTCACAAAACCGCTTGAAGCCCTTGAGGTCGGCCTTCAGCCGGCGGTTGAGCACCTCGACGGCGTGCTGCTCGCCGGGCATCAGCTCGCGGGCGTCGATCTGCAGCTCGGCGATGACCCGGGTCATGTCGTCCGCCATCGGCTCGAGCCGCAGCGCCTCGCAGACCTGCGGGCCGTTCGTCGCCTCCCAGGCGAGGAACTCGCCGGGCCGCGCCTCGGTGATGCGGGCGTCGAACTCGGCCCGGTTGCCGCCGAGGTCGAGCACCATGTGCGCGGTCGAGGCGTCGATCGGCGCCATGCTCATGACACCCGACATGAACTGCGGATAGTTCTCGAGGTGCGCGAGCTTCTCGTAGGCGATCGCCACCGGTACGGCCACCTCGATCGACTCTCTGGCGGTGCTCATGGTGGTCCCCCTTGCCGTCGGCGCTGATGGTTGTCCACACCGTACGGCCGATTCGCCCCTATTGTGGGTGATTCGCAGGATTAGCGGCAACGTCCGCAGGCCCCCGCCGGGGTCCGGCGAGGGCCTGCGTGGTGCGTGTTCGCGGCGGGTCGGGTGGGTCAGACGGTGAGGGTCCAGCCGGTCGGCCGGCCGGTGTCACCCGCGAACACGTCCTTGACCTGCAGGGTCCAGGTGCCGTTGCCTTGCCGGACAGGTCGACGGTGTAGGTGGTCGTCACGAAGGGCTTGCCGTCATTGGAGGTCGAGCTCTTGAGCTTGTAGCCGCCGGCCGCCGCGCCCCAGAGCACGCCGCAGCTCGGGACCAGCTTGGCGTCGACCGCGCAGGCGCCGGGCGCGGTCGGCGCGGGGCTCGTCGCCGGCGGGCTGCTCGGTGGGTTGGTCGACGCGGAGCTCTCTACCGGCGGCGGGTTGGTGGCGCGGCTCACGGTGACGTTCAGCGCCGGCCGGCCGTCGGACGCCTCGGCGGAGCGGAACCGCGCCGGGCTGTTCGGGACGGTCGAGGAGACCGCGAAGGCGTACGTCCCGGCGCCCTTGACCACGGAGCTCACGTCGAAGGTCACCGTCGCCGCGCCGGAGGCCGGCCGGACGGTGCTCACGACCGCGCCGACCGCGGGATTGTTCCTGGCCGACAGGGTCTTCTCGGTCCACGTCGTGCTGGCGACGCGGCTCAGCGAGATCGAGCCGGGCAGCGTGCGCGACGCAGTGGTCAGCGTCACCTTGGCGCCCTTGACGGTCGCGCCGGCGCCGGGGGCGGCGACGGTGAACTTCAGGAACGTCACCATCGTGTCGCCGCCGTTGCGGCCCGCGACGAGGGTGTCGGAGGAGCCGAAGTTGTACGACGGGCGGCTGCTGGAGCTGTAGGTGTCGTCCGTGGCGCCCGAGCGCACGACGTCGGTCGTCTCCGCGGCGGCGGTACCGCTGTGGACGGCGGTGCCGAATCCGGCACCGATGGCGAGCGCGGCGATCGGCGTCAATGTGCGGGCGTGGCGGCGAATCATCTCTGCAAAACCCTTCCGTGGCTGGCGGAGTCCTCGTGGAGAGGTGCTGCGCCCGGCGTTGTCATCCGGACCTCCACAAGATTCGGCAGCCCGGGGTACACCGCCGGTTCGTCGCAAGTTGCCGTTCGGGTGTCCGCCCGCCGGGGCCTGTCCGTCCACTGTGGACTCGATCCCGCGTGGCCCGCGCTCGGCCCGGCGAACCGCGTTCAGGCAGGTCGCCCGGTGTCGGAACGTTGCCGGGCGGCTATGTGAAATGCGCCCGTGATGCATCAGACGAACGGGTTGGTTATGGCAACCGGGTCGTGACCAAATGCCAACGCTTACGAACTAGGCGCGTAATTCAGGCGAACGTAGTGTTGGTCCGGTAAGCCGTAACACCGGAAAAAGCCACATATCGGATCGCCACCATCCGTCACGACTCGAGGAGACTGAGATGACCCCGATGCTGATTTCGCGCCCGGCCGTTCACGTCGTCCCCGAGCTGTCCGACGAGCGCTGCGACAGCTGCGGCGCGGCGGCGAAGCTCACGGTGACCTTCGGTACCGCCGGCGAACTGGCCTTCTGCGGGCACCACGCGAACCGTTTCGCGGACCGGATCGCCGCGACGGCGGACAAGGTCGTCGTCGAGTCCGGCTTCGAGTGGCGCGGCTGAGGACTTCAGGACAACCCCTGCTGGGCGGGGGGAGCGTGGCGTCGCGGCGTTGGCCGCGGCGCCACGCTGTGTTTCCGGCGGTCAGTGCCGGTCGGTGGTCCGCCGGGGCAAAAGCGCCGGCAGGATGAGCTCCACGAGGCGGCCGCGTCGATGCACCGCCGTACCGGCGCAGAGCGCCGGATTGTGTGCGGCCGGTCGCCGTTCGTCGCCTGGTGGCGGATCGATCGCCAGGGCCGGGCGCGGCGCCGGCGCCGTCATGGCAGTCGTCATGGCAGTGGTGGTCATGGCAGGGGCCGGCCGAACAGCGCCGCGATCCGGCGCTGCCAGGCGACCAGGACCCGCGGGCGGCGGCCGTCGGCGTGGTTGAGCGCCTGGTTGAGCGACGGCGAGCGGCCGTGCAGGCGCGGTGAGCGGCCCTGGTGGCCGCGCGGCCGGTCGGCGTGCTCTGGAACGCCGGGCACCCGGTGCGTCAGCCGATGCAGCGGGCCGCCCGGGGGACGGACTTCGGTCATCTCGGAAACACCTCCGAACGTACGTCGTACGACAAAACGTATGGTGTACGTCATCGACGTTAGGCGTACACCGTACGTCGCGTCAATGCCGCGTTTCGGCCCGCGTTGAGTCGACAAACAGCGTGTTGTCCGGTAAGTCGTAAAAATCGGATATCGGGGGCATGGCATCTTCGTGTGCGTGGCAAGCCGAGCCCTCGTCCGCGGCGGCCCGGGCTGGCGGGCCGCGAGGGGACGCTGCTCGTCGCCGTATCGGTGTCCGGGGCGGCGTTCCTGGCCGCGGTACCGGCGATCGTCATTTTTGTCGTACCCCGGGGGCAGAATCCGGGGTATGCGATTCGAGGAGCTGGCCGCGGTTTCGAGGGCGGTGGCGGCGACGCCCGCCCGCAACGCCAAGATCGAGCTGCTCGCGGCGGCCCTGCGAGGCCTGGCCGGGTCCGGCGACGAGCGCACCGTCTCCGCCGGCGCCGGCTACCTCTCCGGCGAGCTGCGCCAGCGCCAGACCGGGGTCGGCTACGCGAGCCTCCGCGACCTGCCCCCGCCCGCCGCCGAGGCCTCGCTGAGCGTCGCCGACGTCGATATCGCGTTCGAGCGGATGTCGCAGCTGTCCGGCAAGGGCTCCCAGGCCGCCCGCCGCGCGGAGGTCGCGGCTCTCTTCGGCGCGGCGACCGACGCGGAGCGGCGCCTCCTTGTCGGGCTGCTCAGCGGCGAGCTGCGCCAGGGCGCGCAGGCCGGGCTGCTGGCCGACGCGCTGGCCCGGGCGGCCGGGATCCCCTCCGCCACGGTGCGCCGGGCCCTGCTGCTGGCCGGCGATCTCAAGACCGTCGCGGTCTCCGCGCTGCTCGGCGGGGCCCACGCGCTGGACGCCTACCGGCTCACCGTCGGCCGGCCGCTCTCGCCGATGCTCGCCTCCAGCGCCCCCAGCGCCACCGAGGCCCTCGCGGCCACGGGTGTCCCGGCCGCCGCCGACGACAAGATCGACGGGGTGCGCATCCAGGTGCATCGCGACGGGACGGCGATCTCGGTGTACAGCCGCAGCCTCGACGACCTCACCGCGCGCATGCCGGGCGTGGTCGCCGCCGTCGCCGCGCTGGACGTGTCCTCGATCGTGCTCGACGGCGAGGCCGTCGGCGTCGACCCGGACAGCGGCCGGGCCATCCCGTTCCAGGAGACCTCGAGCCGGGCCGCGCGCCGCGGCGGGGTGTCGGTCCTGCAGCCGTATTTCTTCGACATCCTGCACCTGGACGGCGTGGACCTGCTCGACGAGCCGGCCTCGACGCGCTGGGCGGCGCTGGATCGCGTGGTCCCCGAGCGGATGCGGGTCGGGCGCACCATGCTCGCCACGGCCGAGGAGGCGGAAGAGGCGTTCGCGCTCGCGGTCGCCGACGGGCACGAGGGCCTGGTGATCAAGTCGGCCGCCGCGCCCTACGACGTGGGCCGCCGCGGCGCCGCCTGGGTCAAGGTCAAGCCCCGGCACACGCTCGACCTGGTGGTCCTCGCCGTCGAGTGGGGCCACGGGCGGCGCCGAGGCTTGCTGTCCAACCTCCACCTGGGCGCCCGCGATCCGCGCGGCGGGTTCGTCATGCTGGGCAAGACCTTCAAGGGCATGACCGACGAGATGCTGCGGTGGCAGACCGAGCGACTGCGCGCCCTGGCCGTCGAGGAGGCTGCCGACGAGTCCGAGTGGGTCGTGCGGGTGCGGCCCGAGCTGGTGGTCGAGGTGGCTTTCGACGGGGTGCAGACGTCACCGCGCTATCCGGGCGGGGTGGCGCTGCGGTTCGCGCGCGTGTTGCGGTATCGGGAGGACAAGCGCCCCGAGGAGGCGGACACGATCGACGCGGTGCGCGCGATCCACCGGGGCATCGCCGCTCAACGGGAGGCGCCGTGAGCGGCCTCTTCCTCCTCATCGGCCTCGTCGTCGAGCAGGTTCGCCGGGCGTGGGCCGCGGGCCTCCCGGCGGGCGAGGTAGCCGAAGCCGTAGACCGTCATCGCGGCGAAGAGCCACCACTGCAGCACGTAGCCGGCGTTCTGCAACGCGTTCTGCTTCTCCGCCGGCACCATCGTGAAGCCCGGCGCCGGCTCGTCGGAGCTCACGTAGGCGTCGAAGAGCGCGTAGGGCAGCGCGGGGGCGATCGCCGAGGGCGTGATCCGGCGGATCTCCGCGTGGCCGTTGACCTCCTGCGGCCGGCCGCCGCGGCTCTCCGGCGGGCGCAGCCGCCCGGCGACGGTGACGCTGCCGCCCGGCGCCGCGGGCACCTCGGGCGCCGTGAGCGCTCCGGCCGCGGCCGGGCGCACCCAGCCCCGGTCGACCAGCACCGCCGTGCCGTCGCTCAGCACCAGGGGGGTGAGCACCTCGAAGCCGACCGCGCCCTCGACGGTGCGGCCGCGCACGAGGATCTCGTGGGCCGGGTCGTAGCGGCCCGTCACCGTCACCCGCGTCCACTCGGTGTGCTCCGCCGGTGCCGGCCCGACCGTCCCCGCCGCCCTGGGCGGCGCGCCGACCACGCCGGTCAGCGGCACGGGCGTCGCCGAGGCGCCCGCGTCGATCCGGGCGTTGATCTCGGCCCGCTGGTGATAGCGGTCGAGCTGCCAGAGGCCGAGCAGCACCATGACGGTCGCCGCGGCCACCGTCAGCGCGGCATAGCCGAGCCAGCGGGGCGACGCGAGAAACCGGTACACAACCATGCACGGTATCCCGTCCTCTTCCGGACCGCTGGGGTGGCGCCCGTTCGGTATCGTCCGGGACACACCTACGCCTCAGCGCCGGAGGAGCCCATGAGCACGATCCCGCGGCTGGTGATCAGCGCGCCGTCGTCCGGTCACGGCAAGACGGCCGTGTCGGTCGGCCTGCTCGCGGCGCTGTCGGCGCGCGGCTATCGGGCCGCCGGGTTCAAGATCGGGCCGGACCACGTCGACGCCGCCTACCTGGGCCTGGCCGCCGGCCGCCCGGGCCGCAACCTCGACCCGCGCCTGGTCGGGGCCAAGCGGATGGGGCCGCTGTTCGCCCACGGCGCCGCGTCGCTGGACATCGCCGTGGTCGAGGGCACGATGGGGCTGTTCGACGGCCTCGCCGGGCGCACCGACAGCGAGTCCACCGCGCAGATCTCCGGCCTGCTGCGCGCCCCGGTCATCCTGGTCGTCGACGTCGGCGCGATGGGCCAGTCGGTCGCCGCCCTCGTGCACGGCTTCCGCGCCTACGACGAGCTGCTCTGGCTCGGCGGCGTGATCCTCAACCGGGTCGCCTCCAGCCGCCACGAGCAGCTGCTGCGCGAGGCGCTCGACGACATCGGGGTGCCGGTCCTGGGCGCCCTGCGCCGGCACGCCCTCAGCGACGCCGGCGACGCCGGGGCCCCGCTGCCGTCCCGCCACCACGGGGTCGCCCCGGTCGTGCACCACAACATCGACGCCGTGCGCGCCGTGCGCCGCCTCGGCGAGGTCATCGCCGGTGCCGTCGACATCGACCGCACCATGGCGCTGGCCCGCTCCGCGCCCCGGCTGACCTCCGACCCGTGGAACGCCGAGGCCGAGGTGGCCGCGGCCGGCGCCAGCGACTCCGCCCTGTCCTCGCTCGCCGCCACGCGCATCGGCCGCCGCCCGATCGTGGGCGTCGCCTTCGCCTATCCGGAGACCGCGGAGCTGCTCGCCGCCGCGGGCGCCGAGGTCGTGCCGTTCGATCCGCTGCGCGACGAGGCGCTGCCGGCCAGCGTCGACGGCCTGGTCATCGGCGCCGCGCTGCCCGAGTCCTACGCGGAGGAGCTCACCTTCAACGGCCGCCTCCGCTCCGCCGTCGCCGCACACGCCGCGGCCGGCAAGCCGATCGCGGCCGAGGGCGCCGGCCTGGTCTGGCTGTGCCGCGACTACAACGGGCGCCCGATGTGCGGCGTCGTCGACGCCTCGGCCCGCGAGACCGACCTGGTCGTCCTGGGCTACCGCGAGGCCACCGCCCGCTCCTCGTCGGTCCTGCTGCCGGTCGGCGCGCAGGTCATCGGCCACAAGATGCACCGCACGAGCATCACGCCGCGCGCGGGCCTGCAGGCCGCCTGGACGTGGGCCGGCGGCCCCGCCGAGGGCTTCGTGCAGCGCGGCGTGCACGCCTCCTACCTGGGCCTGCACTGGGCCGGCATGCCGTCGATCGCGTCCCGCTTCGTGGCCGCGGCCGGCGCGACCGCCCCGCCCGGGCCGGGCCAGTGGAGCACGCCGTCGACCAGCCCCTACGGGCGGCCGGCCGTCCCGCAGATGACCTTCCCCACGGCCCCGGTGACCGGCGTCCTGGCCGCCGCGGGCACCCCGAGCTACGCGGCCGACTACACCACGCCCGAGCCCGCCGCGCCGCCGCGCATGCCCGCCACGGCCATCCCCGGCTCGATCCTGTCCAGCCCGGGCGGTCCCGGCTCGATCGCCGCGGCCGCCGCGATCGCCTCCGACCCGGCCGCTGTCGCGCCCGCCGTCCCGTCGCCGCCGCTCACCGCGTCCACCGCATTCGGCTCGTCCCCGGTGCCCGTCTTCTCGCCGGTGCCGGTCTCCTCGCCGGCCTCCGGCTCGGCCGCGGTCTCCGGCTCGGCCGCGGTCTCCGGCTCGGCGGCGGGGTCCGCACTGTCCGCGGGGCCCGTCTCGTCCCCGGTGTCCGCGACGTCCGCCGTGCCCGGCCCGCTGCCGGGCTCCGCGGCCGGTTCCGGGGTGCCGGCCAACGCACCGACCTCGCCGGGCGCGTCTTCCCCGTTCGGCCCGGGGCTCGGCCCGGTGATGCCAACGCCGTGGACGTCACCGTCCGTTCCCGACTCGGTCGCCCTGGCCTCGTCCCCGGCTTCCTCGGTCCCGGCATCGTCCGCCCCCGTGTCATCCGCCCCGTCCTCGGCCGCTCTGTCGTCCTTGCCGTCCTTGTCGTCCCCGCCGCCGTCCTCGGCGGTGCCGTCTGTGAATCCGTCGTCTGGCGCCCCGTCGTCGGTCCCGTTGTCGGCGGTTCCCTCGTCTGGGGCTCTGTCGTTGGTGGGTTCGTCGTCCGCTGCCCCGGCGTCGGCGGGTCTGGGGTTTGTCGTTCCCGGATCGGCCGGGTCGGTCTCGGAGGGGGCTGACTCCGCTGGTCAGGCCGCCGCGCAAGGCTCCCCGGCTGACGCGGGCATGTCGGACATTTCCGTTGTGTCGGATGAATCGGATGAATCGGATGAAGTGGACTGGTTGCGCGGCCCCGATTCGTCCGATGGCTCGGGCGTGCCGGACGGCTCCGCGGCCGGTGGTGCACGGTCTGGGGCCGGGCTGCCCGCCGCGGGCCTGATGACGTCCGGGCCGTGGTCGGCCGCCCCGGCCCCGGCGGGGGGTGGCGACGACGAGGAGGCGACGACGGTCCTTTCCGCCGCCACCAGCGGTGCGCCCGGTGACACGCCGCCCACCGCGACGGATGAGGCGAGCGTTGGGGTGCCTTCCGGCTCGAACGGCCCCGTGACGGCCGCGGGCCTGCCATCGTCTGGTGTTGTGCCGACGACCGTACCCATCTCGCCGCCGACCGCGCCGTTCCAGCTCACCTCCACCGCGCAGCCCCCGTTCGCCGCCGAGCCCTCGTTCGCCGCCCAGCCGGTCTCGTCCGCGCCCGGCGGTTTCGCCGCTGAGCCGGTTTCCGCGCCGGGGGGTTCCGCGGTTCAGCCGGTTTCCTCCGCGCCTGGCGGCTCCGCCGTTCAGCTGGTTTCCGCGCCGGTGTCCGCGGCTCAGCCGGTGTCGACGCCGCCGGCCGGCGACGAGCGGGCTACCGGGGTGCTCAACCCGGCCACCTCGGCGGCGATGCCGGTTTCGTCGGCGCCCATGCCGCGGGCGACCGCTCCGGTGTCCGCGGCGCCGGTCGGTGTCACCGCCATGCCCGCCGCGGAGTCCGAGTTCGTGCCCTCGCCCGATGACGCGTCCGGGACCTACTCCTCGCCGTCGCTCCCGGGCGCCGGCCTCGCGGAGCAGGCGCCGGTCTCCGCGCCGCCGGTTTCGGCGCCGCCGTCGTCCGGGGCTTCCGTCGGAACCGTGCCGATTCCGGCCGCGCCCGTGTCGGTGCCGGTCTCAGGGCCGACCGGTTCGGTAGTGTCCGGTTCCGTGCCTTCTTCGCCTGTTTCGGGATCGCCGTCCGATCCGTCCGGGCCGGGCCCCGTGTCCGCGCCACCCGGCTCCTCGCCCGCCGGCCCCGCCTTCGGCTCCCGCTCCGCCGATGGCGCTCCCAGCGCCCCCGGCGCCGAGGGTCTGTCCGGCTCGCTGTCCGCCGAGGGCGAGCTCGGGGCCGACGGCGACGCGGGTGGTGCGGGGAGCGGTGGCGGGAAGCCGCCGGCCGGTGGTTCGAGCGAGGCTGCGTAGTGTCGACGTGGTCGGTGGCGCTGCGACGATTTCCCTCGCTGGTGGTCGAGACGCCGCGGCTGACCGTGCGGCCGCTGTGTGCCGACGACGACAAGCGGGTCGCCGAGATCTTCGCCGATCGGCTCGTGCGGCGCTGGCTGCCGGTGGCGCAGGACGAGCTGGACGAGTTCGACGGATACGCGTGGTGCACCGAGCTCGCCGTCGAGCGGCGTGACAGCGGGGCCGGTGATCACTACGGGATCGTGCGGCGCGAGGACGAGCGGCTCGTCGGGTGCCTGTGGACGAAGAACACCGACTGGCTGACGCGGTCGACCGAGATCGCGTGCGCGGTGGCGGCCGATGCCCGCGGATACGGCGTGGCCCCCGAGGCGGTCGACGTGCTGGCGCTGTCGCTGCTGCTGGAGCACCGGTTTCAGCGCATCGAGCTGCGCGTGGCCCCCGGCAACGTGGCGTCGCGGCGGGTGGCGGAGAAGGCCGGGTTCACGTACGAGGGCCTCCTGCGCAACGCGGGCTCGCTCGCCAGCGGGCGCGTCGACCTGGAGAGCTGGTCGCTGCTCCCGTCCGACATCCGCTGACTACACCGGGCCGTCGAGCTCGATCGCGAGCTTCATCTCCCGCAGCTTGCGCGTCCCGGTCTGCTCCGTCGCCTCGTTGACCTCGGCCGGCGTGCGGGCGGAGTCGCGCAGCACGTTGCGGACGTACTGCATGGTGATTGTCGAGGCACCCTGCGACACCACGCCGGCCTGCTGGTTGGCCACGAACGCGCGCGCGACGCCCTTGAAGTCGACCCCGTGGTGCTCCCAGAACCGCGCGTCCTCGGCGGCGACGATCGCCTGCTGGACGTTGACCGACATCGTCGCGAGGGTGGTGTATGTGCGGTACTCGTAGAACTGCGCGAGCAGCGTGGTGCCGTCCGCGGCGTACACGCGCGTGGTCTGCGCGGGCAGATATCGGTCGGAGGACTGGCGCAGCGCGTCCGGCGGCATGACCAGGGCGTCGGCGCCCTGCCTCGCGCCGATGCCGGTGACGGCGGCCAGCGGGTAGACCAGCGCGGCGACGGCGAGGCCGACGACGAGCCCGGTCCGCAGGAGCTTGAGGAAGCCACCGGCCACCCGCATCGTGCGCGCGATCACATTCTTAAGCTAGGACAATTCGACCCGTCATACGCGACGATCGCCTGATGCTGCGGTTTCACGGCGATGCGGAGGTCGCGCCGGGCCTCGTCGACCTCGCGGTCAACGTCCGGCAGGAGACGCCGCCGTCCTGGCTGACCGGGCCGATCGCGGCGTCGCTGGCGCACCTGGCGCGATACCCGGATCCGGCCGAGGCCACGGCCGCCATCGCGCGGCGGCACGGGCGGCCCCCGGAGGAGGTGCTGCTGACCGCCGGGGCGGCGCAGGCGTTCACGCTGCTGGCCCAGGCGTTGCGGCCGCGGCGGGCGGTGGTCGTGCACCCGCAGTTCACCGAGCCGGAGTCGGCGCTGCTGACCGCGGGGCACGCGGTGGAGCGGGTGCTGCTGCGGGAGCGGGACGGCTTTCGACTCGTCGATCCGGCCATCCCCGACGACGCCGACCTGGTGATCGTGGGCAATCCGACAAACCCGACATCGGTCCTGCACCCGGCCGCGGACATCGCCGCGATCGCCCGGGACGGCCGGATCACCGTCGTCGACGAGGCGTTCGCCGACACGGTGCCCGGCGAGCCGGAGTCGCTGTCGGGCGACCGCGAGCTGCCGGGGCTGCTCGTCATCCGCAGCCTGACCAAGACGTGGGGGCTGGCCGGGCTGCGGATCGGGTATGTGCTGGGGCCGGCCGGGTTGCTCGACCGGCTGCGCGAGCATGCTCCACTGTGGAGCGTCTCCACCCCGGCCCTCGCCGCCGCCATCGCCTGCGCCTCGGCCCGGGCGGTCGACACGGAGCGTGAGATCGCCACGCGGCTCGTCGCGGACCGCGCGCACCTCGTCGGGGCGCTCGAGCGGGCCGGGGTCCGGGTCGCCGGGCGGCCGTCGAGCTCGTTCGTGCTGATCAAGGTGGCGGGCGGCGAGCGGGTGCGCGCCGCGCTGCGCGAGCGCGGGTTCGCGGTGCGACGTGGCGAAACCTTCCCGGGATTGGGCCCCGACTGGTTACGTATTGCCGTGCGGGACACTGCCACGAGTGACGCCTTCGTCGCGGTGTTGTCGAACCTACTGGGAGGGCCAACATGCTGAACGAGACGATCACCGCGATCCGGCCGCTCGACGACGAGGCCATCACGGCCGCCCGGGCTCTGCAGGCCCGCCTGACGAAGCCCATGGGCTCCCTCGGCGCGCTGGAGACCCTGTCGGTACGCCTGGCCGGGCTCGCCGGCGCGTGCCCGCCGCCGATTCCGCAGCCGGCCGCGCTCGCCATCTTCGCCGGCGATCACGGCGTGCACGCGCAGGGCGTCACGCCCTGGCCACAGGAGGTCACCGCGCAGATGGTGGCCAACTTCGTGGCCGGCGGGGCGGTCGTCAACGCCTTCGCGCGCCAGGCCGGCGTGTCCGTCACCGTCGTGGACGTGGGCGTGAAGGCCACGCTGGAGCCCGCCGGGGCGCTGCTGGACCGCAAGGTGCGGGCCGGCACCCGGGACCTGAGCGTCGAGCCGGCGATGACGCGCGAGGAGGCCGTCCGCGCGATCGAGGCCGGCATGCGGGTCGCCGAGGACCTCGTCGCCGGCGGCGCCCGGGCGCTGCTCACCGGCGACATGGGCATCGCCAACACCACGCCGTCGGCGGCGCTGATCGCGGCGTTCACGCACGCCGACCCGGCCACCGTGACCGGACTCGGCACCGGCATCGACAGCGAGACGCACGCCCGGAAGGTCGCGGTCGTCACGTCCGCCGTCGTCGGGCTGAACGCCGAGGATCCGATCGACATCCTGGCCGCGGTCGGCGGGCTGGAGCACGCGGCGCTGGCCGGGTACATCCTGCGGGCCGCCGCGCTGCGCGTGCCGGTGGTCCTCGACGGCGTCATCGCCGCGTCGGCCGCGCTCGCCGCGCACGCCCTCGCACCGGCCTCGGTGGGGGCCATGGTGGCCGGGCACCGGTCGGCCGAGCCGGGCGCCACCGCCGCGCTGGGCTATCTTGAGCTCGAACCGCTCGTCGACCTCGGCCTGCGCCTTGGCGAGGGCACCGGCGCCGTCCTGGCGCTGCCGATCGTGGCCAGTGCTGTCCGCGTGTTGCACGAAGTGGCCACTTTCGACTCTGCTGGAGTAGCCCACAAGTGAACCCCTACCCCCTCGGCCTACAGCTCGACGGGCTACGCGTCCTGGTGGTCGGCGGCGGCGCCGTCGCCACCAGGCGGGTGCCTGCTCTGCTCGACGCGGGCGCGGACGTCGTGCTCGTCTCCCCGCACATCACCCCCGCGCTGCGGGCCCACGTCGACGCTGGCCGGCTCACCTGGCGGGCTCGCCGGTTCGAGCCGGCCGACGCCGACGACGCCTGGCTGGTCCACGTGGCCGTGGACGACCCCGAGGCCGGCCGGGCGATCAGCGAGGTGACGGCGGCCAAGCGGATCTTCACCGTCCGCGCCGACGACCGCCACGCTGCGACCGCCTGGACGCCGGCGGTTACCCGGCACGGCCCGGTCACCGTCGCGGTACTCGCTGGCGGCGACCCGGTCCGCGCGGTCGCGGTCCGCGACGCGATCGGCGAGCAGTTGGCCACCGGTGGCCTCGACGCGGCCCACGCCGAGGTCCGGCGGGGCACGGTCGCGCTCGTCGGCTCCGGTCCGGGCGATCCCGAGCTGCTGACGGTGCGCGGCCGCCGGCTGCTCGCCGCCGCCGACGTGGTCGTGGTCGACCGGCTCGCCGCTGGCCTGCTGCTGGACGAGCTGCGGCCCGAGGTGGAGCTGGTCGACGCGTCGAAGATCCCGTACGGGCCCTCGGCGGCGCAGGAGGAGATCAACCGGGTGCTCGTCGACCGGGCCCGGGCCGGGAAGTTCGTCGTGCGGCTCAAGGGTGGCGACCCGTACGTCTTCGGCCGCGGCGGCGAGGAGCTGCTGGCCTGCGCCGAGGCGGGCGTGCCGGTGACCGTGGTACCGGGGGTGACCAGCGCGATCGCGGTGCCGTCCGCGGCCGGCATCCCGGTGACGCACCGCGGGGTCGCGCACGAGTTCACGGTGGTCTCCGGCCACCTGGCGCCGCACCACCCCGAGTCGCTGGTCGACTGGGCGGCGCTGGCCCGGCTGCGGGGCACCGTGTGCGTGCTGATGGGGCTGAAGAACCTGCCGGCGATCGCCGCGGTGCTGCAGGAGCACGGGCGGGCGCCGGACACGCCGGTCGCGGTGATCCAGGAGGGGACGACCCGGGATCAGCGCACGGTACGGGCGACGCTGTCGACGGTCGCCGACGCGGCCAAGGAGGCGGCGATGCGCCCGCCGGCCGTGATCGTGATCGGCCCGGTCGTGGACGCGCTCGCGAGCTGAGCATCAGGATTTAGGGGCCGTCAGGCGAAAAATCGGATATGTCCGGATACGAAGTGTTCGGACATATCCGCGCCGAAGGTAGAAAAGGGCGCCGTCCGGAGACGGCGCCCCAACTACGAAAGCGCTGAAAGCGCTACGAGCGGTCGAGCTCCAGGGCGCAGCGGATCAGGCCCAGGTGCGAGTACGCCTGCGGGTGGTTGCCCAGCGCCCGCTCGGTCATCGGGTCGTACTCCTCCGGGATCAGCCCCGTCGGGCCCGCGCACTCGATGAACTGCGCGAACAGCTCCTCCGCGTCGGCCCGGCGGCCCGTGCGCAGATACGCCTCGATCATCCACGTGGTGCACAGGTGGAAGCCGCCCTCGACGCCCGGCAGGCCGTCGTCCCAGCGGTACCGGTAGACGGTCGGGCCCTCGCGCAGCTCGGCCTCGACGGCGAGCACCGTGGCCAGGAACCGCGGGTCGTCGTCCTGCAGCAGGCCGGACAGGCCGATCCACAGCACCGAGGCGTCCATCTCCTCGTAGCCGTAGGCGACCGTGTACGCGCCGATCTTCTCGTTCCAGCCCTTGTCGAGCACGTTGTCGGCGATGGTCTTGCGCAGCGTGTGCCAGCCGTCGGGCACCGGCCGGCCCTGCCGCTCGAAGAGCTGGATGCCGCGGTCCACGGTCGTCCAGCACATGACCTTCGAGTACACGTAGTGCCGGGGCCGGCGGCGGGCCTCCCAGATGCCGTGGTCCGGCTCGTGCCAGCGCCGCTCGACCGCCTCGACCATCGCGTCCATGAGCGCGAAGTCGCCCTCCTCGGGCGGGCGCACGTCGGCCAGGGCGCAGATCAGGTCGGCGACCGGGCCGAACACGTCGAGCTGCACCTGGCCGTTGGCGGCATTGCCGACGCGCACCGGGCGGGAGCCCGCGTAGCCGGGCAGCGCCTCGATCACGGCCTCCGGGCCGAGCTCGGTGCCGTCGAGCGTGTACAGCGGGTGCAGCCGCTCCGGGTGCCCGTCGGTGTTGTCGGCGACGCGCAGCGTCCAGCGCACCAGCGACTCCGCCTCCTCGGTCGAGCCGAGGTCGACGAGGGCCTTGGCGGTCAGCGAGGCATCGCGCAGCCAGCAGTAGCGGTAGTCCCAGTTGCGGGAGCCGCCGATCTCCTCCGGCAGCGACGAGGTCGCCGCGGCCAGGATCGCGCCGGTCGGCTTGTGCCACAGCCCGCGCAGCGTGAGCGCGCTGCGCCGGACCAGGTCCTTGGCGACCGAGGGCAGCTTCAGCGAGTCCGACCAGTCACGCCAGGCCTGCTCGGCGGCGATCTGCCGCTCCGCGAGGGGCACCCGCGGGGCCTCGATCGAGTCGGTGCCCAGCCGCAGCTCGAGCATCGCGCTGCCGCCCATGGCGCCCAGGTCGACCGTGGCGCGGGCCAGGTCGCTGTGGCCGTCGGAGCTGATGTCCCATTCGATGCCGGGGGAGTACAGCACGATGGGCTCGTTGGAGCCGAGCACGAGCAGGCCGTCGTCGCCGAGCGGCTGTAAGCGGATGTGCACCTGGCCGAAGTCCGGCCGCGGCACGAAGTCGATGCGCGCCCGCGAGCTTCCGGACAGCACGCGGATCAGCGAGTTGCCGGTGCGGTGGTGGTCGAGCCAGTCCGTGACGGTGAGCCCCGACCAGCGGGTCTCGACGGTCATGGTCCCGGGGCGGTACCGCTGCCCGAGCGGGATCCCGCCCTTCTCCGGCTGCACCGTGAAGTGCCCGGCCGCGGTGTCGCCGAGCAGGTCGGCGAAGACCGCGCCCGAGTCCGGCTTGGGGTGGCACAGCCAGGTGACCCGGGCGGCCGGGGTGAGCAGCGCGACCGTGTGCGTGTTGGACAGCATCGAGTGCCGCTCGATCGGCACCGCCTGCTCGCCGAAGAGCCAGCGGCGCCGGGTGTACAGCAGCAGCTCCAGCACCGCGACGGCCTCCTGCGCCCCGTCGATGCTGAACCGCGCCTGCGTGTCGTCGCCGGCGCCGACCTTGATGCCCAGGTCGGGGCCGTGCAGGTGGGCGAAGGCCTTCTCGTCGGTGGCGTCGTCGCCCAGGTAGACGACCGCGCTCGCGGAAGCCTGCATGCGCAGCGCGTCGACGGCGAGGCCCTTGTCGGTCGGCACCACCGACAGCTCGATGACCTCCTTGCCGGTGGTCACCTCGATGTCCGGCCACAGCGCGGCGCCGCTGCGGACCGCGTCGAACACCCGCTGGGCCACGTCGCGCGGCGCGGCCCGGGTGTGCACGGCGATGCTGGCCGGCTTGCCCTCCAGGCGTACGCCCGGCTGGTTGTTGCAGATGGCGTTGAGCGCGGCCTGCAGCTCGGCGCGGCGCTGCTGGCGCTCGGGCGGAAGCTCGTCGACGAAGCCGACGTCGAACTCGGAGCCGTGGCTGCCGACGAGGCGCACCTCGGCGGGGAGGCGGGACAGGGCGGCGAGGTCGCGCAGGGCCCGTCCGCTGATCACGCCGACCGTCGTCTGCGGCAGCGACGACAGCGCGCGTACAGCGGCTACGGACTCGGCGGTCGGGGTCGCCTTGGTGGGGTCCGCGACGATCGGCGCGAGGGTGCCGTCGTAGTCACATGCCACCAAGAGGTTGGGCACGCGGGCGACGCGAAGCACCGCCGCGCGGAGGTCCGGGTCGAGCGAGAGGACGTTGCCTGTCGCCGAGGTCTGGTTCATGTCCGGCCTGTTCGTGGGAGCGATGGAGGTCGTTTGTGCATTCCGGATGTCGGGTCGGGTGTCTCTGGCGGTCGAGCCGGCGCCGGGCCGGCGGACGGGTCATGATGCGGCGCCGAGTGCGTCGAGGAACGCGTCCGCCCAGGTGCGGACATCGTGCGCGCGCAGGTGGGAATGCATAGCATGCATCCGTTTGCGCCCCTCGACCGGGTCGACGTGGATCGCACGCATGAGTGCGTCCTTCACCCCGTCGAGATCGTGCGGGTTGCACAGGAACGCCTGGCGCAGCTCGGCCGCTGCGCCGGCGAACTCCGACAGCACGATGGCGCCACCGCCGTCGGCGCGCGCGCCGACGTACTCCTTGGCCACCAGGTTCATCCCATCCCTCAGCGGAGTAACCATCATGACGTCGGCCGCGACGTACAACGCGGCCAGCTCAGCCCGACTGTACGACTGATGGAGGTAGTGCACGGCCGGTTGGCCAACTCGTCCGTACTCTCCATTGATCCGCCCGACCTCACGTTCGACGTTCACCCGCAGTGTCTGGTAGTGCTCCACCCGCTCCCGGCTCGGCGTAGCCACTTGTACCATCACCGTCTCGGGCGCTGTGAGTCGTCCTTCCGACAGCAATTCCCGGAATGCCTTCAGCCTTCGTTCGATCCCCTTGGTGTAGTCGAGCCGGTCGACGCCGAGGATGATGGTGCGCGGATTGCCGAGCTCGGTGCGGATCGCCGTCGCCCTGGCCTGCACCTCCGGTGACGCGGCGAGGCGGCGCATCTCCTCGACGTCGATCGAGATCGGGAAGGCCTCGGCGCGCACGGTGCGCCCCTCCCACTCGACGATTCCGCGCCGCACGCGGGTGCCCAGCAGATGTCGGGCCAGTTGGACGAAGTTCTGCGCGCCGAGTGGGCGCTGGAAACCGACCAGATCGGCACCGAGCAGACCCTTGAGAATGTCGGCCCGGCGAGGTAGCTGCATGAACAGCTCGACGGGTGGAAAGGGGATGTGCAGAAAAAATCCGATCTTGAGATCGGGCCGGGTCTCGCGCAGCAGGGCCGGCACGAGCTGGAGCTGGTAGTCCTGGACCCACACCGTGGCGCCCGGCGCCGCATCGTCCGCGACCGCCTTGGCGAACCGCTCGTTGACCAGGCGGTACGACTCCCACCATCGACGCTTGAAGATGGGCGTCTCGACGGCGTCATGGTAGAGCGGCCAAAGGCTCGAGTTGGAGAAGCCCTCGTAATACCGCTCGATCTCGCCCGCGCTGAGCGACACGGCGTGCAGCTGCACCCCGCCCGCCTCGAACGTCTCCTCCGGCATGTCCGAGTCCCCGGCGCCGCCCGTCCATCCGACCCAGGTCCCGTCGCGCTGCAGGAGCACCGGCTCGAGCGCGGTCACCAGCCCACCCGGGCTCCTGCGGAAGGTTGCCTCTCCGTCCGGGCCGACCACCTTGTCGACAGGCAGCCGGTTGGCGACCACCACGAATGCACTGTTTCCAGCCACGTGTCGTGTCCTCCCCTTGGGTGATCCACCCTCGTACTTTCAGCCTACTGATCCCCGTTGCAACCCGGCAGCATGCGGAGTGCTGGCTCACAGGTGCGATCCTGCTTTCCATGTCGCGCTACGAGGCCGGGCCCGCGCAGGAATCGAGCCGGACTTTCACCGTCGTCCTGCTCTCGTTGCTCATCCTCACGGTCATCGGTGCGCTCTTCGGATACGTGCTCGGCCTGCGCGACATCGATGAGAATAAGTCAGCATCCGGTGACGGTCCGTCGGCACCTCCTGCTGGGGTGACTTCCGCCGCCTCCTCGCGCCGGCCGCCGACCACCCCGCAGACCCAGTGCCCGGGCTTCATCGGCCAGGCGGCGAAGACGCAGGACCCGAAGGTGGCGACACCCCTGATGCTGGTGCAGTACATCCGCACGGCCAAGAACCACGAGGTGTGGATCTGCCAGGAGGCCGGCGGATCGGGGCTGTGGTACCAGGGCCACGACAAGAAGGAGGCGTGGTTCGACGGCGGGGAGATCCCGAAGGAGGGGGAGAACGGCCTGCTGCGCCCCGGCGTGGTCGCCAAGGGCAACCGGACGTGGAGCGTCACCAACGACGGCACGACCTACACGGTCACCCCGGCCGGCCTGAAGGTCACCGGCGGGCAGAACTACAGCGACACCGCCATTCAGGCCAATCCGCCCGCCGAGTAGGCCCGATTTGGGGGCGCGGTACTCGCCTGGAAAGATTGGTCCGACAGCACACATGTTGACCGGAGGTAGGGCCGCACCGTGGCGCAGTACATCTACGTGCTCGAGAAGGCGCGCAAGGCGCACGGCGACAAGGTCGTGCTCGACAACGTCACGCTGTCGTTCCTGCCCGGCGCGAAGATCGGCGTCGTCGGCCCCAACGGCGCCGGCAAGTCGAGCCTGCTCAAGATCATGGCAGGCCTCGACCGCCCGAGCAACGGCGAGGCCCGTCTCATGCCCGGCTACACCGTCGGCATGCTGCAGCAGGAGCCGCCGCTCAACGAGAGCAAGACGGTCCTGGGCAACATCGAGGAGGCCGTCGCCGAGACCAAGACGAAGCTGGCCCGGTTCAACGAGGTCGCCGAGCTGATGGCGACCGACTACACCGACGCGCTCATGGAGGAGATGGGCCGGCTGCAGGAGGAGCTCGACCACGCCGACGCGTGGGACATCGACTCCAAGCTCGCGCTGGCCATGGACGCGCTGCGCTGCCCGCCGCCGGACGCCGAGGTCTCCCAGCTCTCGGGTGGTGAGCGCCGCCGGGTCGCGCTGTGCAAGCTGCTGCTCGAGGCGCCCGACCTGCTGCTGCTCGACGAGCCCACCAACCACCTCGACGCCGAGAGCGTGCAGTGGCTGGAGCAGCACCTGCAGAAGTACGCCGGCGCCGTGCTCGCCGTCACCCACGACCGCTACTTCCTCGACCACGTCGCCGAGTGGATCGCCGAGGTCGACCGCGGCCAGGTCCACGGCTACCAGGGCAACTACTCCACCTACCTGGAGAAGAAGGCCCAGCGCCTGGCGGTGCAGGGGCGCAAGGACGCCAAGCTGCAGCGGCGCCTCAGCGAGGAGCTCGAGTGGGTGCGCTCCAACGCCAAGGCCCGCCAGACCAAGTCCAAGGCCCGCCTCGGCCGCTACGAGGAGATGGCCAACGAGGCCGAGAAGACGCGCAAGCTCGACTTCGAGGAGATCCAGATCCCGCCGGGCCCGCGCCTGGGCAACGTGGTCATCGAGGCCAGCGACCTGCGCAAGGGCTTCGACGAGCGCGGCCTGTTGATCGACGACCTGTCCTTCACGCTGCCCCGCAACGGCATCGTCGGCATCATCGGCCCCAACGGCGTCGGCAAGACCACGCTGTTCAAGACCATCGTCGGGCTGGAGCAGCCGGACGCCGGCGCCGTGCGCGTGGGTGAGACGGTTCAGCTCTCCTACGTCGACCAGAACCGCTCGGGCCTCGACGGCGACAAGACGGTCTGGGAGGTCGTCTCCGACGGCCTCGACCACCTGATGGTCGGCAAGGTCGAGATGCCGTCGCGGGCCTATGTCGCCGCGTTCGGCTTCAAGGGCCCCGACCAGCAGAAGCCCACCAAGGTGCTCTCCGGTGGCGAGCGCAACCGGCTCAACCTGGCGCTGACGCTGAAGATCGGCGGCAACGTGATCCTGCTCGACGAGCCGACCAACGACCTCGACGTCGAGACGCTGTCCTCGCTGGAGAACGCGCTGCTGGAGTTCCCCGGCTGCGCCGTGGTCATCTCCCACGACCGGATGTTCCTCGACCGCGTGGCCACGCACATCCTGGCGTGGGAGGGCGACGACGAGAACCCGGCCAAGTGGTTCTGGTTCGAGGGCAACTTCGAGTCGTACGAGAAGAACAAGGTCGACCGGCTGGGCCCGGAGGCGGCGCGGCCGCACAGCGTCACCTACCGCAAGCTGACCCGCGACTGACCGTAGTTGGCTGATTCTGTGGCGCGGTTCATCTACCACTGCGGCCTGCGCTGGTCCGACCTGGACGCGTACGGGCACGTCAACAACGCGCGCTTCCTCACGCTCTACGAGGAGGCGCGCGTTGCGCTGATGTTCACCGCCGCCCGGGCGGCCGGCCTCGAGTCGTTCGAGAACGGGATCGTGATCTCACGTCATGAGATCGACTACCTGCGCCCGATCGACTACGGCGACCCGGTGCGCATCGAGCTGTGGATCGAAGAGATCAAGGCATCTCGATTGGTCGTGGCCTACGAGCTCTTCGACGGCGAGGCGCTCGCGTCGCGGGCGCGGACCGTCTGCGTCCCCTACGACCTCGAGGCCGGTCGGCCCCGCCGGGTCCGCGACATCGAGCGCGAGTTCCTCTCGCCATGGCTTGGCTAGCCGATTCCGGCCGTTCCGACGCCGCCGCGTTCGTGGCGCGGGTCGTGCGCCTGGACCCCGGCGCGGTCGTGCGGTTGCGGCCCGCGGGGGAGGGCGCGGTCACGCTGTGGTCCCGCCTGCCCTGGGGTGTACTCGTGTGTCGCGGGATTCCCGCGCGACTGGCGCTCGACCGGACCGTGTCGGCCCGCGAGCTGATCGAGTCGATCGATGGCGAGCTTCCCGCATCGCGGGACACCGATTGGCACTGGTCGCTGCCCCGTGTCCCGGGGACCGTCGTCGAGCGGATTCCCGGCGACGACGTCGTCCGGGTCGGTGAGGCTGCGGCCCGGACCGTGCGCACCGCCGCCGCGGAGGGGGTCGGCGGCCGGCCGGTCGGCTCGCGGATGCTGCGCGACGCGCTCCTCGACCACGTGCCGATCACGGTCACCACCGAGGCCGGCGACCGTATACCGGTCTCCCAGCGCCTCGTCCAGGCGGTCATCCGGATGGGCTTCACCTCCGGGGCGGCCGGAGACTTCGTCGATGTCCGGATTTCGGGTCCGTGGACGGCCCTGGCCTGCGCATATGGCTCTGCCTGGCATCGTGCCGGAGGTTCACCCTCGATCGGATAGACGGCTATAAGACCCTCACCCGAACGGGTGGTGCGAGGGTGAAATTGGGGGCTGCTGAATCTCGACCGAACGGGTACCGTCCTCTTTCGGGTCCACCGCCGAGCGAATTCGATCGGCGACGGACCGCACATGCGGGTGGAGGCGCACGGGGGAGCAGGGAGTCCGGACGATGCCAAGGTGGCCATGGCGTGCCGAGCAGTCGAGCGGGTCGAAGACCGACTCGAACGTCGCTCAGCTGCCGCGGGAAGACGCAACCCCGACGATCGACGGAGCGCGCGAGCAGGAGGGCGGCGTCGGGATCGCGCCGTTGACGCTGCTACGGGTGGCCGAGGCCCTCGAGAAGCTCGAGATCCGATACCTGACCGACGGAGACGGCAGCCTGCTCGCGCTGTGGGAGCGCCACGCGGTGCTGTTCGCGCTGGAGGGCCCAGCGGACGAGATCCTGGTCATCCGGGCACGGCCGCACGCCACGGTCCCGCCGGACTGGGCCGAGCGCTCCTACCGGGTGGTCAACGAGTGGAACCACACGCGCCGCTTCTACAAGGCGTATGTCGGCGACCCCACGGACCGCGGCCAGCTGCCCATCTACGCCGAGATGCAGGTGCCCCTGCTCTCGGGCGTACACGACGCGCTCATCGCCGAGCTCGTCGACTGCGCGGCGGTGGTGGCGCTGGGCTTCGTGGACTGGCTGCACGACGAGGGCGGGCTCCTCTGACCTGACGCGGGCCCGGCGGGCGGGCGCTCTTCACGTTCCGGACGCTGTGGCTGTCGCGCGGCCGGCGCCGGCCGGTGAGGCAGCATCGCCGATCGGGACGGGTCTCCAGGATCGACACGTGCGCCGGTGCCTCGGTGGCACGTCGACCCCGGAGACCCACGCCTGCGGCATCGTGGCCCAGTGTCCGATGCAGGGCTCTCGATGCCCTCTCGATCGACTCTCGACGCCCTATTGATCGTATGCGATGTTGCCGCGAGTGCCGGCCGATACCCGACTTATACGACAAATCCACGGTAAGTGCCGTCTGTGCCGGCCCAGGACCGGGGTCAAGCGCCTGGACAGGCGGCGGTGCGGCACGGCCGTGAGCCGGGATCGCGGCGGGCGTGGGACGATGTATGAGATCCCCAGCCCGATGGAGAACGGACGCCTGTGCCACCGACGATCGACCCCGGCGCGAACCGCCCCGGCGCCACCGTGCCGGACCGGATCCGCAACTTCTGCATCATCGCCCACATCGACCATGGCAAGTCGACGCTGGCCGACCGCATGCTGCAGCTCACCGAGGTGGTCGAGGCCCGGCAGATGCGGGCGCAGTATCTCGACCGCATGGACATCGAGCGCGAGCGCGGCATCACGATCAAGAGCCAGGCCGTGCGCATGCCGTGGACGGTCCGCGAGGGCGGCCTGGCCGGCGAAGCGTTCGTGCTCAACATGATCGACACGCCCGGGCACGTCGACTTCACCTACGAGGTCTCGCGCAGCCTGGCCGCGTGTGAGGGCGCGGTCCTGCTGGTCGACGCGGCCCAGGGCATCGAGGCGCAGACGCTGGCCAACCTCTACCTGGCGCTCGAGAACGACATGCAGATCATCCCGGTGCTCAACAAGATCGACCTGCCGGCCGCGCAGCCGGAGAAGTACGCCGAGGAACTCGCGCACCTCATCGGGTGCGAGCCGGACGACTGCCTGCGGGTCTCCGGCAAGACCGGCGTCGGGGTGTCGCACCTGCTGGACGAGATCGTGCGCCAGCTGCCGGCGCCGACCGGCGAGTCCGACGGCGCCGCGCGGGCGATGATCTTCGACTCCGTGTACGACGTGTACCGGGGCGTGGTCACCTACGTGCGGGTGGTCGACGGGCGGATCGAGGCGCGCGACCGGATCCGGATGATGTCCACCGGCGCCGTGCACGAGCTGCTCGAGATCGGCGTCATCTCGCCCGAGCCGATCAAGAGCACAGGGCTGGGGGCCGGCGAGGTGGGATACCTCATCACCGGCGTGAAGGACGTGCGCCAGTCGCGGGTCGGTGACACGGTCACGATCAACGCACGGCCGGCGAGAGAGCCGCTGGGCGGCTACAAGGACCCCAAGCCGATGGTGTACTCCGGCCTCTACCCGATCGACGGCTCGGACTACCCGCTGCTGCGCGACGCGCTGGACAAGCTCAAGCTCAACGACGCCGCCCTGGTGTACGAGCCGGAGACGAGCGCGGCGCTGGGCTTCGGCTTCCGCTGCGGCTTCCTCGGCCTGCTGCACCTGGAGATCATCCAGGAGCGGCTGGAGCGCGAGTTCAACCTCGACCTGATCTCCACGGCGCCCAACGTGGTCTACCGCGTGATCATGGACGACGGCACCGAGCACATGGTCACCAACCCCAGCGAGTTCCCCGACGGCAAGACCGGCCAGATCTTCGAGCCGACGGTCCGCGCCACGGTGCTGACCCCCAACGACTACGTCGGCGCGGTCATGGAGCTCTGCCAGGGGCGGCGCGGCTCGCTGCTGGGCATGGACTACCTGTCCGCCGACCGCGTGGAGCTGCGATACACGCTGCCGCTCGGCGAGATCATCTTCGACTTCTTCGATCAGCTCAAGAGCCGCACCAAGGGCTACGCGAGCCTCGATTACGAGCCCTCCGGCGAACAGCAGGCCGACCTGGTGAAGGTCGACATCCTGCTGCACGGCGAGCCGGTGGACGCCTTCAGCGCCATCGTGCACAAGGACAAGGCGTACAACTACGGCGTCACGATCGCCGGCAAGCTGCAGAAGCTGATCCCGCGCCAGCAGTTCGAGGTGCCGATCCAGGCGGCCATCGGCAGCCGGATCATCGCCCGGGAGACCATCCGTGCGATCCGCAAGGACGTGCTGGCCAAGTGCTACGGCGGTGACATCAGCCGGAAGCGCAAGCTGCTGGAGAAGCAGAAGGAAGGCAAGCGGCGCATGAAGATGGTGGGCCGCGTCGAGGTGCCGCAGGAGGCCTTCATCGCCGCGCTGTCGACCTCGGATACCCCCGGCAGCGACAACAAGCCGAAGAAGTGAACGCCCAGGACGTCAGGCACTGCCCCCGCTGCGGAGCGCGGACGAGCCGGCCGCCCGCGGTCTGCGGCGCCTGCGGCTACGCCGCGTTCGCCAACCCGCGCCCCACCGGCACCGCGATCATCGTGCGCGACGGCCGCTTCCTGGCCATCCGGCGGGCCCGGCCGCCCCGCGAGGGGTGGTGGGACCTGCCCGGCGGCTTCTGCGACGGCTTCGAGCACCCGGCCGACGCGGCCGTGCGCGAGGCGCGGGAGGAGCTGGGCGTGGAGATCGAGCTGGGCGCGTTCGCGGGCATGCACATCGGCACGTACGAGTTCCAGGGCGAGCAGCTGTCCGTCCTGGACTGCTTCTGGCTGGCCACGATCACGGCCGGGGAGATCGCCCTCGACCCGGCCGAGGCCAGCGAACACGCCTGGCTGGCGCTTGACGATCCGCCAGAAATGGCATTTCAGACCATGGACGCGGTCCTGCGCAATCCGCTCGTTCGACAATCTTCGGCGCGTTTGGTCCCCTGAGCCCGCGGGCAATACAAGCTCAACCCCCTGGTTGAGCTAGTAAAGGAGGAGACCAGTGACTGTCACCGGTATCATCACCGCGCTGATCGTCGGTCTGATCGTTGGTGCGCTCGGGCGTCTGGTCGTCCCCGGCCGCCAGAGCATTTCGATCTGGCTGACGATAGTCATCGGCGTCGTCGCGGCGCTGCTGGGTACGGTCGTCGCCAACGCGATCGGCATCTCCACGAACACCCCGGGCATCGACTGGGGTGAGCTGCTGATCCAGGTCTTGCTCGCGGCCGTCGGCGTGGCCCTGGTCGCCGGTTTCGCCGGTCGTGGTCGCCGCACCCTGCCGTAACGAGCATCGTCTGGAAAGCGTAGGCCCCCGGCTGAAGGCCGGGGGCCTTGCGCTGTGCACTTAACGCAACCAGGGAATCGAACGGTCGAGCAGGCCGCGGGTCTTCAGCTCCTTGCGGAGCGGAATCTCCTCGTCGATGTAGCCGTTCCAGTTGATGCCCCAGTAGTTGGCCGTGTGCGTCGCCTCGCCGCACAGCTGGCGCTGCACGGGGGTGCGGTTGGCCCACCACTCGCCGTCGTAGTCGATCGGCATGTCGTCGAGCTGGCGGATCCAGCGGTACGTGTAGCCGATGAACAGCATCTTGCGGGTGATGTTCGAGTAGTTCGGCGACCGGGAGTGCCAGAGGCGGCGGTCGAAGATGAAGCAGTCACCGGGGTTCGCGGTGATCTCGACGGTGCCCTCGGGGTCGGGGTTGTGCACCGTCGTGTCGGCCGGGCGGGGCAGCGAGTTCCAGAGGTGGCTGCCCGGGATGACCTTGGTGGCGCCGCGGCCCTTCTCCGACAGGTCGGAGATGACGTAGGCGATCTTCAGCGAGAACATCGGCCGCGGGAGGTTCGGGTCCATGGTCTCCGGGTCGGAGTTCTGGCGGTACCCGTCCTGGTGCCAGCCCCAGGAGGGGGGTTCCTCCTCGGAGGTGGGCGGCGTGACGTCCAGGTGGTTGTGGTGCGTGTAGATGTTCCAACCCGCCAGGCCCCACATGTAGGGGAAGAGGGTCGGCTGGGTCAGCAGGTGCCCGAACAGGTCGTCCCGCGTCAGGAAGCCCAGCAGGTGCAGCGTGCCGTCCTTCTTCACGAACGAAGAGCCGGCCGCCTTCTCCTCGGCCCAGACCCGGTCCATGGCGGCCTCGAGCTGGGCCCGGTGGTCCTCCTTGAGGACGTTGCGGACGAGCAGGAAACCGTTGTCCAGGAACTCCTTGCGGTCGGCCTCGCTGATCGGCTCGTAGCCGGTGAGACCGCCGTAGTCGGGTGCAGCGGACGTCATGTCCTCCCCTTAACTTTTGTCGAACCGAACGCCCGATGGTAACGCGAGGTGCACGAGCGTCCGACTCGGGAGTTGTCCACCGGACAATGTCCGAAAGTGCGACAACCCGCTGGTCGCGCGGAACGTCAGGGTCCTCAGTAGACCTCGGCGACGACCCGTTCGCCGGCCGGTCCGGCGTTGATGCCGCCACGCTCCGTCACGTGCGCCCACGCTCCGCTCGACGCCGTCCACTGCATGTCGGCGAAGACGACCCGCTTCACGCCGTGGTCCTGGGCGTGGGCGACCAGCCAGTGCGCGTATTGCCAGCCGGACTTCGGCTCGCGGACCTTCAGCGCCACCCCGACCAGGTCGGCCACGTCGGCGGTGCTGATGCTGCCCCAGTCGAGCTTCAGGCTCGCGCCCAGGGCGCGAGCCGCCTCCGGGCCGCGGCTGGCCGCCTCGCTGACGCTGCAGGCGACCGCGCCGGTCGCGTCGCCGCTGAGCGCGCGGACCATGATCTCGGACTCGTCGACCCACTTCTCGTAGGCCTCCGGGTGCGCGCTGCGCTGCACCGCTTGGGCGGCGTCGGTGACCCGCATGTTCTCCCAGCCCTTGACCTTGAGCAGGGAGGTGAAGAACGCGTTGGCCGCATAGCGCGGGTCGGCGATCTGCTCCGGCCGGCCCCAGCCCTGGCTCGGCCGCTGCTGGAACAGCCCGATCGAGTCGCGGTCGCCGCCGGCGAGGTTCTCCAGCTTCGACTCCTGCCACGCGGTGGCCAGCGCGACGACCAGCCCGCGGTGCGAGATTTTGCGGGTGAGCCCGACCGCGGTAATCGTCGCGGCGTTGGCCAGCTGCTCCGGGTCGAGCACGACCTCGCCGGAACCGTCTCCGGTGGCGTTGACCGAGGCGTTGCCGGCGTTGACCACGCACGCCTTGCCTAGGGTGGGGATGCGCAGCGGGATGTTGTCGCCCACCTGGTGGATCACGACGTAGGCGCACAGCGCGACGGCGACGCCGGCCAGGACCGCCACCGTCACCAGTCTTCGACCACGCATCGTCACCTCCGTCGCTCAGGTCGAACAGCGTACGTGTCCGGCGCCACCCGGCGGCGTCAGAAAACGCCGTCCGGGACCCAATTCGGATCCCGTTTCTCCCGGAACGCCATGATGCCCTCCATGCCCTCGGCGGATCCGAAGTATCCGACGGACAGCTCGGTCATGGCCGCGATCTCATCACGGAATGTGCCGGACTTGCGCCCTCGCAGCAGCTCCTTGGTGCCGGCCAGCGCGCCCGGCGCGCCGCGGACCAGGTCGCGCAGGTAGCCCTCGACCGCGGCGTCGAGCTCGGCCGGGTCCACCGCGGCGGTCACCAGCCCGACCCGCTCGGCCCGCGCCCCGTCGAACGTCGCCCCGGTCAGGTAGAGCTCGGCGGCGGCCCGCGGGGACAGCCGCGGCAGTACTGTGGCGGAGATCACCGCCGGGACAACCCCGATGCGCACCTCCGAGAACGCGAACGTCGCGGCGGTGCTGCACACGGCGATGTCGGCGGCCGCGATCAGCCCCAGCCCGCCCGCCCGGGCCGGCCCCGCCACCCGGGCGACGACCGGCTTGCGGCTCTCCCAGACTGCCGCGAGAACCTCGCCGAGCCGGCTCACCGGCGGCCGGCCCGAGCCGAACGCGGCCGCGGTCTCCTTGAGGTCGGCGCCGGAGCAGAAGACCGGGCCGGTGTGGGTGAGCACGACCGCGCGGACCGCGTCGTCGGTGTCGGCCGCCGCCAGCGCCGCCAGTAGCTCCTCGATCAGGGCCGTGGACAGCGCGTTACGGTTGGCCGGGCTGTCGAGGGTGAGCGTCGCCACGCCCCGCTCGGTTTGTGACCGCACGAGAGACATGCGGGCACATTAGTGCCCCTCGCCGGAAAATCGCAGCGGTTCGACCCGCGCGGTTCCCCCGCTTTGCCGCGAGCTCCCGGCTCGCGGACACTGGGGCAATGCCCGGAACACTGCCAGACGGCGAGCCGATGCCGCGCGACGGCGCGCTGCCCGACGGGATCGCCGACGGCGCCGGGCGGTCCGGCTTCGGCGTCTACGTGCACGTGCCCTTCTGCGCCAGCCGCTGCGGGTACTGCGACTTCAACACCTACACGGCGAGCGAGGGCGTGCTCAGCGCCGGCTACGCCGAGCAGGTGCTCGACGAGCTGGCCCTGGCCGCGAAGGTGGTCCGCCCGCCGCGCGTCGACACCGTGTTCTTCGGCGGGGGCACGCCGACCCTGCTGCCCCCGGCCGAGCTGGGGCGCATCCTGGAGGGCATCGACCGCACCTGGGGCATGGCCGCCGGCGCCGAGGTCACCACCGAGGCCAACCCCGAGTCCGTCGACCTCGCCGCGCTGCGCGAGCTGCGGGCCGCCGGCTTCAACCGCCTGTCGCTCGGCATGCAGTCGGCCGCGCCGCACGTGCTGGCCGTGCTGGACCGCCGGCACACCCCGGGACGCCCGCCGCGGGTCGCCGCCGAGGCCCGGACCGCCGGGTTCGACCGGGTCAACCTGGATCTGATTTACGGTACGCCGGGGGAGCGCCCGGAGGACTTCGCCGCCTCGCTGCGCACCGTGGTCGACGCCGGGGTCGACCACGTCAGCGCCTACGCGCTCATCGTGGAGGACGGCACCCGCATGGCCGCCCGGATGCGCCGGGGCGAGCTGCCCTTCCCCGACGACGACGTCGCCGCCGACCGGTACCTCGCCGCCGACGAGGCACTCGCCGCGGCCGGCTTCGCCTGGTACGAGGTCTCGAACTGGTCGAAGGACTCGCCGTGCCGGCACAACGAGCTCTACTGGCGGGGCGGCGACTGGTGGGGGCTCGGCCCGGGCGCGCACAGCCACGTCGGCGGCGTGCGCTGGTGGAACGTCAAGCACCCGCACGCGTACGCGGCGCGGCTGGCGGACTCCGCGTCGCCGGGGCAGGCCCGTGAGGTACTGACGCCGGATGAACGCCACATGGAGGACGTCCTGCTGCGCATCCGCCTCGCCGACGGCCTGCCGCTATCCGCGCTCGACGCGGCCGGGCTGTCCGGCGCCCGGGACTGCCTCGCCGACGGGCAGCTGGAGCCGGCCGCGTTCGACGCCGGCCGGGCGGTGCTCACCCTGCGCGGGCGGCTGCTCGCCGACGGCGTCGCCCGCGCCCTGACGTGATGAGGGCGGCTCCCCGTTGCGGGGGCCGCCCTCGATCGGACTGTGAGCCTTACTTGATGAAGCGGAAGGTCATCGGGTAGCGGTAGAGCTCGCCGTTGTTGGCCTTCATGCCGCCGAGGATCGCGAAGACGATGACCACGACCCACGGCGCGATCAGCGTGAGGCCGAACGTGCAGACCGAGAGGAGGGCACCCACGAACAGGATGATGCCCCACGTGATCTGGAAGTTCAGGGCCTCTGTCGCGTGCGCCTTGACCGTCGGCGACTCGTTGCCCTTGGCCAGCAGCGCCACGAGCGGCGCGATGAACCCGACCACGATCCCGCCGAAGTGGGCGATGAGCGCCCACGTCTTCTCGTCGCTGTTGGCGTAGCCGACCGGGGCGCCGCCGGGCGGGCCGTACGCGCCGGGCTGCTGATACCCCGGCTGCTGGTACCCGGGCTGCTGATATCCAGGCTGCTGATATCCGGGCTGCTGGTACCCGGGCTGCTGGTACCCCGGCTGCTGGTACCCGCCGCCGGACGTGGGCGGCGGGGCGTAGGCGCCGCCGCCGCTGGACGGGGGCGGAGCGTAACCGCCGCCCGACACGGGCGGCTGGGGCGGGTACCCGGCGTTGGGGTCCGACGGCGAGCCGTATTCCCCCGGGGGGCGAGGTGGTTCACTCATGTGGGCCACGGTAGGTGCATCGATCAAGTGGCGCCAGCGACACGACATGACTTCTTTTGGACAACTTTTGCCCAGTCCAGCGCCCGTGCCGTCTATCGTGCGCCAAACGATCATCGCGTGCCCCCGCGCGACTGACGTAGACTGGCACTCACTAGTTGGGAGTGCCAGTCCTTGAGGAGGTGCCATGGCCCTTGACGAGCGGAAGCTTGAAGTGCTGCGCGCCATCGTCGAGGACTACGTCGCCACTCAGGAACCGGTAGGCAGCAAGGCCCTCGTCGAGCGGCACAACCTGCGGGTCTCCCCGGCAACGGTCCGTAACGACATGGCGGTGCTGGAGGAGGAGGGGTATATCAGGCAGCCGCACACCAGTGCGGGCCGGGTGCCCACCGACGCCGGCTACCGGCTGTTCGTCGACAAGCTCTCCCGGGTCAAGCCGCTCAGCCAGGCCGAGCGCCGGGCGATCGAGCGGTTCCTCATCGGCGCGGTCGATCTCGATGACGTGGTCCATCGCACCGTCCGGCTGCTCGCCCAGCTCACCCGGCAGGTCGCCGTGGTGCAGTATCCGAGCCTGTCGCGCGCGAGCGTGCGACATTTCGAGCTGGTGCCGATCTCCACCACGCGGATCATGGTCGTGATGATCGCCGAGACCGGCCGGGTGGAACAGCGCCTGGTCGACCTGCCCGGCCCGATCCTCGCCGACGACGTGACCGAGCTGCGCCGGATGATCAACGAGAAGCTGGTCGGCCAGCGGCTGGCCGAGACCCCGCCGCTGGTGCAGGCGCTCGTCGAGGAGGCGGCGCCCGGCCTGCGGCCGCCCATGACGGTCCTGTCGGCGGTCCTGCTGGAGACGCTGGTCGAGCGGGCCGAGGAGCGCATCGCGCTCGCCGGCACCGCCAACCTGGCCCGCGGCGGCCTGCTGGACTTCCAGGGCTCGCTGCGGCCGATCCTCGAGGCGCTCGAGGAGGAGGTCATCCTGCTCAAGCTCTTCGGCGAGGTCGAGCCCAGCATCACGCGGGTGCGCATCGGCGACGAGAACGAGATCGAGGACCTGCGCACCGCATCCATCGTGGCCACCGGATACGGACCCGGCTCGATGGTGGTCGGCGGGATGGGCGTGCTCGGCCCGACCCGCATGGACTATCCCGCAAACATCGCGACCGTGCGCGCCGTGGCACGCTACGTCGGCGACCTGCTGGCACAGAGTTGACATCTATCTCAGGGGCATAGGACTCACGTGGCGAAGGACTATTACGGGATTCTCGGCGTCAAGCGGGACTCCACGGCCGATGAGATCAAGCGGGCCTACCGTCGGTTGGCCCGCGAATTTCACCCGGACGTCAATCCCGATCCGGCGGCGCAGGAGAAGTTCAAGGAGATCAACGCCGCGTACGAGGTCCTCTCCGACCCGCGCAAGCGTGAGATGGTCGACCTGGGCGGCGACCCGCTCGCCCCCAACGGCGGCGGCGCCGGCGGCCCGGCCGGCGGCGCGTTCGTGGGCTTCCAGGACATCATGGACGCCTTCTTCGGCACCCAGTCCGCCCGCGGGCCGCGCCCGCGCGTGCGGCCCGGCGCCGACGCGATCCTGCGCCTCGACCTCGACCTGCACGAGACCGCGTTCGGCGTCGAGGCGCCGATCCAGGTCGACACCGCCGTCGTCTGCACCACCTGCCAGGGCGCCGGCACCGCGCCCGGCACCCACCCGCAGACCTGTGAGATCTGCCAGGGCCGCGGCGAGGTCCAGTCGGTCCAGCGCACCTTCCTCGGCCAGGTCGTCTCGGCCCGCCCGTGCTCGGCGTGCCAGGGCTTCGGCACGATCATCCCGCACCCGTGCGCGACCTGCGGCGGCGACGGCCGGGTCCGCACCCGCCGCTCGCTGACCGTGAAGATCCCCTCCGGCGTCGAGGACGGCATGCGCATCCGCCTCGCCCAGCAGGGCGAGGTCGGCCCCGGCGGCGGCCCGCCTGGCGACCTCTACGTCGAGATCCACGAGCGCCCGCACGACGTGTACTCCCGCAAGGACGACGACCTGCACTGCCGCGTCACCGTCCCGATGACCGCCGCGGCCCTCGGCACGCGGCTGACCATCAAGACCCTCGACGGCGAGGAGACGGTCGACGTGAAGGCCGGCACCCAGCCGACCTCCACGCTGCGCATCCGCGGCAAGGGCGTGCCCCACCTGCGCGGCACCGGCCGCGGCGACCTCTACGTCCACCTCGACGTGCGCACCCCGACCCGGCTCGAGCCCGAGCAGGAGCGGCTGCTGCGCGAGTTTGCCCGCAGCCGCGGCGAGGAGGTCGCCGAGCTGTCGAAGCAGGGCGGCTTCTTCTCCCGGATGCGCGACGCCTTCAACGGCCACGCGTGATCGGGCCTGCCGCTCGCCGCGGCCGGGGCGTCGAGGGTCCCGCATGAGCGGTCCGGAGCGGAGCGGCGCCTGGTCTGGGTCGATCACCGGCCTCATCGAGCCAGACTGGGCGGAGGCGACGGCATGAGCCCGCCGCTCTTCCTCGTCGACGAGCTGCCCTCCGGTGACCGCTTCACGCTGGCCGGTGCCGAGGGCCATCACGCCGCCAACGTGCAGCGCATCACCGCCGGGGAGGCGCTGCTGCTCTGCGACGGCCGGGGCGGCCTGGCCCGCGGCGTCGTGCTCGCCGCGCACAAGGGCACCCTGGACCTCGCCCTCGACCCCGCCGAGCACGTGCCGCCCGCCGACCCGTCGATCACCGTCGTGCAGGGGATCGCGAAGGGGGAGCGGGGCGAACTGGCCGTACAACTGCTGACGGAGGTCGGCGCGGACCGGATCGTGCCCTGGCAGGCGGCCCGCAGCGTGGCCCGGTGGCGGGACGCGAAGCCGCTGGAGCGCTGGTGTTCGACCGCACGCGAGGCGACCAAGCAGTCGCGCCGCCCCTGGCTGCCGGAGGTGACCGAGGCCCGCTCGACGCGGCAGCTCGCCCTGACCGGCACGGTGCTCGTCCTGCACGAGGAGGCGAGCGAGCCGCTGTCCGCCGTGGCGCTGCCCGCCACCGGGGAGATCACCCTGGTCGTCGGCCCGGAGGGCGGCGTGGCCCCGGAGGAGCTGGCGTCGATCGGCGGCACCCCGGTGCGCCTCGGCCGCGAGGTACTCCGCACGTCGACGGCCGGCGCCGCCGCGGTCTCGGCCCTGTCGGTGCGCCTCGGCCGCTGGTGACCCGGCACCGCCGAGCCACCGCCCACGGGCGCTGTTGACGGCTCGTCAGCGGAAGTAGCTCGCCCCGTTCAGATCCAGCACGGCGCCCGAGGACCACTCCGCCTCCGGGGAGGCCAGGAACAGCACCGCCGCGGCGACCTCCTCCGGCTGCGCCACTCGGTCGAAGGGGCTCTGCGCCCGGATCGCCGCGCCCTCCTGCGACGCCAGCAGCGAGTCCACCAGGTCCGTGGCCACGAAGCCCGGGGCGACCGCCGTCACCGCGATCCCCCGCGGCGCCAGCGCCTTCGCCAGGCTCTGGGTGAGGGAGTTGAGGCCGGCCTTCGCCGCGCCGTACGCCGGATGGTCCGGCTCGCCGCGGTAGGCGCCGCGCGAGCTCACGTTGACGATCCGGCCGCCCGGGCCCAGGTAGCGGGCCGCGCACCAGCACACGTTGGCCGGGGCGAGCAGGTCGACCGCTAGGGTGTCGCGCCAGGCGGCCTGCCAGCGGTCGTACCCGGTGTCGAGGATCTTGTGCTCGACGTACACGGCCGCGTTGTTGACGACCACGTCGAGGCCGCCCAGGGCCTCGGCGGCGGCGTCGACCATCGCGCGGGTCGCCTCCGGGTCGGCCAGGTCGCCGCCGACGACCGCGTGGCCGTCGCCCGGCAGGTCGGGCTCGCCCGGTGTGCGGCGGTGGACCGCCACCCGGTCGCCGCGCTCGGCGAACGCCCGAGCGATCGCCGCGCCGATCCCGCGCGAGGCGCCGGTGACCAAGACCCTTCGTGCAGCCATGCGGGTACCCTAACCGTCAAGATCGACCCGCTGCGACCCCCTAAGATGCGTTTCGTGACGAGTGACTGCCTGTTCTGCCGCATCGTCGCCGGCGAGATCCCGGCGACCGTCGTGCACGAGACCGACACGACGCTGGCGTTCCGCGACATCGCACCCAAGGCGCCGGTCCACGTGCTGGTGATCCCCAAGGCGCACCACACCGACGTCGTCGAGATCGCCAAGGCCGACCCCGCGCTGGCCGGTCAGGTGCTCGCCGCCTGCGCCGCCGTGGCCGAGGCCGAGGGGCTGCCCGAGGGCGGGTTCCGCGTCATCTTCAACGTCGGCCGCAACGCCGGCCAGGAGGTCTTCCACGTGCACGCGCACGTGCTCGGCGGCGGGCCGCTCGGGCCCATGGTCGCGGCATGAAGCCGGCTCAGCGGTACGAAAGGATGGCCCGAAGGGTCCAGGCGGAGGCCCGGGTCCCGGCGCTCAGCGTGGCCGTCCACCGGGCCGACCGTCCACTGTGGACCTTCCAGGTGGGCGAGGGGGTCGACGCCTCCAGCCAGCTGCGGATGGGGTCGATCACCAAGACGTTCACCGCCGTGCTCGTCATGCAGTGCCGCGACGACGGACTGCTCGACCTCGACGACCAGATCGCCCGGCACCTGCCCGTCAAGGCCCACGGCGAGCTGACCATCGGCCGCATGCTCTCGCACCTGTCCGGCCTGCAGCGCGAGCCGTTCGGCGACGTGTGGGACACCATGCAGGCGCCCGACGTCGAGGGCCTGCTCGGCCAGCTCGACCGCGCCGAGCAGGTGCTGCGCCCCGGCCAGCGCTTCCACTACTCCAACCTGGCGATCGCCCTGCTCGGCCACCTCGTCGGCCGGCTGCGCGGCGGCACCTGGGAGGAGGCCCTGCGGGAGCGCATCCTCGAGCCGCTCGGCCTGCACGACGTCGCGGTCACGCCGCAGCGACCCGTCGTCGGGTACCAGGTCGACGCCTGGTCCGACTACGCCCACCCCGAGCCGCCCGACGACTTCGGCGCCGTCGGCCCCGCCGCCCAGCTCTGGAGCACCGCCGCCGACCTGGCCCGCTGGGCCGCGTTCCTGGCCGACCCGCGCGGGATGGACCCCAACGGCACCGTGCTGGCCGCCGCAACCGTCGAGGAGATGCGGGTACCGCAGGCCATCACCGAGGACGTCCTCTGGGCGCGCGCCTTCGGCCTCGGCCTCATCCTGCACCCGCAGCCCGGCGGCGAGCGGGTCGTGCACGTCGGCCACGACGGCGCGATGCCCGGGTTCCTCGCCGCCGCGTACGGCCGGATCGGCGGCTCCGGCACGCCCAAGGCCCTCGGCGTGGCATCTCTCGGTTCATCCGGTACGGCGGGAGAGATCCTCGAGCTGCCGCACGAGCTGCTCGCCGCCGTGGCGGAGCACGACCCGGCCGACATCGCGCCGTGGGTGCCCGGCCCGCAGGCCCCGGCGCAGTACCGCTCCGTGCTGGGCCGGTGGTGGGGCGAGGGCTTCGAATACGCGTTCAGCTGGCGCGACGGCACCCTGTACGCCCGCGCCGTCGACGCGCCCGCCAAGCGCCCGCCGGCCGTGTTCGCCCCGGTCGACGGCCAGCCCGACCTGTTCCGCACGGTCTCCGGCCGCGAGACCGGCGAACTGCTCCGCCTGACCCGCGACGAGCACGGCACGGTCGTGCGAATGCACTGGGCAACGTACCGCTTCACCCGAGGCCAGGAGGCCTTCGACGGCCACCGCTTCTGACCCGCGGAGCGCCCGCAGGAAACCGCAACGGCGACGCAGGGGCGCGCAGCGCCGGCAGGAGGTGCCCGCGGAGCGGGCATGGGGGGTGTGGGGTGGGAACCCCCCACGCGCGCCCGCGCCGGAGGCGCGCGCCAGGCTAGGTTTCGGACGTGGCGTGCCCCGCGCCGAAGGCGCCCACAGGAAGCGGCGAGTGCCGCGCGAAGCGCCCGCAGGAGGCCGCAACGGCGACGCAGGGGCGCGCAGCGCCGGCAGGAGGTGCCCGCGGAGCGGGCGTGGGGGGTGTGGGGTGGGAACCCCCCACGCGCGCCCGCGCCGGAGGCGCGCGCCAGGCTAGGTTTCGGACGTGGCGTGCCCCGCGCCGCAGGCGCCTACAGGAAGCGGCGAGTGCCGCGCGAAGCGCCCGCAGGAAGCCGCAACGGCGACGCAGGGGCGCGCAGCGCCCGCAGGAGGTGCCCGCGGAGCGGGCATGGGGGGTGTGGGGTGGGAACCCCCCACGCGCGCCCGCGCCGGAGGCGCGCGCCAGGCTAGGTTTCGGACCTGGCGTGCCCCGCGCCGAAGGCGCCCACAGGAAGCGGCGAGTGCCGCGCGAAGCGCCCGCAGGAGGCCGCAACGGCGACGCAGGGGCGCGCAGCGCCGGCAGGAGGTGCCCGCGGAGCGGGCATGGGGGGTGTGGGGTGGGAACCCCCCCACCGATGCTCGAGCGAAGCGAGAGCCAGGCTAGTAACAGCGAGAAATGATCGTGAAAACCGCGCCGTTCGGGTCCTCGATCACGGCCAGGCGGCCGTGCGGGGAGTCGAACGGGCCGTGCTGCACCCGGCCGCCCGCGGCCAGCACCCGCTCCGCGGCGGCGTCCGTGTCGTCGGTGGCGAAGTAGACCGTCCAGTGGGCCGGCACGCCGTCCCACTCCGCGGTCATCGTCAGGCGGCCCGCGACCGGGTCGGCGTCACCGAGGCTCCACGCTGAGTAGTCGAAGGGTTCGTCCCCGGAGCCGGCAACGGTGGGGATCCTGGTTTGGCGGTAACCGAAGACGCCGCGGTAGAAGAAGTCGATCACGGTCGGTTCTCGCGTTGTCACCTCGGCCCAGCATAGGGCGCCGTTCTCGTCGAACAGTTGCGAGCCGGTGTGCCGGCCCGGCTCCCAGGCGCCGAACGCCGCGCCCGACGGGTCCGTGGCGAACAGCATGCGGCCGTTGTCGGTGATCTCCATCGGCGGCACGAGCAGCTTGCCGCCGTGCTCCTCGATGCGGTGCGCGGTGCCCGCCAGGTCGTGCGACATGAGGTACAGGCTCCAGGCTGCCGGAAGCTGCTCGGACCCGGGCATCGGCGGGCTCATCCCGGCGACGACCCGGTCATTCTTCATGCACATCACATAATGGCCGAAATCGGCCCCGGTGTCCGCGTACGTCCAGCCGAACACGGCCTCGTAGAAGTGCTGCGCGGCCGGTACGTCGGCCGCCACGACGTCCGCCCAGCAGGGCTCGCCGTCGATGTATCCGGTGCGCTCGGCCATGGCTGGGGGCCTCCAATTGAATCGGTCATCTGCCTCCCTACCAGGACAGGACCGCCCCCGCGGGCGAATGGCGGCAGACGGCATGATCGGCCGAACCGGTTCGTGGCGAAAATGGGAACGGTCGCGCGGGCGGTCAGCCGATACCATGAAGAGCCTGGACATGAGCCCAGGCTGGAGCGAGCCCGGAAGCAGGTGCTTGAGGCCCAACGCGGCCAAGGTATGACCGAGACCCCAAACCCCGTGCCGGCAGCATCGTCGGAACAGCCCGTGCGGGCCATCAGCAAGATCACTGTTCCCGACCCGCACGTTATGGTCAGGCTGCTCGGGGCCGGCGACGAGATCCTCAAGCTCGTCGAGCGGTCGGTGCAGAGCGATGTGCACGTGCGGGGCAACGAGATCACCATCACCGGCGCGGCCGCCGACAACGCGATGGCCGAGCGAATCTTCAGCGAGCTGATCGAGCTGGTGCGCAAGGGTGAGATCCTGACCCCGGACAACGTCCGGCGCACGGTCGGCATGCTGCAGCAGAACACCGCCGAGCGCCCGGCCGAGGTGCTGACGCTCAACATCCTGTCGCGGCGGGGCCGCACCATCCGGCCCAAGACCCTGGGCCAGAAGCGCTACGTCGACTCGATCGATCAGCACACCATCGTGTTCGGCATCGGGCCGGCGGGCACCGGCAAGACCTACCTCGCCATGGCCAAGGCCGTCCAGACGCTGCAGGCCAAGCAGGTCAACCGGATCATCCTGACCCGCCCCGCGGTCGAGGCCGGCGAGCGACTGGGCTTTCTGCCCGGCACGCTGTATGACAAGATCGATCCGTACCTGCGCCCGCTGTACGACGCGCTGCACGACATGATCGACCCCGAGTCCATCCCCAAGCTGATGGCCGCCGGGACGATCGAGGTCGCGCCGCTGGCCTACATGCGCGGCCGCACCCTCAACGACGCCTTCATCATCCTGGACGAGGCCCAGAACACCACGCCCGAGCAGATGAAGATGTTCCTGACGCGGCTGGGCTTCGGTTCGAAGATCGTCGTCACCGGCGACGTCACGCAGGTCGACCTCCCTGGGGGGACCCGCAGCGGCCTCAGAGTCGTCCGTGAGATCCTCGACGGCGTCGAGGACGTTCACTTCGCCCTGCTCGGCAGCGCCGATGTCGTGCGCCACCGGCTGGTCAGCGACATCGTCGACGCCTACGCCCGCTGGGACGAAGCGCAGGAGGCTCAGCAGCCGGTGCGCGCCGTCCCGGACCGCGCCGCACAGGGTGGCCGGCCCGGGCGACGCAGATAAGTCACGGGAGCGCTGTTGTCCATCGAGATCGCCAATGAGTCCGGCGTCGACGTCAACTCCGACACCATTCTCGCGGTGGCGCGGCACGCCCTCGACGAGATGGGCGTCAACCCTCTCGCCGAGCTGTCGATCCTGCTCGTCGACGTGGAGTACATGACCGAGCTCAACCACCGCTGGATGGACGGCGAAGGTCCGACGGACGTGCTGGCCTTCCCGATGGACGAGGGCAGCGTCGACCACGGCCCGGGCGAGGGGGCCGGCGAGCCGGCCCTGCTCGGCGACATCGTGCTCTGCCCGGAGGTGGCCGCGAAGCAGGCCGCCACCGCCGGGCACGCCACGATCGACGAGCTGGCGCTGCTCACCGTCCACGGCATCCTGCACCTGCTCGGGTATGACCACGCCGAGCCGGAGGAAGAGGCCGAGATGTTCGGCCTCCAGGCACGGCTCCTGGAGAGCTGGCGAAAGTCGTGAACTCGTGAGTGACGTCACGCTGCTGACCACGGCCGCCGGGCTGGTCGTGCTGGCAGGCCTGTTCGCCATGACCGACGCCGCTCTCAACGTGGTCTCCCCGGCCCGGGCGCACGAGATCGCCCGCGAGGGCCGGCCCGGCGCGACCGCGCTGGAGGTCATCGCCGCCGACCCGGCCCGGTACATCAACCTGCTCCTGCTGCTGCGCCTGCTGTGCGAGCTGACCGCGACCACCCTGGTGGCGCTGGAGACCGCCGCGTGGGTCGGCGGCGACCGGGACTGGCTCGCCGCGCTGATCACCGCCGGCGTGATGACCGTCGTCAGCTTCGTCGTGGTGGGCGTGGCGCCGCGCACCATGGGGCGCCAGCACGCGTACCACGTGGCCCGGTTCGCCGCGCCGCTGGTGCGCTGGCTCGGCACCGCCCTCGGCCCGCTGGCCCGGCTGCTGATCCTCATCGGTAACGCGGTCACCCCCGGCAAGGGGTACCGCGAGGGCCCGTTCGCCACCACGATCGAGCTGCGCGAGCTCGTCGACCTCGCCGAGCAGCGCGGCGTCGTCGAGCACGGCGAGCGCGACATGATCCACTCCGTTTTCGCGCTCGGCACCACGATCGCCCGCGAGGTGATGGTGCCCCGCACCGAGATGGTCTGGATCGAGGCGCACAAGACCGTCCGCCAGGCCCTCATGCTCGCCATGCGCGGCGGCTTCTCCCGCATTCCCGTCGTCGGTGAGAACGTCGACGACGTGCTCGGCATCGTCTACCTCAAGGACCTCGTGCGCCGCACCGCCGGCGACGACGTGAGCGCCGCGGAGATGCCGGTCGCCCAGGTCATGCGCGACGCCACGTTCGTGCCCGAGTCCAAGCCGGTCGACGACCTGCTCCGCGAGATGCAGGCGGCGCGCACCCACATGGCCGTGATCATCGACGAGTACGGCGGCACCGCGGGCCTCGTCACCATCGAGGACATCCTCGAGGAGATCGTCGGCGAGATCACCGACGAGTACGACGTCGCCGAGCGCCCGCCGATCGAGGAGCTGCCTGACGGCGCCGTGCGGGTCACCAGCCGGCTGCCGATCGAGGACCTCGGGGAGCTGTTCGGCGTGGAACTGCCCGCCGACGAGGTCGAGACCGTGGCCGGCCTGCTCGCCCAGGCCCTCGGCCGGGTCCCGATCCCCGGCGCGACCGCGGTCGTCGGCGGCCTCGTGCTCGTCGCCGAGGGCGCCACGGGCCGGCGCAACCGCATCGAGACCCTGCTCGTCCGGCGCGTCGAGCCCGAGGACGATGACCAGGCCAGCCACGAGACCGAGAGGCAGCACGCCGATGCCTGAACTGTCCGCCGAGGACGCCAAACTGGTGACCCTGGCCCGCGCCGCCCGCGCCCGCATCGGCGCCGTCGAGGGCGCGGCGGTCCGCGACGGCGACGGCCGCACGTACAACGCCGCATCGGTCGCGCTGCCGTCGCTGTCGGTCACCGCGCTGCAGCTGGCGGTCGCGGCGGCGGTCTCGTCGGGCGCGACCAAGCTCGAGGCCGCCGCGGTGGTCACCGAGGCCTCGACGCTCGACGGTCTCGGCCACGCCGCGGTCCGCGACGTGTCACCGTCCGCGCCGATCCACCTGGCCAGCCCCGACGCCACCGTGTTCGCCACCGTGGACGACTAGCCAGGAGGCCGATCCGGCAGGCGCGTGACGGTCGCTCTCAATGCTGATAAGTCGGAAATGTCCGGCGTCGCCAGGCGCCGGACGTTTCCGACTCAATCGAGGAAGCGATCAGGTGGTCAGCGTCGGGACGACCGGGTTCGGGATCGCGCCGCCGAAGCGGCGGTCGCGCTTGGCGTAGACCTCGCACGCGTACCACAGGTGGCGGCGGTCGAAGTCGGGCCACAGCGTGTCGATCGAGACGAACTCCGCGTACGCGGCCTGCCAGATCATGAAGTTCGACGTGCGCATCTCGCCGGAGCTGCGGATCATCAGGTCCACGTCCGGCAGGTCGGGCTCGTCGAGGTACCGGGCGAAGGTCTTCTCCGAGACGCGGTCCGCCTTCAGGCGGCCGGCGGCCACGTCCGCGGCGATACGCGCCGCCGCGTCGGCGACCTCCGCGCGGCCGCCGTAGTTGACGCACATCGTGAACGTCAGCTTGTCGTTGTGCCGGGTGAGCTGCTCGGCGTACTCGAGCTCGTTGATGACCGAGCGCCACAGCCGGGGGCGGCGGCCCGCCCAGCGGACCCGGATGCCCATCTCGTGGAACTCGTCGCGCCGGCGGTGGATCGTGTCGCGGTTGAAGTTCATGAGGAAGCGGACCTCGTCCGGGGAGCGCTTCCAGTTCTCGGTGGAGAAGGCGTAGGCGCTGACGTACTTCACGCCGAGCTCGAGCGCGCCCTCGATCACGTCGAACAGGGCCGCCTCGCCCGCGGTGTGCCCGGCGGTGCGCGGCAGGCCACGCTGCTTCGCCCAGCGGCCGTTGCCGTCCATGATGATCGCCACGTGCTGCGGTACCGTCTCCTTCGGCAGCGCCGGCGGGCGGGCACCGGTGGGGTGCGGCGACGGCGGACGGAAGTCCCTGTCCCTGCTCACGAGCTTTCCTTTCGAAGGGGTCGAAGGGGGCGGTCGTCGCGGTCGACCAGCGGAAGCGAGCGTAGTGCGCGCTCCAGGTGCCACTGCAGATGCGCGGCGACCAGGCCGCTCGCCTCGCGCTGGTGCACCGTCGGGGCGGCGTCGGCGACCGTCCAGTCACCCTCGGCGAGCGCCGACATCAGCTCGATCGTCGCCGGCGCCGGGTGCGCGGCCCCGGGCGGGCGGCAGTCGGGGCAGACCGCGCCGCCGGCCGGCACGGAGAAGCCCCGGTGCGGGCCCGGGGTGCCGCACACCGCGCACTCCCGCAGCGCCGGCGCCCAGCCCGCCACGCTCATCGCGCGCAGCAGGTAGGCGTCCAGCACCAGGCTGCCGGCGTGCTCGGCGACGGCCAGCGCGCGCAGGGCGCCCAGCGTCAGCTGGAACAGCCGCAGCGCCGGCTCCTGCTCGACCGGCGTGAGCCGCTCCGCAGTCTCGGCGATGGCGCTGGCCAGGGTGTACCGCGAGTAGTCCTCCAGGAACCGCCGCCCGAACAGGTCGACGCCCTCCACCTGGCTGATCACATCGAGGGTCCGCCCTTCCAGCAGCTGCACGTCGACGTGGCCGAACGGCTCCAGCCGCCCTCCGAACTTCGACGTGGTGCGGCGCACCCCCTTCGCGACCGCGCGGATGCGGCCGTGGTGGCGGGTGAAGAGCGTGATGATCCGGTCCGACTCGCCGAGTTTCTGCACCCGCAGCACCACGGCGTCGTCCCGGTAGAGCTTCCCACGGAAGCCGGACCCGGACATCAGAATCCCAGGCGGCGCAGCTGCTTCGGGTCGCGCTGCCAGTCCTTGGCCACCCGCACGTGCAGGTCGAGGTACACGCGGCCGCCGAGCAGGTCCTCGATCTCGCGGCGCGCCCGGGTGCCGACCTCCTTGAGCCGGCTCGCCTGGTGGCCGATCACGATCGCCTTCTGGCTCGGGCGCTCCACGTAGATGTCGGCGTAGACGCGGGTCAGGCCGTCCTCGGGCAGTACCTCCTCGACCAGCACGGCGATCGAGTGCGGCAGCTCGTCGCGCACCCCGTCCAGGGCGGCCTCGCGGATGAGCTCGGCCATCAGCACCTGCTCGGGCTCGTCGGTGAGCATGCCGTCCGGGTAGAGCTGCGGCGAGCGTGGCAGGTGCCCGATCATGACGTCGACGAGCGTGTGCAGCTGCTCGCCCGCCACGGCGCTGACCGGCACGATGTCGGCGAACTCGCCCAGCTCCTGCACGGCCAGCAGGCGCCTGGCCAGGGTGCCCTTGTCGACCAGGTCGGTCTTCGTCACCACCGCGACCAGGGTCGCCTTGAGCTCGGCGATCTCGCCGCTGATGAACCGGTCGCCGCGGCCGATCTCCTCGTCCGCCGGCAGGCACAGGCCGATCACGTCGACCTCGCTCCAGGTCGAGCGGACCAGGTCGTTGAGGCGCTCGCCGAGCAGCGTGCGCGGCCGGTGCAGGCCAGGCGTGTCGACCAGCACCAGCTGCGCGTCCGGCCGGTGCACGACCCCGCGCACCGTGTGCCGGGTGGTCTGCGGCTTCGGCGAGGTGATGGCGATCTTCTGACCGACGATCGCGTTGGTCAGCGTCGACTTGCCGGCGTTCGGTCGGCCGACGAAGCAGGCGAAGCCCGCGTGATAGTCACCAGAGGTCTGCACGATGTTTCAGGGTACTCAGACTTCCAGTCGCAACTGGCGGGGGCGCTGTGAAGGAGCTGTGACCTTCACGGCGGTCGCGGTGGCGACCTGGAGCTCAACCGTACCTTCGACCAGCCCGCGGCCGGCCGAGCGCAGCACGATCCGGCCCGGCATCAGCCGCGACAGCGACGTCGGCACGGCGCTGCGCTGCTCGGTGGCCAGCACCAGGTGCACGCCGACGGCCTTGCCGCCCGCCGCCACCGCGGTCAGCGCGTCGTTGAGCAGGGGGTCGTGGCCGTCGACGAGGACCAGCACTCGGGCGCCGTGGTCTTCGTCCAGCGCGGCCCGCTCGGCGACCAGCTCCCCGATCGTGCCCAGCAGCGCCGAGGCGGCCGGCACGTCGGTGGCGTCGACCCGGTACACCCGCAGCGCCGCCCCGTCGAAGAGCCGCCCGAACGACGCTGCGATCGTGTCCAGTAGCGTCGACTTGCCGGCGCCGGTCGGGCCGTACACCAGCAGGTGCCCGAGCTCGTCGAGGTCGAGGGGCCACACGTGCACCGCCTGCGAGCTGGGCAGGTCGACCATCCCGATCGGCGCCGCGAACGCCGCCCGGGCCCCGAGCGCCCGCGCGCCGGGGTCGGCGTCCCGCCCGGAGTGCGCCGGCGATCCGGCGAAGTCGGCGATATCGGAAATGTCGTACGTGACGCGCAGCGGTGGCTGCCAGGCTCGCGGCTGGTCCGGCACGCGGGCCTCACGGTGCGCCGCGGTGATCGCCGCGACGAGCCGCCGCAGGTCGGTGGCCTCGCCGTCGTCGCGCCTGGCGAGCGCGGCGCCGCCCGGCTCCGCGGCGTCCGGTGTGGCGTCGGTCGTTGCGACAAGGGCGGAGACGGTGGGCGAAGCCGGGGTGTGCAGGCCGGACTCGAAGCGCCACTCCGTCACGATCGTCGGGCCGGCGGAGCGGTCCGTGGGGGAGCTGGCCCCACCGTAGGCGATCTGGACCGCCTCCGGGTCGGCGGCGCCGACCCGGACGAACGCCCGGCCCGGCAGCAGCGGCGAGAGATGGGCGGCGTCCGGGCGCTCGAGGACCTCGAGGCTGTCCTGCTCCTCCTCGACGCGCAGCGCGATGCGCAGCGGCGCCTCCGCGCGCAGGTCGTCGTCGAGGGCGCCGTCCGGGTGCGCCGTGGACAGCAGCAGGTGTACCCCGGCCGGGCGCCCGCGCCGGGCCAGGTCGCGCAGGCCGGTCACGAAGTCGGCCGGCGTCGCGGTGAGCTCCGCGACGACGATGAGCAGGTTGGCCGGGGCCGCCGCGGCGTGCCGCCGCTCCATCTCGGCGATGTCCTTGACCCCGTGCCGGCGCAGGACCGCCTCCCGGCGGCGCACCTCGGCGCCGAGGGAGATCAGCACCCGGCGGGCCTGGTACGCGTCGTCGCCGGTGAACACCCCGACCGTGTGCGGCAGGTCGGCGCACTCGGCGAACGTGGCGCCGCCGGTGTCGACGAGGACGAACGTGAGGCGGTTCGCCGGGTACGTCGCCGCCAGCGCGGTCAGGTAGGAGCGCAGCAGCCAGGAGCGGCCGGAGCCGGCGGCGCCGGCGATGATGCCGTTCGGGCCGTCGCGGCGCAGGTCGACCACGACCGGGCCGGTGCCGCCCAGCCCGATCGGCGCGGCCAGGCCCCGGTCGCGGGTCGACGGGACCCAGCGCTTCACGATCGCGCTCGGCGCCGGCTCCCCGCCGAGATTGAGCACCTCGCCCAGCGGCGCGATCCGCGGGGCCGCCCCGCCGGCCGCGTCGCGGGTGGCGGCCAGGGCGTGCGCGACCCGGTCGGCGATCGCCGCGCCGATGCCCTCGCCGTCCAGGGCCACCACCCCGGCCGGCAGCGCCTGCGCGGATCCGGCGCAGGTCAGCAGGCTGATCCCGCCCCTCGGCCCGTCCTCGACCAGGCGGGCCAGCGCGGCCCACGGTACCGAATCGGGGTCCGGAAGCACCACCACCACGTGCGGCGTGAACTGCTCGGCGATCGCGTGCCGGCCCAGCCGCCGCTGCCGCAGCAGCGCCTCGACCAGCGCGAGCACCCGGCGCCGGTCGTCCTCCTGCGCGGCGACCGTGCGGGCGCCCGGCGCGAATGCGGCGGTCAGCGTGCGGGTGTGCGGCAGCCAGCCCGTCCACGTCCAGTGCTCGGCCTCGTCCGGCGTGGTGAGCACCACGAGCGCCAGGTCGTTCGGGCCGGCGAGGGTCGCCAGCTGTACGACCCACGAGCGCAGCACCGCGCGGCGCTCCTCGGCCGGGCCGGTCGCCCCGAGCGCGCCCAGCGAGCGCAGGTCCGCCTCGACGGGGACGTCGGGGTCGATCGCGTACCGCCGCCGCAGCGCGCCGATCCGCCCGGTGTGCGCGGGGTCGAAGTCGCCGGTCGTCGCCGCCTGCTCGAAGCGCAGCCGGCTGGGCTGGTCGGCGGTGGCGACGCGCAGCGTGAGGAAGTCCCGGTCGTCGGGGCGGCGGGCCGGCTTCTCCTGCCGGTCGGCGGCCCGCGCCAGGTGGGCGACGCTGGGCGCCTCGGCCCGCCGCGCGTGGACCACCGCCCGGTGCTTGATCGCCGCGTCGGCCTCGGCGCGGTCCATGGCCGCCGTGAACTCCGCGGCCGGGTCGGCCCCACGGCGGCGCAGTGTCAGGCGGCGGCGTCTGGGCGGCTGCGGTACCACGGGAAGCCACACCGCCGGCGGAGGCCCCTTCGGCGCCGGCGGGTCCGCCGGTACCTCCTCGACCGTGACCAGCGTGGCCCCGAGGCGCAGCAGCTGGCCGCGGGTCAGCGTCGCGGTGCCCGTCAGCGGCTCGCCGTCCAGCCGGGTGCCGCCGGGCGAGCGCAGGTCGGTCGCGGCCACCTCGTGGCTGCCGATGCCCAGGTGCAGGTGGCGCCGCCCGGCCGTGGTGTCGGTGAGGACCAGGTCGCTCGCGGGGTCGGTGCCGATGACGAACTCGCCGGGCGGCAGCGGGAGCCAGATCCCGGCATCCGGCCCGGCCACGACGAGCAGCTCGAAGCGGTGCCCCTCGGGTCGCGGCGGGCGCTCCGGGCGCATTTCCGGCGGGGCGAGCAGGATCGCGTCGCCGCAGCGCAGGCCCTGGTCGCCGAGCGAGCGGCTCGGGTCGAGCCGGCGGCCGGTGCGCAACAGCCAGGCCCAGGTGGTCTGCTGCGGACGTTCGGCCGGATCGAGGAGCTCCAGCAGTTCGGCGATCAGGTCGGCGACCCCGTTGCCCGGGTCGGCCCGCAGCCGTACCGTGCGATCCAGCGTCGCAGTCGAATCTCGCCTCGCCACACGCACGTCGATCAGCAGGTCCATCGACCGGCCCCCTTCTTCCCCGAACAGCATCGATCCGTCGTCGGTTTCCAGAAAGCCTGGTGGCGGGGCGGACGCGCTGCAGGGCTCCGCCCTCGACAGTAAGCGCCGCCACGCCGAGTGGATCGCATCGACGCGCGCCAGGATTTCACGCTATACGCGATTAAAAAGGGCGGAACGGGGCGTCGGTTACCCTCCTGGACCATGACGGTGCGTGTCGCCATGTGGTCGGGCCCCCGCAACATCTCCACGGCCATGATGCGCAGCTTCGGCGCGCGGCCGGACACGGTCGTGGTCGACGAGCCGCTCTACGCGCACTACCTCGCCGAGACCGGCCTCGAGCATCCGGGCCGGGAGGAGATCCTGGCCGCGCAGCCGCGGCGGTGGCAGGACGCGATCGCCGGGCTGCTCGCGCCGGTGGGAGCCGCCGTGCACTACCAGAAGCACATGACCCACCACCTGCTGCCCATGATCGGGCGGGAGTGGCTCGGCGAGGTCCGCAACGCCTACCTGATTCGCGATCCGGGGTACGTGGTCGCCTCCTACGCGAAGGTGCGCGGCGCGCCGACGCTGGAGGACCTCGGCTACCCGCAGCAGGTCGAGATCTTCCGCGCCTGCGGCGGCCCGGTCGTCGACGCCGCCGACGTCCTGCGCGACCCGGCGGGCACGCTGGCCGCGCTGTGCGCCGCGCTGGGCGTCCCGTGGGACCCGGGGATGCTGTCGTGGCCGGCCGGGCGGCGGGAGACCGACGGGGTGTGGGCGCCGCACTGGTACGCCGCGGTCGAGCGCTCGACCGGCTTCGCCGCCTACGACCCGGCCCCGCCGGACGTCCCGCCGCACCTCGCGCCGCTGGTCGAGCGGGCCGCCCCGCTCTACGCGGAGCTCGCCGCCCACCGGCTGCGCCCCTGACTTTTTCATGGCTCGGGTCCGTACAAGTTACGACCGTCGCTCCCGCCAGACACCGGGCCGGGGCCTGCCTGAAGGGCGGCCCCGGCCCTGCCGGGTCCGCGGTGCCAAGAGCCGCCGGGCGCGTTCAGACGGGGACGGCATTGGCGCGGGCGTGCTCGCGGTAGAGCTCGGCGATCCGCCGCGTCACCGGCCCCACCTTCCCGTCGCCGATCGGGCGGCCGTCGATCGCCACCACGCCCGCGATCTCGCCCATCGTGCCGGTGCAGAACACCTCGTCGGCCGTGTACATCTCGACCTGCGCCAGGTCGCGCACCTCGGCCGGCAGCGGCGCGATCCGCAGCACCGTGTCGCGGGTGATGCCCTCCGGGCACGCCACCGCCCGCGGCGTGAGCAGCGAGCCGCCGGCGACCGCGAACAGGTGGGTGGCGTTGGTCTCGGCCACGAAGCCGCGGGCGTCGAGCATCATCGCGTCGTCGGCGCCGGCGACGTTGGCCTCCATCTTGGCCAGGATCGAGTTGAGCAGGTTGTTGTGGTGGATGCGCGGGTCGAGCACGTCCGGGCCGGGGCGGCGCACGCTGCTGGTGACCAGCGTCAGGCCCTCGGTGTCGTAGACCGGCGCCTTGAACTCGGCCAGCACGATCAGCGTGCAGCCCTGCCGGTTGAGGCGCGGGTCCATGCCGCTGGTGATCTTCACGCCGCGCGTCAGCGTGAGCCGGACGTGCACGCCGTCGCGCATGTCGTTGGCGGCCAGCGTCTCGCGCAGCGCGGCGATGATCTCATTGTCGCCGGGGACGCCGGCGAAGCCCAGCGCCGTCGCCGAGCGGCGCAGCCGGGCCAGGTGCTCGTGCAGGCCGTAGACGCCGCCGTCGTAGAGGCGCAGCCCCTCCCAGACCGCGTCGCCGCCCTGCACCACCGAGTCGAAGGGCGAGATGCCGGGCTCATCGCGGTGGCGCAGCGTGCCGTTCACCCAGTACCGCAGGTCGGCGTTGCGTTCGTCGTAGCGCTGCAGCATGTCACGAGATTAGTAGGGGCCCGCCGAAATCTCGGCGGGCCCCGCGTGCGGGAGTCAGTGATCGGCGCAGCAGGGCCGGTTGTTCGGCGGCTCGAACGGCACAAGCACCCCGTTGCGGGCGAACTGGCAGACCAGCGTGAGCACGCCGTCGCGCCAGATCGGCCGGACGAAGTTCCGCGTGTCGACGAGCATCTCCGGTACCGCCGTCATGCCACCCAGGATCACGACCTTCTCGATCGCCGACCCGGCGACGATGGCCGAGACCGCGATCGTGCCCTTGAGCTGCTCCGCGCCCTCGTACAGCACCTGGCGGGCCCCCTCCGGGGGCGTGTCCGCCTCAGTGCCGACGGCGACCTGGCCGCCGTCGAAGTACGTGAACGCGGGGCGGCCGTCCGCCAGGATGTGGTGGTCGGCCGCCTGGACGTCGGGGAACCGCATTACCGCGGGAAGACCCAGATCGGGTTCGCGTAGAACCAGAGGTCCTTCCACGGGTCGGCGTCGCCGAGCACGTCGAGCGCCGGGCCGGCCGGGTCGATCGCCGCGCCGAGGTAGCCGGGGGCGGTGCGGTTGCCGTCGGTGCCGCGCAGGCGGACGTAGAACGGCTTGTCGGCCGGGCCGAGGTCGTAGGTGAACGACACGGTGCCGGTCGACTTGTTGACCTCGAAGCTCTTCACGACCTTGGTGTTCGGGGCCTTGAAGGAGTCCTGGTCCGCGACCGGGCCGGTGACCTCGCCCCGGATGACGTCGACGCGGGCCAGGGTCGGCACGAAGTTCGCCCAGTTCGCCTTGTTGGCCAGATTGATCTTGATGACCAGCTCGGCGTTCTGGCCGCGGCGCGGCATCAGCGAGTCGCCGAGGGTGACGCCGGACGCGGTGCCCTTGACGCGCACCTGCACGTCGAGGCCGCTGATCAGGCCGCCGTGGTCGACCCAGACGCGGCCGGCCCGCAGGGCGTCCATGACCGCGGCGTAGCTGAAGCTGCGCGCGCCGACGTGGGTGCGGCTGTAGAAGCCCGGCCAGAAGTCGCCGGCGGTGAGGTTGGTCGGCTGGCCGTACACCGGGTCGGAGTGGAACCCGTTGGTGTTGAAGTCGGTGCTGTCCGGGCGCTTGGCCGTCTCCTCGTACACGACGTGCGAGTCCGAGTTGGCGGTGATCCACCAGGCCTTGCCCTCGGCCAGGAGGCTGTCCCAGAGCCCGCCGACGGTCGCGGTCATCCAGTCGAAGCCGCCCCAGGTGCGGTAGCTCTCCAGCGGGTAGCCGGGGTACGAGTTCGCGTTCGGGGAGTTGCCGTAGTAGCCGCGGGCGTCGCCCTGGCCGCTGGGCTTGGGGATGCCGGCGGCCTGGTGGCCCGGGGCGCCCTCGAAGCCGATCGCGATGCGCGGGTCGGCGTCGCGCCAGCCGCGGATCTCGTGCGGCGAGTCGATGCCGTTGCGGGCCGGGTGGTTGGCCAGGAACAGCGCGTCCTGGACCTTCCGCTTGGCGACCTGGTCGGCGAGGAACTTGACGCCGGCCACGGCCAGGGCCTCGGTGACCAGGCTCGGGTTCACCGCGCCGACGACGCTGCCGTCGAAGGTGTTCTCGAACTCCTTGAGCACCGCGACCTCGTTGGCGCCCGGGTGCACGAAGACGGTGCCGTGCTCCGCGGCCGGGATGTTCCACTCCAGGCCCTGGAAGACGAGCATGTCCTTGTAGTCCTCGCGGGCCGCGCGGATCTGCGGGTTGACCTTCTCCACGCCGATCTTGGCGTGGTTGACGCTGCCGTGGTCGGTGATGACCATCCAGTCCAGGCCGTACGCCGAGGCGTGCTTGACGTGGTCGTCCGTGCGGTACATGGCGTCGCTGCTGAACTGGGTGTGGATGTGGTGGTCGCCGGCGAGCCACTTGTAGTTGTTGGACGTCGGGCGGCTGTGCCCGTGGCGGTCCCAGCCGTCGAAGTCGTGCTGGTTGTCGTCGTTGTGCGCGTGGGCGACGCCGGCGTTGGCCAGCGCGCCGCCCGCGGCGGCGGCCGCGCCCAGCAGGCCGGCGCGGCGCAGGAAGCCGCGCCGGGAGACGTCGGCGGGGGAGAGTTCGCTGTCCGGGATCGACGCGTCGAGCACCGCGGGGACGTCGCCGGCGGCCTGCGGCATGTCCTCGTGGTGATGGTGGTGGCCGTGACCCATGAAGACTCCGTTTCGGGTTGATGGTCCTCACGGGCGAATCTCGACGCTGATTTCGAACAACAGGTAGCGATGTGCCTATGTTCGTACGAACTTCAGCACGATCACGGCGGCCGCGAGCGCCAGGCCAGCGACCACCACCGATGCATCCGACCAGCCGAAATGCGTTTCCCGGGCCGTGGTGCGCGCACCGCCCCGGTCGAACCCGCGCGCCTCCATCGCCGTCGCCAGCCGGATGCCCCGCCGGATGGCGGCCACCAGGAGCCCGAAGAGCGTGGAGAAGAGCCCTGCCCTGGTACCGCGGGCCCGTCGCGCCAGCCGGATCAGCCGGTACTCGTCGGCCAGCAGCGGCGCCAGCCGCAGCGCGGCCAGCGCGCCGATCGCGAAGCGCGGCGAGACCCGCAGGTGCGCCACGAGCGAGTCGGCCAGGTCGGTCGGGTCGATCGTGGCGAACACCACGAACCCGGGCAGCCCGACGGCGAGCAGGCGCAGCGCGTATCCGACGGCGTTCGCGCGCACGTCGAGGCCCGCATCGCCCAGGCTGAGGTGGGCGAGGACCGGCGAGTCACGCGCGCCGAGGAGCACGGTGAAGAGGAAGATGCCGGTCGCGGAGGCGACGATCGGCCAGCCGCGCCGCCACAGGGCGGCGGGGGAGACACCGGTCAGCGGCAGCGCCGCCAGCAGCGCGCCGATCACGGTCAGCGACGCGACGGGGTCGAGGGTGGTCACCACGGCCCCGGTGACCAGCAGCGCGGCGAGCAGCTTCGCGGTGGCGTCGCGCCGGCCCAGCCAGGTGCTCACCGGGTCAGCTCCAGCCGCCGGTCGCCGATCGCGGCGACGAGCTGCGGGTCGTGGGTGACCAGCACCAGCGCCCGCCCCTCGTCGCGCAGGTCGGCCAGCAGCGTGACCAGCTCGCGCCAGGTGCGCAGGTCCTGGCCGAACGTCGGCTCGTCGAGCACCAGCACCCGCGGTGCCGCCGCCAGCGCGGTCGCCACGCTGAGCCGCCGCTGCTCGCCGCCGGAGAGGGTGAACGGGTTGGCCAGCGCCAGCCGGTCGAGGTAGAGGCGGGACAGCAGCTCGTCGACGGTAGACGGGGACGCGCCGCCCAGCGCGAGTTCGGCGCGCACGGTGTCGGTCACGAACTGGTGCTCGGGGTTCTGGAACACCGAGCCGATCCGCCCGGCCAGCCGGCCCGCCCGCCAGCGGTGCGGCGGGCGGGCGGCGTCCCGGCCGGCGAGCGCCGGCGCGGCCACGACCCGGCCGCGGCTGGGCCGGGTCAGCCCGCCGAGCAGCAGCGCCAGGGTGGTCTTGCCGGCGCCGTTGGGGCCCTCGACGGCGAGGGCCTGCCCCCGCAGTACGACCTCGTCGATCGTCCTGTCCGTGTGCCGCAGCCCGAGCCCCTCGGCGGTGAGCAGCGCCTCGCCGGGCGGCCCGGGGGCCTTGCGGGCCGGCATCGGCGGCGACCCGGGCGCGCTCGGCGTCCACACCGCGTCCGGGTCCTCGCCGATGACGATCGTGCGGTCGACCAGCGGCAGCGCCTCGTCGACCCGGTGCTCGACGAGCACCATCGTCGCGTCGAGGTCCCGCAGCGCCTTGGCGATGGCGGTGCGGACCAACTGCGCGCCCTCCGGGTCGAGGTTGGCGGTCGGCTCGTCGAGCAGCAACAGCCCGGGGCGCAGCGCGATGACCCCGGCGATAGCCAGCCGCTGCTGCTCGCCGCCGGACAGCGCCGCGGTGCCGCGGTCCCGGCCATACGGGAAGCCCACCGCCGCCAGGGCCGCGTCGACCCGGGGCCAGATCTCCGCACGGGGCACGCCCCGGTTCTCCAGGCCGAACGCGACGTCGTCGCCGGCCCGGCTCATGACCAGCTGGGTCTGCGGGTCCTGGAACACGATGCCGGTCTCGCCGCGCAGCTGCAGGGCCGGGCGGCCGTCGACGAGGACCTCGCCCTCCTGCTCGCCGGAGTCCTCGGCGAGCAGGCCGGCCATCGCGGCGAGCACGGTGGACTTGCCCGCGCCCGAGGCGCCCTGCAGCAGCACCCGCTCGCCGTGCTCGATGCGCAGGTCGAGGTGGCGGACCGCCCAGGCCTTGCGGCCGGCGTGCCGCCACCCGAACCCGCGAAACTCGACGGTGCTCAGACCGCGACCCGCTCCCGGCCGGAGGGGAAGCGGTCCAGCACGCCGGTCCTCGACAGGGCGCGCTGCAGGGCCCAGCTCCCGGCGCCGGCGATCACCGCGCCGCTGGCCGCGACGAGCGCGGCGTAGGTCCACTGCTGCCCGGTCGTGAACACGCCGGAGTAGAAGTTGGTCAGGTCGAACAGGGTCGCGCCCACGCCGGCCAGGGCGCCCGCGACGAGGGCGTTGCCGAGCTTGTACGAGCGGTAGCCGGTCGCCGCGAAGCCGAACTCGCCGCCGGCGCCCTGCAGCAGGCCCGACACCACGACGGTGAGCCCCCAGGGGGAGCCGAACAGGGTCGAGATGACGGCGGCGACGAGCTCGGTGAAGAGGCCGGCGCCGGGCTTGCGGATGATGAGCTGGCCGAGCACCGCCGGAACCAGCCACACGCCGTAGATGACGGCCCGCCAGGGCAGCGCGAAGCTGTCCAGGGCGCTCCAGAGCTGGTTCCAGGCGGCGAAGACCGCGGCGAAGGCCACGGCGATGATCGACGCGACGACGATGTCGACGGTGCGCCAACGGGTCTGCATTGGCAGTACCTCCTAGTTCGGGGGTGAACCAGAAGGAGACGCGACGCCACGGCCGCCGGACGAACGGACGGACATGGCGGCTGGCGTGAGGTGACCGAGCTCCCTGCGCTGGCATTACCCAGATCAGGTTCGAGGGTCTGCGGCGCCGCGTGGCGGCCGCACTCTCAGCGCTGTGCGCTCCCCTGTCGGATGTGAAGTTGTTTCCCGAAGGTAACAGTGAACCTTGTTGACCCCTAGTCTCTGGTCATGAAAATCACGGCGCGCTCGCTGAGGTTCGACGTGGTGGCCGGTGGGCCGGCGGACGGGGACCCGGTGCTGCTGCTGCACGGCTTCCCCCAGCACAGCGGCGAGTGGGCGGCCGTCACCCCAGCGCTGCACGCCGCCGGCCTGCGCACCTACGCCCTCGACCAGCGGGGCGTCTCGCCGGGCGCCCGCCCCGAGGGGGCCGAGGCCTACCGGATCACCGAGTGCGCCCTGGACGCCGTGGCCGTGCTCGACGAGCTGGGGCTCGATAAACCTGCCTCGGTACACCTGGTCGGCCACGACTGGGGCGCGATCTGCGCCTGGCAGGTGGCGATCCGCCATGCGGAGCGGGTCCGCACGCTCACCGCGATCTCGGTGCCGCACCCGCACGCCATGGCCCACGCCTACGCCACCGACCCCGACCAGCGCGAGCGCTCCGCCTACATCAAGGTGTTTCGCGAGGTGGGCCGGGCCGAGGAGCTGCTGCTGGAGGACGACGCGCGGCGGCTGCGGCGGATCTTCGACGGGTCCGGGCTAGACGCGGCCGGCGTCGACGCCTACGTGCGGCCCCTGCTGGAGCCCGGCGCGCTGACCGGGGCGCTGAACTGGTACCGCGCGATGAGCCCGCTCGACCTCGTCGGGCTGGGCCCGGCGCGGGTGCCCACGACGTACGTGTGGAGCGACGGCGACCTGGCCATCGGCGCTACGGCCGCCCGCACCTGCGCCGAGCACGTGGACGCGGACTACCGGTTCGTCCCGCTTGCGGGGATCAGTCACTGGATCCCCGATCAGGCGCCATCTGAGGTCGCCGCGGCGATCCTCGCCCGCTGCCTCGGCTGAGGCATGGCGAACCCTACCCGTGGGTAATAACCTGGCGATAGGTTCCTCTCCACCTAGGACCCGTCTACCTGGGGGTGGCCATGGTTTCCACGTCGGTGCGCGCGGAGCGGGAAGCGCGCAAGGTCATCGAGGAGACCCGCGAAACCGAATGGAAGAAGCCCAGCTTCGGCAAGGAGCTCTTCCTCGGCCGGTTCCGCCTCGATCTCATCGACCCGCTGCCGGAGCTCGATCCGGCCGCCGAAGCGCGCGGCGCCGAGTTCCGCGCGAAGCTGGCCGCATACCTGTCCGCCGAGGTCGACGGCCAGCAGATCGAACGCGACGCGCGCATCCCGGACGAGGTCCTGCGCTCGCTCGGCGAGCTGGGCGCCTACGGGATGAAGATCGACGAGAAGTACGGCGGGCTCGGCCTGACCAATCTCGACTACTGCCGCGCGCTGATGCTCACCGGCTCGGTCAACCCGGCCGTCGGCGCGCTGCTGTCGGCGCACCAGTCCATCGGCGTGCCGCAGCCGCTCAAGCTGGTCGGCACCGACGAGCAGAAACAGCGCTTCCTGCCCCGGCTGGCCGGCGGCGAGGTGTCGGCGTTCCTGCTCACCGAGCCCGAGGTGGGCTCCTACCCGGCAAATCTGCGCACCTCGGCGGTACCGACGCCGGAGGGCGACTACCTGCTCAACGGCGTCAAGCTGTGGGCGACCAACGGCACCCTGGCCACGCTGTTCGTGGTCATGGCGCTGGTGCCCAAGAGCGAGGGGCACCGCGGCGGCATCACCGCGTTCGTGGTCGAGGGCGACGCGCCCGGCGTGACGATCGAGCGACGCAACGCGTTCATGGGGCTGCGTGGCCTGGAGAACTCCGTCACCCGCTTCCACGACGTGCGGGTGCCGGCCGCGAACGTCATCGGCGGCGAGGGCCACGGCCTGCGCGTCGCGCTCAGCACGCTCAACACCGGGCGGCTGTCGCTGCCCGCGATGTGCGTCGGGGCCGGCAAGTGGTGCCTCGGCGTGGCGCGCGAGTGGGCCGCCGAGCGGGTGCAGATGGGCCGGCCGATCGGCGCCTACGAGGCGATCGCGAAGAAGATCGCGTTCATGGCCGGGTCGACGTACGGCATGGAGGCGATGCTCGAGGTCTCCTGCCGCCTGGCCGACGACAACCGCAACGACATCCGCATCGAGGCGGCGCTGGTCAAGCTCTACGCCACAGAGCTGGCCTGGAAGATCGCCGACGACCTGGTGCAGATCCGGGGCGGGCGCGGCTACGAGACCGCCGACTCGCTCGCCGCCCGCGGCGAGCGGGCGATCCCGGCCGAGCAGATGCTGCGCGACCTGCGGATCAACCGCATCTTCGAGGGCTCGACCGAGATCATGCACCTGGCCATCGCCCGCGAGGCCGTCGATGCGCACCTGTCCGTCGCCGGGGACATCATCGACCCCGAGGCGAGCTTCGGGAGCAAGGCGAAGGCGGCCGGTCGGGCCGGCGGCTTCTACGCGAAGTGGCTGCCGACCCTCGTGGCCGGCAAGGGGCAGCTGCCGGGCGGCTACGCGGAGTTCGGGCCGCTCGCCGGGCACCTGCGCTACGTCGAGCGCGCCTCGCGCCGGCTCGCCCGCGAGACCTTCTACGCGATGGCCCGCTGGCAGGGCAAGCTCGAGCACAAGCAGGGCTTCCTCGGCCGGGTCGTGGACATCGGGGCGGAGCTGTTCGCGATGTCGGCGGCGTGCGTGAAGGCCCGCACCGAGCGCGCCGAGCGCCCGGAGGGCGTGGAGCTGGCCGACCTGTTCTGCCGGCAGGCGACGCTGCGGGCCGAGGCGCTCTTCCGCGACCTGTGGGACAACGCCGACGCCGTCGAGGCGTCCGCGGCCAAGCGCGTCCTGCAGGGGCGGTACCGCTCGCTCGAGGACGGCATCGTGGGGTCGCCTCTTGGCGGCGCCTGGACCGCCGACTGGGCCCCGGGCCCGTCGACGGCGCAGGACGTCCGCCGCCGCTTCTAACGGTGGCTGGCGCAGGCCCGGCGTCCCTAGGCCGCGGTGCTCGACGCCTCAGCGGTCCTCGCTGACGTGGCTCACCGCGTCCGCGACGATGTGCGCGACGTGTTCATCGATCAGGGAGTATGCGATCTCTCGGCCCCGGCGTGCCCCGCGCACCACGCCGGCGCCGCGCAGGACGCGCAGGTGCTGCGAGACGAGGGGCTGGGGCGCGCCGAGCGTCTCGACCAGCTCGTGCACGCAGCGGGGCCCTGCGGCGAGCTCGGTGACGATCCGGATCCGCAGCGGTGCCGACAGCGCCCGCAGCAGCTCGCCGGCCGCCTCGTAGCCGTCAGGCCCCGGCATGCGCGTCGCCGGCGAGGTCGAGGGGGCCGGACGCGCCCGGAGCGGCCGGCGGATCGGCCGGGGGCGTGCCGGGGCGGTGGCGGGCGCCGCGCGCCGCGCGCACGGCCCCGGCGCCGACGGTGACGACGAAGAAGCCGGCGATCGCCAGCAGCACGACGGTGGCGCCGGGCCCGGTGTCGATCGCGGTCGACAGCCACACGCCGAAGCCGGAGACGACCAGCCCGAGCCCGACGGCGGTCAGCATCGTGGCCCGGAACCCGCGGGTGATCTGCTGCGCGGTCGCCACCGGGACCACCATGAGTGCGCTGACCAGCAGCAGCCCGACGGCCCGCATGGCGACGGTGACGGTGACGGCCGTGGTGACGGCGAGGATCAGGTTGAGCGTGCGCACGGGCAGGCCGGACACGCGCGCGTACTCCTCGTCGTGGCACACGGCGAACAGCCACGGGCGCAGCAGGACCGCCACGGCCAGCACCGCGGCGCCGAGGATCAGCATCACGGTCAGGTCCTGCCGGCTGGTCGTCAGCGGTGAGCCGAACAGGTACGTCACCAGGCTCCGGCTGCTCTGCTCGTCGGAGAGGTTGACCAGCACCACGCCGCCCGAGATGCCGCCGTAGAACAGCATCGACAGGGCGATGTCGCCGGAGGTCCGGCCGCGCTCGCGGACCAGCTCGATGACGACGGCGCCGGCGGCCGCGGCGAGCACCGCCATCAGCACGGGGGAGCTGTGCAGCAGCAGCCCCAGCCCGACGCCGGTGAGCGCCACGTGGCCGAGGCCGTCGCCGATCAGCGACAGCCGCCGCTGCACCAGGTAGACGCCGATGGCCGGGGCCGAGGCGCCGGTGATGAGCGCCCCCAGCAGGGCGCGGATCATGAAGTCGTACGTGAAGATGTTCATGTGCCCGCTCAGGCCGCGGCGGCGTGCGGGTGCACGTGGTCGTTGTCGGTCTCCGGCGGCGCCCCGTCGTGCACGATCTCGCCGCGGTTCACCACGACCGCGCGGGTGATCAGCGGCCGCAGCGGGCCCAGCTCGTGCGCGACGAACACCACCGTGCCGCCCTGGCCGACGAAGTGCCGCAGGCACGCGGCGAACAGCTCCTGGCTGACCGCATCGACCCCGGCGGTGGGCTCGTCGAGCACCAGCAGCTCGGGCCCGCCGGCCAGGGCGCGGGCGATGAGCACGCGCTGCTGCTGGCCGCCGGAGAGCACGGAGACCGGCTCGCGGGAGCGGTCGGCGAGGCCGACCGCGGTCAGCGCCTCGTCGACGGCCCGCCGGTCGGCGGCGGAGGCGGGGCGCAGGAAGCCGCGCCGGGCCAGCCGGCCCTCGGCGACGACCTCGGCGACGGTGGCGGGCACGCCGCTGCCGGCGCCGACGCGCTGCGGCACGTAGCCGATGCGGTGCCAGCCGCGGAAGCGCCGCAGCGGGGTGCCGAAGAGCCGCACCTCGCCCTCGGCGAGCGGGACCAGCCCCATCAAGGCCTTCACGAGCGTGGACTTGCCCGAGCCGTTGGCGCCGAGGATGGCGACCACCTCGCCGGCGCGCACCGAGAGCGACACCCCGTCGAGCACTGGCCGGCCATCGTAGGCGACGACCGCCCGTTCGACCTGGAGAACCACCCTCCGAGCGTGCCCGATAATGGGAATCGTTGTCAACTGGCCTTGTATGCCGCCACGACCATCACCAGCGTGAGGATGAGCACTCGGGTGACGCGCATCGGCGGCGTCGTCACCGCCCAGGTCTTGCTCAGCACCCAGATCAGGCCGGCGGCCAGGACCAGCAGCACCGCCGCGCCGACGATGCCGGGCAACAGCAGCCCGGCGAACATCACCGCGGCAGCCACCAGGAACACCAGGGTCCGGTTGAGCCGGGCCAGCCGGGTCAGCACCCGCTCGCTCATGCTTCAGCGCATCCTCTCCATGTGCTCGCGGTTCCGTATGCTCGGCGGCATGATCGTGATGACCAGGTTTGTCGTCGAGGACGACGAGGACTTCGCCGGGCGTGCGCACGCCGCGCTCGCCGCCCTCGCAGCCTGCCCAGGGTACCTTCGCGGCCGCCTCGGACGCGCGTACGACGACCCGGCGCACTGGAGCATCGTCACGGAGTGGGAGTCCGTCGGCTCGTACCGGCGGGCGCTGTCCAACTTCGACGTGAAGGTACACGCCACCCCGCTGCTGGCCCAGGCGCTCGACGAGCCCTCGGCGTTCGAGGTACTGGCCGATAGCGGGCCCGGCGGGGAGCTCAAGGTCACCACCAGTGACCGTGCCTGAGGTTGGATAGGCTGAGCGCATGATGCCGCCTCAGGTCGGCCCCCACCCCGAGTGGAACGTGCCCGACGAGGTACCACCGCCGCCGCGCGGGCCGGGCGTGCTCGCCCCCTTCGCGGCGCCCCCGCGCGACCGCGACCTGCGGGGACTGTGGATCGGCCTGGGCGTCGGCGGCGTCGTCCTGGTGCTGTGCTGCATCGCCGGCATCGTCGGCATCGGCTTCCTGCTGCCCTACGCCGACTCGCTCGGCAAGTCCCAGGTCGCCTCGGTCGTGGAGAACTACCTGACGGCCGTGCGCGACGAGGACTTCGCCGGCGCCCGGCGGCAGCTGTGCGACAGCGAGCTCAGGACCCACTCCCTCGGCTGGTTCGAGGACCGCTACGGCCAGGCGCCGGTCACCGACTTCACGGTCAGCGCCGACGACGTCACGATCGCGAACGTGATCACCGTCCCGGCCCGGGTGCGGCAGAACGGCAATTGGGTGCAGGAGCAGTACATCATGGAGCAGGCTGGCACCAGGTACCTGATCTGCGGCGGGCTGGACTAGCGCCGGCGAGCCCCGCCCGGAGGCTCGGGCACCGCGGTGCGCCGGTTAATCTGGTGCGGCTCGCACCGGCGTAACCGTACCGTCGATGGTGACGTTGACGGTTTGCCCGGGTTGGCGCCGACCGATCCACCGGTGCTCGCTACATATGACGTCTCTATATACGACAACCAGCCTTGCCGACAGCCAGTCGCCGTGAGGCCGAGGAGGAACCATGGCCGCAGACCGCATCGATTCCGTCGTCAGCCTCGCGAAGCGCCGCGGCTTTGTCTTCCCGTCGAGCGAGATCTACGGAGGCACGCGCTCGGCCTGGGACTACGGCCCGCTGGGCGTCGAGCTCAAGGACAACGTCCGCCGCCAGTGGTGGCGGGCCATGGTCCAGCAGCGCGACGACATCGTCGGCCTCGACTCCGCCGTCATCCTGGCCCGCGACGTCTGGGTCGCCTCCGGCCACGTGGACGCGTTCGTCGACCCGCTGACCGAGTGTGCCTCGTGTCACAAGCGGTTCCGTGCCGACCACCTCGAGGAGGCGTGGGTCGAGAAGAACGGCACGGCCAAGCCCTTCGTGCTCGGCGAGATCAACTGCCCGAACTGCGGCAACAAGGGCACCTTCAGCGAGCCGCGCATGTTCAACGGCCTGATGAAGACCTACCTGGGCGCGGTCGAGAACGACGAGGGCCTGCACTACCTGCGGCCGGAGACCGCGCAGGGCATCTTCGTCAACTTCAACAACGTCGCCGGCGCCGCCCGCAAGAAGCCGCCGTTCGGCATCGCGCAGGTCGGCAAGAGCTTCCGCAACGAGATCACCCCGGGCAACTTCATCTTCCGCACCCGCGAGTTCGAGCAGATGGAGATGGAGTTCTTCGTCGAGCCCGGCAGCGACGAGCAGTGGCACGAGTACTGGCTGCAGGAGCGGTGGAACTGGTACATCGACCTCGGCCTCTCCGTGGACAACCTGCGCTACTACGAGCACCCGAAGGAGAAGCTCTCCCACTACTCGAAGCGCACGGTCGACATCGAGTACCGCTTCCGCTTCGGCGGCCAGGAGTTCTCCGAGCTCGAGGGCATCGCCAACCGGACCGACTTCGACCTCACCACCCACTCCAAGCACTCCGGCGTCGACCTGTCGTACTTCGACCAGGAGAAGAAGGAACGCTGGGTGCCCTACGTCATCGAGCCGGCCGCCGGCCTGACCCGCGCGGTGCTCGCGTTCCTGCTCGAGGCGTATGACGAGGACGAGGCGCCGAACACCAGCGGCAGCGTCGACAAGCGCACGGTCATGCGGTTCGACAAGCGGCTCGCCCCGGTCAAGGCGGCCGTCCTGCCCCTGTCGCGCAACGCCGACCTGTCGCCGAAGGCCCGCGACCTCGCCGCCCAGCTGCGCAAGCGCTGGACGGTCGACTTCGACGACGCGCAGGGCATCGGCCGGCGGTACCGCCGCCAGGACGAGATCGGCACCCCGTTCTGCCTGACGGTCGACTTCGAGACGCTCAACGACGAGGCGGTGACCATCCGTGACCGCGACTCGATGGCCCAGGAGCGCGTGTCGCTGGACCAGGTCGAGCGCTACCTGATCGAGCGCCTGCCGGGCTGCTAGTGCTGTGACCACAAACGTTTACCGGGTTGGGTTGGGGTTTGTGGTTCCTCGCCGCGGGGTGCGGTCGAGCGACTCCCCACCGCTGTGTGCGGTGGGGCGGGCCTCAGCCGGCCGACCGACCCCATGACCGCCGCGCCGGCCGCCACCGCTGGTGCGGGTGGTGGTCGGTGTGGTCGGCGGGGGTCACGCCGGGACGGTCCGGCACCGGGGAGGTGCCGTCCGGCTCGACGGTGCGTGATCACGTGCGGCAGGACCGCCGCCGTGCTGCTGTTGCCGCCACCCGATGCGCCCGGCTGTGTGCTGGCGGGGGTGCGGGTGGCGATGGTGGCGGCCGCGAACAGGTCACGGTGCCCCGAAGTGTGGCAGGTGGTGCAGGTCATGGTCCGCCCGGCCGGTTTGCGGATGCGCTGCCGGCAGGCGGGGCAGGTCGAGGAAGTACCTCGCTCATCGACCAGCTGGACGGTGATGCCGGCCAGTTCGGCCTTGTCCCGCAGCACGGCGATGGCCCGGCCGATCTGCCACTGGCGTAGCCGCAGGTTGTGCCGCCGCCCAGCGTCCAGGGCGAGGACACCCCGCGGGTCGCCGACGGTCAGGGTGCCGATGCGGTGTTCGACGGCCCAGGCGATGACGGTCTTGGCGGCCTCGTGCTGGGCCTGCCGGACCCGCCGCCGGTGCCGGCCCTCCACCTGCCGGGCTCGGCGCCGGTACTGCCGCCAGCGCCGGGAGCCCCGTTGCCCGGGCGTCGGCGCCCGGCCGGCGACCGCGCGGTTGCGGGCTTTGGTGTCGGCCAGGTGCATGCGGTGCTCGGCGCGGATCGCCCGCCCCGACACCAACAGTCCCTGCCCGTCGGGTCCGGCCATCGCATACGGGTGGATGACCCCCAGATCGACCCCGGCGACCCGGCCCGGGTCCGGGCCGGCATCCGGCGGATATGCGGCGATGGGGACTTCGGCGGTGAGTTCCACCCACAACCGGCCACCCTCGGTCAGCAGGGTCACGGAGCGGATCTGCCCGGCGGGGTATGGCACGGTCCGGTCCAGCCGCACCCGCAACGGCGCACACCCGGCGGCGGTGGGCAGTCGCAGCCGCTGCCCGTCGAGGGTGAACGTGCCGTGATACCAGCGCACCGGCACCAGGCCACGCCGCCGCCGCGGAAACCGCGCTGCCGGATCGCCGCCCCGGCGGCGTTTCGCCGCGGCGAACCAGGCGTCCGAGTAGCGGCGCAGCACCGACCGGGCACCCACACTGTCCAATTCGCTGAACGTGCCCGCACCCGCCGCCGCCAACTCCCGGCATAACGCCTGGTACGACACCAGCGGCGGGTCGCGGCGCTGTCGCCGCCACACGTTGAGTTCCAGCACGCACGCCCAGGCGTCGCCGGCCGAGCGCAGCAGCCCGAAACAGCGCTGTTGCTGCGCCCGGGTCAGGCGCAGGCCGACCCGGGCGGTGCGGTACACCACCCGTGGCGCATCCGGATCCCGACGACGAGGCATCCACAGGTTCTAGCACACACGTACGACAGAATCCGCCCCGCCGTCACCCTGCCAACGTTCATGGCCACCGCACTAGCCTGGCTCTCGCTTCGGTGGGGGTGTGGGCGCTTGCGCGCAGTGGTTGCGGTTTTGTGTGGGCGTTTTGTGGTGCTTCGCGAATGGTGTTCGGGCGGAGCTGGTGGTGAGCTGTTAGAAGGCGAAGCCGCCGGGGCGGGCGTTTCTGTCGGCGACCAGCCCGGCCAGGGTTGCCAGGGCGATCTCGGCGGGGGTCCGCGAGCCGATGTTCAGGCCGATCGGCCGGTGCACGCGAGCGATGTCCTCCTCGGTGACGCCGAGCGCCCGCAGGGCCTCGACGTGCGGCGCGGGGTGGCGTGGGCTGCCCATCACCCCGACCCAGCGGGCCGGCGAGGCCAGCGCGTCGCGCAGCGCCGTGCCCAGCTCGGGACGGTCGTGGTCGGTCACCACCACGTCGGTGTTGGCGTCGATGGTCACGTCCGCCAGGCCCGCACGCTCCCGCCGTGGCTCGGCGAGCGCGACCCGGTAGCCCAGCGTAGCCGCGAGGTGCAGCAGGTGAGTGGCGACGGGCGAGTCGAACACCGCGACCACCGCGCGGCCGTCCGGCGCCGGCTCGATGGCGCCGTGGGCCAGCGCGCAGGCCTGGGAATCGAAGCCAGCCACCATGAGTTCACACTCCGAAGTGTTCGTCGGCGCTTCATGCCGACGGTACCAATCGAGGGGGTAGCCTCCTCCCGTGACGCTGACCCAGGAGACGCCCGCGCCGCCCGAGCCGACGCCCACGCGGCGACGGTGGCGGGTTGGCTCGGTCGAGGTGCTGGCCGCCGTGCTCGTGCTCGTGGTGCTGCTGCGCGGCCCGATCACGCGTTCGCTCGCCACGCCGGCGCTGCAGACCTGGCTGACCGTGTTCGTGTCCGTGCTGACCCAGGCGATGCCGTTCCTGGTCTTCGGCGTGGTGCTGTCCGCGATCATCGCCGTGTTCGTGCCGCCCTCGTTCTTCGCCCGGGCGCTGCCGTCGCATCCGGCGCTCGCGGTACCAACGGCGAGCGTCGCCGGCGTGGTGCTGCCCGGCTGCGAGTGCGCCTCGGTGCCGGTGGCCGGGGCGCTGGTGCACCGCGGGGTCACGCCGGCCGCCGCGTTCGCGTTCCTGCTCGCCTCGCCGGCCGTCAACCCGATCGTGCTGATCTCGACCGCGGTCGCGTTCCCCGGCCAGCCGAAGATAGTGATCGCCCGGGCCGTGGCCAGCCTCGTGGTCGCCTGCCTGATGGGCTGGTTGTGGCAGGCGTTCGGCAAGGGTAGCTGGCTGCGCATGCCGTCGCGGGCCCACCTGGACGGCATGGCCAAGTGGCCGGCGTTCTGGGCTTCGGTACGTCACGACGTCCTGCACGCCGGCGGGTTCCTGGTCATCGGGGCGGCCTCGGCGGCGATCATCGCGGTCGTGGTGCCCAGCTCCTGGCTCGCGCACCTGGCCGCCAACCCGGTGGTGGCGATCCTGGCCCTCGGCCTGCTCGCCGTGGTGCTGTCGATCTGCTCGGAGGCCGACGCGTTCGTGGCCGCGTCGCTCACCCAGTTCTCGCTGACCGCGCGCCTGGCGTTCCTCGTCGTCGGGCCGATGATCGACCTGAAGCTGTTCGCGATGCAGGCCGGCATCTTCGGCCGCCGGTTCGCGCTGCGCTTCGCCCCCGCCACGTTCGTCGTGGCGCTCCTCGTCGCCGCCGTGTTGGGACCGGTGCTGTTGTGAACAAGCAGGCCCAGGCCGTCATCCTGCTGCTGATCGGGGGCGCGGTGCTGCGCGCCAGCCTGACCGGGCAGTACCTCAACTACGTCAAGCCGGGGCTGCAGCCCTACCTCGTGGCCGCCGGCGTCCTCCTCCTGCTCGCCGGGGTCTTCACGCTGTGGTACGAGCTGCGGCCCGGACAGCGTCACGAGCACGACCAGGCACACGACCAGTCACAGGAGGACGACGGGCACGGGCACGCGCACGGCGGCCCGAAGGTGGCCTGGCTGCTGCTGGCGCCGGTGCTCGGGCTGCTGCTGTTCGCTCCGCCGGCGCTGGGCTCCTACGCGGCCGGGCGCAGCGGGTCGGCGGTCACGGCGCGCTCCGAGTACGCCCCGCTGCCGGCCGGCGACCCGGTGCGGCTGACGATGCTCGACTACGCCTCCCGGGCGATCTTCGACCGGGGCGCCTCGCTCGGCGAGCGGCGCGTCGAGCTCACGGGCTTCGCGATGCGCGGCCCGGAGGACTCGTGGCTGCTGGCCCGGATGATGGTCAGCTGCTGCGCCGCCGACGCCCGGCCGGTGAAGGTCGCGCTCGGCGGCGAGCTGCCCGAGGGCCTGGCCGACCAGCAGTGGCTGCGGATCACCGGCAAGTACAGCGGCCGCGAGCTGCAGGACCAGGTCAACGGCGAGGCGATCCCGTTCATCGAGGTGTCCGAGGTCACCTTGATACCGGTGCCGCAGGAGCAGTACGAGTCGTAGGTGACCCACGCGCATCCAGCCCTGCTCGTCCTCGTCCGGCACGCCGAGTCCGCCCGCAACATCGCCAAGAAGGGCAGCGTCTACTTCGCCGACGACGCGGCCCGCCAGGTCCTGCGGGGCGTGCCCGACCACCTCGTCGAGCTGACCCCGGACGGGCACAAGCAGGCCGTGCAGACCGGCCAGGGCATCCGTGACCGCTTCGGCGTCTTCGACCACGTGTTCACCAGCGGCTACGCGCGCACCGAGCAGACCGCGCAGGGGATCCTCGAGGCCTACCCGGCCGCCGAGCGGGACCGGATGCGGGTCAAGTCCGAGCTGTTCATCCGCGAGCGCGACCCGGGCTTCGCCTACGACATGACCACGGCCGAGGCCGAGGCGGCGTTCCCGTGGCTCAACGAGTACTGGCAGACCTTCGGCGGCTTCATGGCCCGCCCGCCCGGCGGGGAGAGCCTCGCCGACGTCACCGGGCGGGTGCACACGTTCCTGAACGAGCTCTTCCGCGACCACGCCGGCCAGAAGATCATGGTCGTCACGCACGGCGGCACGCTGCGCTGCTTCCGCTTCCTGCTGGAGGGCTGGAGCTACTCGCAGGTGCAGCGCCGGCCCGAGGGCGGGGCGCCGGAGAACTGCGGCGTCACGACCTACCGCGACGCCGGTGACGGGCTCGTGCTCGAGGACTACAACCGGGTCTATTGGACGGTCGGCTCCTCCACCGACGGCATCTGAGCCGGGCGCGGCATCGGCCCCGCGGTGCGCCACTCCCGGCCGCCGGGAGCGCTGATCGCCGCCGATGTCCATGCGGACGGCATGCCCCCGGGTGCCCGCGCGGGCAGCGATCGAGGTGGCGTACTGTCGCGGCAGCAGTCGATGAACGGGGAACGATGCACATCACGCTGACGGTCCAGCCGGACCGCGGCCGGACCCGCAGGTCGGTGCGGGCGCGGATGCGCGGCCGGCTGCGTTCGTGGAATCTCGTGGGCGGCGGGCTCTCGGTGGCCGGCCTCGGTGCGCTCCTCCTCGACATCCCCGTCGGCGCCGGCATCCTGATGACCCCCGGCGTGGTCCTCCTCGTGGGCCCGTGGCTGCTCACCCTGGCGGCGGCGAAGGCGCGCACGGGCGTGTTCGTGGAGACGGCGACGTACGAGCTGACCGACGAGGCGGTCCGCGTGCAGACGCAGAGCCTGCGGGCCGGCTACGAGTGGACGACGGTCCAGCGCGTCGAGGACACCGGCGAGTTCTGGGTGGTGGTGATCGGCGGCGCGGGCGTCCTGGTGCTGCCGTGGACGCTGCTGCCGAAGGGTGAGGCGCGGAAGGCCCGCGACTTCCTGACCGACCTGGGCCTGATGGTCGCCGTCTGAGGCCGCACATACGATGGCGACATGCGCAAAGTGTTGATCATCGGGGTCGGCGCCGGGGATCCGGATCATGTCACCATCCAGGCGATCAATGCGATGAACGCCGTGGACGTGTTCTTCGTCCTGGACAAGGGCGAGGCCGCCGCCGACCTGACCGAGGCCCGCATGGCGCTGTGCGCGCGGTACGTGACCGGCGACTACCGCACGATCGTCATCCCGGACCCGCCGCGCGATCGCGCCGCCGCCGACTACGCGGGTGCGGTCCGGGACTGGCGGGACGAACGGGCCCGGCTGCTCGCCGAGGCGATCGAGCGTGAGCTGGGCGAGGACGGCGTCGGCGGGATCCTGGCATGGGGCGACCCGGCGCTGTACGACGGGACGATCCGCGTCCTGGAGACGATCCGCGAGGCGGGGCACGAGGTCGAGTACGAGGTGATCCCGGGCATCAGCAGCGTGCAGATCCTCGCCGCGCGCCACCGGGTGACGCTCAACCAGGTCGCCGGGCCGGTGCACATCACCACCGGGCGCCGCCTCGCCGCGGCCTGGCCCGAGGGCTGCGACGACGTGGTCGTCATGCTCGACGCCGGCCTGGCCTGCCGCGTGTACCGCGACGAGCCGATCGACATCTACTGGGGCGCCTACCTGGGCACCCCGGACGAGCTGCTGGTGGCCGGGCGCCTGGACGACGTCATCGACGAGATCGAGGCGGTGCGCACCGAGGCCCGCGCCCGCAAGGGCTGGATCATGGATACGTACCTGCTGCGCCGCACAGGCTCGTAGCCGGCACACCGCCGGGGTCGTGGCCGTTGACGCCGCGAACTGATCAAGGCCGCCGCCGTGCGCCACCTGGCCGTCCGCGCAGGTGGCGCCGTTCCCCGGCTGACCGGCTTCTTCGGTCCGGGTGGAACTTCCGCGGCGCACGCGGCGACAATCCAACCGTGGAGTGTGAGCGGTACCGAGAGGCGCTGTCGGCCCGGCTCGACGGCGAGGACGAACCGATCGAGCCGGCGCTCGTCGACGCCCACCTGGCGGGGTGCGCGGCGTGCCGGGAGTGGGAGCGCCAGGCCGTGGCCGTGACCCGGCTCGTGCGCCTGCAGCCGATGCCGGCCGCCCCGCCGTCCGTGGAGAGCCTGCTCGCCGGCTTCCGATCGGCGCAAGCCGACGGCCCCCAGCCGGCGGACAGGCCGGCGGGAAAGGCGGAACGCGTGGCGGGGACGACCGCCGCGGGAGCGGCGCGGGCGCTGCCGAGACGCCGTCTGGTCCTCGTCCTGCGGGTGCTGCTCGGCGCGTTCGGCGCGGCCCAGTTCGTGCTCGGCATCACCCAGGCCGCCACCGCCGCGACCGCCAACCACCTGCACGGCTCCGGCCACGTCTTCCACGAGTCCGCCGCCTGGAACGTGGCGATCGGCGCCGGCTTCGCCTGGATCGCCACCCGCCGCGCCACCCCGGCCGGCGCACTGCCGATGCTCACCGCGTTCGTCGCGCTGCTGGCCCTGCTGAGCGCCAGCGACCTGATGGCCGGCACGGTGGAGACGACCCGGCTGGTCAGCCACGCCTTCGTGCTGGCCGGATACGCGATCGTCGTCGCGCTCTCCCGCCCGGCGCTCGACCCGGGCCGCCCGCCCGCCGGCCGCCAGGGCCCGCCGTGGCAATGGCGCCGCCCGGCCGCGCTGGACGAGGAGCCGCCGGCCCCGGCCCCCGCGCGCCTGCGCCTCGTGCAGGGCCAGGCCCACGCCGGCAACGCACTGCGCAAGGCCGCCTGAGCCGCGCGCCGCATCGAAACAGGCCGTGCCTCCACTCACGCCGAGCGGAGGTACGGCCTTCTGCGGTCGCGAAAGTTGACTCCTTCCAGAAACGGTGTCAGGTTGGAGTAGACGGCCCGGTTGTGCGGTGAAAATTCCGGTTTGGCCAGCGCGCGCGGGCCGCAGCAGGAAACGTCAGTTGCCGGAGGAAGCCGGTTTCCGCTCCGAGGCAAGGAGTTCCGCGTGACGACACAAGAACGCCCACCGACCACGACCGACGCCGGGATTCCCGTCGCCAGCGACGAGCATTCGCTGTCGGTCGGCCCCGACGGCCCGCTGCTGCTGCAGGACCATTACCTGATCGAGCAGATGGCGGCCTTCAACCGGGAGCGGATCCCGGAGCGTCAGCCGCACGCCAAGGGTGGCGGCGCGTTCGGGATCTTCAAGACGACCCAGGACGTCAGCGCCTTCACCCGGGCAGCGGTGTTCCAGCCCGGCGCCGAGACCGACGTGATCGTCCGGTTCTCCACCGTCGCGGGGGAGCGGGGCAGCCCCGACACCTGGCGCGACCCGCGCGGGTTCGCCGTGAAGTTCTACACGACCGAGGGCAACCTCGACATCGTCGGCAACAACACGCCGATCTTCTTCATCCGGGACCCGCTGAAGTTCCAGCACTTCATCCGGTCGCAGAAGCGGCGCGCGAACAACAACCTGCGCGACCACGACATGCAGTGGGACTTCTGGACCCTCTCGCCCGAGTCGGCGCACATGGTGACCTGGCTGATGGGGGACCGGGGCATCCCGCGCACGTGGCGGAACATGAACGGCTACGGCAGCCACGCCTACATGTGGATCAACGCCCAGGGTGAGCGGTGCTGGGTGAAGTACCACTTCAAGACCGACCAGGGCATCGAGTTCCTGACCCAGGAAGAGGGCGACCGGATGGCCTCGGTCGACGCCGACTGCCACCAGCGCGACCTGTACGAGCACATCGCGGCCGGGGAGTTCCCCAGCTGGACGCTCAAGGTGCAGATCATGCCGTTCGAGGACGCCAAGACCTACCGGTTCAACCCGTTCGACCTCACGAAGGTGTGGCCGCACCACGACTACCCGCTGCGCGAGGTCGGCCGGATGACGCTCAACCGCAACGTCAGCGACTACCACACCGAGATGGAGCAGCTCGCGTTCGAGCCCAACAACCTTGTGGCCGGCACGGGCCTGTCGCCGGACAAGATGCTGCTGGCCCGGGGGTTCAGCTACTCCGACGCGCACCGCGCGCGGCTCGGCGTCAACTACAAGCAGATCCCGGTGAACTCGCCGCGGGTGGAGGTGCACAGCTACTCCAAGGACGGCGGGATGCGGGTGAAGAACGTCAGCGACCCGGTCTACGCGCCCAACTCCTACGGCGGCCCGGTGGCCCGGCCGGACCTGACCGACGACGGCGGCAAGTTCTACGCCGACGGCGACATGGTGCGCGCCGCGTACACGCTGCACGCCGAGGACGACGACTGGGGCCAGGCCGGCACGATGGTGCGCGAAGTCCTCGACGACGCGGCCCGCGAGCGCCTGGTGAACAACATCGTCGGCCACCTCCTCGACGGCGTGAGCGAGCCGGTCCTGGTGCGCGCCTTCGAGTACTGGCACAACGTCGACAAGGAGCTCGGCGACCACATCGAGCACGGCGTGCGCGCCAAGCGCCGCGAGAAGGTCGCGAAGGCATAGCGCAGTTTTCACGCTGGCGTTCCCCGCCGATCACCGGTCATCGCCCGCGCATTTCCGCAACGCTCGGCAGACTGGGCCGTTCGCAGCATCGGTACCGCCGGGAGCGTGGTCCTTGGTCTTGTACGGGCATCGGCGGCGGCGCGGGACGGTGGCCGCCCGCCCACTGGCGGCACTCGCCGCCATCGGGCTCGCGGCCGCCTCGGTCGCGAGCATGCCGGCTCCGGCGGCGGCCCACCCGTTCGGCGATCCGCAGACCGTGGCCATCACGCTCGACGAGCAGCGGCCCGAGGTCGTGCACGTGCGCTGGCGGGTCGGCGGCCCGGACGACCTCACCCTGCTCGGCGTGTCGCTCGGAGTGCTGCCGCAGGACCGCATCATGCTCGACGGCGCGGTGGACTCCCGGTACACCGACCCGGCCACGATCGCGTCGTCCGAGCGGTTCACGGCGTACCTCCTCAGGCAGATCACGGTCAGCGCCGGCGGACGGCCCTGCGCCGGCGCGGTCGAGCCGCCGATGGCCCTGGACCTGAAGGGCGCGACCGTCGACTACACCTGCCCGGGACCGGTCGGCACGGTCACCGTCGGGGTGCGGATGCTCACCGACCTCAACCCCGCGTACCGAACCCTCGCCACCGGCCCCGGCGGCCAGCGCGCGGTGTACGAAACGGGCAAGGACTCCCACGACTGGACCCTGTCCGGCGAGCCCGCGGCGGACGGCACCGGCCCGGGCCGCAGCGCGGTGATCCAGATCGCCGCCGTGCTCGGCGGCGTCCTGGTCGCCGCGGCCGCCGCCGTCGCGGTGGCGCGCCGGGTGCGCGGAAGGCGCGTTCGTACGCGGAAGGCGGCGACGAACGGATGAGCCGGAATCAACCTACGTCGGGTGGTGCCTGCCTGGTCCGGTGCACTGCACGCAGCGGCGGCCGTAATTGGGTCCGGCGGCGCTAGCATCACGTTCGTGGATTTCGTGCTGGCCCTGGACGCGCCCAGCTCAGCGCGGTATGAGGACCTGCAGGACTGGCTCGCGGGCGAGCCCGACCTGCGGCCGCTGGTCAAGCGGGAGACGCTTCCGCCACGTCAGGGAGAGCTCGGTGGCGTCGTCGGGGCGCTGACCGTCGCGGTCGGGTCGGGTGGGGCGCTGACCGTGCTCGCCGGCGCGCTCGGGGCGTGGCTGGCGCAGGAGCGCAACCGGCGGGCGCGGATCAAGATCGAGCTACGCCGCGGGCGGTTGCGGTCGATCGAGCTCGACGCCGAGAACACCAGCGCCGCCGACATCGAGCGGATGCTGCGCGCCCTCCGCGACGAAGCGTAGTGCCATGGGCGTGCCGGATGGCGAACGGTCGCGGGTGGTGCTGCTCGGGGCGTCCAAGTACGCCGACGCCGAGGCGCTGCCGGAGATTCCCGAGATCCTGCGGAACGTCGCCGACATCGCCGCGACGCTGACCGATCCGCAATACGGGATCGTGCCGCCGGAGCACTGCACGACGATCCTCGACGAGACGAACCTGCCGCGGCTCGGGCGGCGGCTGCGGGCCGTGATCGAGCAGGCCAGCGACCTGCTGCTCATCTACTACGCCGGGCACGGGCTCAAGGCCGGCCCCCGGCACGAGCTGTACCTCGCCATGTACGACACCGACCCGCAGGAGCCCGACTTCGGCGCGCTGAAGTACGAGACGCTGCGCAAGCTGGTGCTCGACAGCGGCGCCAAGTCCAAGGTGATCATCCTGGACTGCTGCTTCTCCGGGCGCGCGCTGGGCAACGAGCTCGCGGGCGCCACCGAGTCGCTGCTCGGGCAGCTCGAGATCGAAGGCTGCTGCTTGCTCACGTCCGCGCAGGCCGACAACGTGGCGCTGGTGCTGCCTGGGGAGCGGCACACCGCCTTCACCGGCCGCCTGCTGTCGCTGCTCGGCGAGGGCATCCCGAACGACTCCGAGTTCATCACCTTCGACCAGCTGTACCACCGGCTGCGCGACAGCCTGCAGCGGCAGAGCCTGCCGATACCGCTGAGCCGCGGCTCCCGGACGGTGCGCGACCTTGTGCTGCACCGCAACCGCGCGCACCGGACGGCGGCCGTCGAGCTGACGCGCCTGCGGCGTGCGGAGGCCGTCGCCCGTGCCACCGCGGGCCGGTGGTCGCAGGCCCTCGACGAGCTGCGCGACATCCTGGCCGAGCAGCTCCGCGTGCTCGGCCAGGAGCACGAGGAGACGCTGCGGACCCGGCAGCTCGTGGCGCACGCCATCGGCGCCACGGGCGACCCGCGCGAGGCGTCGTACCTCCTGCGCGAGCTGCTGGAGGTCCAGGTTCGCAAGTACGGCGCCGACCACGCCGACACGATGCTCACCAGGCAGTTCCTCGCGGTGAACCTGGGCGAGTCGCGCTCGCGCGGCGAGGCGGCGTCGCTGCTGCGCATCCTGCTGCCGGACCGGCGCCGGGTGCTGGGACCGGCCCACCCGGATACCCTGCGCACCCAGCACATGCTGGCCCGCAACGTGGCCATGCTGGGCGCGCACGCGGAGGCGGTCGCGCTGCTGCGGGAGCTGGTCGCCCTGTGCCAGGACCTCGACCGCGACGAGCCCGTGCTGGCCTGGGCCCGCCGGGACCTCACCGCCCTCACCGGGTCGGAGGATGCCGATGTTTGAGCGGTTCACCGACCGAGCACGACGGGTTGTCGTCCTGGCGCAGGAAGAAGCCCGGCTGCTCAACCACAACTACATCGGCACCGAGCACATCCTGCTCGGCCTCATCCACGAGGGTGAGGGCGTGGCGGCCAAGGCCCTGGAGGCCATGGGGATCTCGCGGGAGGGCGTCCGCCGGCAGGTCGAGGAGATCATCGGCAAGGGCCAGCAGGCGCCGAGCGGGCACATTCCGTTCACGCCACGCGCCAAGAAGGTGCTGGAGCTGTCGTTGCGGGAGGCGCTGCAGCTCGGGCACAACTACATCGGCACCGAACACATCCTGCTCGGCCTGATCCGGGAGGGTGAGGGCGTCGCCGCCCAGGTGCTGGTCAAGCTGGGCGCAGACCTCAACCGGGTCCGCCAGCAGGTTATCCAGCTGCTCTCCGGCTACCAGGGCACGCCGACGCCGGCGCCGGCGTCCGATCAGGTGTCCGTGGCCGCGGTGCAGGCCGCCGTCAACGAGGGCACCGTCGTCGCCGCGCCGCCGGTCCCGCTGCTTGACCAGTTCGGCCGGATGCTGACGCAGGACGCGCGCGAGGGCAAGCTCGACCCGGTCATCGGCCGCGACGCCGAGATCGAGCGGGTCATGCAGGTGCTGTCCCGCCGTACCAAGAACAACCCGGTCCTCGTCGGCGAGCCCGGCGTCGGCAAGACCGCCGTGGTCGAGGGCCTGGCGCAGCGGATCGTCAAGGGCGAGGTGCCGGACGACCTCAAGGACCGGGTGGTGCTCCTGCTCGACCTCGGCGCGCTGCTCGCCGCCGCCGACGCCGGTGGCGACCAGCAGCGGCGGCTGGATCGGGTCGTTCGCGAGGTGCACGCGCGTCATGACGTCATCGTCTACGTCGACGACCTCGAGCTGCTGCTCGAGCCGCGCGCCGCCGTGCTCAAGTCCTCGTTCGTCCATCACGGCGTGCGGCTCGTCGCGGCCTGCACCGCCGCCATGTTTCATCGGGTCGTCCAGCGCGACGAGCGCCTCGGCGGCGTGCTGCAGGCCGTCAGCGTTCCTCCGCCCTCAGTCGAGGTCGCGGTTCAGATGCTCAGGGCGGTCCGCGATCGCTACGAGGCGCACCACGGGGTCGCCATCACCGACGAGGCGCTGGTCGAGGCGGTCGTCATCGCCGACCGGCGGCTCGGCGACCGCAGCCTGCCGGCGGCGGCGGTCGACCTCATCGACGAGGCGGGCTCCTCCGCGGCCCCGCAGCGGCGCCGCGCCGAAGCCCCGGACTTCGAGGGGCTCATCGCCCAGGCACGCCGGGACAAGGAGTCGGCGCTCGACGCGCAGGATTTCGAGCGCGCCGCACAGCTGCGGGACGAGGAGAAACGGCTGCTCGGGCTGCAGCTGCAGCACCAGCGCGACCTCGACGTGGTCGTGACGATCGACGCGGACGACATCCGCCAGGTCGCGGAGCGGATGCTGCAGCACCGCGTCACCGCCGAGTCGGCCATCGCCACCATCCCCGACGCGGCGCCCGCCCCGGTCGGGAACAACCCGTTCGACGACACCGGCCGGGACGTGTGGCTCATGTCCTGGGCAGCGGAACTGCCCGGCGAGGCCGGCCAGCTCCCGGCGGCGACGTAGCCGGGGTTGCCCGGCGGGTCGGTGGGTCAGGTGAGCAGCTCGCCGAGCGGGACCTCCGGGTCGGCCAGGCGCTGCAGGTCGACCGTGGTGCCGGCCCAGCCGGCGCGGACCAGGCTCTGGATGTCGTCGGTGACGTCCCAGACGTTGGCGTTCATGCCGGCCAGGACGCGGCCGTCCTTCACCCAGAACGCGATGAACTCGGGGGCCTTACCGTCCGCCACCGAGGGGTCGCCGCGGAAGACCACCCGGTCGTACCCGCCGGGCTCGGCGAAGCCGGAGTACTCCATGCCCAGGTCGTACTGGTCGGAGTAGAAGTACGGGACGCGGTCGAAGACGACCTCCTCGCCCAGCAGGGCGCGCCCCGCGGACTTGCCGCCGTTCAGCGCGTTGGCCCAGTGCTCCACCCGGATGCGGTGGCCCAGGCCGGGGTGGTCGAGGTTGACGACGTCGCCGGCGGCGTAGATGTCCGGGTCCGACGTGCGCAGGCCGGCGTCGACCAGAATGCCGTCGTCCACGGCCAGGCCGCCGTCCACGGCCAGCTCCGTGTTGGGGCGGATGCCCACGCCCACGATGGCGACGTCGGCGGGCAGTTCGGTGCCGTCCGCCAGCACGACGGAGGTCAGGCGGCCGTCGGTGCCGCGGAACTCGGCCGCCGAGGCGCCGAAGCGAAACTCCACGCCGTGGGCGCGGTGCAGGTCGGCGTAGACGGCGGCGACCTCGTCGCCGAGGACGCGCTGGAGGGGGAGGGCGGCGACCTCGACGACGGTGACGTTCGCACCGTGGTGGCGGGCTGCGGCGGCGGTCTCCAGGCCGATCCAGCCGGCGCCGATGACGACGACGTTCGAGGCGGCCCGCAGGTGCGAGAGCAGGGCGTCGGACTCGTCGACCGTGCGCAGGTAGCGCACGCCGGTGAGGGTCGCGCCCGGGATGTCCAGCGTGCGCACCCGCGAGCCGGTGGTGAGCAGCAGCTTGTCGTAGTGCAGCTCGTCGACGCCGTCGAGGGTGACGGTGTGCGCGGCCGGGTCGAGGTGCGTGACGCGGGTCGCCAGGCGCAGGTCGACGTCGTGCTCGGCATACCACTGCGGGGGATGCACGAACGCCTTCTCGCGCGCGCCCTCCTTGCCCAGCAGGTGCCCCTTCGACAACGGGGGGCGCTCGTAGGGGCGGTCGGTCTCCTCGCCGATCAGGATCACCTTGCCGGCGAAGCCCTCGGCGCGCAGCGTCTCCGCCGCCTTCGCGCCGGCGAGACTGGCCCCGACGATCACAAACGTCCGCTCATCAGCCATGGCGTCAGCCTTCCACTCGGCCTTTCACTTCGGGAGATCAGGATCCAACGAGGCGCGAGTGCCATGCCACCGCGGCTGGATCGGTCAGGCTCGCGACCTGGTCGATCACCACCCGCAGGCGCGCGGCGTCGTCGGGGGCGGCCCGCCACATCGGGGCGAAGACCGGGTCGAGGCCGTCGGGCGCGCGCTCCAGCAGGGCCGCGACGAGCGACTGCAGGATGTGCGCCTCGTCGGCGTACCGCTGCGAAGACCCCGGCCGCCGCATGACGTAACGCAGCGCGATGCCCTTCAGCAGCGCGCAGTGCGCCCGGGTCAGGGGCGGCACGATGAGGCCGGCGTCGTAGCGGCGCAATGGCTGCGGGCCGTAGCGCTCCCGGGTCGCGGTGACCGCCGCCGCGGCGAAGCGGCCGGTGAGCACGCTCGTCATCCGCTTGAGCGCGATCTGCGCGGCGTGGCTGCCGTCGTAGTGGTCCAGCGGCTCGAACACCGGGTCGGCGAGCAACTCCAGCAGGATGGCGCCGAGGTCGGCGGCGGACTCCTGCGAATACGCGGCGGCGACGTCGGCGCACAGCGCCTCGCGCTCGGCGGCGTCGGTGCGCAGCGGGGCCAGGTGGACGTATCCGCCGTGGATGCCGTCCTCGAGGTCGTGCACGGAGTAGGCCACGTCGTCGGACCAGTCCATGACCTGCGCCTCCAGGCAGCGCCGGGAGCCGGGCTCGACCCGCAGCCACGCGAAGACCTCGGCGTCGTCGGGGTACACCCCGAACTTGCGCCGGCCCGGCTCGCGCGGCCACGGGTACTTCGACACGGCGTCCAGCGAGGCCCGGGTCAGGTTGAGCCCGGCACCGCCGACCTTGGCCTCCAGCCGGGTGAGCACCCGTAGCGTCTGCGCGTTGCCCTCGAAGCCGCCGCACGCGCCGGAGATCTCGTCGAGCGCGTCCTCGCCGTTGTGCCCGAACGGCGGGTGGCCGAGGTCGTGCGCGAGCCCGGCGGTGTCCACGACGTCGGGGTCGCAGCCCAGCCGGGCGCCCATCTCGCGGCCGATCTGCGCGACCTCCAGCGAGTGGGTGAGCCGGGTGCGCAGGAACGCGTCGGTGCCGGCGGTGTGCACCTGGGTCTTGGTGGCCAGCCGGCGGAACCCGGCCGAGTGCAGCACCCGGGCGCGGTCGCGCTGGAACGGGGTGCGCCCGTTGTCGGCGGACGTTGTGACCGAGTCCTTCTCGGGTTCAGGTACGAATCGGGCCTCGTCCGAAAGGGTCACGTGTCGAGCTTAGAAGAGTCTTCATCCCTCGGCGCCGGGATCGGTACCGGCGGCTCGGCTGTGCCCGGCCGCGATCGCCAGCCGGTAGGCTTTGCGAAGGTCATCGTTTTGGCCGGATGATGCAAAACTCGTTGCCCTCGGGGTCGGCGAGGACGACCCATGCGGCATCGTCGGGCTGACCGACGTCCACGTGCCGGGCGCCCATGTTCACGAGCCGCTCCAGCTCGGCGTCGAGGTCGTCGGGGCGCAGGTCCAGGTGCAGGCGGTTCTTCGTCTGGAGCTCGCGGTCGTGGCGGTGGAAGACGATGCGTGGATGGCCGTCGATGGCCGGGCCGATCACGACCTCCTGCGGGGAAACGCTCTCCACGCGGTGGTCCAGCACCTCGGCCCACCACCGGGCCAGGCGCTCCGGATCGACCGCATCCACGATCAGGGCATACCACCGACTCCCCATACACACCTCCGCGGTCGACGTGGGGACCCACCATACGCCGGGTCGACGGCCGTCGCAGCCGCATGTTGCGCCGTGAGGGGAGGGCACTTTAGCCCCTTTCCGGGCGTCGCGGGGGCGAAACGTGCATATCGCAAAGTTCAAGGGACGATCGGCCAACCGTTACTGAACGAAAACGGGGAGTGGCGGATCCATGAGCGCGGGGTAACTTGCCGAGAGCGCATCGTCATGGGCCGGCCCTACGGGCCGGTTCGGCGCGTGCGCGTCCCCCGGACCGCCCAACGGGAGAGCCTGTGCCTGCTATTGATGACTGTCTCCGCCGTGCCATGACCATCAGGGGGCGATCGGGGCCAGCCTCATCGACTACACCACCGGGCAGACCCTTGGGCTGGAGGGCGGCCAGGGGGACGTCGCCCCCCACGCCGACTCGGCCGCCGCCGCCCTCGGCCCGTCGAGGACGACCTGGAGATGTGACCGGCCGAGACGAGCAATCGTGAAAAAGGCCGGGGCGCCGTTGCCCCGGCCTTTCTCGTGCTCACCGGGGACTCGAAACCCGGTGACCCTTCACCCTGTCCCGCCGCGTCACCGCGAGTCGGAACCGGTGGACTCGATGGCCGCACGACCGGCCTCCAGGCGCGCGACCGGCACCCGGAACGGCGAGCAGGACACGTAGTCCAGGCCCACCTCGTGGAAGAAGTGCACGGAGTCGGGGTCGCCGCCGTGCTCGCCGCAGACGCCGAAGTGCAGTTCCGGCCGGGCGGCGCGGCCCTCGTCGACCGCGATGCGCACCAGCCGGCCGACCCCGTCGCGGTCGATCGACTCGAAGGGCGAGACGCCGAAGATGCCCAGTTCGAGGTACCGCCAGAAGAAGGCCCCCTCGACGTCGTCGCGGGAGAACCCCCAGCCCATCTGGGTCAGGTCGTTGGTACCGAACGAGAAGAAGTCGGCGGCCTGCGCGATGTCGCCGGCGGTCAGCGCCGCCCGCGGCACCTCGATCATCGTGCCGATCTTCACGTCGACGTCGAACTCGCCGATGATCTTCTCGGCCTCCGCGCGGATCGTCTCCAGCTCCTGCACCGCGCCGACGAGCGGCACCATGATCTCCGGGCGCGCGCCCTCGACGGCCGCGGCCGCCTCGACGATCGCGCGCACCTGCATGGCGAACAGCCCCGGGATCACCAGGCCGAGGCGCACGCCGCGCAGGCCGAGCATCGGGTTCTCCTCGTGCATCCGACGTACCGCATCCAGGAGATCCTTGTCATGGCCCGGATCCTCGCCGCGCTCCTCGGCCACCGCGACCTTGACCGCGAGGTCCTCCAGGGGCGGCAGGAACTCGTGCAGCGGCGGGTCGATGAGCCGCACCGTCACCGGCAGCCCCGCCATCTCGCGGAACAGGTCGGTGAAGTCGGCGCGCTGCAGCGGCAGCAGCTCGGCCAGCGCGGCGTCGCGCTGCTCGGCCGTGCGGGCCAGGATCAGCCGCTCGACCAGCGCGCGGCGCTCGCCGAGGAACATGTGCTCGGTGCGGCACAGGCCGATGCCCTGGGCGCCGAAGCGCCGCGCGCGGGCCGCGTCCTCGCCGGTGTCGGCGTTGGTGCGGACCTTCAGCGCCCGCCGTTCGTCGGCGTGCGCCAGGATCCGGTGTACCGCGGCGAGGAGCGGATCCGCCTGCGGGTCGAGCGTGCCTTCGAAGTACTGCACCACGGGCGAGGGCTGGACCGGCACCGTGCCGAGGTAGACGCGCCCGGTCGTACCGTCGACGGAGATCACGTCGCCCTCGGACACCACGTGACCGTCCACCGTGAACTGGCCCTTGTGGAGGTTCACGTCCAGCTCGTCGGCGCCGCACACGCAGGTCTTGCCCATGCCCCGGGCGACCACCGCGGCGTGCGAGGTCTTGCCGCCCCGGCTGGTCAGGATGCCCTGCGCGGCGATCATCCCGGGCAGGTCGTCCGGGTTGGTCTCGCGGCGCACGAGGATGACCTGTTCGCCCTCCTTCGCCATGGCCACCGCGTGCTTGGCGTCGAAGACCGCCTTGCCCACGGCCGCGCCCGGCGACGCGCCGACGCCGCGGGTCAGCTGCTCCGGCTCGCCGGACAGGTCGAACGTCGGGAACATCAGCTGCGCCAGCTGCGCGCCGGTGACCCGCTGCGTCGCCTCGTCGAGGTCGATCATGCCCTCGTCGACGAGGTGCGTGGCGATGACGAACGCCGCCGCGGCGGTGCGCTTGCCGACCCGCGTCTGCAGCATCCACAGCTTGCCGCGCTCGATGGTGAACTCGATGTCGCACAGGTCCTTGTAGTGCTCCTCGAGCTTGACCATGATCGTCATCAGCTCGTCGTAGCTCAACCGGTCGCGCTGCTCCAGGTCCTGCAGCGGCATGGTGTTGCGGATGCCGGCGACCACGTCCTCGCCCTGCGCGTTGGCGAGGTAGTCGCCGTACACGCCGCGCTCGCCCGTCGCGGGGTCGCGGGTGAACGCCACCCCGGTGCCGGAGTCGGCGCCCAGGTTGCCGAAGACCATCGCGACCACGTTCACCGCGGTGCCGAGGTCGGCCGGGATGCGCTCCTGCCGGCGGTACAGCACCGCCCGGTCGGCGTTCCACGAGCCGAACACCGCGCCGACGGCGAGGTCGAGCTGCTCGCGCGGGTCCTGCGGGAAGTCGCGCCCGGTGTGCTCGCGGAAGATGCGCTTGTAGTCGCCGACGAGCGCCTTGAGGTGCTCGGCCCGCAGCCCCACGTCCTCGCGGGTGCCGGCCCGGACCTTGGCGTCGTCGAGCGCGTGCTCGAACTCCTCGCCCGGCACGCCGCAGACGGTCTTGCCGAACATCTGGATCAGCCGGCGGTAGGAGTCCCACGCGAAGCGCTCGTCGCCGCCGGCCTGCGCGGCCAGCCCGGCGACGCTGTCGTCGGTCAGCCCGACGTTGAGGACGGTCTCCATCATCCCGGGCATCGAGAACTTGGCGCCGGAGCGCACCGAGACGAGCAGCGGGTCGCCCGCGTCACCCAGCCGGCGCCCCATCTTCCCCTCGAGGGCGGCCAGGTGCTCGCTGATCTCGTCGCGGCACGGGATCTCGCCCGTTTCGAGGTACGCACGGCAGGCGTCCGTGGTGATGGTGAAGCCGGGCGGTACCGGCAGCCCGAGGTTGGTCATCTCCGCCAGGTTGGCGCCCTTGCCACCGAGCAGGTCCTTGAGGTCGCGATTGCCCTCTTCGAAGTCGTACACGAACTTCCGCACAACGCCTCCATACCCACAGCGGCACGGCCTAAGTCCTCGTTAGGACCGGCGTGTGCGGCACACCGTAAGGCGTCTTTCCGGTCCGTCGCCATGGCGGGTGACAATTGGCACAAGGATTGGTACGTCTTTCGATTTCCGCTGCACCTGGGAGCGATTCCATGCGCAGAAACGCGCAAGAGAGCGCTCTCCGTCTCCAATCCAAGTTGGCACGTTTCCACACTTCGGGATGCGTATTGCTGTATCGCATATCCGAATTTCGCGCACGTTCAATCATCGCTTTTGCGTCCGGCGTTTTTTGGGTACCGACCGCCCTCGTGCGATGCTCGGAGGCGTGCCGCTGCAGCTTGGACCCCACGTCGTCGACCCGCCCGTGGTGCTGGCCCCGATGGCCGGCATCACCAACGTGGCGTTCCGTCAGCTGTGCCGCGAGCAGGGTGCCGGCCTGTACGTCTGCGAGATGATCACCACCCGCGCCCTGGTCGAGCGCAACCCGAAGACCATGTCGATGATCCGCTTCGCCGACGGCGAGCACCCGCGCAGCCTGCAGCTGTACGGCGTCGATCCGGCCACGATCCGCAAGGCCGTCGAGATGGTCGTCGAGGAGGACCTGGCCGACCACATCGACATGAACTTCGGCTGCAGTGTCCCGAAGGTCACCCGCCGCGGCGGCGGCTCGGCCCTGCCGTGGAAGCGCCGGCTGTTCGCCTCGATCGTCTCGTCGGCGGTCGAGGCGGCCCAGGGCCTGCCGGTGACGGTGAAGATGCGCATCGGCATCGACGACGACCACCGCACCTTCCTGGACGCCGCCCTGACCGCCCAGGATGCCGGCGTGGCGTGGGTGGCGCTGCACGCGCGAACGGCCGCGCAGCGCTACTCGGGCGAGGCCGACTGGTCCGCGATTGCCGCGCTCAAGCAGGCCCTGGACATCCCGGTCCTGGGCAACGGCGACATCTGGGAGGCGACGGACGCCCTCCGGATGATGACCGCCACGGGCTGCGACGGCGTGGTCATCGGCCGCGGCTGCCTGGGCCGCCCGTGGCTGTTCGCCGACCTGGCCGCCGCGTTCGCGGGCCGCACCGAGCGGAAGCTACCGTCGCTGGGCGAGGTGACGGCGTTGATGTATCGCCACGCGGAGCTGCTGACCGCATGGCTGGGCACCGAACGCGACGGCGTCACCGACTTCCGCAAGCACGTGGCATGGTATTTGAAGGGCTTCCCCGCGGGCGGCGAACTGCGCCGCTCGCTGGCCATGTCATCGTCCCTGACCGAGTTGTCGGACCTCCTCGCCCAACTCGACCACGACACCCCGTTCCCGAGAGAGATCCTGGGCCAGCCAAGGGGCCGCACGGGCACCCCGGGCAGGGTGGTGCTCCCCGAGGGCTGGCTGGACGACCGCGACACCGACGAAGTCCCCGAAGGCGCCGAACTCGACGACAGCGGCGGCTGACGGCTCCGCGGCCCGCGACCTCGCTCCGGGTCAGTTCGCCCTTTCTCGATTCGGGACACGCGGGCCTGTGTGACGCCCATTGCCTTCGCGATGTCCGTCTGGGTCGCATGCTGGCGGCGGCGGACCTCGGCAAGGCGATAGGCGCGGGCCTGTGCGATCAGCTCCTGCGCACCGGGGTCGATACACGCCCGCTCGGCTTCGGTGAGGCCGAGTTCGTCCTGCATGTCTTCCCAGGAGATCGCCTGGGGGTCCTTGAGGTGGTCCATCATTGCTCGCCGTCCTTCTCTTGCATCCTCCGCAGGTGGTCGGCGTAGGCCGACTCCGCGATCGGTTGCTCACGCGACGCCGTGCAACCGGGGCGTCGTCGTGCGGTCGTCATGCGCCTCAACCGCCTCCTGCCTAGAACTCCTCCCAGGTCCGGGGGTCCTGCTTGACCGGGACGCCGGTGTCGAGGGCGTTGATCGCGGTCATGTCGTCGGTGGTCAGTTCGAAGCCGAACAGGTCGGCGTTGGTGTGCTGGCGGCCCGGGTCGCCGGAGTGCGGGACCACGGTGACGTTGCGTTGCAGCAGCCAGCGCAGCACGACCTGGGCGCCGGTGATGCCGAGGCGGGCGGCGATCGCGGCGACCGACGGGTGGTCGAGGACGCCGGTGTTGCGCTCCAGCGGGCTCCACGCCTGGACGACGGTGCCGGTCCGCTGTACCGCGGCGACGAGCTCCGCCCGCGAGTGCGAGGGGGAGACCTGCAGCTGGTCGACGGCCGGTTGGATGCCGGTCTCGGCCACGACGGCGTCGAGGTGCTCCGGCAGGAAGTTTGACACGCCCAGCGAGCGGATCAGGCCCTCGCGCCGCAGCTCGGCCATCTCGGCGTACGACTCCACATAGCGACCGACCGCGGGCAGCGGCCAGTGGATGAGGTAGAGGTCGACGTACTCCAGGCCGAGGCGCTCCAGTGAGCGCTCCAGGCCGGCCCGGGTGGAGCCGCGGCCCTGGTCGCTGCCGCGGAGTTTGGTCGTGACGAAGAGCTCGGCGCGGGGCAGGCCCGACTCGCGCACGGCGGCGCCGACCGCGTCCTCGTTGCCGTACGACGCGGCGGTGTCGATCAGGCGGTAGCCGGACCCGATCGCGGCGAGGATCGCGTCGGTGGCGCGGCGGCCCTTGAGCGGGTAGGTGCCGTAGCCGACGACGGGCATGTCGAGGCCCGAGTTCAGCTTCACCGACGGGATGCTCATGCCCCAACCCTAAGGAGGGCGGCCAGTCCGTCGAGCAGGCGGGCCAGGCCGAACTCGAACAGCGTGTCGAGCTCGTAGTCGACGGCGTCGGGGCCGAGCGCGGCGAGGCGCATGACGGCCGGGAAGCGGCCGCTGGAGGTGATCCGGGCGAAGCGCGCCTCCTGCTCGGTGAACCACTGCACGTTGTCCAGCCCGGTGTCCTGCTCGGCGTTGGCCTCCCACTCGAGGTTCACCGCGCAGCCGCGGACGTGGTTGGCCAGCATCATCGCGGCGTGCATGGCCCGCGGCAGCGGCATGCCGGCCGCCTCCAGCGCGGTCAGGCACCATTCGGTGTGCGCCATCGCGTTCGCGGCCAGGGGCGGGCGGGTGAACGACATGACCTCGGCCGCCCACGGGTGGCGGCGGTACACGCCCCACTGCAGGCGTGCGGTCGTCTCCAGCCGGGCGCGCCAGTCACCGCCGGCAGGCCCGTCGCCGTCGCGGTGCGGCAGGGGCGCCTCGCCGAAGGCCGCGTCGGTCATCAGGAGCAGCAGCTCCTCCTTGTTGGTCACGTGCCGGTACAGCGTCATCGTCGGCAGGCCGAGCGCGGCGGCCAGGCGGCGCATCGACAGCGCGGCGAGCCCGTCGGCGTCGGCCATCCGGATCGCGGCCGCGACGATCCGGTCCAGCGGCGCGGGGCCGCCGGGCGCCGCCGCGGGCCGGGCACGCGGACGGCGGGCCACCACGGTTCCGACGCCGGGCCGCGGCTCGACCAGGCCCTCCCGGCGCAGGGCGGTCAGCGCCTTCGTGGCGGTCGCCATCGCCACGCCGTACGAGCGCATCAGCTCGCGTGTCGACGGCACGCGGTCGCCCGGGCGCAGCTCGCCGGCGGCGATCCCGGCGCGGATCCGCGCGACGATCCGCAGGTACGGAGGCTCGATGGCGTGCACTAGTGCACACCCTAGCCGTTCACGCGCGCCGTAGAGCGCCGCGCGCGAGTGTTCGTACGGTGTACGCATGACTCGGGTTCTGATCTGCGGTGCGAGCATCGCCGGCAACGCCCTGGCGTACTGGCTGCGCCGCGCCGGCTGCGAGGTGACGGTGGTGGAGCGCGCGCCGGCCCTGCGCGAGGGCGGGTACGCGATCGACATCCGCGGGGTCGCGCTGGAGGTGGCCGCGCGGATGGGCATCGCGGACGAGGCACGGCGGCGCGGTACCGACACCCTCGCCACCGACTTCGTCGACCGCGACGGCCGGCGGATCGCCACGCTGCCGCTCGGCTTCGGGGTGCTCGACCCCGCCGACATCGAGATCATGAAGGGCGACCTCACCGGCATGCTGCACGCGGCCGTGCCGGACGGGGTGGAGTGGATCTTCGGCGACACGGTCGCGGCGCTGCGCGCGGACGCGCGCGGCGTGGAGGTGACGCTCGAGCGCGGCGGGGCGCGCCGGTTCGACTTCGTGGTGGGCGCGGACGGGATCTCCTCGCGGATCCGGGCGCTCGCGTTCGGGCCGCCCGAGCGGTACGTCCACCACCTGGGCAGCAGCGCGGCGATCTTCACGGCCCCGAACGAGTTGGGTGTCGAGCGCCGGCAGGTGATCCACTCCGCCCCCGGCCGGGTGGTGAGCGTGAAGACCGACCGGGGCTCCCACGAGGTGAAGGTGACGCTGCTGTACGGCGGGCCGATGCCCCCGCGCGACCACGACGCCCGGCTGCGGTCCGTCGAGGAGGCGTTCGCCGGGGCCGGCTGGGTGGTGCCGCGGCTGCTCGAGCACATGCGGGCGGCGCCGGACCTGTACGTCGCGCCCAACGCGCAGGTGCGCATGGACCGCTGGACCTCGGGGCGGATCGCGCTCGTCGGCGACGCCGGGTACTGCCCGTCGGCGCTGACGGGGCAGGGCACGGGCCTGGCGCTGGTCGGCGCGTACCTGCTGGCGCGAAACATCACGGAGTGTCCGGACTTATCAGCCTACGATCGCGAGCTGCGCGACTTCGTCGACCGCAACCAGCGCGCCGCGCTCGGCCCGGCGAAGGGGTTCGCGCCGAAGTCCGAGCGTGCCGTGCGGCTGCAGGCGCTCGGCATCCGGATGCTGCCGTACATGCCGTGGCGCCGGCTGCTCATCGCGGCCGTGACCCGGGAGGCCCGGCGCGCGGCCGGCGCCCTCGCACTGCCGCCCACCGCATTTTCGTGACACGAGGGTTTACTTCAGATCCGGTTTGATGCGTCGATGTAGGGGTGCAAGGTCAGCCGGAACTGGGTGGGCGAGCCATGGAGCCTGATCGCGACGCGGCGATGGCCGCGATCCGCTCCGTGTACCGGATCACCGGCCGGATCAACACCGGCGTGACCCTCGCCGAGACGCTGCAGCTCATCGTGGACGCGGTGGTCGACGGCGTCGGGTTCGGTGTCGCCGTCGTGAACTACCTGCACCCCGAGGGCGTGTACGAGGCGGTGGCGCTGGCCGGTTCCGACGAGGCCCGCGAGACGCTGCTCGGCGTGCGGTACCCCGCGGAGGATCTCGACGGCTACCTCGAGCGCGCCGAGCGGTGGGGGCAGCTGCGGTTCCTGCCGCACGCGAGGTTCAGCGACCACATCCAGTCGTGGGTACCCGACGAGGTGCCCGTCGACGACGGCGTGCCCGAGGACGAGCGCTGGCACCCCCTCGACGCGCTGTTCGCGCCGCTGCGGGCGCCCGACGGCGAGCTCGTCGGCATCCTCGGCGTCGACCTGCCCGCGGACGGGCGCCGGCCGGGTCCGCTGCAGCGCGAACTGCTGGAGATGCTCGCCGCACAGGCCGGCATCGCGATCAACAATGCCAACCTCGTCGAGGCGCTGCAGCGGGAGCGGCGGCACCTCGCGGCCAGTGAGGAGGCGTTCCGGCTCGCCTTCGACGGCGCCGGCACCGGCATGTGCATGATCGGGCTGGAAGCCGCCGACCTCGGCCGGATGACGCGGGTCAACCCCGCGCTGTGCGAGCTGCTGGGGCGCGACGAGCGCGAGCTGGTCGCGGTGCGCCTCGGCGAGCTGCTGCACCCCGACGACGTCGAGGTCGCCCGCGTCGCGTTCGCCGCCGCGCTGACGAGCAGGGGCGCGCCGGTGCGCGACTACGAGCTGCGCTGCGTGCGCGGCGACGGGCAGATGATCTGGATCTCGGCGACCATGTCGATCGTGGCCGGGCCGGCGTCGTTCGGGATCCTGCAGGTCCAGGACGTCACGGACCGCAAGGCCACCGAGGCCGATCTGGTACGCCGGGCGCTGTGCGACCCGCTGACCGGGCTCGCCAACCGCGACGCCCTGGCGGCGCCGCTCGCCGCGGCGATCCGGCGCGCCCACGCCGGGCAGGGCGGCAGCGCGCTGCTGTTCTGTGACCTCGACGATTTCAAGGTGGTCAACGACACGCTCGGGCACGAGGCCGGCGACGCGGTGCTCGTCGCGGTGGCCCAGCGGCTGGCCGGGCTCGTCCGGCCGGGGGACACGGTGGCGCGCCTCGGCGGCGACGAGTTCGTGGTGCTGACCGAGAACGTCGGCGATCTGGCCCGCGTCGCCCTGGCCGAGCGGGTCGAACGGGCCGTGTCCGCGCCGATCATGCACGACGGTCACGTGCTGCGGGTGCGCGTCAGCGTCGGCGTCGCCGTGATAGACGACACGGTCGCGGACGCCGGCGCCGCCCTGCGCATCGCCGATCGGGCCATGTACCAGGTGAAAGGCCATCGGCACGATAACCGGATGACGGACAAGATGACCGGCCGGGTGACGGCCTTCGGTGAGCGTACCGGTGCATCGGGTGGGATCCCGTTGCTGCGGTTGGCCGAGGCGGAAACCGCCCAGTAAGGTCGGGTGGTCTGCTCGGTCGACGTGCGCCGATCACGGTGCCGCCGGGCTGGCGCCGTCGAGCTGCACCGCCGAGTCGCACAGCGCACTTCGGCATCGCGGGCCGGGGACCCATGCAGTCCCTTGGGGTGTATCCGTGACCGAGTCACGGTAGGGCGAATCCTCCCGTCCGAACCCGTCAGCTAACCCGGTAGGCGGCACCGGAAGGAGAACTGCTCGTGCTGCATCTCGATGCTCCGACAGCGGCCGCCCGCCGCCATCCTCAAGGCCGGGTGAACGCCAGGACGTAACGCCTGGCCGCGCTCAAACGCTGATCGACGCCCAATCGCCGCGCGACCCCGGCCGAGCCGTGGGACCGCGCCGATACCGCGCGCCCTCTCCCGTGCGGAGTCCTTTGCACGCCCGCTCCGGCGTGTGCTTCGCCGTGCGCTGATTCGCGCCGTATTTCCGTGCGCTCTTTCCGCGCCCATTTTTTCGCGCCTATTTCTCGCGCAGCCGTTCCCGCGCCGTTCTGTTCCGTGCGCTGACGCCGCGGCGCCCTGCCGTGCGCCCAGCTCACGCCGTCTTCGATGAGGAATCGCTTACGTGAAGTCATTACCGCGCCAGTTCCAGTCCAGACGCCGGCGGGTCAGCCTGTCCGTGCGAACCGGGGCCGCGTCCGCCGTCGTGCTGTCCGCGACGCTGTTCGCCGCGGGCTCCACCGGCCGGCCGCCGGCCGTGCACCCGCCGGCCGTGGCCGCCCCGCCCGCCTACGCGTACGCTGCGGCGTTCGTCTCGCCGCTGCTCGGCGGCACCGCCGCCGTCTCGGCGGCCGAGGCGGCGCCCGCCGCGCCCACAACCACGCCGACCAAGCCGACCAAGCCGACCAAGTCGATCATGCCGACCAAGCCGACAACGCCGACCACGCCCGTCGCGCCGGCCGCGCCACAGCCGCCGCGCCCGGTCGCCGGGCTCGACCAGACCCAGATGAACAATGCCGTGACGATCGTGCGGCAGGGGCGCGCCCAGGGCCTGCCCAGCAAGGCCCTCGTCGTCGCCGTCGCCACCGCGATGCAGGAGAGCGACCTCTACAACGTCGCCAGCCGCGCCGTGCCGGCCTCGCTGAAGCTGCCGCACGAAGGGGTCTCCCAGGACCACGACTCGGTCGGGCTGTTCCAGCAGCGCACGAGCCAGGGCTGGGGCACCGTGGCCGAGCTCATGAACCCGTCCCACTCGGCGATGCTGTTCTACAACGCGCTGACCCACGTCAAGGGCTGGCAGAACATGAGCGTGACGGCTGCCGCGCAGGCGGTGCAGCGCTCGGCGTACCCGGAGGCGTACCAGAAGCACGCCGACCGGGCCGCAAAGGTCGTGGCCGCCATCACCTGACCGTCATCGCTGACCGGCCCGCGCCCCGCCGTGGCGCTCAGCGCGGCGCGGCGGTCGCGCGGCGGGCCAGCGCCACGAGCTCGGCGATCGAGGCGGGTGACGGGGAGGCCAGATCCAGGGCGAGCAGGGCCTGGGAGAGCAGCTCCTCGGCCTGGCGGCGGCACCAGTCGCGGGCGCCGGACTGCTCGATCGTCTTCGCCGCGCGCTCGGCGTCGGCGTCGCTGAGCCGGCCCCGGCCGTCGAACAGCCCGGTCAGCTCGTCGGCGCCGGCCGCGATCGCCGCGGCGACGGGCAGCGAGCGGCGGCGGCGGCGCAGGTCCGGGTACGCCGGCCGGCCCGGGCCGTCGTCGGCCCAGATGCCCAGCAGGTCCTCGGCGAACTGCACGGCGAGGCCCAGCCGGACGCCGAACAGGCGCAGCCGCTCGACCTGGGCCGCCCCACCGCCGCCGGCCACGGCGCCCAGCGCGCAGGCGCAGCCGAACAGCGCGCCGGTGCGCTGCTCCACCATGGCGAGGCAATCGCGCAGCAGGTCGGTGCGCTCCTCCGCGGCGACGTCCGGGCGGGTCTCGCGCAGCGCGAGCGAGGCGTGCTGGCCGTGCAGGAGCTCCTGCACGGTGTCGCCCAGGATGCGCATCATGGCCCGGTCCGGGCCGGGCTGTCCGGAACGCTGCCGGGGCCGGCCCGGCGCGATGTGGGTGGGGTCGCCGGTGGCCACGACGTCGAACGCGAGCGCGAGCAGCGCCTCGCCGCCCAGCGCCGCCGGCTGGGTGCCGACCACGCTCCACGCGGCCCCGTCGGCGCGCCCGTCGACCAGGTCGCGGCGGATCGCCGACCAGTGGTGCATGAGCTCGACGGCGACGGCGGAGGGCACCGCGTCGTGCGGGTCGCCGCCGACCGCGGCCGCGCACACCAGGGTGAGCGCGCTGCGCAGCGACGCGCCCGGCGCGTCGCGGCCGGTGTGCCAGCCCAGCTGCAGCTCGGCGACCTCGCGGGACGGCTCGGGCAGCCGCCCGATCGCCGCGCGCAGTGGCGGGCCGACGAGGCCGCCGGACCAGCGCAGGACGTCGTCCGTGGTCCGTAGCACGATCACCATGAGCCGCGCCGTCCAACCCGTCTCACAGGCCGCCCCATGCGTACGCTCGCCGTCACCGGACTCGCACCACCCATCGCATCGCACTTGACAGATCTGGCCGCGTCGATGCGGCGCCAGGGACCTGGTCAAGTATGCCGAAGCGACCGGCCGCGCACGGCGAAAACGGCGATGGCGGGCGGGTGTGGCGAGGACGGTTGTCGCCCGTCCGGTGCGTGTCGCGCGAAGTTCCGCGTGTCGTCCCGCGCTGGGCGCTCCGTCCACTATGGAGTGTGTGCGGCCACCGCCTGCCGGAGTGCCTGATCCGGCGGGGACTGCACGGCCGGCGGTCGGTGCCGCAATGCGTCCCAGGCGGCCTTCCAGCCGGCCCCGACCTCTCTGGTGTCGTTGTACCAGATCGTCACCTGCCGGCAGCCCCGGCAGCCGGCCGGCACGCCCCACGCGTCGACGCCCACCCCGCGGCAGAGGGCCACCGCGCGGTACAGATGCGTGTCCTGACTGACCAGGAGCGCGCGGTTGACGCCGTACACGTCGTGAGCGCGCCGGCACGTGTCGTAGGTGTCCAGGCCGTACGGGTCGAGCACCAGCCGGGGCGGGTCCACGCCCCGCGCCGCGAGGTAGTCGCTCATCACCTTGACCTCGTTGCCCGAGCCGCCGTGCGCGTCGCCGGAGATCAGCAGCGCCTTCACCTTGCCGGAGGAGACCAGCGCGGCCGCCGTGTCGAGCCGGTTGCGCAGGAACGACATCGGGTCCTTGCCGCCGTGCTCGAGCTGGGCGCCGAACACGATCGCCACGTCCGCCGCCGGGGCGCGGTCCGCCGGGACGACCCGGCCGGAGGCCTCGGCGCGGATCCAGACCGTCGGCGCCAGCACCAGGGCGGCCACGACGACGGCGGCGACCGTCAGGCGGCGCAGGGCGCGCCGGCGGCGGCGCCGGTCGTCGGGCAGGCGCCCGGAGAGCCCGAGCGTGGCGATCATCACCCAACGCCGGCGGTACCACGGGGTGACAGGCGGCCGTTGCGGCCCGGACTCGGTCGGCATGGGCGCAGCATGGCACGGCCCGGCAACCCGCCGCCGCCCCGTGAGTCGTAAATTGTCGGTGCCGCGAGGCAGGATGTAGGCGTCGGACGGGTGGGAGGTGGCGGTTGGCCGGCAAGATCAAGGACGAGGACATCGCCCTGGTCCGGGAACGCACGTCGATCGAGGACGTGATCTCCGAGCACGTCACGCTGCGCTCCGCGGGTGGCGGCAACCTCAAGGGCCTGTGTCCGTTCCACGACGAGAAGACCGCCTCGTTCAACGTCTCGCCCACCCGGAACGTGTATTTCTGCCACGGCTGCGGCGCCGGCGGCGACGCCATCAAGTTCCTGATGGACCACGACCACCTGAGCTTCGTCGAGTCGGTCGAGCGTCTCGCCGCGCGGGCCGGGCTGCAGCTGCGATACGTCGAGGCCGGCAGCGCCCCGATCCGCCCCGCAGGGCAGAAGCAGCGGCTGATCGCCGCGCACGCCGAGGCCGCCCGGTTCTACGCCGAGCAGCTCGGCACGCCCGGCGCCCGCCCGGCCCGCGAGTTCCTGGCCCAGCGCGGGTTCGGCAAGGAGGCCGCCGAGCGCTACGGGTGCGGGTTCGCCCCCGACGGCTGGGACCACCTGAGCAAGCACCTGCGCCAGAAGGGGTACTCCGCGCAGGAGCTGACCAGCGCCGGCCTCTCCCGCGAGGGGCGCTCCGGCGGGCTCATCGACCGGTTCCGCCGCCGGCTGTTGTGGCCGATCAAGGACATTTCCGGCGACGTGATCGGCTTCGGCGCGCGGCGGCTGTTCGACGACGACGACGGCCCGAAGTACCTCAACACGCCCGAGACCCCGCTGTACAAGAAGTCGCACGTGCTCTACGGCATCGACCAGGCCAAGCGGGAGATCGCCAAGCAGAGCCGGGTCGTCATCGTCGAGGGCTACACCGACGTGATGGCCTGTCACCTCGCCGGGGTGTCGGTGGCGGTCGCGACCTGCGGCACCGCGTTCGGCGCCGACCACATCTCGGTGCTGCGCCGGCTGCTGCTGGACGCCGACGGCTACGGCGGCGAGATCATCTTCACCTTCGACGGCGACGCGGCCGGGCAGAAGGCGGCGCTGCGCGCGTTCGAGGACGACCAGCGCTTCGTCGCCCAGACGTTCATCGCGGTCGGCCCCGACAACATGGACCCCTGCGACCTGCGGCTGGCCAAGGGCGATGCGGCCGTGCGCGACCTGGTCGCCGACCGCCAGCCGCTGCTCGACTTCGCGCTGCGCTCGGTGATCCAGCGCTTCGACCTCGACACCGCCGAGGGCCGCGTCGGCGCGCTGCGGGCGACCGCGCCCCTGGTCGCCAAGATCAAGGACCGCACGCTGCGGCCCGAATACGCCCGCAAGCTCGCCGGCGACCTCGGCATGGAGCTCGAGACTGTGCAGCGCGCGGTCAACGCGGCCGCCAAGGGCGTCGCCGACCCCGTGCCCGCCCAGCGGCGCATCCTGGCCCCCGACAGCGCCGAGGCGCTCGTCGAGCGGGAGGCGCTCAAGCTGGCGCTGCAGCAGCCGGCGCTGGCCGGCCCGATGTTCGACGCGGTCGGCGCCGACATGTACACCCATCCGATGTATTCGGTCCTGCGCGCCGCGGTCGCCGAGGCGGGCGGCGCCTCCAGCGGCGGCGGCGGCGCGGTGTGGATCGAGCGGGTCCGCGAGGCGTGCCTCGACCTGGCCGCCGGCGCGCTGGTCGCGGAGCTGGCGGTGGAGCCGCTGCGCCTGGACGGCGAGCCCGACCCGCGCTACGTCGAGGCGACGATCAACCGCCTCCAGCTGATGGCGCTCAACCGGACCATCGCCGAGCTCAAGTCCAAGCTGCAGCGCATCAACCCGGTGACCAACGCCGAGGAGCACTTGCGGCTGTTCAGCGAGCTGGTGTCGCTGGAGCAGCACGCCCGGGCGCTGCGGGATCGCGGCGCGAGCCGCTGGTGACGCCGCGACTCGCCGTTGAGCCCGAAATGTCCGGCCGCAAGCAGCCGGACATTTCGCCAATATCGCGATATTTGGGGGAGGGTTAGAACGTGTTTCTGAAGCGGCGGCGGCTGCCCGCCGACAAGCGCCCCAAGCTCGGCCCCGACGAGCGCGTGGTCGCCTGGGCGCACGCCACCGGCGACAACGTCGTGGTGGCGACGAACCACGGCCTGTGGCTGCCCGGCGTCGAGGAGCGCCTGGGCTGGCACGAGATCCACAAGGCCACCTGGTCGGGTCGCCAGCTCGCCGTGGTCGCGGCGCGCGAGCTCCCGGTCGGCGACGAGGACTACGCCGTGATGGCCGACCTCCCGCCGCTGATCCTCACCCTGCTCGACCCCGACCGGGTGCCCGAGCAGGTCCGGGTGCGGGTCAACAAGTCGATCGCGCACACCTCGCACCACCCGCTCGACGAGACCCGCGGCGTGCGGGTCGTGGGGCGGCGGGTCCCCGGCGTCAACGGGCTGCGCTGGACGGTCCGCTACGACGAGGGCATCGACCCGGAGGCGCCGGGCGTCGCCGAGCAGACGCACGAGCTGGTCGCCTGGGCGCGGTCCGGCGCCGGTACCGCGCTCTAGGGCTTACTCGCCGCCGGCACCCGGCGGCGGGATCGCACCAGGCGCGCGACCACCGCGACGACCAGGGCGACGTCGAGGAACGCGCCCGGCAGCTTGGTCTTCGTGGCCAGGCCCAGGCTGTCCGGCAGGGTCAGGAACGGTAGTGCCACGACCGCGACGTGCACGCCGGTGCGCAGCCGGCCGGTCAGGTGCGTGCCGGCGAGCACCGCGATGCCGGCGAGCGCGTACCAGGCGTAGAACACCGGCCCGAGCACGGCCGTGGCCAGCAGCGCCAGGCCGGCGGCGGTGAGCACCGGGTCGGCGGCCTCGCCCGGCGTGCGGCGCGCCGTCCGCAGCGCCCGCCACCAGAGGTACACCAGGATCGCGGCGAGGGCGGCGAACCCGAGCGCGCGGGCCACGGCCACCGCGGTGTCGAACGCCGCCGGCCGGCCCGCGACGCGCAGCACGTAGCCGGCGGCCATGCCCACCCCGGTCGGGATCGACAGCCACTGCTTGAGCTCGGCGGTGGAGCCCAGCGCGCGGACGAAGCCGAGGCCGTGGCCGGTGGCGGCGGCGAGCACGGTGTACGTCAGCAGCATCACCCCGGTGAAGCTCGCCGGCGCGCGGCGGCACGGCCCGCCGACCCGGAACAGCACGAGCAGCACCGCGAACGGCGCGGCGACCACGGCGGTGACCTTCACGGCCGCGGCGAGCCCGAAGGCGACACCGGACAGCCCCGACCGGCCGCGCGTGGCGAACGCGAAGCCGGCCAGCACGAAGCCGGCGAGCAGGATGTCGTTGTGCACGCCGGAGACGACGTGGATCAGCACGAGCGGGCTGGCGGCCAGCGCGGGCGAACTCGGCGTGAGGCGGTGCGCCGCCGCCACGCACAGCACCAGCCCGAGCACCGCGATCAGGCGGAACAGGCCGACGGCGACGACGAGGTGGCCGTGCGCGAGCCAGGCTGCGCCGCCGGAGATCGCGAACCACAGCGGGCCGTAGGGGGTCGGGGTGTCCCGCCACAGCGGCGGTACGTCGGACAGCCAGGTGCACGGCAGCGCCGACGGCCCGTGTTCGTACAGGTTGATCCCGGCGTCGAAGAGCTGGCCCTGGCAGGCGTACGCGTACACGTCCAGGGCGCCCATGGGCGGCGCGACCAGCAGCGGAACGCTCCAGATCGCCGCGGTGACGAGCAGCTCGCGGGCGCCGGAGGCATCGCGCAGCGACCACCAGGCGCGGGCCAGCAGGGCCAGGCCGACGAACCAGACGCAGACGCCGGTCACCCATGCGGCGTCGTGAGGCAGCGGCTTGCCGGCCAGGAACCCGCTGGCGGCCAGCAGGGTTGTCGCGGCCAGCCCGAGCCAGCGCGGGTTGAGGCGCACGGGGGCATCGTAATAGCGTTCAAAATTGTCGTACCCCCGGGCTATGGTCGGGCCGTGGTGGACAACGGGGCATTGATCGCAGCAACCGCACTGGTCAAGCAGTTCGGTGAGTTTACGGCTGTCGATGGGATCGACGTGCGCGTGGCGGCCGGGGAGGCCTTCGGGTTCCTGGGCCCCAACGGCGCGGGCAAGTCCTCCACGATGCGGATGATCGGGTGCGTGTCGCGCCCGACGAGCGGGTCGCTGCGCATCCTCGGCCTCGACGCGGCGCGGGACGGCCCCGCGATCCGGGCGCGGCTGGGCGTGTGCCCGCAGCAGGACACGCTCGATCCGGAGCTGACCGTGCTGGAAAACCTGGTCGTCTACGCGCGCTACTTCGGGGTGCCGCGCCGGGTCGCTCGGGAGCGCGCCAGGGAGCTGCTCGACTTCGTGCAGCTGGCCGACCGGGCCGGCGACAAGGTGGAGCCGCTGTCCGGCGGCATGAAGCGACGGCTGACGATCGCCCGGGCGCTGGTCAACGAGCCCGACATCGTGCTGCTCGACGAGCCGACCACCGGGCTCGATCCGCAGGCCCGGCACCTGGTCTGGGAGCGGCTGTTCCGGCTCAAGCAGCGCGGCGTGACGCTGGTGCTCACCACGCACTACATGGACGAGGCCGAGCAGCTGTGCGACCGGCTCGTCGTGATGGACGGGGGTCGGATCGTCGCGGAGGGCTCGCCGCGGCAGCTGATCGAGCGGCACTCGACGCGCGAGGTGGTCGAGGTGCGCTTCGGCGACGAGCCGGCGGACGTGGCCGGCGACAAGCTCGACGGCATCGGGGAGCGCGTCGAGGTGCTGCCGGACCGCGTCCTGGTGTATACGGCGGACGGCGACGCCGCGGTGGCCGAGATCGCCGGGCGCGGCCTCGTGCCGTCGAGCACGCTGGTCCGGCGCGGCTCGCTGGAGGATGTGTTCCTGCACCTCACCGGCCGGACGCTGGTGGAGTGATGGGCACCCTCGCCGCCCTGGGATACCACCTCGTCTCCTATCGGCGCACGTGGCGCTCGACGGTGTTCAGCTCGTTCGCGCTGCCGGCGATGTTCCTGATCGCCATGGGCGTGACGGTCGGCAGCTACGTCGACGCGCGCTCGGGCGCCGCGCTCGGCGTGCCGTATCTGGACTACATCGGGCCCGGCCTGCTCGCCTCGACCGCGCTGCAGGTCGCCGTCGGCGAGTCGACCTGGCCGGTGTTCTCGGCGTTCAACTGGATCCGCAGCTACCACGCGATGCGCGCCACGCCGCTGACGACCGGGGCGATCATGCGGGGCCACCTGCTGTACCTGGCGCTGCGGACCGCGCTGGCCGCGGTCGCGTTCCTGCTGGTGCTGCTGCCATTCGGAGCACTGCACTCGTGGTGGGCGCTCGCCGCGCCGCTGCCCGCGGTGCTGGTCGGGCTGGCCTTCGCGGCCCCGACGTTCGGCTTCGCCGCGGCGGTGGACAGCGACGGCTACTTCGCGGTGCTGTTCCGCCTGGTCGTGGTCCCGATGTCGCTGTTCGCCGGGGTGTTCTTCCCGGTGGGGGACCTGCCCGCGCCGGCCCGCGCGCTGGCCTACGCCTCGCCGCTGTGGCACGGCGTCGAGCTGTGCCGCGCGGCCACGCTGGGCACCCCGACCGCCTGGGGCGTCTGGGCGCACACGGCCGTCCTGCTGGCCTGGATCGCGGCCGGCTATGCGCTGGCCCTGCGCCGCTTCACCCGCCGGCTGGAGGACTGATGGTCACGACGATGGTCTACGGGCGGATCGAGCGCAACGCCAGGGGCGCGCTGTCGGTCACCGCGCGAAACCTGGCGGCGGCCCGGCACGCGGCGTACTGGTGGGTGCTGATGTCCGGGTTCGCCGAGCCGCTGCTGTATCTGCTTTCGATCGGCGTCGGGGTGGGGCGGCTGGTCGGCGACGTGCCGCTGGCCGATGGGCGGATGGTGTCGTATGCGCAGTTCGTGGCGCCGGCGATGCTCGCCGCGTCGGGCATGAACGGTGCGCTGGCCGAGACCGTCATGAACTTCTACGGGAAGTTGAAGTTCATGAAGCTCTACGACGCCACCCTGGCCACGCCGGTCACGCCGATGCAGCTGTCCGGGGGCGAGCTGCTGTGGGCGATGGTCCGCGGCGGGTTCTACTCGGCGGCGTTCCTGATGGTCATGGTGGCGCTCGGGCTGACCACCCCGCTGTGGGCGCTGGCGGCGTTCCCGGCGGTGGTGCTGGTCGGGTTGGCGTTCGGCGGGCTGGGCATGGCGCTGTCGACGCTGCTGCGCTCGTGGCAGGACTTCGACTACGTCAACGTGGCGCAGTTCGGGCTGTTTCTGTTCAGCGGGACGTTCGCGCCGCCGTCGGGCTACCCGCTCGCGGCCCGGGTGCTGGTGGAGGCGACCCCGCTGTACCACGGCGTCGCGCTCGTGCGCGGGCTGTGCACCGGCTCGCCGCAGTGGGGGCTGCTCTGGCACGCGGTCTATCTGGGAGCGCTCGCATCGGGCGGGCTGTGGCTCGCGAGCCGCCGGCTGGGAAAACTTCTGCTGACCTAGTTTGCCCCGGTTTCGGAAAGGTCGGATGATCTCCACGCGGACCATCTGACCTGCCGGAACGTGCATATTTTCGATTGCGTCCGAACTTCCGTCAGAACCAGCAAAAGTTTGGTAACGGACGCCAGAAGCTCTAGACGCGGGGGATGGGACGGCCTAAAGTCTCGACGCAACACGGGTGTAACGCACGGCACACGGCCCGGCAACTAGGGCCGGCGTGCCGGTGTGGTGGTGTAGCCGCATGTCGCGGACACCTGCCTGCGACCTGACGAGGAGGTGCTCCCATGAACACGGTCAGTGCCATCGACAATCCGGTTCAGTCGCGCCTGCTCCGCCTGTTGCGGGACACCGGTGCGTTGTCGCGTGCGGAGCTGGCCGACCGTCTCGAGGTGCCGCGGCCCCGGCTGCTGGCGGACCTGGACGCGCTGGTCGCGACCGGGCTGATCCGCGAGGCGGGGCCGGCCGCGAGCCGCGGCGGGCGGCGTTCGACGCTGGTCGAGCTCAACCCGGGGCTGCGCTTCGCCGCGGTCGACCTGGGCGCCAGCTCGATCGACGTGGAGATCACCGATGGCCGGCTGGAGCCGATCGCCGCCTACGGGGAGCCGGCCGACATCCGCTCGGGACCGAAGGTGATCCTGCAGCGGGTCAACGAGATCCTGCACAAGTTCAGGGCGGAGGGCGCCTACGAGCGCCTCAACGCCATCGGCATCGGCGTGCCCGGCCCGGTCAGCTTCCGCGACGGGGTGCCGGTCTCGCCGCCGATCATGCCCGGCTGGGACCGGTTCCCGGTGCGGGAGGCGCTCGGGCGCGAGCACAACTGCCCGGTCGTCGTCGACAACGACGTCAACATCATGAGCATCGGCGAGCGCTACGGGGGCGTTGCTCACTCGGTCGACAACCTGCTCTTCCTCAAGGTCGGCACGGGCATCGGCTGCGGCATCTACCTCAACGGCGAGGTCTACCGGGGCACCGACGGATGCGCCGGCGACATCGGCCACATCCAGGTCGACAGCCACGGGCCGGTCTGCTCGTGCGGCAACGTCGGCTGCCTGGAGGCGCTCTTCGGCGGCGGCGCGCTCGCCCGCGACGCGACCGCCGCGGCCCGCAGCGGCGCATCCCCGGCGCTCGCGGACCGCCTCGCCGCCAACGGCACGGTGACCGCGAAGGACGTCGCCGACGGCGCGGCCGAGGGCGACGTCACCTGCATCCGGCTCATCCGCGACGGCGGGCGGCGCGTCGGCGGGGTGCTCGCCGGCCTGGTCAGCTTCATCAACCCGTCGATGATCGTGATCGGCGGCGGCCTGGCCGGCCTCGGGCACATCCTGCTCGCCGAGATCCGCAGCGTGGTGTACCGGCGCTCGCTGCCCCTTGCGACCGGCAACCTGCCGGTCGTCCTGTCCGAGCTCGGCCCTCGCGCCGGCGTCGTGGGCGCCGCGGTGCTGGCCAGCGAACTCGCATATGGACGGCCATCATGACAGAACCACCGGCACAGACCCCCGAAGACTCCCCGGCGGACGTGGTCCTCCGGCTCACCGATGTGGTCAAGACGTTCCCCGGCGTCCGCGCGCTCGACGGCGTCCAGCTCGAGGTGCGCGCGGGCGAGGTGCACTGCCTGCTCGGTCAGAACGGCGCGGGCAAGTCGACGCTGATCAAGGTCCTCTCCGGCGCGCACACCCCGGACTCGGGGGAGATCCTGTGGCAGGGCGAGCCGGCCGCCTTCGGCAGCCCGCAGGCGGCCATGAAGGCCGGCATCGCCACCATCTACCAGGAGCTCGACCTGGTCGACGGGCTCAGCGTGGCCGAGAACATGTACCTCGGCCACGAGCCCAACACCGGCGGCTTCGTGGCCCGGCGGGCGATGCGCCGCGGCGCGGCCGCGATCCTGCTGCGCCTCGGCCACCCCGAGATCCCGGTCGGCCGCGAGGTCGGCAAGCTGCCCGCGGCGGCGAAGCAGATCGTCAGCATGGGCCGGGCGCTGTCGCGCGAGGCGCGGCTGCTCATCATGGACGAGCCGAGCGCCGTGCTGGCCCACGACGAGGTGCAGAACCTGTTCCGCGTCGTGCGCGGCCTTACCGCGCAGGGCATCGCGGTCATCTACATCTCCCACCGCCTCGACGAGATCCGCGAGATCGGCGACCGGGTGACGGTGCTCAAGGACGGCCGCACCACCGCCGCGAACCTCGACGCGAAGACCACCCCCAACCGCGAGCTGGTGAGCCGGATGACCGGCCGCACCATCGAGTACGTCTTCCCCGAGCGGCCCGCCGCGCGCACGTTCGAGGGCGAGCCGCTGCTGCGGGTCGAGGGGCTGACGCTGCCGGGGCGCTTCGCGGACGTGTCGCTCAACGTGCACGGCGGCGAGATCGTCGGCATCACCGGCCTGGTCGGCTCCGGCCGCTCCGAGGTGCTCGAGAGCATCTACGGCGCCCGCCGCCCGAGTGCCGGCACGGTCGAGCTCGGCGGCCGGCGGCTGCGCCGCGGCAGCGTCAACGCCGCCGTGCGGGCAGGCATCGGCATGGCGCCGGAGGAGCGCAAGAGCCAGGCGCTGCTGCTCGCCGAGCCGATTTACCGCAACGTGACCCTGGCCGGCTTCGCCCGCTACGCCCGTATCGGCTTCACCGACGCCGGGCGCGAGCGCGAGGCGGCCGAGGAGATCACGCGAGGCCTGGACCTGCGCCCCGCCGATGTACGCCGCCCGGTGCGCACGCTGTCCGGCGGCAACCAGCAGAAGGTCGTCGTCGGGCGCTGGCTGCTGGGCGACACGAAGCTGCTGCTGCTCGACGAGCCGACCCGCGGCGTCGACGTGGGCGCGCGCGCCGAGCTGTATCAGGTCATCCGCAGGCTCGCCGACGAGGGCGTCGGCGTGCTGCTCGTGTCCAGCGAGGTGCCCGAGGTGCTCGGCCTCTCCGACCGCGTGCTCGTCATGCGGGAGGGCCGGGTCGTGCGCGAGGCGCCCGCCGAAGAACTTGACGAAGACACCGTGCTCGACCTCGTGATGGCCGGCTCGCTGCTCGACGGGGCCGGCCTCTCGAGCGATGCCGTTGAAGGGACCGCAGCATGAGCACCGCTACCGAACCGGTGGACGTTCACGACCCGCCCCGCGTCACCGCCCAGAGCTGGTGGCAGCGCGACGGCGCGGAGAACGCCAAGCGCAACCTCGCCCTGATGGGCGTGATCGCGGTGCTGCTGATCATCGGTATGGTCACCGCACCAGACATCTTCCTCGACGGCAAGAACCTCTGGAACAACGAGCTGACGGTGCTCACCCAGGCCTCCAGCATCGGGGTGCTGACCGTCGGCATGACCTTCGTGATGATCAGCGGCGGCATCGACCTGTCGGTCGGCGCGCTGCTGGCCCTCGCGAGCGTCTGGTGCACCACGGTCGCCACCCAGAGCTACGGCGCCGGCGCCATGATCTTCGCCGCGCTCGTCGTCGGCGCCGTCGCCGGCCTGGTCAACGGCTCGCTGATCGCCTACGGCAAGCTGGTGCCGTTCATCGCGACGCTCGCGATGATGCTGTCGGCCCGCGGCCTCGCGCAGAGCATCTCGGGCTCGCACACGCAGATCAACCGCGATGCGTTCATCAACGGCTTCGCCCTCAACAAGGTGGCCGGCATCCCGATTGTGGTGCTCATCTTCCTGGCCGTCGTCGCGGTCGGCTGGGTGCTGCTCAACCGCACCACGTTCGGCCGGCGCACGATCGCCATCGGCGGCAACGCCGAGGCGGCCCGCCTGGCCGGCATCAACGTGCGGCTGCAGACCGTAGCCCTCTACGCGCTGTCCGGCCTGTGCTGCGGCATCGCGGCGCTGATCGTGGTCTCGCAGGCCCAGTCCGGCAGCAACACCCACGGCGACCTCTACGAGCTCAACGCAATCGCCGCGGCGATCATCGGCGGCACCGCACTCACCGGCGGCCGCGGCACCATCATCGGCTCGCTGCTCGGCGTGCTGATCTTCACCCAGATCACCAACCTGTTCATCATCAACAACCTGCAGCTCGACCTGCAGCGGATCATCAACGGCGGCATCATCGTCGTCGCCGTGCTCATCCAGCAGTTCCGGGTCACGTCGTTCTGGCGCAAACCCGCATCCTCATAGCTCGATAACTTCCGATCTGCGCTGACGCCGCCGTCCACGCCGGGACGGTAGCGCTGATCGGTGCACCCAAAAGCTCATGAGGTACACCCCGAAACCCAAAATCCCACAGACGACCTGGAGGTCGTGATGAGCGCAACCTCGCCCGACATGTCTCGTCGCCGGCTCCTGCTCGGCGGAGCGGCGATCGGCGCCGGCGCCCTGCTGGCCGGCTGCACGTCGAACGAGACCAAGGACAACCCACCGCCCGCGAACGTCAAGGAGGGCAACGCCGCCAGCGAGGCCCCCGGCAAGCCGGTCACCATCGGCTTCTCCGCGCCGGCCGCCGACCACGGCTGGATCGGCGCCATCACCGCCAACGCCAAGGCGCAGGCGGCGAAGTTCTCCGACGTGACCCTCAAGGCGGTCGATGCCGGTAAGGACGCGCCCGCCCAGATCGCGGCGCTGGAGACCCTCATCGCCAGCAAGCCCGACGCGATCGTGCTGCTGCCGCAGGACGGCGCACAGCTCACCGCGATCGGCAAGAAGGCGATGGACGCCGGCATCATCGTCATCAACCTCGACCGCGAGTTCTCCGACTCCGCCGCGTCGTTCTGCCTCATCAAGGGCGACAACTACGGCATGGGCGTCGCCGCCGGGCACTACGTCGGCGAGAAGCTCAAGGGCAAGACGGACGCGGTCATCGGCGAGATCCCGGGCATCGACGAACTGCAGCTGACCAAGGACCGCTCGAAGGGCTTCGCCGACACGCTGAAGACCTACGGGCTGAGCGTCAAGCACCGGGTCGCCGCCGGCTTCACCGTCCAGACCGGCCAGGCCGCCGCGGCCAACCTGCTGCAGGCCGCGCCGAAGCTCGACGCCGTCTGGAACCACGACGACGACCAGGGCGTCGGCGTGCTCGCCGCGATCCAGCAGGCCGGGCGCAGGGAGTTCTTCATGGTCGGCGGCGCCGGCTCGCGCGACGCGATGGACCACATCAAGGCCGGCGACACCGTGCTCACCTCGACGGTCACCTACCCGCCGTCGATGGCCTCGTCGGCGATCATCCTGGCCCGCCTCGCGGCGCAGGGCAAGGGCATGGGCGACCTGGTCGAGCTGCAGGTGCCGAAGCTGATCGTGCTGCAGTCCGAGACGATCACCAAGGACAACGTCGACAAGTACCTGCCGCTGGGCTTCAAGTCCTGATCAATCCCGGAACTGCCTGAACCATCGGAATCAGAGAGGAACCGCCAGTGTCCAGTCAGGGCAGCAGCGGGGAGCTGCGAGTCGGCATGGTCGGCTACGCCTTCATGGGCGCCGCGCACTCCCAGGCGTGGCGCACCGTGAACCGGGTCTTCGACCTACCGGCGCGGGCGAACATGGTCGCCGTCTGCGGTCGCGATGGGGCGAAGGTGGCGGAAGCCGCGAGCCGGCTCGGCTGGGCCGAAGCGGTGACCGACTGGCGCGAGCTGATCGCCCGGGACGACATCGACGTCATCGACGTGTGTACCCCGGGCGACAGCCACGCCGAGATCGCCATCGCCGCGCTCGAGGCGGGCAAGCACGTCCTGTGCGAGAAGCCGCTGGCCAACACGGTCGACGAGGCCCGTGCCATGGTCGCGGCCGCGGTCAAGGCCCGGACGCTGGGCGTGCGCTCGGCCTGCGGGTTCAACTATCGCCGGGTCCCGGCCGTCAGCCTCATGCACGACATGATCGCCGCCGGCCGGCTCGGCGCGATCCGCCACGTCCGCGCCGCCTATCTGCAGGACTGGATCGTCGATCCGAACTTCCCGCTGGTCTGGCGGCTGCAGCAGGAGCGGGCCGGCTCGGGCGCGCTCGGCGACATCGGCGCGCACATCATCGACCTGACCCAGTTCGTCACGGGCCAGCGCATCACCGGCGTCGCCGGGCTGACCGAGACGTTCATCAAGGAGCGACCGCTGCCGGAGGCCTCCAGCGGCCTGTCGGCGAGCGCCGGCATCGCGACCGGCGAGGTCACCGTCGACGACGCGGCGCTGTTCATCGCCCGGCTCGACGGCGGCGCGGTGGCCACGTACGAGGCGACCCGGTTCGCGACCGGCCGCAAGAACGGGCTGCGGGTCGAGATCAACGGTGAGTACGGGTCGCTGGCCTTCGACCTCGAGCGGCTCAACGAGCTCGAGTTCTACGACGCCACGCTGCCCGCGGCCGAGCAGGGCTGGAGCCGCATCCTCGTGACCGAGGGCGAGCACCCGTACTTCGGGGCCTGGTGGCCGCCGGGGCACATCATCGGGTACGAGCACTCCTTCACCCACGAGATGCGCGACTTCATCGAGGCGGTGGCGACCGGCGCCGACCCGGCGCCGTCCTTCGAGGACGCCCTGCAGGTGCAGCTCGTGCTCGACGCGGTCCAGAAGTCCGACTCCTCCTGGGTGAGCGTGGCGGCATGAATGATCCGTACGTCCCCACACCGGCTGACCGGTTCTCGTTCGGCCTGTGGACGGTGGGCTGGCAGGCTCAGGACGTCTTCGGGGCGGCGTCGCGACCGGCGCTCGACCCGGTCGAGACCGTGCACCGGCTGGCCGAGCTGGGGGCGTACGGGGTCAGCTTCCACGACGACGACCTGATCCCGTTCGGCAGCGACGAGACCGTGCGGGACAAGGTCGTCACCCGCTTCAAGGAGGCCCTGGACGGCACCGGCCTGGTCGTGTCGATGGCCACCACGAACCTGTTCGGGCACCCCATCTTCAAGGACGGCGCGTTCACCGCCAACGACCGCGCCGTACGGCGGTTCGCCCTGCAGAAGGTGCTGCGCAACATCGACCTCGCGGCCGAGCTCGGCGCGCCCACGTACGTGCTGTGGGGCGGCCGGGAGGGCGCGGAGTCCGGCGCCGGCAAGCAGATGCGCGCGGCGCTGGACCGCTACCGCGAGGCGATCAACGCGATCTGCGCCTACATCCGGGAGCGCGGCTACGACATCCGCCTGGCGATCGAGCCCAAGCCGAACGAGCCGCGCGGCGACATCCTGCTGCCGACGATCGGCCACGCGCTCGCGCTGATCTCGACCCTGGACGAGCCGTCCCGGGTCGGGCTCAACCCCGAGGTCGGGCACGAGGAGATGGCGGGGCTGAACTTCGCGCACGGCATCGCGCAGGCGCTGTGGCACGGCAAGCTGTTCCACATCGACCTCAACGGCCAGCACGGGCCGCGCTTCGACCAGGACCTTCGCTTCGGCGCCGGCAACCTGCGGGGCGCGTTCTGGACCGTCGACGTGCTGGAGAACAGCTCCGGCTACCCGACGGCGTACGCCGGGCCGCGCCACTTCGACTACAAGCCGCCCCGCACCGAGGACGCCGACGGCGTCTGGGTCACCGCGGCGGCCTGCATGCGCAACTACCTGATCCTCAAGGAGAAGGTCCACACGTTCCGCGACGACCCCGAGGTGTCCGCCGCCCTGGCGACCGCGCGGGTCGACGAGCTGTCGGTGCCGACGCTGCTGCCGGGGGAGTCCCTGGAGGCGCTGCGCGCCGAGGAGATCGACGTCGAGACGGTCGCCGCCCGGGGGATGGCGTTCGAGCGGCTCGACCAGCTGGCCATGGAGCACCTGTTGGGAATTCGTGGCTGAAACCCTCCGACTTCTCCGCCGGCGCCGGTAGCGAGGGACCATCCGCGGTTGCGCCCCGCGGGTGGAGGTACCGGTTCCGGGGGAGAGCACAACCGGAGCCTCGGCACGGCGCCAGCCAGGTGCCGGGCCGTGGCCCCGGGCAACCTACAACCGAAGAGCTGTACCGACATGACAGCGCGGCGGCGCGCGCAGACCCGACGAGTCGATCGTGAAGGAACTGTCATGACCATCCGCTCGTGGCTCGCCGCCGCTACGGTGGGCCTCCTAGCCGCCGGTGCCCTGAGCGCCGCGCCCGCCAGCGCGGCCGACGCGCCGTACAAGGTGCTGGTCTTCTCGAAGACGGCCGGCTTCCGCCACTCCTCCATCCCGAATGGCATCGCCGCCATCCAGTCGCTCGCCACCGCCAACAACTTCACCGTCACCGCCACCGAGGACGCCGCCGCGTTCACGGCCGCCAACCTTGCGCAGTACCAGACCGTGGTGTTCCTGTCGACGACCGGTGACGTGCTCAACGACGCGCAGCAGACCGCGTTCGAGGCGTACATCCGCGGCGGCGGCGGGTACGTCGGCGTGCACGCCGCGGCCGACACCGAGTACGCCTGGCCTTTCTACGGCACGCTGGTCGGCGCCTGGTTCGCCTCGCACCCGGCGATCCAGCAGGCCACGGTCAACGTCGAGGACCGCACCCACCCGGCGACGGCCCATCTCGGCGCCACCTGGGTGCGCACCGACGAGTGGTACAACTACCAGTCCAACCCGCGCGGCACCGCGCACGTGCTGACGTCGCTCAACGAGTCGTCGTACTCCGGCGGCACCATGAACGGCGACCACCCGATCACGTGGTGCAAGACCATCGACAGCGGGCGCTCCTTCTACACCGGCCTCGGCCACACCGAGGAGAGCTACGCCGACCCGAACTTCACCAGCCTGCTGCTCGGCGCGATCCGGTACACCGCCAAGCGCGTCGACGCCGACTGCTCGCCGCCCGCGCCGTCCGGCGCCTCGGTCTACCAGGGCGAGGCGTACTCCTCGACCGGCGGCGTCCAGGTCGCCGACCACGCCCCGGCCGTCGGCGGCAAGACCGCCGGATACATTGACAACAACGACTGGATCGGGTTCAACAACGTCAACCTGTCCGCGGTCAAGGGCGTCACCGTGCGCGCCTCCTCGGCCGGTGCCGGCGGCACCATCGAGTTCCGCGCCGGCTCGACCACGGGCGCGCTGCTCGGCTCGGTCGCGGTGCCCAACACCGGCGGCTGGGAGACGTTCCGCGACGTGTTCACGCCGCTCGCCTCCAACGCCGCCACCTCGCTGTACCTCGTGTTCCGCGGCAACGGCGGCTCGCTGTTCGACGTCGACCAGTTCACCCTCGTGCGCAACGCCACCATCCGGCAGGGTGAGGCGTGGTCGTCGATGAGCGGCCTGCAGGTCGCCGCGCACGGCACCGCGTCGGGCGGCCAGACCGCCGGCTTCATCGACAACAACGACTGGGCTGGGTACACCGGCGTCAATCTCGCGACGGTCGCCGGGGTGCGCGTCAAGTGGTCCTCGGCGGGGCCCGGCGGCACCGTGGAGTTTCGCGCCGGCTCTTCGACCGGCACGCTGCTCGGCACGCTCGCGTTGGCGAACACGGGCAGCTGGGACACGTTCCGGGAGGCCTCAATTCCGCTCGCCACGAATGCTTCCACCAGTTTGTACCTCGTGTTCCGCGGCGGTTCCGGATCGCTGTTCGACATCGACGAGTTCACGCTGTACGGCTGACGCCTTGCGTCGGCTGGATTGACCCTCGGTCGGCCTCGTGCCGGCCGGATTGACGGAGGTGGGGCCGAGACGCCGACCGGCCCTTCCTTCGGGCCCCGCCCGCTCGGACACATGACGCGCCGTTGCGGATTCCGGGTCGGTGACGCCGACGCCGCCCGGACTCCTTTCTCCGGCGCGGTCTGAGCGGGCGGGGAACCTCTTTTGCTTTGCTAGCAGGTCTTTTAGGATTGCCAGCGTGGGGGCGCAACCCACGTCGTTTCCGTTCCACCCGTTGTGAATCAACAGGTCTCCCTCGCGCCTGGAACCCCCTTCATCGGAGGACAGCAGCATGGCGCGTCCAATCACGCTCTTCACCGGCCAGTGGGCCGATCTCCCCTTCGAGGAGGTCTGCCGCCTCGCGTCCGAGTGGGGCTACGACGGCCTCGAGATCGCCTGCTGGGGCGACCACTTCGAGGTCGACAAGGCCGTCTCCGACGAGTCCTACGTCGACCGCAAGCTGGAGACGCTGGCGAAGTACAACCTGAAGGTCTGGACCATCTCCAACCACCTGGTCGGCCAGGCCGTCTGCGACCACCCGATCGACCAGCGGCACCAGGGCATCCTGCCGGCCCGCATCTGGGGAGACGGCGAGCCCGAGGGCGTGCGGCAGCGCGCCGCCGAGGAGATCAAGGACACCGCGCGGGCCGCGCGCAAGCTCGGCGTCGACGTGGTCGTGGGCTTCACCGGGTCGTCGATCTGGCACACGCTGGCCATGTTCCCGCCCGTACCGCCGGAAATGATCGAGGCCGGCTACCAGGACTTCGCCGACCGGTGGAACCCGATCCTCGACGTCTTCGACGAGGTCGGCGTCAAGTTCGCACACGAGGTGCACCCGAGCGAGATCGCGTACGACTACTGGACGACGCGGCGCACCCTGGACGCGATCGGCAACCGCCCGGCGTTCGGCCTCAACTGGGACCCGTCACACTTCGTGTGGCAGGAGCTCGACCCGGTGAACTTCATCTTCGACTTCGCCGACCGCATCTACCACGTGGACTGCAAGGACGCGAAGGTCCGCACCGGCGATGGCCGCCGCGGCCGGCTCGCGTCGCACCTGCCGTGGGCCGACATGCGCCGCGGCTGGGACTTCGTCTCCACCGGCCACGGCGACGTGCCGTGGGAGGACTCGTTCCGGGCCCTCAACGCGATCGGGTACAACGGCCCGATCTCGATCGAGTGGGAGGACGCCGGCATGGACCGCCTGGTCGGCGCCCCGGAGGCGCTGCAGTTCGTGCGCAGGCTGGCCTTCGACGCCCCGGCGGCCGCTTTCGACGCGGCCTTCTCGTCCTCGTCCTGACGCTCCTCTTGTCGGCGCGGCCTTCGGTTCTGTCGAGGGCCGCGCCTCCTTTTGAGCGGATATGTCTTTTGTGCGGATATGTCAGGCGCTGGCGCGCCCGACATATCCGACATTTCGGTTATGCCACTAAACGCGAAGGCCAACCCGGTTCGTCCGGGTCGGCCTCGCGCACGTTCGGTCGCAACCTAGAAGCTGGTGCCCGTCGACGGCGTCGTGGGCGCGCCGCTCGTCGCCATATCCCGCTCGATCGCGGACGGCTGCGACGTGTGCAGCAGGCGCTGCCCGAGGTCCGTTTCGGCGAAGCGGCTGTTCGCCAGCCTGTCGGTCACCTTGGTCTTGCCCTCGCTGTAGAGCCGCGTCGCCTGCTCCTGGACGACCCCGGCGGCCTCCTGCATCGTCGGGCTCTCCTTGATCTTCAGAGCAGTGGCCTTGAGCTCCTCATACTTCTCCCGACCGGCCCGGGCGCCGAGCACAAAGCCCGCGGCCAGACCGCCGAGGAACAGTAGCTTGCCGCGCATGGCGACGACCTCCTTCTGACGGCGCCGGGTCAGCGGTGCCAGTTGCGCCGTCTGCGTTGACATACCCGTCCATCGTCGTCCCGACACATCGATCTTGCTCCGGTTTGCCAGGATCTGGCACCCGATGGCGCGGCCTGCGCCCCACGGATGGGATACCCGCTGGCGCAGACCCCCCGAGTCATGCTGTACTCTTTCCCGGTCGCCCTCGAACAGGGGGAGATGCGATCCCGCGTAGCTCAATTGGCAGAGCAGCCGGCTGTTAACCGGCAGGTTATAGGTTCGAGTCCTATCGCGGGAGCTTTACCGGCCCTTAGGGGCCTTTTTTTCTCGCCCAAGCCCGTTTCGGGGCGGCATTCGACTTGCACGGCTCGGTAAGCTTGCGACGCTCGGGGCGGTAGCTCAGCAGGTTAGAGCTGGGGACTCATAATCCCTTGGTCGCGGGTTCGAGTCCCGCCCGCCCCACAGGCTTGGGCTCACCCTGCTCGCACGCTGGCGCGTGCTTGCCGGGAGCCTGTGGATTCCTCGCGCTCGCTTCGCTCGCTCCGGGCGGGGGGCTTCGCCACCCCGCGCCCCCCAATGCCGCACGTCGCTTCGCTTGTGCGGCACCGCTTCGCTTCGCTCGCTAACCTGTCGACAGCCTGGGCCGTCCCATTCGCGGCAGGCTCGTCGGGGTTTGCCGGCCCAGCGCGGCGGCTGCAGCGATTCGGTGGTTGCCATGGTCCTGGCTGTTTCGGCCTGCCTCGTCCTGTTTCGGTCTGCTTTGGTCGCGTTGTCCTGCTATCCACGCTGCTGCGTCGGTGGCTGCTCTGGTCGTGATGCCGGTGGGGCTTCCCAAAGGGGTCACTGGTGCGGCCCGGGCGTGGCTGGTCTGATAGCAGTTCACCTCACGAGTGGAAGAGGGACTGGTGAATTCGTTCTCGGACGCGATCGACACGTTCGACGCGATAGACAAGCTCGATGAACAGTACGACGAGATGACCATTGACCAGCAGTTGAAGCTGGCCGAGGTCAAGGCCCTGGCGTCGATTGCGCTGGCACTCTCGGCAATCCACCACGGTGGCATCAACCCCCGCTACGACCCGGACGTCGACTGACAGAGCATGGGCCGGCCGCGCGGGGCGCCTTCGACTACCGTGCGCTGGCGAGCCCCCGAAGCAGTGCCGTGGCTTCGTGCGGCATTGCTTCGGGGCCTTCCTCCGCGGAGGTCCCTTCGGCGGCGTCCGGGCGTGGAGCGGCCAGCGCCACCACCAGCTATCTGGCCGACCACCCGCACGGACGGCTGACACCGCAGCTGGCCCAGCTCTCGGCGATCCACAGCTACACCACGGTGTTCTGGTGGTGCGCCGGCATCTTCGTGGCCGGCGCCGTCAGCTGCGGTGGGCTGCTGCGCCGTGGCCCGCTGGCCCGGCCCGGAGACATCCCTGTCCGGGAGCCGTCCCAGCACGCTACGGCGGCACGATAGTGACAGGTCGCTGAACCCCCGGCCTGAGCGAACGCGCCGCGGGTGGTGCTTCAGCTACGGGTGGCGCCGATACCCATCAGGACCGCGATGCCGAGGGCACTGCGGGCGGAGTACGGCTGGCGCCACAGCCCGCCGTGGGCCGCCGCGTAAGCCTCGTCCTGCCATGGGTGCTCGTGCACCGGACGACCGGCGTTGAGATCGTGGACGAGCAGCGCGGCCATGAGCGTGTTGCTGGTCGCCGGCTCGAAGATCTCGATGCCGAATCGGTGGGCGCCGGCGAACGCGGCGGCGAGGAGGCGGTTCTTCACCACACTGCGGGTGCGGGTGGCCGGTGCGACAGCGAATGAGACCGGCATACCCGCGGCCCGGGCCTCGGCCGCCCGCCAGCGCTGCAGCCGTTTCGCGAGGGCGTAATTCGGGCCCTGCTGCGGTACCAGACTGTCATTGATCCCCGGGTAGAGGCCGGGCGGGTAGTTGCGGGTGAGCAGCCGGCCGGCGCTGAGCACCCGCAGCGGCCGCCGGAACCGCCCGATGCCGGTCGCCGCCGCGTAGCGCCGGTTCGCCTCGTCGACAGCGTCGTCGGGCACGACGAACACGTCGGTCGGGGTAGCCAGGAACGCGAGCCCGAGGTCGGGCCGGCGCTCCCGCAGGCGGACGGTGAGCGCGTCGACGGCCATCGCGACCCGGACGTTGAGTGCCCCGTCGGCGTAGACGTAGTTGCCGAGCACGAGCCGACCGTCGAGGCCCTCGATCCACTCGGTGACCCGGCCGAGATCGTGCAGCAGGTCGGCGCCCCGTTCCTCGCCGGCCACCGGCAGGTGGAGGCGGCCCGCGTGCCGCTCGGCCAGTGCGGTCAGCCGCTGCCAGATCGCCGGCCGGGGCAGGTCGACGGCGACCACGTCGGCGCCCCAGCGCAGCAGCGCCCACAGCGGGCCCATCTCCGCGCCGGCACCGAGGACGACGACGCGCCGCCCTGGCAGGGACAGCCAGCCGGGGTTCGCGGCGACGGTCCTGACCGTGTCGGCGCAGGAGCGCTCGATCGCACCGGCGGCGACCCAGTGCTCGAGCTGGCGGTCGAGTTCCTCGCCGGCGAGGTGGCGGCCACGGTACGGCACGATCAGCTCACGCTCCGGCTCCCCCCGCCCCGTTACGGTCACCGTCGCCAGCGGCGGGCCACCCGGAGTGAACGCGGCGTCGAGGGGTTCCTCGCCGCCGTCCGATGTTCCCCGGTACCGCATGCGCTCGTGCAGCGACGCGAGCCCGTCGCGGGCGATCCTCAGCGCCGCGTCGCGGGACGGCAGCCCCGCCTCGACAAGCCGCCGGAAGTGCACCAGGTAGTCATGGCGCCAGTCGGTCGACGCCTCGGCACCCCGGGCCCCGACCGGATCGACACCGCGCAGCGCGTCGGCCACCACCCCACGCCCCAGCGCCGAGGTGCTGGGCCTGCCGTTGACGCTCGGGACGACCACACCGGTCGGGTACACATTCGGCACGTCGGCCAGTCTGCCAGCCGACGGTCCGCCGGGCCCGTCGGCTCGGCTCGAGTCCGTAGCGAACACTTTTCCCGCCTTCGGCGAACTACGGGTGTGATGCAACTGTGGACGACTGGAGGAGGCGGACTTGGTCGTGGTGACGCAGCCCGGCACGGCGCAAGGGCCGGACGCTGACGCCGACCTCATCGAGCAGGCGAAACGGGCGCCCGAGCGGTTCACCGCCGTGTTCGACCGGCACTACCGGCAGATCTACGCGTACGCGGCCCGCCGCCTCGGCCCCGACCTGGCCGAGGACGTCGCGTCGGAGACGTTCCTGATCGCGTTCGACCGTCGGCACTGCTACGACAGCGCACGCGCCGACGTGCGGCCCTGGCTGTACGGCATCGCGTCCAATCTCATCGCCCGCCACGCGCGGGCCGAGACGCGCCGTTACAGGGCCCTGGCCAAGGCCGTCGGCCCGCAAGAAGCCGGCGACCACGCCGACGCCGTCGCCGGGCGGCTCGACGCGATGGCCGTGCGCGGCCGGCTCGCCGACGCGTTACGGCGGCTGCCCGAGCCCCGTCCGAGCGGTGTTGCTGCTCGTGGCGTGGGCGGGGCTCAACCAGCAGGAGGCCGCGGCGGCGCTCGACATTCCCGCCGGTACGGCCAGGTCCCGGTTGCACCGGGCGCGGCAGGAGATGCAGCAGGCGCTCGGCGCCGAGATCGAGGTGAGCGAGTGATGGACGTGATCGGCGTGTTGCGTGAGGCGTTCGGGGCCGACGAGGTCCCCGGCCAGGCAGCGGAGAACCGGGCCCGCGCGGCCCTCCACCAGCGGATGTCGTCGAAGGAGCAGCGAGTGACCAGCAAGGACCGGCACCACCGAACCCGTTTCGCGATCACGGCCGGGGTCGCCGTGGCGGCCGCCGCCGCGGTCGTCGCCGCGGTCGTGGTGACCGGAGGCGACGACCACGCGCCGGCGCCGAAGGCCGCGCCGGCGCAGAGTTCACCGGCGAAGAACGACATACCGTTCGCCCGCCCGGTCAGCGCCGCCGAGTACCTGGAGAACGCCGCCTGGACGGCCGAGCGCAGGCCGTGGACCGACCCGCGGCCTGACCAGTTCATGTACATCGAGAGGCTCGAGCTGCGCAACAAGCCGGCCTACGAGAACCAGCACCCGAACGAGCCGATCAAGCCCGGCCAGGGCGAGACCCGCAAGATCCAGGAGTGGTACAGCATCGACGGGCAGGCCAGGGCGAGCTACCGCAACGGCAAGCTCGTGGTGACGAAGCGCGGGGACGGCAACGAGTTCTGGGACCGGATCGCCTGGTCGACGATCACCTCGATGACCAGCCCGGACAAGGTGCCGGACGGCGTGCCCGGGCCCGGGTCGATGGGCATCAACCTGGACGCCTTCATCGGCCAGTACGTGGTGCCGCCGAACGTGCAAGCGGCGATCTTCCGGCACCTGGCGCAGGAGCCCGGGATGACGACCAACCCCGACGCGGTGAACATCGACGGCCGCCCGGCGGTCGGTCTCGGCCGGATCATCGAGGGCTACCTGTCGCAGGAACTGCTGTTCGACAAGCAGACCTACCAGTTCATCGGCGAGCGCCTGGTCGCGATCAAGGACCACGTGACCCACGGCGACGACGCCGACGCCGTCAGCCACCGGGGAGATGTGTACCGCCAGGTCATCTACGCAAAGATGATCATCGTCGATCGCCCCGGCGACACGCAGTAGCCACGCAGCCAGTCGTCGCCCAGGCCGAGCCCGGCCCGGGCGGCGACCTGGTGCGCGTACGTGCGCGAAGGCCGGCTCGTTGTGCCGGTCGGCATGCGACGCTGGTCGCGTGACTTCCTCGCTCGCCCGTCGCGTATATGAAGCCTGCCATCTGACCGGGTCGTTTCGCCTGCGCTCCGGGCAGATGAGTGCCGAGTACTTCGACAAGTATCTGTTCGAGGCTCAGCCGGGCCTGTTGCGTGAGGTGGCCGAGGCGATGGTCGCGCTGTTGCCGGAGTGTGACGTGTTGGCGGGGATGGAGATGGGCGGGATTCCGATCGCGACGGTGATGTCACAGCTGACCGGGTTGCCGACGGTCTTCGTCCGGAAACAGGCCAAGGAGTACGGGACGGGCAAGGCGGCTGAGGGCGGCCCGGTGAATGGCCGGCGGGTCGTGGTGATCGAGGACGTGGTCACGACCGGCGGGGCACTGCTGGCGTCGTGCCGGCAACTGCGGGCCGCTGGCGCCTCGGTCGATACGGTCGTCTGCGCCATCGATCGTGAGCAGGGCGGGCGGGAGAGTCTGGCGGCCGAGGCGCTGTGGTTGCGCGCCGCGCTCACTCGCCGCGACCTGGAGGCATCTGTGTCAGCCTGACGGCGACGAGTGCCCGTAACCGTACTCGCGGTCACCGTGCCCTGTACGTACTACCGTTAGGGATATGCGGGGTCATGGTGCGAAGTACGAACCGCTGACGGTGGCGCGGCTGGGTGCCCTGCTCGTCGGCGTCGACGAGACCCGTCGGTGGCGGCTGGTGGCAGAGTTCCTTGAGGAGTACCGCTGGGAGCCTCCGGAGCAGCGCCCCACGCTGTTGACCGACGAGCCGACCCCCACCGGCGACGCACACTGGGATGTGTTTCTGGCGGCGTTGGCAGAGCACCTTGCGACCAAGGACGGACGCGGTGCACCGGCATGGGCCGACACACGGTCGCTGCGGCGGTTCTGGTTCCCGTTCAACACCCGGGCGGCCCGGGTCGACGCGGTGGTGCACGCCCCGGCGGCTTTCCGCCGGCGCGGCGTGTACGTGTCAGCGCAGGAGCTGAACGTCGCATGAGCGCTGATGATCCACTGCTGGACCGCGCCGCGATCGAGGATGCCTTCCGCCGCCTCGGAGATCGGTTACACCGCCGAGGCGTCGTCGCTGACCTCTACATCTTCGGCGGGGCGGCCATGGCTCTAGCGTACGATGCGCGCCGGGCGACCCGGGACATCGATGCGGTGTTCCAGCCGCACGGCGTCGTACTGGACGAGGCGCGCGCGGTCGCCGACGAACTGGGCCTGCCGCACTGGTGGCTCAACGAGCAGGCGAGCGCCTACGTTGCTCCTGGTGGCGATGCGGCAGCCCCTCGCGTCTTCGACCATCCTGGCCTCCGTGTGGCGGCTGCGTCCCCGGAGCATCTCCTGGCGATGAAGGTGCTGGCCGCGCGACGTCGGGACGCCGACGACATCCGCTTCCTGGTCAAGCACCTTGGGCTGACCACCACTGATCAGATTCTCGACCTCTGTGCGGAGATCTTCCCCGACGAGGAGGTGCCGGGCCGGGCGAGGCTCGTCCTCGAGGACGTCTTCGACAACGAGTAAACCTGCCTCGGTCTTCGTTCTGGGTCTGTCCGCCGGACAGACCCGCGCCCGCGCGCCGGGTCAACCGGCCGTAGCAGTCCGCCGTTTTGAAGGTTTTGCCTCAACCTGCCGCGAATATTGCGGAAAACTTTCAACCGTTGGTTCAACGATACCGTTGAGGATATGCCTGCTGCTATCGAAGACGCCGCCCATGTCGTCGACGCCGCTACCGTCATGGGGTTGCTCCCGGCCCGGCCGCGGCTGCTTGCCCTGGGTGAGCCCACCCACGGCGAGGACGTTCTGCTCGACCTGCGAAACGAGCTCTTCCGGCAACTCGTCGAGCGGGAGCACTACCGGACGATCACGATCGAGAGCGACTGCCTGATGGGCCTGGTCGTGGACGACTACGTCACGTCGGGCACGGGCACCCTCGACGAGGTCATGGAGCGCGGCTTCAGCCACGGGTTCGGCGCGTCCGCGGCCAACCGGGAGCTGGTGCGCTGGATGCGCGCGTACAACGACGGCCGGCCCGGGTCCGAGCGGCTCCGCTTCGCCGGTTTCGACGGCCCACTAGAGATCACCGGCGCCGCGAGCCCCCGACAGGCGCTCACCGCACTCCACGCCTACCTCACCGCCTGGGTTGACGGCGACCTGCTTCCCTGCACCGCGGAAACGCTCGACCGCCTGCTCGGCGCCGACGACCGGTGGACCAATCCCGCCGCCATGATGGACCCGTCCCAGTCCGTGGGGCAGACGCCCGAGGCCGAACAGCTGCGGCTGCTCGCCGACGACCTGGTAGCCCTGCTTGACACGCAAACGCCACACCTGATCGCGGCGTCCTCGCCCGACGACTGGGACCGGGCACGCCTGTACGCGCGCACCGCCACCGGGCTGCTGCACTACCACCGGTGGATGGCCGACCCGTCGCCGGCGCGCATAGCGCGGCTGCTGGGCCAGCGGGCGTCGATGATGGCCGCCAACCTGCTCGCCATCGCCTAACGCGGCCCGGCGCTGGTGTACGCCCACAACGGGCATCTGCAGCGGGACAAGAGCAGCATGCGGATGGGCGGCCTGCCGGTGCGATGGTGGAGCGCCGGGGCGATCGTCAGCGCCCAGTTGGGCGAGGGCTACGCCTTCCTGGCCATGGCCCTCGGCACGATCCGCCACCGCGGCGTGGACACCCCACCCCCGGACACCATCGAAGGACTCCTGTACGCGCTCCCGGAGGACCGCTACATCGTCGACGCCCGCCGACTGGCCGCGATCCTCGGCGACGTGACAACCGCTCCCCGCGTGTCCCCCTGGTTCGGCTACGCCCCGCTGGACCCGGCCCACCTGGCGAGCAATGACGGAATCGTGTTCGCCAAGGACGCCCCCGCGAGGCAAGCGTGGTGGCCGGTGGCGTGATCATCGAAGCGCTCGGCCGGCCGTGATCGCGAGGGCGACGTGGCCGGGAACCGCTGCTTCGGCGTGCGGAGAGCGGTTGCCGGCCACGTCGGCCGTTTGCGGGGGTTACCGGCCGTACGGGGTCCTGCCTGCCGAGGTGCTGATGCGTTTGGGCAACTCGTTGGCCGGGTCGGGCCATGTGTCGGCGTCGTGGGACGCCGGGGTCGTGGCGTACTTGGTGGGCTCTTCGGGTTCGGCGTCACGGTACGGAAGGGTCAGGCCGAGGCCCTCGGTGCCCAGCGGGCGGTCCGATGCCTCCGTCGGCTCGGCCGCCGCGCCGGCGGGGCGCGGCCAGCGCCGCCACCGCTGCACGCTGAAGGCCCCGACCAGCAGCAGCACGCCCAGCACCATCGTGGTGCCGGTGCGTATCGGTGCGGCCAGGTCGAGGTGCCGGCCCGCCACCCAAAGGTCGTCGCTGAACAGGCTCATCGTCCGCGACGGGGCGACCAGCAACATCGCGTAGCTCAGCGTGTAGCCGATGCCGATCACCATCGCTCCCAGCGGGGAGAGGCGGAGCGTACCGAGGACGCCCAGCAGCAGACCGGCCGCGGCGAGCAGGAGCACCGGCCGTACAAAATCGCTTGGCTGTAAAGCGGTGTCGGGGAACGCGTCGGCGGAACGGACTTGTCCGAGCGCCAGCAGGACCCAGGCCAGCGGGGCGACGACGATCGCCGCGATCAGGGTTCGAATGTGCCGCATGCCGGGCACCTACCGATTTCCGGGCGCCGGCGCGGGCCGGTCGCCTTCGGCGTGTGGCCGGGCACTGTGTTCCGGCCGGGTGTTGGTGACATTACTCAACGTCCGTCCTCCCCAGGTTTGTGTCGGTTCACGAAGACAAGGAGCGTTTGACCACCGCGTACCGTCACACATACCTGCCAGAGGGCCTGGTGCGGACGCGCGCACCAGGCCCTCTGATCCCTACGGTGCTACCTGGCAGAGCAGGCTGCCGTCATTCCGGTGCCCGTTCCCGTGGCCTGGAAGCCGAACTCGGTCCACTGGCCGGCGGCCACGGAGCCGTTGTAGCTGACGTTGGTGAACTGGACCGCGCCGGAGCTGCCGGTGGAGTTGGCGTTCCACGCGTTGGTGATGGTGGCGTCCGGCTGCAGGGTCGTGGAGACCGTCCAGCCGTTGATCGGTGACGAGCCGGCGGTGACCCGGATCGTCGCGACGAAGCCGCCCGTCCACTGGTTGATGGACACCGTCGCCGAGCAGCCGTTACCCGCCGGCGGAGTGCTGGGCGGCGTGGACGGCGGGGTCGACGGCGGAGTGCTCGGCGGGGTGCTGGGCGGGGTCGACGGCGGGGTGCTCGGCGGCGTGGACGGGCCGTCGGTCAGGGTCGGGGTCTGCCAGTCCCGCCAGTCGGCCAGGTTGCCGGCCGCGCGGCTCGAGATCCGGATCGTGCCGGGATCGTTGCCGGTCTTCAGCAGGAACTTCTTGATGTTCTTCTGCAGGGGGTCGCGCCATTCGGGCCGGTTGGCGCAATGGGTGCCGTCCTGGATGTCGGACCAGTAGGTGATGTTGTCCCCGGCGCCGAGCGCCTTGTAGACCTCGGCGCCGCCCAGGGCCGCCACGCTCGCGGACTTCGGGCCCAGGTTGACGATGTGCGGGTTGTCCATGATGAACAGGCCCCGCGGCGCGACCATGGCCACCGTTTCGTGCGTGTCCACCGGCAGTTTCGTGGGGCTGCCCGTGAAGGAGCCGAATGCGTCGCCGAGCCACGGCTGTTCGGTGTACGCGCTGCTCAGGCTCTGCGCGCCCTCCCCGGGAATCCCGCGGAAGATGGGAACGCCGGCGCTGCCGGACTCGATCGGCATGGTCAGGGCGATGCGCTGGTCGAACGCGCCGACCACGAAGGCGCCCTTGCCGAACCGGGAGCATCCCGTGACGCCGGTCGCGTCCGCCTTGAGAATGCTGCCGCCCGACTGCTCGATGACGTCGATGATCCGGCTGACGCCCCAGGCCCAGGCCATGAGCAGCCCTGTGCTGCTCGTCGAGCCGTAGATGCTGTAGAACGCGCCCTGCTTGTTGGTGCGTGGCGTGCCCTCTTTGCCGACCGCGTACGGGTCGTAGTTGATGACGGCGGCGCCCGCGGCCTTGATCGTGGCCGTGTCCGCGCCGAACCCGCCCAGGACGACGACGGCCGGGAAGGGGCCGGTGCCGCTCGGCAGGTCGACGCTCGCCGAGAAGCTCGAGCTCTTGCCGTTGTGCGTCACGTTCACCGTGATGCCGGTCCTCGAGACCGTGCCCGTGACGCTCTGCGGCTTTCCGGGCTTCTCGCCGTACACGTACTTCTCCGCCTGCTTCTTGACCTCTTCCCGCCGGCAGCGCCAGTCGGACTTGGCGGCGATGCGCGTGCCGTCGATCTTCTTGAAGGGATCGGGAAGCTTGGCGTTGGCCGGCAACGAGCCGGCGTCGGGCAGGCCGGGCACCGCGCAGTCGGCACCCTCGTCCTCGACGCCGGCGGTGACGGCGGCCTCCGCCGTCGAGCTTCTCGTCAGTACCGTGACCGCTCCAACGCCCGCGAACGTCGCCGCGACCGCTAGCGCGACGACCGTCAAACGGATCGTTGAGCGGCCCGAGCTGATGGTCACCTGGGCTCTCCTTCCGGAAGGATGACAGAAAGTTCCGGTTGGGGCGGGCCGGAAGCGACATCCGTGATCGGCGATCACGAATGTCGGGTTCCAGCCTTCAGGAGAGAATCGGGCAGGGTCAATGCCGCCCGGCGGCGCCGGTAATTTTCGCAGGTTGCCGCCCTGCGACCGGTGAACCTAGATGTAAGGGATCATCGGCGTCGGCCGGTGTTCCGGAAATCGCCCGGAACGTCGTCCGGGGCGCGGGGGCTCTAGCCGCGCCTGGTGCGCTGCGTCGGCGGCGCGATGCGGACCCGTTCGGTCGCCGGGCGGGTCTCGATGTCGTCGAGCTGCTCGCGGACGGTGGCGCGCAGTTCCTCGTAGTCGCTGAAGGTGCAGTCGTGGAACAGGGTGTAGCCGGCCCACATCAGGTTGGCGCACACCTGCGGGGGGACCTTGCCCGTCGCTGCGCCCATGCCGACCAGCGCCACCGACGCGATGCTGCCGGGCTCGCGGTCGTTGCGCATGTGGATGGCCTGGAACGCGGCCGCGCAGGCCAGGGCCACGTTCAGCGTCTCGCGCACGTTCTGTACGGACTGCTCCATCGTCGGCGTCGAGATCAGGAACTTCGGGTTGGCCGCCCCGGACGGTACGCACACGGCGCTCCCGATCGGCAGGGAGTCCCCGAACTCGTCGCGGATCGCGCGCTGCACGCGCAGCTGGATGCCGGCGCCGAGGTGGCGCTTGATGACGGCGTCGACGCCGCCGTCCATGCTCCCGTGGGAGTTGGTGGGGCTGACCCAGGCATCGACGTGCTGGTTGAGGATCGAGCCCTTGACGATCTCGACCTCGGGGGTGTCGGCGAACGCCGACATCCAGGCCTGTACCACCTTTGCGTTGACGTCGCTCAGCACGACCCGTAGCGGCGACTGTTCCTGCTTGACGGTCATGGGCCACGAAGATACCCGAGCGCGTCGGGTCGGTGTTACCGTGCGCCGAGCCTCGTGCGGGCTATGTCCACAGTGGAAAGCGGGGAGCACACGATGAGCGACGACGAAGCGACGGCGGCCTTCGATCCGGACGATCCGCTGGCCCTCGCCGAGCTGTTCAAGGGCGGCGGCGAACCGTGGCTGCCGCTGCTCAAGCCGGTCATCGAGGCGCAGCCGGCCGCGGCCACGTTCATCGGCCCAGGGCGCAGCCCGCAGGTCGTCCCCGTCCGCGAGCTGACCTTCCAGGCGCTCAAGCCCAACCCGCCGCACAAATGGAAGGTCGTCGTCTTCGGGCAGAACCCGTATCCGCGGCCCGAGAGCGCGACCGGCATCGCGATGTTCGACAACACCTTCCACGACTGGGCGGACAGCCAGTTCGGCAGGGTCGTCAGCATCCGCTGCATCATCAAGGCGGCGGCGATGTGGAAGTACGGCATCGCGAAGAAGACCCCGATCGCCGACATCCGCGCCCTGCTCAAGCAGCACGACACCGTGCAGCCGCCGGAGTGGTTCCAGGCGATGCTGACCCAGGGTGTACTGCTGCTCAACGCCTCGCTCACGGCCAGCGGCGACGGCGCCATGGCCACCGATCAGCACACCGCCTTCTGGCGGCCGGTGGTGGAGCGGCTCGTCGAGGAGATCCTGAAGGCCAAGCAGGACGCCGACGAGCAGGACCGGGGCGTCGTGTTCGCGTGGTGGGGCGTGCACGCCCGCAACCTCAAGAACGTCGTGCTGCGGCTGCAGAAGAAGTATCCCGCGGTCGAGGTTCGCCACATCGACCACCCGAACCCGGCCGCGCAGGGCGACATCTTCTGCGACGGGGACCACTTCGCGACCGTGAACGCGGCCCTGCGGACCCTCGCGGCCGACGAGATCGACTGGCTGCCCAGCAGGGGCTGGAACGAGCACGGCGCGCGGGACGGTGCGGAGCGCATGGGGGCGTTCATCGCCTCCACGATGGAGCTGCACAAGCTCTACCTCGAGCGCCTCGCCAGCGTCAAGGACGAGGGCCTCGCCCTTCCGGCGATCACCGGCGTCTTCGACACCCCGCTCATGGACTTCCGCGAGGCGATCGCCCCGGCGGCCAAGCTGCTGTCGGGCCTCGACTGGCAGGTGGAGACGTCGAACGAGTTCGGCCGGCGCCAGGCGGACGGCGGCTCGTCCGGCGGCCTCACCTCCGACGAGGTCGCGGCGCTTTATCTGTACACCTGTGAGTCGGCGTTCTACCGCCAGATCAACGCCACCCTGCGCAGCCCGGACCGCGGCCGGATCGTTCCGTACCTGCCCTACCTGAGGCTGCTGTTCTCGGCCGTGTCGCGGCTGCCCGCCCGCACCGAGTCGCTGTGGCGCGGGGTGTCGCTGGATCTGCGCGCGCAGTATCCGCTCGGCCAGACCGTGACGTGGTGGGGCGTCTCCTCGTGCACGTCGAAGCTCAGCGTGGCCAAGGCGTTCCTCGGCAGCCGGGGCAAGCGGACGCTCTTCGAGGTGCAGCCCGTGCGGGCGGTCGGGATCCGCAGCTTCTCCGCGTTCACCGGCGAGGAGGAGTTCATCCTCGCCCCCGGCACGCAGCTGAAGGTGACCGACGTGACGTCCGAGCGCGGCGGCCTGTGCACCGTGCGGCTGGCCGAGCTGGCCGAGCAGCGGATGGTGGCGTGACGAGCGCGGCGAGGCGCGGGTCGCGTCCGGTCACGCCCTGGTGAACAGCAGCGACACGTTCAGCCCGCCGAAGCCGAACGAGTTGCAGATCGCCGCGGCCATCTCCAGCTTGCGGGGCCGGCCGGCGACGACGTCCAGGGCGACCTCCGGCGCCTTCGTCTCGAGGTTGAGGGTCGCCGGGATGACACCGCCGGCCAGCGACAGCAGGGTCAGGATGCTCTCGACCGCGCCGGCCGCGCCCACGAGGTGGCCGAGGCTCGACTTCGGCGCGGTGAGCACCGGGTGGTCGCCCAGCGCGAGCTGAATGGCCTGAGCCTCACCCACGTCGCCGACCACGGTGGAGGTGGCGTGGCAGTTGACGTGGTCGACGTCGGCCGGTTGCAGGCCGGCGTCCGCCACGGCCCGCCGGATCGCCCGGACCTGGCCGTCGCCGGTCGGGTCCGGGCCGGTGATGTGGTGCGCGTCCGCGGTGATGCCGATCCCGGCGAGACGGCCGATGGCCCGCGCACCGCGGGCCGCCGCGTGGTCGGCCCGCTCGAGGATCACCACCCCCGCCCCCTCGCCGAGGACGAACCCGTCGCGGTCGGCGTCGAACGGGCGCGACGCGCGCTCCGGCGCGTCGTTGCGCTTGGACAGCGTGCGCGCCTGCGCGAACCCCGCCAGGGTCAGCGGCGCGATCGCGGCCTCCGCCCCTCCGGCGATCACGACGTCGGCCTCGCCCAGGCGGATCAGCCGGGCCGCGAGCGCCAGCGCCTCGGCCCCCGAAGCGCAGGCGGAGACGGGCGTGTAGACACCCGCGCGGGCCCCGAACTCGATGCTCACCCACGCGGCCGGCCCGTTGGGCATCAGCATCGGCACGGTCAGCGGGGACACCTTCCCCGGCCCGCGCTCCTCCAGCAGGTCGTCCTGGGCCAGCAGCGTGCCGAGGCCGCCGATGCCCGTGCCGATCACCACCGCCAGCCGATCGGGCTCCACCTCGGGAGCGCCGGCGTCGTGCCACGCCTGCCGGGCGGCGACGAGGGCCGCCTGCTGGCACCTGTCCATGCGGCGCGCCTGAACGCGGGTCAGCAGCGTGTCCGGCGAGACCGCCATCGGGGCACCGATCCGCACCGCCAGCTCGTCGAGGTGCTTGCCCTCGGGCAGCAGGTCGTCGATGCGGCGCACGCCCGAGCGGCCCTGCAGGATCCCCTCCCACAGCGAGTCCACGTCGCCGCCGATCGGGGTCAGCGCGCCCATGCCTGTGACGACCACGTCCGGAGTGCTCACCGTGTCCCTCCTCGGTCGATTGCCTCCAGATACTTGTATCGCATACAAATATCGAATGTCCATCAGCGAACCGGCCCGGGCCCGCGGCCGGCGCACCCGGGCGCGCATCCTGGAGTGCGCCGCCGACCTCTTCGCCGCGCAGGGACACTCGGCGGTGAGCGTGGCCGCGATCGCGCGCGCGGCACAGGCGTATCCGCACCAGATCACCTACTACTTCGGCTCCAAGGACGGCCTGTTCGTCCACGCGGCCCTCTCGACGCTGCTGCGCGAGGCGCGCCGGCTCGAGTCGGTCGGGCTTCGGCGGCGCACCCCCGGCGCGTTCCGGACGGCACTGGCGCGCACCGCGCTGGCGCTGCCCGCGGTGCCGGCCGCGATCCAGGCGATGTCCATCGCGCGCGTCCGGCCCGAGCTGCAGCCGGTGGCGCAGACCTACCTCGCGGTCCTGTTCCGGCAGGCCGAGCACTACCTGGTCACCCTGCTCGACCGGCGCGACTGGGCCGTCGACCGCCCGGCGTCGGTCGAGGTGCGGACCTTCTGGAGCGCCGTGCTCGGCGCCCGATTGATCTTCGAGTCCGGCTACGGCGGCCGCTCGACCGACGTCGACCTCGCGGGCCTGCTGACCGTGCGGACGCGTCAGGATCGCCGAGACCGTTCCGGCGGCTGACACCGTCGCCGGGGAGGACTTCGCCTGGGTCGGCGAGCTGTACGTGGGGAGTCACAGCATCTTCGCCGAAGCGGGGTTTTCGGAGGTGAGCCGGCCGACGCCCCGACGGGCGGTGATGCGGGTCGACTTCCCTGAGGCCTGAGGGTCATGCCTCGGCCGCCTCGTGACGGTATGGTCCGTGCGTGTCTGCCGTCGCCGATTCCGCGCCGCTCGCCCAGCTCGTCGCCATGGCCGGCCGTCTGCTTGTCGAGCAGTCGCACGAGCGGCTGGCGCGCCGGGGATGGCGGGACATTCCGCCGTCCGCCGGATACGTGCTGCTGGCCGCGCGGGGCGGGCCGACCACCGGTAGCCGGCTCGCACAGCTCATGCGGGTGTCGAAGCAGGCGGCGTCGAAGGCGCTCGACCAGTTGGAGCAGCGCGGGTTCGTCGAGCGCGGTGCGCTGGCGGAGGACGGGCGGGTGAAGACCGTGACGCTCACGCCGCTGGGGCGCGACCTGCTGGTCGCGGTGGAGGAGATCCACCTCGAACTCGAGCGGGAATGGGCGGGTGCCATCGGCGCCGAGACGGTCGAGGCGATTCGGGGTGCACTGACGCGAATCCTGGCCGAGTCGCACGGGGAGCGGGGCCGGAATCGTGACTGACGAAGGGCCCCAGCGCGCGCGGCGCCTCGCTGTGGGAGCGGCGCTGGCGCTGGCGTTGCCGGTGCTGGCCGGGGCGGGGGCGTGCGGCCGCGGGCCGGGCGACGGCGGCGGTCCGACCGGGGTCGTGACGGGCATGATCGTGTACTCCGGAGGGCCGCCACCCATGGCGGGGTCGAGCGGAGCGGCGGACGAGCCGGTCGGCCGGCCGGGGACCGTGGTCGTGCGGCGCGGCGGCGGTGAGGTGGCCCGGCAGCGGTTGGGCGACGGGGAGCGGTTCCGGTTCGTGCTGGCGGCGGGGGCGTACCGGCTCGAGGCGCGCAGCGGCGATGCGCTCTGCGAGCCGCTGGCGGTGACCGTCGCCGCGGGGGAGGAGCGGGACGTGCGGGTGGTCTGTTCGGTCAAGTGACCGCCGCGGCCCGGTAGCGGGCGGTCATTCGGCCGGCCTCGGCCACGTCGTCAGCGCGCGGTCGATGGCGGCCAGGGCCGCGGCCCAGCTGACGTCGAGGTTTCGGGCGGCGTGGAAGCCGCCGTCGGTCTCGATGTCGATGAAGCCGTGCACCGCGCTGTGCACGAACCGGACGGCGTCGACGCCGAGGGTGCCCTCCAGGGCGTATCCGCGCAGCAGCGTCGCGCAGCCGGCGACGATGCGGGCCTGGGACGCGGCGCCTTCGGGGTCGCTCAGCGGGCGCTTCGTGGCGGCGTACCGGCCGGGGTGGGCGGTGGCCCAGGCGCGCAGGGTGCCGGCGTACGCCTCCAGGGCGGCGTGGCGGGTCCGGCCCCGCAGCGCGGCGTCGAGGCGGTCGGCGATCTCGTTCGTGGCCCGGCCGGCGGCCGCGTCGAGGAGGTCGGCCATGTTGCGGACGTGCTCGTACAGGCTCGGGATCGCGACGCCGAGCCGCCGCGCCAGCGCCGTCATCGTCAGCTGCGCGATGCCCACCTCGTCGGCGAGCTCCAGCGCGGCGGCGCACACCTGCGCGCGGGAGAGGCCGGCACGAACCATGCGCCCAGCCTAAGAGGGCGCCCACCTGCGGTGGCCGAGGGAGCCCCGGGGCGTGGTATCGGGGGGTCTTGCGCGATAGCCGACAGTGTCGCAGACTTGCCCGTCCGATCGCCTCGGTTGCGAAGGTCAATTACTGTGCATGGGCACACCTGAGGGAGCAGACGATGAGGCGATCGACTTCGGTGCCGCTGGGCCGAAGCTACCTCGCGCTGGCGGCGCTGGCCACGACCGGCGGCCTGGCCGCGTGCGGCCGCCAGCAGCAGACCTACTGCGCGGACCAGAACGGCGTGGTCGTGCCCGATGCCCGCTGCGACGAGGGCAGGCCCGGTTACTACTACTACACCGGCAGCTACGGCCGCGGGCGCTCGCCCGGCTACCGGCTCAGCGGCGGCAGCCGGGTCTCGTCGACCGACTCGATCGGCCGGTCGAACGCGGGCCTGCCCGCGACCGGGCACGTGAGCAACGGGCACGTCACCTCCGGCGGCTTCGGCAGCAGCAGCCACGGAAGCTCGGGCGGCTGACGTGCGCCGGATCGCCGATGGCGTCGTCCGGCCCGACTGGCGCGAGCAGCTCGCCACGCAGGGGATCGTCTACAACGACACCCCGACCCCGGACGGCGGCACCATGTCGTACTGGCGGGAGGGGCCGTTCTACGACTTCACGTCGGCCGAGATCGACTCGCTGGCCGCGGGTGCCGCGACCCTGTTCGAGATGTGCATCGCGGCCGGCGACTTCGTCGTCGACCACAACATGTTCCAGTTGCTCGGCATCCCCGAGCTCGCCTGGGAACAGATCAAGCGCACCTGGTGGGACGACGAGACCGAGCCCGGCGGGCGGTCCAAGGGCGACTTCTCGCCGAGCGTCTACGGCCGCTTCGACCTGCGCTACGCCGGCGAGTACGCGGGCCGGCCACAGCTGCTGGAGTTCAACGCCGACACGCCAACGGCGCTCCCCGAGTCGGCGGTTTCCCAGTGGTACTGGCACCAGCAGACCGGCCAGGGCAAGGACCAGTGGAACGCTATCCACGAGATGCTGGTCGAGGCGTGGCGGCGCAACATCACGCGGCTGCGCCAGGCCCGCACGCACCTGCTCGACCCGATGACGATCCACTTCGCCTGCGACCGGGAAGAGGACAGCGGCGAGGACCTGTTCAACACCGAGTACCTCATGGAGACGGCCCGCCAGGCGCTGGGCCCCCTGGGGTACCGCACCAAGTTCCTCTGGATGGACGAGATCGGGGCCGGCGACGTCGCGGCGGGCGACCGCTTCTACGACCCCGACGGGCAGCACATCGACGTCATCTTCAAGCTGTACCCCTGGGAGTGGATGGTCCAGGAGCAGTTCGGCAAGCAGTGCTTCCGCGACATGAGCGACCCGCGCCGCGACTCCACCGTCTGGATCGAGCCGCCCTACAAGATGCTCTGGAGCAACAAGGGCCTGCTGCCGGTCCTGTGGCACCTCTACGGCGACGACCCCGAGAAGCGCGACCTGCTCCTGCCGGCGTACTTCGAGTCCGAGCGCCCGGAGTGGATGACGTCCTACGTGCGCAAGCCGCTGCTGGGCCGCGAGGGCGCCAACGTGTCCATCGTCGTCGACGGCGTCACCGTGACCAGCGCCCCCGGCGACTACGGCGGCCCGTTCGTGTGCCAGGCGTTCGCGCCGCTGCCCGCCTTCCCCGACCAGCGGGGCGGCGAATGGCATCCGGTGCTCGGGGTCTGGATGATCGACGGCGAGCCGGCCGGCCTCGGCATCCGCGAGAGCGCCGGGCTCATCACCGACAACCTGAGCCACTTCGTCCCGCACACCATCGACCACAACGGCTGAGAAGCCGCAAACGCCTGAGAAGCCACAACGGCTGAGAAAAACGGAGTGACGGCATGAACGGTACCGCCGCCCTGATCGCGGTGCTCCAGGTGCTCATCGTGGTCGTCAGTGTGGGCGGCGGCTGGTGGCTGCTGAACGCACTCACGTCGTTCGACGACCACTACGAGCTGTGGCAGCGGTCCAACTGGGGATACCTGCTCCAGCGGCTCGGCTTCGTGGCCGTGCAGGTGATCGGCGTGTCCAGCCTGGTCGGGCACGACCTGACCAGCTACAACTCGCTTGCCTGGGTCGGCGGTGGCATCGTGTGGGCCACGCTCCTGGCGATCCTCGGGTTCTGGATCACCGACTCGATGATCCTGCGCACCCGCCCCACCCCCCTCGACAAGCTCAACGGCGAACCGCTCTCGGTCGGCCTGGTCCGGCTCGGCTTCTACCTCGGGCTGGCGCTGGTCGTGCGGGCCACGTTCATCGGGCAGGCCCCGAACCTGCGCACCGCGCTGCTGTCCACGCTCGCCTTCACCGCCGCCGGCGTTGCCGGCCTGGTGATCGCGTTCTACCTGCACAGCCTCGTGTCCTACGGCAACCTGCGCAGCGCGGTCGCCGCCGGCGGCGTGACCGAGGGCCTGGAGTCCGCCGGCGTGCTCACCGCCGTCGGGCTCGTCCTGTACGGCGCCATCGCCGGGGACTTCACCACCTGGCCGGACAGCCTGCGCGGCTTCGGCGCGGCCCTCGGCATCGCCTACGTCGGGCTGTACGCGGCACGGTACGTCATCGACTGGTTCGTGCTCACCGGCGACTGCACGCTCAAGACGATCCACGCCCAGCAGCAGAAGGGCGCCGCGGCGCTGCTCGCGTTCCTCCTCGTGATGCTGGCCCTGCCGATCAGCGCCGTGGTCAACCTCTACATCGAGTGACGTCGCGTCACCGCGCAGCCGGCTGGGGCGAGACCGGCACGATGGCCAGATCGGCCGAGCCGGAGGCCACCGTCGTGCCGCCGATGCTGAGCTGCGCGGTGACCTGGAGCCGGGTGGCGGTGCAGGTGGCCAGCGTGCCGTAGCCGGACGTCGCCTTGTACGTTGCACCGGCCGCGATCGTGATCTGGCGCGGCGGGAGCGGGTCGATGACGGGGCACCCGGGCGGGATGCCTTGGCCGGCGCCGAGGAACCGGCCGTAGGTGAACAGCGAGACCTGCTGCGATGTGCTGGTGCAGTTCTGCGCGACGAGCGTCAGGGTGCTGCCCTGCCCGGCCGTGACCTGGGGCGGCGACCAGGTCATCGACGCGATCCGGATCGTGCTGGTGCAGGCCGGATCGGCGGCGTGCGCGGGGGTGGTGACGGCGAGTGCGGCGCCGGTGGTGCACAGCGCGGCGAGGGCGGCGACGGCGAGCTTGCGCAACGGGACCTCCTGCGTGGCGAATGCGGGACCGTCGCACAGCACACCTGAAGTACTGATAGTTGTCAATATGGAGCTATCCGCTACATTCGGCTGGTGACGGTGCTGACGACGCCCCGGCTGGTGCTGCGGGAGATGCGCGACGACGATCTGGACGACCTCGCGGCGCTGCTCGGCGACCCTGGGGTGATGCGGTACTACCCGCGGCCGAAGACCCGCGAGGAGGCGCTCGGGTGGATCGGGCACAACCGCCGCCGGTACCGCGACGACGGCTTCGGGCTGTGGATCATGCACCTGCGCGAGGGCGGGGCGTTCGCGGGCGACTGCGGGCTGACGATCCAGCGAGTGGACGGCGTCGACGAGGTCGAGCTCGGCTACCACGTCGCGCCCGGGCTCCAGCGCGCCGGGCTGGCCACCGAGGCGGCCGTGGCGTGCCGCGACCACGCGCGCGACGCCTTGGGCGTGCGGCGCGTCATCGCGATCATCCACCCGGACAACGTCGCCTCGCAGCGGGTGGCGCAGAAGGCCGGCCTGACGCTGGAGAAGCGCACCCGCGGCTACGGCACCGGCGAGCTGGAGGTCCTGGTCTTCGCCGCCGCGCTGTGAAGAGGCGCGAGTTCGGGGTCCGGTTCGCGGGCCATGTGGTTGAACAGGTGGTTGAATCGGCCTGGTGAAGGCCAATCGCAGCATCCCCGCCGCCCAGGTGGTCCCGGTCCTGACATACCCCGACGTGCGCGCGGCGGTGGCGTGGCTGGAGGCGGCGTTCGGGTTCGCCGAGCGCGTGCGCATCGGCGAGGACCACCGCGCCCAGCTGCGCTTCGGCGAGGGCGCGCTGATCGTCGCCGACACCGGCAGCGAGCGTGCCGCGCCCGCCGGTGGCGGCGTCACGCACTCGGTGCTGGTGCGCGTCGACGACGCGCGGGCGCACTGTGAGCGGGCCCGGGCGCACGGCGCGCGCATCCTCATGGAGCCGACCGACTTCGAGTACGGCGAGCGGCAGTACCACGCCGAGGACCTCGCCGGCCACCGCTGGACGTTCTCCGAGACCCTGGCCGACGTGGCCCCCGAGCAGTGGGGCGGCCGGTCGATGGACGCCTGACCCCGCGCCGGGGCTAGAGCCGGAACACCAGGGCGTAGACGAGCGTCTCGACGAGCCAGGCCGCGTACAGCGCGGCAGGTGCGACCGGCGGCACCGGCGCGGGCGGGAGGGACACCACGTCGCGGACGCGGTCCCGCGCCCGGGCGGCCGCCCGCTCCGCGGCCAGGCGCAGCGCCCCGGCCAGCTGCGCGCCCGTGCGCTCGTCGCCGGAGAGGGCGCGGGGCAGCCATGAATGCTCGTTGCGCGCGGTGACGACCAGGCCGGCGCCGTCCCCGTCGGTCTCGACGGTGACCCCGCCGTGACGGTCCGCGCGGACCGCGTGCACCTCCGACCAGACCAGCAGCCGCGCGCCGATGCCGCCGACGATGCTGAGCCCGGCGCCGTTCCAGCTCACGCGCGGGCGCAGGAACATCCGCCAGCCCGACACGCAGGCGATCGCGGTGACGGGGGCGGTGATGGCGACCGCGGCCCAGTACGGCAGGGCCGGCAGCAGCCGCGACAGCACGAGCAGGAACGGCCACGAGGAGGCGACGACCGCGGCGTAGCCGGAGAACCGGTTGTGCCGGTGCGTGTGCACCGTCTCCGGGTCGGCCGAGACGTCCTCGGGGTGCAGCGCCATGATCTCCTCGGGCCGCAGCGGCAGCCGGGCCGCGTCGGGCACGGCGGCGAGGTCGGTGTCGCCGCCGGCCGGGCCGCCGAAGATCGGGGCGAACCGGCCGCTGCGCGCCGGGCCGCGCGGCACCATGAGCTCGCCGTCGACCGCCACCGCGCACCAGTGGCGCTGGGCGGGGACGCCGAAGAGCACGCCCGGGCGGATGTCCTCCGAGCCGTTGCGGGTCAGCGCGAAGAACTCCACGAGCGCCGGCTCGCCCGGGCGGGCGTCGGTGGCGTAGACGGCGACGCGGCCGCCGAGCGCCCAGACGTACACCTCGGTCGCCGGCTGCTCGCCCGCGAACAGCGCCCGCGCGGCCACGCCGCGCTCCCGCGCCCGGGCCAGGCAGGCCGCGGCGAGCCCGGCCAGCAGCACGGCGAGGCTCAGCCAGCCACTGGTGTCGTAGGGCTCGCTGACCAGCTGGTAGAGCCCGTCCCCGGAGACGAGCACCGCGACGTGGCTGCCGACCGGGTGCTCGTTCGCGTCGGACACGGTGATCCGCGCGGGCCCGGCGTCGGGCAGCCGCACCTCGAGGGAGGAGTCGTCCGGGTGGCCGGTGACCTCCGCCGTGACCCGCCGCGCGCCGTCCAGCCGGGCGTCGGCGCGGGACTGCGACACCAGCGCCGCGGTGGTCACCGCAAGAGCCCCGAGCAGCAGCAGTACGGTGAGCAGCCGCCACCCCAGCCCGTAGCGCGGCAGGACCCGAGGCGCCGGCGGCGTGCGGTGCGACGTGGTGGCCGCCCACATCTCCGCGCCGCTGCCCAGCCCCGGCGGCGCGAGCCGGGCGGCCACGAACGCCAGCACCGCGAGGCCCGCGTCGACGCCGGTGAGCCACGCCGGCGAGGCGAGTGCCGGGTGCGCGAACTGCCACACCACGTCGGCGGCGAAGAACCCGGCGGCCAGCCACGCGGTGACCGGCAGCGACAGGAACGCGACCGCGGGCAGGGTCACGACGAGGCCGAGGAGCACGGCGTTGAGCGCGTCCGGGCCGCACGGGGCGGCGTCGCTGCACTCGATCGGCGGGTCGAACGCGACGTGCAGGGACAGGACCGCGATCGAGGCGACCACCACGAGCAGCGCGCGGGCGCGGCGCCAGCGCTCGTGGCGCACGGTCCAGCCGAACACGTCGGCGGTGAGCAACGGGGTCATTTGCGGCCATTCTCCCGACGCCCGGCCGGGCCCGTGTCCGCGGGGTGTCCCGGTCCGTTCAGAGAGCCGCACCGTCGAAGCCGGGCGGCCGGCCCGACTTCGGCCCCAACGGAGGCGGCGCCCGGCCCACGGCCGGGCGCCGCCTCGCGTTTGCCGGTCAGCCGGTGTAGGCGGCGAAGATCTTCGAGAACTCGTACGGCGACTGCGCGATGTTGGTGCACATGTACAGCGCGCCGTTGCAGGCGTTGCGGTCGCGGGTCTCCTCCCAGAAGGACAGCATGCCCAGGTGGTTGGTCTGCGCGAAGGAGACCAGCTGGCGGGCGTGGGCCTGGGTGTACGTGCCGCCGTCGTCGTTCTTGCCCAGCATCGGGGTGACGCCGAGCATCCGCCAGACCTGGGCGTCGGTCTTGGCCGGGTACAGGCCCTTCAGCTGGGTGAACGTCGACTGGGCGGCCTGCACCGCGAAGTTGCCGTAGTCGCCGCTGGGGCGCTGGTAGTCCATCGCCATGACGTTGACGAGGTCGAGGTTGACCCCGGCGTCGCGCGCCGAGCGGACCACGTTGAGCCCGTCGCTGGTCAGGCCCTCGGGCAGGACCGGCAGGGTGAGCGAGATCTTCACGTTGGGGCGGGCGGACTGCAGCAGGGCCAGGGCCTGCGAGCGGCGGGCGATCGTGGTCGGGTCGGCGACCGCGGCCCCCTCGATGTCCAGGTCGATGTACTTCAGGCTGTACGCGTCGACGACCGCCTGGTACTCGGCCTCGACCGCGGCCGCCGTGGAGCAGGCCTGGGCGAGCTCGATGCCGCTCGCGCCGCCGAAGGAGATCTTCACGTCGCCGCCGCGGGCGCGGATCGCGTCGATCTGGTCCTTCGCCCACGCGCTGCGCGGGTCGTACGCGTTGAACCACGAGGCCTTGCAGCCGGCGCTGTTGACGAACGCAAGCGTGAAGTTCTTGAGATTGCCGCCGGTGGCCATGTCGGTGAGGGTCGGCGTGGGCCAGGCGCCCATGTCGACGTACGGCGCGACCGCGAGCGTGGTCCCGCCCCCGCCTCCGCCGCCCCCGCCGCCGGCCTGGGTGGTCGCGCTGACCTGGTTGCTCGCGCCGGAGGAGTTGCCGGCGGCGTCGCGGGCCTTCACCGTGAAGGTGTAGGCCGTGGACGCGGAAAGGCCGGACACGGTGCCGCTGGTGCCGGTCACCGACGTCGCGAGGGTGCCGCCGCGGTAGATGTCGTAGGCGACGACCCCGACGTTGTCCGTCGAGGCGCCCCAGGAGAGGCTCACGCTGCTGGAGGTCGTGCCGGTGACCTGCAGGTTCGACGGGGTCGTCGGGGCCTGGGTGTCGGCGACGCCGGCGCAGGAGCCGCCGTTGAGCTTGCAGTTGGCGGGCTTGCCGGAGCCGGACGCCACGAACCCGAAGGTCGTCGAGGCGCCGGCGGCGATGGCGCCGTTGTAGTCCCGGTTGGTCGCGGTGACGTGCGTGCCGCTCTGGCTCATCAGGGCGTCCCAGTAGGTGCCGAGCGTCGTGCCGGACGGCAGGTCGAACTCGACCTTCCACGAGGTGACGGTGGCGGCCGTCCCGTTCGTGATCGTGTACTTCGCCTGGTAGCCGGTGCCCCAGTCGGAGTCGTAGCTGAGCGTGGCGGTGAGCGAACCGGCGGCCTGGGCCGGCGTGGCGATCGCCGCGATGCCGCCGGCGGTTGCCAGGACCGCCGCGGCGGCCAGGGCGAGCCGGAGTCGGGATGTCATCACTGCCTCCTGAGAAGGACAGGGTCTATTGAGGGATAACGATAAAGAAACTTAACTAAAAGTCAATCCTGGCCTCGGTACGGCATGATCGGTGCGTGGGAAGGCACAACTCGAAGGCCCGGCGACCGGTCCTGGTCACCGACCCGGACGCGCCCGCCGCCGGGCGGCTGCTGCGCTGGTGGTGGCTGATCCCGCCGGTCGCCCTGGCGCTGTGGCCCGTCGCGCCGATCCAGGCCGTCGTGTCCACCATGGCGCTGTTCGTGCTCGGCATCGGCCTGCGCACCATCGCCCCGCTCGTGCTCGGCCCGCGGCACGGCCGCGTCGGCGTGCCCGAGCGGGCGCTCCCGACGTGGCGGGAGGCCGAGCGGTCGGCCGGGATCATCCGCAAGGCCTGGCCGGCCCTGGGCGCGATGGCCGACCCCGCCGACGTCCGGCCCACGCTCGAGCGGGCCCTGTACCGGCTGGCCGTGCTGCTCTTGCGCCGCGCGGAGCTGGACCGCGCGCTGAATGACCTGCGGGGGGCGACCATGGGGCTGCCGCTCGACGCACCGCTGCGGGCCGAGATCGCCGCCCGCGCCGAGGAGGTCACGGCCCGCAGCACCGAGCTGTCCGAACAGATCGCCGCGCGGGTCGGCGCGATCCGGCGGCTCGCCGAGGTCTGCGGGGAGCACGCGTTCCTCGCGCACCGGGCCGAGCGGGCCCGCGGCGCCCTGCGGCGCGCCGAGCTGGCCGCCGCCGGAGACCCGGAGCCGGCCGGCGAGGAGAGCGTCGCGCAGCTGGCCGAGCGGACCACGGCGGTGCTGGCCGCGTACCGCGAACTGTCCGCGCTGCCTCCGATCTCTCAGCTACCTCAGCCCGGCGCCGCCGCGGGGTGACATGCCGCCGGCGACCGCCGTGCTCCTCGAGGCGTACCGGGAACTGTCCGGGCTGCGGCCGCTACGGTCCGAAACGCGATCGTAGGGGCGAGCCCGGCCGAACTACGATGAGGCCATGTCACCGGCCTTCGGGCTCGGGATCGACTTCGGTACATCGAACACGGTGGCCCTGATCCGCTGGCCCGACGGCCGGGTCAGGCCGCTGCTGTTCGATGCCAACCCGTTGCTCCCGTCCGCCGTCTTCGCCCCGACCAAGCCGGGTCCGGCCTCGCCCGCGACCCCGGCGGGCGGCCCCGTGTCCGGCGCCCCGGGCGCCCTGGCCGCCCCGGACGCCGCGGGCGGCGCTGGCGGTGTGGGTGGCGTTGGCGGTGCCGGTGGTGCGGGCGCGGTCCTGGGTGACCTCATCGTCGGCGGTGACGCGCTGCATCACGCGCGGTTCGATCCCGCGGGGCTGGAGCCCAACCCGAAGCAGCACATCGACGAGCAGGCCATCCTGCTCGGCGCCCGCGAGGTGGCGGTCACCGACCTGATCGCGGCGGTGCTGCGGTTCGTGTTCGCGGAGGCCCGGCGGGTCGCCGGGTCCGACGACTTCGCCGTGGCCCTGGCCCACCCGGCCGGGTGGGGCACGGCCCGACGCGCCGTGCTCGGCGAGGCCGCCCGCCGGGCCGGGCTCGGCGCCGCGCTGCTCGTGCCCGAGCCGGTCGCCGCCGCGCACGCCTTCACCGCCGTCCTCGGCCAGCAGGTGCCGACCGGCAAGGCACTCGTCGTGTACGACCTGGGCGCCGGCACGTTCGACGCGAGCGTGGTCGTGCGCCGGCCGGCCGGCTTCGAGGCGGTCGCGTTCGACGGGCTCACCGACGTCGGTGGCCTCGACATCGACGCGACGATCGTGCGGTGGCTCGGCGAGCGGTACTCGCCCGTCGACCCGCAGCTGTGGACCCGGCTCGCCGATGCGCAGGATCCCGAGTCGCTGCGGCACCGGCGGATGCTGTGGCACGACGCCCGGGTGGCCAAGGAGATGCTCTCCCGGGCCCCGGCGGTGGTGCTGCAGATGCCGCCGCCGCTCAACGTCGACGCGCAGCTGACGCGGGATGAGTTCGAGGCCGCGGCCAAGCCGCTGCTCGAGCGCACGGTCTTCACCACGGCCGCGCTGATCCGCCAGGCCGGCGTCGCCCCGGACGACGTCGCCGGCGTCCTGCTGGTCGGCGGCGGCAGCCGCATCCCGCTGGTGGCGACGATGCTGCACCGAGCGCTCGGCATCGCGCCGACGATCACCGAGCAGCCGGAGATCGTCGTGGCGGAGGGGTGCCTGCTGTCGCTCTCGGCCGCGCCGTCCGGTTCCGGCGCCGGCGACGGCCCGCTGTGGCCCGCGGCCGCGGCGGCCGCCGCCCCGTACGCCTCGATCGCCGGCGCGCCGGGCCCGGCTCCGTCCGCCGCGCCGCCTTCGACGCCCGTCGCCACCCCCTCGACGCCGGCCCCGGACCCGGTCGCGGCCGGAAACGCGAGCCCGGCCGGCGCGGGCCTGGCAGGTGCGAATCCGGCCGGCGCAGGTCCGGTAGGTGCAGGTCCGGTCAGCGCGGGTCCGATGCATGCAGGTCAGGTCAGTGCGGGTCCGGGGAGTGCGCAGCCCTTCAGCGGGCAGCCGGTGAGCGACTCGGGGCCGGTATGGCCCGTGAGCGCCGTGCCCGTCAGCGGGCAGCCCGCGCCCGGGTCCGTTTCGTCGCCGCCCGCCGGGTTCGGCGGGGCATCTGTGCCGGGGCCGGTTTCGTCGCCGCCGGCCGGGTTTGCCGGTTCCCCGCCGCCGGGTGGGTTTGCCGGGCCGTCTGTGCCGGGGCCGGTTGCTTCGCCGCCGGCTGGTGGGTTTGGCGGTTCGCCCGTGGGGCCGGGATCCGCAGTGCCGGCCGCGCCTGGGTCTGGGGCGCCTGGGGTGGCTGGGGCGCCTGGGGTGGCCGGGGGTGAGCGGGGGCGGGGGACGCTGTACCAGACCGGGCAGTTCCCGACCGTCACGCCGCCGCCGGTCGGGCCGCCGCCCTCGGTGCCTCGGTATGTGCCGCCGCCGGTGGTGTCGCCGTTCGTGGCCTCCGCGCCGGTGTCGCCGGGGCCGGCGAGTCGGGTCATTCCCGTGTACGACGAGGCGGCCGCCGGGCGGTCCTACGGCTCGGTCCGGCCGCACAGTCCGGCGGCCGCGCCGGTCGCCGCCGGGGCGGGCGAGGGGCGGCGCGGGCGGGGGAACTGGCTCAACGCGCTGCTGGTCGTCATCGCGCTGCTCGCGGTCGCGGGCGCCGGGACCACGGTCTACCTGGTCCAGTTCCACGACAAGCCGAAGGTCACCAGCCAGACGCCGCCGCCGGACGCGGCGACGGGTGCGGGGGAGAGCACGACCGGCGGGGGCGCCGGGCAGGTCGGGGGCGACACGACCACCACCACGACGACCGAGACGACCCAGGCGCCGCCGACTACGGCGGGGCACACCGAGACGATCACGATGCCCGAGCTCACCGGGCTGTACGTCGACTATGCCAAGGACAAGCTGCGCGACAGCGGCTTCACCGGGACGATCAAGACCCAGCAGCGGGCGACCGACGACCCGGACCAGGTCGGGCACGTGCTCGGACAGGACCCGAAGGCGCAGAAGCAGGTCGCGAAGAGCGGCACGGTGACCCTCACCGTGGGCAGCGAGCCGAAGGCGTCGTCCAGCGCGTCGCCGAGCTGCCCGCCGTCGACCTGCCCGCAACCGACGTCGACCTGAGCGGGTCTTGCTCTTGGCACCGCGGACCTCTTGTCTCGCGGGAGGAACGGTCGTGTGTTGCGCGGACCCGAGCCATGAAAATTCTTGGTTTGACAGGGTTGGCGAGACTGGGGCCGCACCGTCCACTGCGGACACTGATGAGGAGCGGCGGATGTCGAACACCAACACGTATCTCGACCAGGTGGTGCGGCAGCAGGAGCGGCTCGAGGCCGACCTGCGGTCCAAGCGGAGCGTGGCGCCGCCGGCGTCGTTCGGCCCGCCCGGGCCGCCGCAGCAGCAGTCCGCGGGCGGTGGCGGGCGGGGCGGTTCCGGGGGATCGGGCGGTTCCGGGCAGCCGGCGCCGAACGCGGTCGAGGTGCGGGTGACCGGGTTCGGGCGGTGGAAGACCGTGCTCGTGCCGCCGAACGCGTTCGTCGTGCACACGCGGCGCGGGCGGGCGGAGCCGCTGCACGTGGGGCTCGGCGTGTCGTTCCGGTACAACCCGGCGACGGACTCGTATCTCGTCGTGCCGGGCGCGATGCAGACGATCCTGATCAATGCGTACTGCATCTGCCGGGAGCTGCAGGGCGTGCTCGTGCAGGCCTACGTGCAGTGGATCATCCAGGACTTCTCCACGGCGTACCGGCGGCTCGACTTCGGCGACGCCGAGGACCCGATGCGGCTGGTGAACCTGCAGCTGAAGGAGCAGGCGGAGGCCGCGATCAAGGACAAGGTGTCCACGATGGGCGTCGCGGACGTGCTCAGCGACAAGCAGCCGATCATCGAGGAGCTCACCGCGCGGCTGCGCGCGGTCGCGGAGGGCTCGGGCGGCGCCCAGGAGGGGCTCGGGCTGCGGATCGTCACCGTGCAGATCAAGGAGGCCGTGGTCAGCTCGTCGCGGCTGTGGGAGAACCTGCAGAAGCCGTACCGCTCGGAGCAGGGGCGCATCGCCCGGCTCGCCGAGCTCGCAACCGAGGAGGCGGTGGCCGAGCGGGAGCTGGCCGCCGGGCGCCAGCGCGAGACGCAGCGCATCGAGAGCGAGCGGGAGCTGGCGGACCTGCGGGCGCGCAACGCCGCGCTGGAGTTCGACCGGGAGTCGGCCGAGACCCTGCGCCGTTCGCAGCGCGAGCAGGAGGGCGCCCGCGCACTCGCCGAGTTGCAGGACGCCACCAGCCGGCACGCGCTGGCCCTGGAGCGGCAGCTCGCGGCCGAGGAGGCCGAGATCGGCCGGCTGCGCATCGAGCGGGAGGCGGAGCTGACCCGGCTGGCCGCCGATTCCGAGATCGCCCTCGCCGCGGCGCGCGCCCGGGCCGCGCACGAGGAGGCGCTGCTGGAGCTGGAGCGGGCCCGGATACGCGCCGGGATCGACAACGACCAGTCGGCGGAGAGCCTGCAGGCGCGGCTGATCGACGCGCTGCCGGAGATCGTGGAGAAGCTGCCGAAGCCCGCCGAGCTGCGCTCCGTGACGATCGGCGGCAACGACGCCACCACGGTGGCGGGGCTGGTCGCCGAGCTCACCGCCGTCGTCGGCGCGCTGCAGTCAGCGCTGCCGAGGAGGGGGCAATGACCTGACGACCGTTGCTCGACGGGAAGGCGTTCGACTGCTTGTACGTGTCGGCCGAGTACCTCGACCACGTGGCCGCGATCGGGCTGTTCCAGGACGAGGCCGCGCACGGCACCAACCCCGACCTGGTGCACTTCGCCAAGGACACGCTGCCGACGCTGCAGGAACACCGGCAGATGATCTCCACGGCGCTGGCCCGGCTGGACTGCCCATGACGGGAAGGGCCCGCCCCGTGGGGGCGGGCCCTTGCCGGTGTGGTGGGAACGGTTAGGGCAGGACGTAGTTCTGGTTGAGGGCGGCGCCGCGGTCCGGCTTGTACTGGTCGAAGCCGCGCGGGTCGCACTGCAGGCCACCGTTGATGCAGTGGTCCGACAGGGCCTTCAGCGTCGGGGCGTCCCACGCGTTGTAGAAGTCGTAGTGGAACGAGTAGCCGCGGCCGCTGGAGAAGTGGACGTTGGCCATGTTGCCGCTGACCGGCCAGGCCATCTTGAACTCGATCATCGGCACGGCCACCGGGTGGTCCTGCGGGCACACGCCCACGACCGGGTAGGCCATGTGCGACTTGTGGTCCGGCGTGTCCAGGTGCGTGCCGTCCCAGCAGCTGGGGGCCTGGAACCGGACGTTGAGCTGGCTGCCGGCCACGCAGTTGGCGGGAATGTCCCACTGCTTGGTGATGTCCCCGCACTCGAAGCCCTCGACCGCGCCGGGGTGGTTCTTGAACTCGTCCAGCGTGGAGGCCGGGCTGCCGACGACGTAGCGCAGGCCGGCCGGGAACGGGCGGACGCTGCGGTAGTCGATGACGCCGCTCTTGTAGTAGATGACCTGGCGGCCGACCGGCTGCACGGCCTGGTCGCCGTTGAGCAGGGTGGGCATCCAGTACGCGCTCTTGTCGCCCGGCGTGATGCAGGCGGTGCCGCCGGCCTGCAGCGACGCGAGGGTCGTGTTGGCGTTGGTGGTGGTGTTGCCCATGAACGTGTGCGAGTGCGACGCGCCCGGCAGGCCGAAGAACACGATCGGGTCGTCGGGCAGGTTGCTGCGGCTCACCGAGCAGTTGGCCTGGAACTCGTGGTGGGTCGTCGGCGGGTTGGTGGGCGGCGGGGTCGCGGTCGACGGGACCACGCCGGTGACCGGCGGGTTGGCCATCACGTACCCGGGGCCGTCGGAGGCCGGCGGCGTGCCGTTGAGCGTGCCGTAGACCTTGAACTCGTACAGCGAGTAGCCGTAGCCGTTGGCGCGCTGGGTGCCGTACATGCGCACGTATCGCCCGCTGCCGCTGACGTTGAGGGTCTGCGTGCCGCCAGTGCCGGTGGTTGTGCTGTAGATGCTGGTCCAGGTGTTGGCGTCGGGCGAGGTCTGGATCTGGAAGGCCGTCGCGTAGGCGGCCTCCCACTGCAGCACGACCTGGGAGATGGTCGCGGTGGACCCCAGGTCGACCCGCAGCCACTGCGGGTCGCTCCACTGGCTGCTCCAGCGGGTGGTGTTGTTGCCGTCGAAGGCGGCGGCGGCCGGGGTCTCGCCGAGCTCGGTCGAGGACGCGAGCGCCGGCCGGCCCTGCGACAGCAGCGTGGCGTCGGCCGCGTTGGCCGCCGTGAGCTGGATCGCGCCGACGACCATCGACGCGACGACCGCGGTGGTGATCCCGACCGGGATCACGATTCTTCTGAGCCGTCTTGTTCTCAAATCAGCTCCCAGGGGTGTGGGCGGGTGCCGTTCGCCGGTGGCGGTCCGGCGGGAACGCGCTCGGAGAGCGCTCTCCAAATGGTGCGCCCGACCGCCCGGTCCGTCAATACGTGGCGTGCGCCGGACTGGATTGAAGCGGGATAAATCAGACAGAGAACAGGGGAAAAGTGGGGGGGGGGGGGGGGGGGGGGGGGCCCCCCCCCCCCCCGCGCGCGGGGGGGGGGGGGGGGGGCGCCCCGGGGGGGGGGGGGGGGGGCGGGGGGGGGGGGGGCGCCGCCCCCCCCCCCCCGGGGGGGCCCCCCCCCCCGCCCCCCCCCCGCCCCCGCCCCCGCCCCCCCGCCCCCCCCCCCCCCCCCCCCCCCCCCCCCCCCCCCACGGTTCTGATCTCAGCGCGGCGCGGGCCGCCGAGGTGGGCTCTGCGGTCAGAGGCGCTGGGGGACCCGCAGGCCCGCCTCGCGGTAGGCGCGGTCGATGACGGTCGCGTACGAGGCGATCATCCGGGTGTGGCTGAAACGCTCGCGGCTGCCCAGCAGTCGCGGGGCGAACTCGGCGCGGCGGTCGACCGCCTCGGACCAGGCGGCGCTGATCGCCTCCGGGTCGGGCGGGGTGATGAGGCCGTGGCCGGCCACGATGGCGGCCGTGTCGCCGACGTCGGTCGACACCGGCACGGCGCCGCACATGGCGCCCTCGATGAGGCACAGCGGCGCCGCCTCGCTGCTGACCGACGTCAGCGCCACCACGTCGGTGGCGGCGTAGACGGCCTCCATGTCGCGGCGGATGCCCAGCAGGTGCAAGCGGTTGAGGTATCGCGGCTCGTCGTCGAACAGGTCGTTGAGCAGGCCGCACAGCTCGGCGTTGGCCGTGGTCATGCCCGCACCGCACAGCAGCACGTGGCCGTTGGGCTCGCGCTGCAGGTAGCGGCGCGCGGCGGCCAGGAACAGCGGGATGTTCTTCATCGGGTCGTACCGGGCGGCCAGGGTGACCACCTCGGCCTTGACCGGCACACCGAGCGAGCGGCGCAGCGCGGCGCGCCGGCGGGCGGGCACCGGCTGGAAGCGGGACAGGTCCACGCCGTTGGGGATGACCTCGAGCAGGCCGGACGGGATGCCGGCGGCCTCGTACGCCGACCGGGTCGACTCGGCGCAGCAGATCGCGGCGGCCACCCTGCCGTCCGCGACCGCCGCCTTGAAATCGGCCAGCGCGCGGCCCTGGTTCTCCGGGTCGGAGCGGTGCAGGCAGACAATGACCGGCTTGCGCGGAAACCCGGGCAGGTTCACCAGCCGCAGCGGCTGCTCCTTGAGCGACAGGATGATGTCGGCCCGCTCCGCGTGCGCGACGGCGGTGGCGACCTCGGCCGGGCTGAACGTCTTGCGGGCCGCGGTGTCCCCGCCGATGCGGCGGCCGAGCGAGCGCACCTCGACGCCGGCGGCGCGCAGTGACCGGTAACTGGCGTCGTCCTCCATGCGCTGCAGGATCGTCTCCCGGCGCATGGCGCCATAGATGCTCAGCACTGCATGGTGATGGCTGCCCCCGGTGTGCAGCCCGGCCACCACGGTGGTGTGCAGGGCCCGGGCGCCGCCGGAGAAAAAGCCCTCATAGATCGACATCACGCGCGGTTGGCTAGTCACGGGCAAATCATGACCTGCGGTGTCGGTTCTGTCAGGTTGAAACAGCGGTTCTGCGGTGAACTGTGCGTTTCGGGGAAATCACGGAATGGGTTTAGGCGGCGCTCGATACGCTGCGTGTTTGGCGCTATCCGGTCCGTCGTCCGATCGGTCGGGCGGTGAAGTCGTTCGTCCGATGGCAAGTGGGGAAAAATCCGGATTTGTCGTATCGAGCGCCGCCGAGCCGGTGGCACGGTCCGTGCCCGCGTCGCGGCCGTCGTCAGCCCCGCGGGTTCTCGTCCATTTGGCGTACGCGGACGTGGTGCGGTTGACGCACCAGGAGGCTCCGGCTGGCCGGGTAGGTGGCGTCCGGTGCCGCGGCTAGCTTGACGGCCATGGGGAATCCGCATCGCTGCGGCAAGCATGTCGTCCTGGCCAACCCGGCCTCTCGCATCCCGGTGTGGATGGAGTGTGCCGTGCACCGGTTCACGCCCATGCAGGTGTCGCGCCGCTATGAAGAGATCGTGACGCTGGAGTTCTCGCACGAGGAGACGCTGCGGCTGGGCTGGATCGTCGAGCACGCGATGCTCTGATCGGCTCTTCGGGCCCGCCGAGTCTCAGGGCTGGTCGTTCAGGGCTGGTCCAGGTAGCCCGGGTAGAGCAGGGCGAGCTCGTTCGGGAACGCGGCGATCAGGCGTAGCTCGTCGTCCGTGAGCGGGCGGCCGGTCGCGGCGTTGCACAGCTGGACGAGCTTGAAGGTCAGCGCCTCGTCGGTCACCTCGGCGCCGAGGTCGTCCATGACGTGGCGGAAGCCGGCGAGCCCGCCGTACTCGCCGGTGAGCACGATGCGGCCGGCTCGGGCGTGCCGCTCCTGCGCGAACGGGCCGAGCAAATCGTCGTCGTAGAGCTCGTAGTTGCGGTGGTCCTTCAGCGCACCGTCGGCGTGGATGCCCGACTCGTGCGCGAACGCGTTCGGCCCCACGCCCGGCTGGTTGTTCGGCAGCGGCTGGCCGAACGCGTACGACGCCCACCAGGCGAAGCGGCGCGCCCACGTCAGGTCGAGCGGGTCGCCGATCTCGGCGCCCTCGGGAACGCCGAAGCCGTGCCGCAGCGCGAGGATGCACGAGACCAGGTCGGCGTTGCCGGAGCGCTCGCCGATGCCGTTGACGCACGTGTTGATCCACGCGTCCTGCCCGGCGGCCAGGTCGCCGAACGCGCCGGCCAGCGAGTTGGCCACCGCCATGCCGAGGTCGTTGTGGCAGTGCGTCTCGATGGGCATGCCGACCGCGCCGGCCAGCTTGGCGAACCGCTCGCCGATGCGCCCGGGCGTGTCGCCGCCGATCGTGTCGCAGTAGCGCAGCCGGTCGGCGCCCGCCTCCCGTGCCGCGAGCGCGAACTCGGTCAGGAACCCCTCGTCGGTGCGCGAGCCGTCCTCGGCGTTGACCCCGACGGTCTGCGCGCCCGCCGCCTTGGCCGCCCGCACGGCCGCGACCATCTCGCGGATCAGCGCGTCGCGGTCGAGGCGGCCGCGAAACTTGTTCTGCAGCATCTGGTCCGAGGTCGAGATCGACAGGTTGTAGTGGCGCAGCCCGAGCCCCGCGGAGCGCTCGACGTCGGCCGGGACGGCGCGGCACCAGCCGGACAGCCGCAACTCCCCGAACGCGCCGGCGCGCTCGAGCGCCGCCTGGGCGCGGATGTACGGCACCTCGTGGAACAGGAACGGAAAGCCGATCTCGGACTGCGCCACCCCGAGGCGGCCGAGATAGAAGTTCACCATCGTCTTGCCGAACTTGGACAACCCGGTCCGGGCCGTCTGCACCCCGTCGCGATTGGTGACGTCGAGGAAGTGGATGCGCGGCTTCGTTGCGATCGACATGGGATCCAGATTGACGATATGGACGGAACTGTGTCAACGTTGACGAAAATCAACATTGCTTGCGCAACATGACAGACGAACAATCGGCTGCGGGCTGCGGGCTGCGGGCTGCGGGCTGCGGGCTGCGGGCTGCGGGCTGCGGGCTGCGGGCTGCGGGCTGCGGGCTGCGGGCTGCGGGCTGCGGGCTG